>NZ_JBXSOQ010000003.1:0-763908 GCF_057784475.1 Martinezella sp. CNPSo 3795 | reverse complement strand
CCCTGCCCACAAGGGGGGAGATTGGTAACCTACGGCACCGTCACCGTAAAATAATAGACCTCGTATCCGCTGAACGATGGTGCCTCATTTTGAGGAGCTGGCGATGTGCCCCAACAATCTCCCCCCTTGTGGGGGAGATGTCACGAAGTGACAGAGGGGGGTACAGCCGGGCGGCAAAATGGAGAATGCCGTTCACGTCGCGAACCCCTTCTCACCCATGATTGATCATCACATGCCGCACGGCGGTATAATCTTCGATAGCGTAGACTGACATATCCTTGCCGTAGCCGGATTGCTTCAGGCCGCCATGCGGCATTTCGTTGACCAGCATGAAATGGGTATTGATCCAGGTGCAGCCATACTGCAGGCGGGCAGCGGTCTGCATGCCGCGACTAATGTCCTTCGTCCAGACCGAGGAAGCCAGGCCGTAGTCGCTGTCGTTGGCCCAGGTGACGGCGTCGTCGGCATTGGTAAAGCGGGTTACGGAGACCACAGGGCCGAAGACTTCGCGGCGGACGATCTCGTCGTCCTGCGTGGCGCCGGCAACGACGGTCGGGGCGTAGAAGAAGCCGTGCTCGCCGGAAATCTTGCCGCCGGTAGTGATTTCCATGTGCTTATGTTCGGCGGCGCGGGTGACGAAGCTTTCGACGCGGTCGCGCTGGCGCTTGGAGATCAGCGGGCCGATTTCGTTCTCCGTGTCGTCGGCAAGGTTGAACTTGATGCTTGACACGGCCGAGGTCAGGTCGGCGACGAAATTGTCGTAGACCTTGGCGTCGGCATAAATGCGGCAGGCGGCGGTGCAATCCTGGCCGGCATTGTAATAGCCGAAGGTGCGGATGCCGGCGACCACGGCGTCGATATCGGCATCGTCGAAGACGATAACGGGGGCCTTGCCGCCAAGTTCGAGATGCGTGCGCTTGACCGTCTTGGCCGCGGCCTGCAAGACCTTCTTGCCGGTGGCAACATCGCCGGTGATGGAGACCATGCTGATCTTCGGATGGTTGATCAGCGCATTGCCGACGCTCTCGCCGCGGCCGAGGATGACGTTGACGACTCCTTCCGGCAGCACATCCGCCAGCAGCTTCGCCATCTTCAGCGCCGTCAGCGGCGTCTGTTCGGAGGGTTTGAAGACGACGGTGTTGCCGCCGGCAATGGCGGGAGCCAGCTTCCAGGCCATCATCATCAGCGGATAGTTCCAGGGCGCGATGGAGCCGACGATGCCGATCGGATCGCGGCGGATCATCGAGGTGTGGCCGGGCAGGTATTCGCCGGCGACCGGGCCGTGCAGGTTACGCACCGCGCCGGCAAAGAAGCGATAGCAGTCGACGATCGCCGGGATTTCGTCATTGAGCACGGCATTGATCGGCTTGCCGCAGTTCAGCGCTTCCAGCGCCGCAAAACCTTCGGCATCGCGCTCTATGGCGTCGGCGATCTTGAGGAGATAGGCCGAACGCTGGCTCGGCGTCGTCTGCGACCAGCTCGTGAAGGCCTTTTCTGCAGCATCGACGGCGGCGTCGATCTGCCCGAGCGAGGCCTCCGGCAAGTTGAGCACCGTCTCGCCTGTCTTCGGGTTGAGGACGCGTTCTTCCGTCTCCGTGCCGGCTTCGAAGCGGGAGCCGATCAGCATTTGGGTATCCATTATTCTCTCCCTTTCATTTGCCGCCGCCGGCGATCTGGTCGCCGTCGCGGGTAAGATAGTAGGCTGCCAGGATCGGCAGGAAGGTGACAAGCACGACGACCATGGCGACGACGTTGGTCACCGGTCGCTGGCGCGGGCGGATGAGTTCCTCCAGCATCCAGATCGGCAGGGTCATCTGCTGGCCGCCGGTGAAGGTGGTGACAATGACTTCATCGAAGGACAGCGCGAAGGCGAGCATGCCGCCGGCCAGCAGCGCCGTGCCAATATTCGGCAGGACGACATGGCGGAAGGTCTGGAAGCCATCGGCGCCAAGATCCATTGAGGCCTCGATCAGCGAGCCGGAGGTGCGGCGGAAGCGGGCGACGGCGTTGTTATAAACAACGACAACGCAGAAGGTGGCATGGCCGAGAACGATCGTCCAGACCGAGAAGGGGATATCGAACAGGCTGAAGGCGGAGCGCAGCGCAATGCCGGTGATGATGCCGGGCAGCGCGATCGGCAGGATGACCAAGAGCGAGATCGCCTCGCGGCCGAAGAACTTCGTCTGGCTGACGGCCGCGGCACAGAGCGTGCCGAGGATCAATGCGATCGCGGTTGCGATGGTCGCGACTTGCACCGAGAGTGCCAGCGCCGACCAGACATCCGGCCTGTTCCACGCGATACCGAACCATTGCAACGTCAGCCCCGGCGGCGGCCATTGATAGCTCTTCTCCTCCGTCGTGAAGGCATAGACGAAGATCAGAAGGATCGGCAGATGCAGGAAGAGCAGACCGCCCGCGGCTGCGATCTTCAGGGGGAAGGAGGCGCGTTGGCCACGATCAGAGCGCATCGAAAGCTCCCTGCTTTTTGGCGATCCAGAGATAGATGGCCATGATGACGATCGGCACGACCGAGAAGGCGGCGGCCAACGGCACGTTGCCGGCGGTTCCCTGCTGCGTATAGACGGCCTGGCCGATGAAGAGGCGCGAGGAGCCGATGATCTGCGGGATGATGTAATCACCCAGGGTCAGCGAGAAGGTAAAGATGGAGCCGGCGACGACGCCGGGCAAAGCGAGCGGCAGCAGCACGGTGCGGAAGGTCTGGTTCGGCGTTGCGCCAAGATCGGATGAGGCTTCCAGCAGATTGGCCGGCACGCGCTCAAGTGCTGCCTGCGTCGGCAGGATCATGTAGGGCAGCCAGATATAGACGAAGACGAGGAAGGTACCGATATAGCTGACCGAGAGCGAGTTGCCGCCGATGACGGGCAAGGCAAGCACGCCGTCGAGCAGCCAGCCGAGATGCAGCCTATCGAAGATCCAGGTGAGAATGCCTTCCTTGGCGAGGATCAGCTTCCAGGCATAAACTTTCACCAGATAGCTCGACCAGAGCGGCAGCATGACGCCGAGATAGAACAGCGCCTTCCATTTTCCCTGCGCATAGCGGGCCGCATAATAGGCGATGGGGAAGGCGACGAAGGCCGAGGCGATGGTGACGAGAGCGGCCATGACGACCGTGCGGACGATGATGTCGAAGTTGGCCGTATTCAGCAGCTGCGCATAGGTCGAGAGGGTAAATTCGTAATTCACCATTCCCGAGAAATCGTCGATCGAGAAGAAGCTCTGCAGCAGCAGCGCGATCAGCGAGCCGATATAAATGATGCCGAGCCAGAGCAGCGGCGGCGTCAGCATCAGGAACAGCAGCAGCTTCGGACGCCGCCAGAAGAGATCCGATAGACGGCCAAAGATGCCGCCGCGGCGCGGCAGGATCGAGGCCGGTGCCTGGCTCGACGAGGCGGGGAAGGCGGCGGCGTTCATGCGGCGTCGTCCATATAATGCACATCCGCCGGCAGCCAGGCGAGGCGGACGGAGGCGCCGGTATCAGGAGCCGACTGGCCGGCCGGCACGGTCACATGCAGGCGGGCGCCATTCGCTTCGACCGAGAGGCGGGTAGCGGCACCGAGAAAGCTCGTCGCTTTCACGGTGGCCGCCACGCCGCTCTCCTCAGTCAACCGGATGGCCTCGGGGCGCAGACTTGCCCACCGCCGTTCGCCGCCGAGCGACGACATGGTTTCGGGGGCGATGACATTGGAGGAGCCGACGAAATCCGCGACGAAACGGGTTTTCGGCCGTTGGTAGATATCGTGTGGCGTGCCTTGCTGCACGATGCGGCCGTCGTTGAAAACGGCGACGCGATCGGCCATGGACAGGGCCTCGCCCTGATCGTGGGTGACGAAGACGAAGGTGATGCCGAGCGCCCGTTGCAGGCTCTTCAACTCCTCCTGCATCTGCTCGCGCAGCTTCAGATCGAGCGCGCCAAGCGGTTCGTCGAGCAGCAGTACCTTCGGTTTGTTGACGAGGGCGCGGGCGAGCGCCACACGCTGCCGCTGGCCGCCGGAGAGCTGGCCCGGACGGCGGGCGCCATAGCCCGGCAACTTTACCAGTTCCAGCGCCTGTTCGGCAGCCCGCAGCCGCTCGGCTTTGCCGACACCCTTGACCATCAGCCCGTAGGCGACGTTGTCGAGGATGTTGAGATGCGGAAAGAGCGCATAATCCTGAAACACCGTATTGACGTTGCGCCTATAGGGTGGAACGCCTTCGGCGGTTTCGCCGAAGATTTCGATATGGCCGCCTGTGGGCTGTTCGAAGCCGGCAATCAATCTGAGGCAGGTGGTCTTGCCGGAGCCGGAAGGGCCGAGCATGGCGAAGAATTCGCCGGGCGCAATCTCCAGATCGACGCGGTCCACAGCGCGGACCTGGCCGAAATGGCGCGACACCTGCTGGAAACGAACGGCGTTCATTGGCTTCTCCAGGGAAGGGTTGTTTTTTCCTTCTCCCCGAGGGGAGAAGGTATGTTTCCCGTGAAGATCACCGCCCGCCGATCACGCCGATATAGTCGGAGACCCAGCGGTGATAGGGCACGCATTCGCCCTGCGTGCTGCATTTCGCGACGGGCGTCTTCCAGAACTTGATCTTGTCGAAGTGATCATAGCCGTTGGTGGCGCAGCCGCTGTCGGTCAGGAGTTCGTTGCCCTTGCAAGCTGCCGGAACCGAAGGCACGGCGCCGAACCAGGCGGCGGCATCGCCCTGAACCTTGGCCTGCAGCGAATGTTCCAGCCACATATAGGCGCAGTTCGGATGCTCGCTGTCGGCATGCAGCATGGTGGTGTCGGCCCAGCCCGTCGTTCCCTCATCCGGGAAGGTGGAGGCGATCTTCTGCTTGTCGGCCTGCAGCAGGTTCACCTGGAACGGCCAGGAGCCGGAGGCGACGACACCTTCGTTCTTGAAGTCGTCGGTCTGGATCATCGCGTCATGCCAGTAACGGCTGACGAGCTTGCGCTGGCCGCGCAGCAGCTCGAGGGCGGCTTTGTATTGGTCTTCGTTGAGCTCGTAGGGGTCCTTGATGCCGAGTTCAGGCTTGTGGGCCATGAGATAAAGGGCGGCATCGGCAATATAGATCGGGCCGTCATAGGCCTGCACTCGACCCTTGTTCGACTTACCATCAGGCAGCGTCGTTTCTTCGAAGACGACGTTCCAGCTTTTCGGCGCCTGACCCTTGAAGGCGTCGGTATTATACATCAGCACATTCGGGCCCCAGAGATAGGGCACGCCATAGTGAACGCCGTTGACCGTGTGCCAGGGGGCATTCTTCAGGCGGTCGTCGAGGTTTTTCCAGCTCGGGATCAGATCAGTATTGATCGGCTGGACGCGCTTGCCGGCAACGAGGCGCAGCGACGCGTCGCCGGATGCGGTCACCAGGTCGAAGCCGCCTTCGTTCATCAGCGCCACCATTTCGTCCGATGTCGCCGCGGTCTTGACGCTGACCTTGCAGCCGGTTTCCTTTTCGAAGCCGGTGACCCAATCGTAATTCTTGTCGCTTTCACCGCGCTCGATATAGCCAGCCCAGGCGACGATGCTGACCGCACCTTCACCCTTACCGAGCGTCTTCAACGGCTCGGCGGCAATGACCTGTGTGGCGAAACTTAAGGATGCGAGTGCGGCTGTGCATGATTTCAGCAGATGCTTCATCGGACTCTCCCGGTTTTTGAGCCTTGATGGCGTGGAGCCAGTGGCTGGCTTCCTGTTCCCGAAAGAAAAGGTGACGCGATTTCGCCGCATTCGCAAATTCATTTATCAGAAAGGTGATATCGGAATTTCCGATTCCTAACTGTGCGTGGCTGAGAGATCGAAAACCTCCGGCCGCAGCTTTTCGGCCCGCATGAGGTGCTGCAGCGTGTAGGAAATGGAAAGGGCATCATCGAGCGCGTCATGGCCCTTAAGCGGCGGATGCTGCACGCCATAGTAGTGGGAAAGCTCGTTGCTTGGCGTCTTCGCCAGATCTTCGACCGGCATTCCCGCCGCAAGCAGCAGCTTGACGGCATTGTCGAAACGATGCGCGGGGATCAGGGGCTGGATACCGGCGACGTAACAGCTGATCGCCATCATATTCAGCTCGTCCTTGCCCCAGGACCAGAGACGGACACCATCCGAGAAGCGATCCAGACTGGCAATGGCGTCCTGCAGGGTCATTCCTTCCGTCTCGATGTTCTCTTCGGTCACACCCGTCAATGCGGTGAAGAACGGATCGAGCGCATATCGTTTGCCAAACCGATTGACCGGGCGAACATAGGCCTTGTAGCTGTCCTGGATCGCGAAATCGTCTTCGAGGCTGAGCTTGACGGCTCCGACTTGCGCAACGACCGGATCGGGATCATGCGGCGCACACCAGGACCGGCGTTGCGACCCTTCGAGGCAAAGAAACTCACAGTCGAATATGATTGCGGTCTTCATACCTGACCCTCCATTTGCGGCAATCTTCGATTGTATTCCCCTCAGTCGGGTCGGAAGAATACTGCGTGCTACCGCTGCCGGCCCGAGCGCATGCTTTCTGCGACACCGACGAAATCGCGGGCCGCTTGCGGCAGGCTGGAGCCCTTGCGCCAGACCATGCCGACCTGCACCACAGGCAGCGAACCGGAGACGTCACGGCTTTCGATGCGATCGCCTTCCAGCGACCATGGACGATAGACGAGATCCGGCAGCAGTGCGACACCGGCGCCGGTGGCAACCAGGCTGCGCACGGCCTCGACAGAGCGGGTGCGGAACGCGACATGCGGACGGGCGCCGAGCGCGGTCAAAAGCTTGCCGGTGTTTTCCTCGATTTCGTCGATGGTCAGCATGATCAGTGGCTCGCGGGTGATGTCCGCAACACTGATGATATCGGCCGAGACGAGGGGGTGGCCCATCGGCAGCCAGAGGCGGTAGGGCGAGGTCTCTAGAATCTCGGCCTGCAGAGCCATGCGATCGCGCAAATTGGAAATGACCATGACGGCGACGTCGAGCTCGCCACCAACCAGAAGGTGTTCGAGATAGCCGCCATTGTCCTCGATGGCACTGACTTCGACCCCGGGGCAGGCGCGGCGATAGCGCGCCAGAAGATCTGACAGAACATAGCCGGCGACAAGCGATGTCACGCCGATATTCAGCGTGCCTCCGGCCTCGTTCTGCTTGCCGGAAAAGCTGGTACGCGCGTCGGAGACCGTCGCCAGGATCTTCGTTGCGTGGCGCAGAAACTGGTGGCCGTTGTGGGTGATCGACAGGCCACGCGGATGGCGCTCGAACAGCTCCACGCCGAGATCGCTTTCTAGTTCCTTGAGAGCTTCGGTGACTGAGGATTGCGAGATGGACAGGTTCTGCGCAGCACGCGTCACGGAGCCCTGTTCCGCAACGGCGACGAAGTATTGCAGCTGTCTCAAGGTGAAGGCCATGCCAAGGTTAGAGCATGTTCGCGCCACGGAAGGCAAGCGCCCGTCATAGGTGTGAAAGTTTGGACCTTTTTTGGTAACGATGTCGAGGACAGCACAAGTTTCACCTCAGTTTTAAGTATTCCGAAACGCCAATTCCCTAACGTGAGGGTTGATCATTTTTGTCGGCTTGGAGTGGTCTATGCTGGAGCAGTTGGCGTGAGCGCCTTACTGCACATTTTCCGGATACCCCGGAAGTTTGTCGTCATGATCGGCGGAGTGGCCTTTCTCATAGGCTGCTCCGGCGTATTGGCGCTTTATGTCGGCAAGGACAGGCTGCTCGGCCTTGCCTCCGCATCTCCTAACGGGCTTCAGTGCACCGACGTCAATCTTGTCACGATCCGCAAGGATAACCGTTTCTGGGTTCGCAAATATATCCGCACGGAGCCGACCGATGGGCTGACGCGTGTCAGGACTGCGCTCCGGGTTGCCAAGGCTGTCTATCAGGAACAGAAACCGGATCTCGTTCAGGTTGTGGTTCTTGACAGAAATGGGCCGACATTGCGGTCTGACTTGCGTGGCCGGGCGCTGGGGGCCGATGTCGTTTACGTGCCGCATCCAGACAAGCTTGTCGATGGCAGTTCCGAGGCACCGCTGACGGCACGCTATTATGATGGCGGTGCGAGCAATGCCGGCCTGTTTTATGGTGAGCAGATTACTATGCTGCCGCAGGATATCGATGCGGCGATCGCCGGGTTGAAGAATCTGACCGACTGCGACAACGCGCTGGCGGCAGACAATGGCGGCGACGCCAAGAAGGACAAGATGAAGGCGGCGATCGCCGCGGAAGAGAAAGCGGCCGCAAATCAAGCGGAGAGCCACGATGCCAAACCGCAGCTGCCGGAACCGAAATCGACCGGCAATGTGCAGCCGGGCTATGATGCGAATGGTGATTTCATCGGCGCCGATGCCGGGGCGAAGGAAAAAAGCCCGTCACCGGGATTGGACCCGACCATGACGGGCGCCGCCGACCGCCGCTCGCCCGTCACCAACTGATCAAAAAACGGATTTGCGCTATCGGGCGGAAAGGCTGATGCTTCATTCCGCCAGATGTTTCTCGCCGATAGCCTGGTAGAGCGCGAAGAGCGCCTCGTGGACTTCGCCGGCAAGACGGTAGAAGTCCGGATTCGCCAGAATGGCGGGGTGCTGCAGCAGCTGGTCGTCGGTCATGTCGAGCATGATCGACGCCGTGTGCATCGCCTCGTGGCAACCGAACGTTCCCGGTGCATATTGCGAGAGATCGATGTCGCCGAGCTCTGCAAGATCGGCCAGCCGCTGATGCTCGCTGTCGGCATCTGCCGCCGATATCTCTTTACCCGTCATAATACGCACCTTTGATGTTCGAGGGACGGAACCGGCCTCAATCGGCCTTGTTGCGGCGGGCCGGGAAAAGGATGATGTCGCGGATCGACGGCGAGTTGGTCAAAAGCATGATGAGGCGGTCCACACCGATGCCGAGACCGCCTGCGGGCGGCATACCCTGATCGATCGCGTCGAGGAATTCTTCGTCGAGTTCCTTCTGCTTTTCGCCGCGCGCATGCGCCTGCTCGAGCTGCTCGACCATGCGGGCGCGCTGTTCTTCCGGATCGTTGAGCTCCGAGAAAGCGTTGCCAAGTTCCCAGGCGTTGCAATAGGTCTCGAAACGTTCGACAAGGCGCGGCTCGCCCGGCACTTCCTTGGCGAAGGGCGAGATATCCTTCGGGAAATGCGTGACGTGCGCCGGCTGGATCAGCGTACCCTCAACCTTCTCCTCGAAGATGAAGGCCAGGCATTCGCCCCAGGTGGCGTCCTTCTCGACGGCAAAGCCGGCGGCCTTGGACGCGGCGCGGGCTTCCTCGTCGGTCTTGATCGCCAGGAAGTCGATGCCGGTCGCTTCCTTGACGGCATCGGGCATCGGCACGCGGCGGAACGGACCCTTGAAGGAAATCTGCTTGTCGCCGAAGGCGAATTCCGTGCTGCCGTGGATCGACATGGCGAGCGTGGAGAACAGCCGCTCGACGAGGTCCATGATGTCCTCGTAGTCGGCATAGGCCCAATAGCACTCCATCATGGTGAATTCGGGATTGTGTCGGGTGGAGACGCCTTCGTTGCGGAAGTTGCGGTTGATCTCGAAGACCTTGTCGGTGAGGCCCGAAACCAGCGTGCGCTTCAGGAACAGTTCCGGCGCGATGCGCAGGTACATGTCGAGTTTCAGCGTGTTGTGATGCGTCTTGAACGGCTCGGCGGTGGCGCCGCCATAAACCGAATGCAGCATCGGCGTCTCGACTTCCATGAAGCCGTCATCTTCCATGAAACGGCGGATGCCCGAGACGATGCGGCTGCGCTGCTGGAAGCGGAGCTTCGATTCCTCGTTGGTCATGATATCGAGATGGCGCTTGCGATAGCGCAGCTCGATATCGGAAAGGCCGTGCCACTTTTCCGGCATCGGCAGCAGCGACTTGGTCAGCATGGTGATCTGCTGAGCATTGATCGTGAGCTCACCGCGCTTGGTGCGGCGCACGACACCGGTGACGCCGATGATGTCGCCGATGTCGATCATTGGCAGCAGGGAGCGGGCCTCTTCCGAGGTCACGTCCTTGTGGCTGAAGATCTGGATCTTGCCGGAGGCGTCGTGGATATCCATGAACATGCCGGAGTTGCGCGAGGAATAGACGCGGCCGGCAACGGTGACGATATCGCCGGTTTCCGTATCCGGCTCCAGGCCCTCGTATTTCGCAGCGAGCTCGGCATTGGTCATGGTCCGGTGGAAATGCGCCGGATAGACGTCGCCGATCTGTTCGCGCAGCAGCTTCAGCTTCTGGCGGCGAACTTCCGTTGCGTCGGAGGAGAGGGCGGATGCTTCGGTCTTGTCGTTCATGGTTTTAAAGTCCGGTTCAGTTCTTTGGGCCGACGAGGGTCGCAACGGTCTGCGCGGCCAGTTTCAGCCGCTGGCGAACGACGGAGCGGCCGAGGATCGCCATGCTATCGAAAAGCGGCAGCGAGCGCGAGGAGCCCGATACGGCGACGAAAAGCGGGGCAACGATGACCTTCAGCTTCTTGCCCATGCGATCGGCAATGGCGCGCAGCTCGGCTTCGATCGTCTCGACGTTCCATTCGAGGATCTTTTCAAGGTCCGGCTGCACCGTGTTGAGGATCTCAAGCAGTTCTTCCGGCGTCGACTTGATCTTGGCGAAGGCCGAAGGATCGAGGTTGAGATCGGACTTGAACAGGAAGCCTGTGAGGTCGGGCAGCTCGCCGAGCTTGGTGATGCGGGACTGCGAGAGCTTCAGACCCTCCTTCAGGCGGTCGTTTTCCATTGCCCAGGTCAGGACGCGGTGCTGGAACTCTTCTTCCGAGAGCTTCTCGCGGATCCAGCGGCCGTTCAGCCAGTCGAGCTTCTGGATGTCGAAGATGGCCCCGGCCTTGGACAGGTTTTCCGGATCGAACTTTTCGGCAAGTTCGTCCATGGTCAAAAGCTCTTCGCCTTCGGCGATCTGGATGAAGAACAGGCCGAGGAAGTTCATCAGCGCCTCGGGGATGTAGCCGAGCGCCGTGTAATAAGAGATCGAGGTCGGGTTCTTGCGCTTCGACAGCTTCGACTTGTCGGCATTGCGCATCAGCGACAGGTGCATGAACACCGGCGGCTCCCAGCCGAGATACTGATAGATCAGAATGTGCTTCGGCACCGAGGCGAGCCATTCTTCGCCGCGCGCGACATGGGTGATCTTCATCAGATGGTCGTCGACCACGTTGGCCATGTGATAGGTCGGCATGCCGTCGGCCTTCAAAAGGACCTGCATGTCGACGGCATCCCACGGGATTTCGACATCGCCGTAAACGCCGTCATGGAACTTGCAGGAGCCTTCGGTCGGGATCTTCATGCGCACGACATGCGGCTCGCCGGCAGCAACGCGTGAGGTCACTTCCTCGGCCGAGAGGTTCAGACAGTGGCCGTCATATTTCGGCGGCAGGCCGGCGGCGCGCTGCGCCTCGCGCATCTTTTCCAGGCGCTCCGGCGTGCAGAAGCAGCGGAAGCCATGGCCGTTTGTGACGATCTGCTCGACATAGGGCTTGTAGAGGTCCTTGCGGTCGCTCTGGCGATAGGGGCCGTAGGGGCCGCCGATATCGGGACCTTCGGACCATTTCAGGCCGCACCATTTCAGAGCGTCGAGCACCTTGGTCTCGAATTCCGGGGTGGAGCGGGTTGCGTCGGTATCCTCGATGCGCAGGATGAACTCGCCGCCGTGTTTCTTGGCGAAGAGATAGTTGAACAGCGCGATATAGGCGGTACCGACATGCGGCTCGCCGGTCGGGGAGGGTGCGATGCGGACGCGAACGCCTGAAGTGGTCATCTTGTTTGCCCGTCATAAAAGGCCGGGCCGCGCTTGGGACAAGCGCCGTCCAGCCGAAAATGTCTATCTGGATCAGGAAACCGGCCGGAAAAGGGCGTCTTGCCGCTTCTATCAGCATTTTCCATAAGGCTGGCCTTAGGCCATATTCAAGGGATGACGTCAAGGGAAACTGCGCCGTAAGAGCAGGCAGAGGCACCGAGGACGCTGTGCTGCATCGAAAAGGGCCGGCCTTCCAATTTCGCTGAGCGTCTTTACTCTTCGTAAGTGTTTCAGAAGAAAAGCCTTACGCTTGCCGAATTTGATTTGCAATTTTCGCGGCAGTGGCAAAATAGGTTTTCAATCGTTCATTCCGGGGATACCATGAAGAAACTGATTTTGTGCTTGCTATTGGCTGTCTCGATGGTCGACGCAGCCGCGGCCCAATCGACTATCACGCGGGACAGTTCCGCCCGACTGATCGAGTCCTACCGCGCCTATATCGGCAATGACGATCTTTACAATTCCAAAGGCGAGCGCCTGACACTGCCCTGGCAGATCATCCGCCAGGACCGCGCCAACTATCACGCCTATCGCCGCCGCGACCGTGGCGACCAGGGCGACAGTTTCTTCTCACAGGCTTCCAATCGTCAGAATCTGGAAGCCATGCTGGCCGATGGCAATATCGCAAACGATGCCGGAAACCTCATCGTGCGCGGCAATGTCTGGATCAAGGTCGATATCTACGGACATGGCGATGTCGGCCAGTGGGTCGACATCCATGTTCAGGATTGACCGATGTGATGAAGCCGCACCTCGTTATTGGCGCGGCTTTCTCGGTCAATGGCCGCCGGATGCCTTCTTGCGGCGGTTGCGCGCCATCATGTTGAGCACTTCGACCAGGGCGGAGAAGGCCATGGCGGCGTAGATGTAGCCCTTGGGAACATGCACGCCCATGCCTTCGGCGATCAGCGTCGTGCCGATCATCAGCAGGAAGGCGAGCGCCAGCATGACGATGCTCGGGTTCTTCTCGATGAAGTTGGCGAGCGGATTTGCCGCGACGAGCATGACCGTGACTGCGGCGATGACGGCGACGAACATGATAGCCAGGTGCGGCGTCATGCCGACGGCGGTGATGATGCTGTCGATCGAGAAGACCAGGTCGAGCAGCAGGATCTGGCCGATCGCCGAGGCGAAGGTCGTGGTCGTCGATTTGGCGATGAAATCCTCGCCCTGTTCCTGCGGGTCGACGTTGTGATGGATCTCCTTCGTCGCTTTCCAGACGAGGAAGAGGCCGCCGCCGATGAGGATCATGTCCTTCCAGGAGAAGCCCTGGCCGAAGATTTCGAAGACGGGCTGGGTCAGCTGGACGATCCAGGCGACGGTTCCGAGCAGCGCAAGGCGCATGATAAGGGCGAGGCCGATGCCGATCTTGCGGGCTCTGTCACGATGCTCCGGCGGCAGCTTGTTGGTGAGGATCGAGATGAAGATCAGGTTGTCGATGCCGAGGACCACCTCCATGACGACAAGCGTGACGAGCGCCACCCACGCTCCCGGGTCCTGTATCAGCCCCATGATATCCATTGAATGTCCCCCTTTGATCAGCATTTGCCGATGCTGACCCCCAGCACGGCCGCTCCAGAATGGCCGTAATGTAAGGAGCACAACCGTCCGTACAAGCGCCGCCGCCAATTTCGTGGCGACGGCCTTGTTTCCAGGGCTCTGTTCCCAGGCTTGGTTTTCAGGCTTTCAGGGGTATCCAGATTTCCGTCACGCCCATGCCGGTGCGCGGATCGAAGCGGTCGTCATAGCGTTCCATCATGTCGGGCGTGCCGGCATGCTGTTGACCCGATTGCGGCAGCCATTCGCCGAAGATCTGATGCACCGTGGCGGAAATGCCGGAGATATGGCCGCGATGCGTGAAGATCGCATAGCGCTGCTGCGGCAGCTTCACCGTCACGAAGCCTTCTGGCAAGCCGTCGGCGGCGGAAACTTCGGCTGCCGACATATAACGGAAGCTTTCGCTACCTTCTTCCGCCTGGGTGCAGACGCCATAGGCGACATTGCCGATCTGGCCGGGAATATGGCCGAAATGCTCGTTGAATTTCTGCCAGAGCGAGGGGATGGCCTCTGTCGCCTCATAGGCATAGGTTTCCGCAAGACCGGCAAGCAGCATCGCGGGATGGGTCTCGAAGCGCGGTGCATCGAGCTTGGGAAGGCGGGTGTCGTCCATTCTGATCGGCTCCTGTAGAGCGAGGTTGCGAACGTGTCCTTGTTTGCGCAGGCTTTCCGGCGTCATGCCGAATTGCTCGCGGAAGGCACGGGTGAAAGCCTCGTGCGAGCCGTAGCCGGCATCGAGGGCAACCTGGAGAATGGAAGAGGAGCCGTCGGTCAGTGCGAGAGCCGCTTCGCTGAGGCGGCGGCTCCGGATATAGCTGCTGATCGAGTGACCGGTCGTCATGCCGAAGACGCGCGAGAGATGAAAGCGCGACAGCCCGGCCGTCTCGGCGATCTCGTCGAGCGAGATGTCGGATTTAAAATGGCTTTCGATAAACCATATCGCTCTGCCGATCGCGCTCATTTTCAACTCCCCTGGTTGCCGGGCCAGTCATAGGCCTGTGGCGGCGGCAATGCTTGATCGCCATTGCGGAGTTGAATGACTACACCGTTGCGGCCGGCGGGAGAGGCCTGTTCATCCCAGAGCAGTTCAGTTTTTCACGGAATCTCCGAACCGCTCTATTCACGCAATTCCGGACGAAAAGCCGCTGCGCACTTTCCCTGGAATTGCTCTAATCCCTGCGATCCGGACCGTAGCCCGCCAGGAAGACGCGGACGGCGCCGCGCACGACATAGTCGATCTCTTCCTTCGACGGCGGCTGCTCCATGTCGCCGAAGAGCCGCAGCTTGAAATAGCCGCCGCTGGCCATTTCCAGGAAATGGCGGGCAGCCATGTCAAAGTCGTCGATCTTGAGATGGCCCGCGGCAACCTGCCGCTCAAGGAAGCCGCGCAGCACCGTGCGCAGATTTTCGGGGCCGGTGAAGAAGCGTTGACAGAGTGAAGGCATGCGTTCGCGCACGCCGATGACCGTGCGCATTGCGCTGATGGTCTTATCCGAGGTGACGTGCGTGACGAAGACGATGCCGAAATCATAAAGCGAGGTCGTGACATCCGCTTCGTCTGAAAGGGCATTGCGCACAAGGTTGACGAAATGGGTGCGCTCGCTCTCCATCATGGCGGCGAACAGATCTTCCTTGTTGGCGAAATAGACGTAAAGAGTGCCCTTGGAAACGCCCGCCTCGCGGGTGACATCGTTCATGCTCGCCGCATCGAAGCCCATTTTCATAAAGACACGCTTGGCGCCTTCGAGAATCTGATGACGCTTGGCAGGGTCCTCGCCGGCTGCCCAGCGCCCTCCGGAGCCCGGCGCAGGCGCGTTCAATACGGCGGCATTTTGGGATTCGTGTTTCATCGGCTCTTTCACTGTCTCCTTTACGCGATACTCGATCACTTTTTCTGAATCTTAAACAGATTCGCGAAATAAATCGAACCGCTCAGTTCGATATCTCTTGATATGGCGTGAGAAAGGCTCTATGTCAATTGAACCGAACCGTTCGGTTCGATTATTTTGCCAGATTTTCGGTGGTAGGGAAATGTCGTCAAGTCATGGAAACAATGTAGCGCGCATCGTGAACGAGCCCGCTGATGCAGAAGTGGAAGCCCGGGAAACCGGTGCGCCTGCCGAGGCTCCAGCGGCCGAAACGCGCAGCAACCCTGCCCCCGCCCAGGCTGCGCCTGCTGCTCCGGCCCCTGCGGCCCCACCGCCATCGGAGAAGAAGCGGCGCAGCCTGGTTTTTCCGATCATCATCGTCGCGGCTCTCGCAGCCGGTGGCTGGTATGGCTATGACTGGTGGACGAACGGCCGCTTCATGGTCTCCACCGATGACGCCTATATCGGCGGCGACATCGCCACCATATCGCCGAAGGTAACGGGCTATGTCGCCAAGGTAAACGTCGTGGCCAACCAGCAGGTCAAGGCCGGCGACGTGCTCGCAACGCTCGACGACGGCGACTACAAGCTTGCGCTCGGCCAGGCTCAGGCCTCGCTCGACACCGAGCAGCTTTCACTCCATACCATCGATGCACAGATCGCTGCCGGCCAGGCAGCCCTTGCCCAGTCGCAGGCGCAGAAGGTTGCCCTGGAAGCCACGGTCCGCGGCGCCCAGATTACCCAGACGCGCGCTGCTGAACTGCAGTCGAAGTCGGTCGGCACCACGGCCGCTTTGGACAGCGCCAATATCGCGCTGGATCAGGCCAAGGCCAATCTGGTCGGCGGCGACGCCGCCATCGCATCCGCACAGGCCAACATCAACCTGCTGCAGGCCCAGCGCCGTCAGGCCGAAAGCACGATCAAGGGTCTCGAAGCCGCCCGTGACAAGGCTGCCCGCGACCTGTCCTTCACCGTGCTGAAGGCGCCTTATGACGGTATCGTCGGCAATCGCTCGGTGCAGGAAGGCGATCTCGTCTCCCCCGGTCAGAAGCTGATGGCGATCGTACCGACCAAGCAGCTCTATATCGATGCGAATTTCAAGG
This sequence comes from Martinezella sp. CNPSo 3795, assembly GCF_057784475.1. Lineage (NCBI taxonomy): Bacteria > Pseudomonadati > Pseudomonadota > Alphaproteobacteria > Hyphomicrobiales > Rhizobiaceae > Martinezella > Martinezella sp. CNPSo 3795. The sequence goes on along the minus strand of NZ_JBXSOQ010000003.1, from coordinate 747,592 downwards.
AAACGCAGATCCAGCATCTGGTTCCCGGCTCCAAGGTCAATGTTCACGTCGATGCTTTCAGCGATCATCCGATCGTCGGCACCGTAGAATCGATCTCGCCGGCCTCCGGCTCAGTCTTCTCGCTGCTGCCTCCGGAAAACGCGACAGGTAACTTCACCAAGATCATCCAACGCGTGCCTGTCCGTATCGCATTGCCGCAGGACGCGCTCAATACCGGCCGTCTGCGCGCAGGCCTCAGCGTCGTCGTCGACGTCGATACCCGCACGGCGCCGGACAAGTAAACGATCAAGCTCGGGAGAGACGAAATGTCGTCCGCCAGCACTACAGCCGGGTCGCCCCCACGCGCGGCCGGCCCCGCCGCGCCTACGGCTGATCATATCGAGCCGAGAAAGCTCATCGCCTTCCTGGCGATGGTGCTCGGCATGTTCATGTCGATCCTCGACATTCAGATCGTCTCCGCCTCGCTCAGCGAAATCCAGGCCGGCCTCAGCGCCGGCTCGGATGAAATCGGCTGGGTGCAGACCGCTTACCTGATCGCCGAAGTCATCATGATCCCCCTATCGGGAACGCTGGCGCGCATCATTTCGACGCGCTATCTGTTCGCGATCTCGGCCGCCGGCTTTACCATATCGAGCGCACTTGCCGCGACCGCCACCAATATCGATCAGATGATCATCTACCGCGCCCTGCAGGGCTTCATCGGCGGCGGCATGATCCCCTCGGTCTTTGCGGCAGCTTTCACCATCTTTCCGCCGTCCAAGCGCAACGTCGTCTCGCCGATCATCGGCCTGATCGCCACGCTCGCGCCGACGATCGGCCCGACCGTCGGCGGCTATCTGTCCAATGCCTTCTCCTGGCACTGGCTGTTCCTGGTCAACATTCCGCCGGGCATCATTGTCGCCATCGTCACCTGGAATTTTATCGACTTCGACAAGCCCGAGCTGTCGCTGATGAAGAAGTTCGACTGGTGGGGACTGATTTCGATGGGTGTTTTCCTCGGCGCGCTGGAATATGTGCTTGAGGAAGGCAATACGAATGATTGGTTCAACGACAATTACATCGTTGCGGGTGCCATCGCATCCGCTGTCGGCGCCGTGATTTTCTTTTACCGCGCCTTCACGGTCGAATTCCCCGTGGTCGATCTCAGAGCTTTCACGAACAAGAACTTCTCCTTCGGGTCGATGTTCTCCTTCGTCATGGGCATTGGCCTCTATGGCCTCACCTATATCTATCCGCTCTATCTCGCGCGCATTCGCGGCTACGATTCGCTGCAGATCGGTGAGACGATGTTTGTCTCCGGCCTCACCATGTTCTTCACGGCGCCGCTGGCCGGCTTCCTGTCGAGCAAGGTCGACCTGCGCATCCTGATGATCATCGGCTTCACCAGTTTCTCGGCCGGTACCTACATCATGATGCACCTGACGGTGGACTGGGATTTCTGGGAGTTGCTCATCCCGCAGATCCTGCGCGGTTTCGGTCTGATGCTCTGCATGGTGCCGATCAACAATATCGCGCTCGGAACCATGCCGCCCGCCCGTATGCGCGGTGCATCAGGCCTGTTCAATCTCACGCGTAATCTCGGCGGAGCCGTCGGTCTTGCGATCATCAACACGCTTCTGACGAACCGGCAGGACCAGCATTATTTCAACCTTCGCGACCATGTTCATTGGGGCAGCCATGCCGCCGTTACCCAATTGAACAACATGGCCGCCAGCTTCAATGCAGCGGGCTTGGACGGTGATCAGGCCGCCCTGAAGCAAATGGTCAATATGGCGACGCGGCAGGCGGTCGTGATGTCCTTCGGGGATATTTTCCTGATGCTGACCGTGCTGTTTCTCGCGATGATCCTCGGCGTTCTGATGCTCAGCAAGCCGAATGCGGCGGGCGGCGGCGGTGGTGGCGGAGGCCACTAATCCGGCTCTTGATAATGCTCCCAAGGCATGGCCCCTCCTCGGAGGGGCCTTTTTCATTTGGGGGTCGTTTGGAAAAATTCACCGGCCCGAAATTTTTGATTTACGTACATCAAAAATCGCAGTAAGGGTTTCCGCAGGAGGAACCCATGAGACCGACCGTGCATGACATCGCCGCTGCTGCGGGCGTCAGCCTCGCCACGGTGGACCGAGTCCTCAACCAGCGGCCAGGCGTGCGGCTGGTGACGCGGGAGAAGGTGGAAGCCGCTATCCGGCAGATCGGCTATATCCGCGATGTCGCTGCTGCCAACTTGGCCAAGAGCCGTGTCTATCCTCTTGTTTTTATTGTGCCGACCGGCGATAATTCCTTCATGCATGGGCTGCGATTCGAGGTGCATCAGGCAACCTTGCGGGCCAGCATAGAGCGCACCGATATCCGCATCGTCGAGGTGCCGCCGTTCGATGTGCCGGCGCTGGTTACGGCGCTGGACGCCTTGCAGGGGCAGGATATCGCCGGCGTCGCTCTCGTGGCGACCGATGCGCCGGAAGTGCGAGCCGCCGTCGACCGTCTCGTCTCGGAGCGTATTCCTGTCATTACGCTGGTCTCGGATCTCACTGATTCCTGCAGGCATCACTATGCGGGAATCGACAATATCGCCGCCGGACGGACCGCCGCGCGGCTGCTCGGGCGCTTCCTTGGCGGTCGTGAAGGCGATCTTACCGTTCTCGCCGGCTCGATGCTGGTGCGCGACCATCGCGAGCGCCTGCAGGGCTTTTCTGCCGTGATGGCAGAAGAGTTTCCCAAGCTGCGGCTGCTGCCTGTGCTGGAAGGACGTGACGATCCCGAACAGGCCCGATCGCTCGTTTCAAAGGCGCTCTCCGCAAATAAGAGTATCATCGGCATCTACAGCCTCGGTGCCGGCAACCGTGGTCTGATTGCGGCCCTGAAAGCCGTGCGGCCCGAGCGTGAGCTGACGGTGGTCGTGCATGAGCTGACGCAGCATACCCGGGCGGCGCTGTTGGACGGCACGATCGATGCCGTCCTCAATCAGGATGCCGGCCATGAAGTCCGCAGCGCTATCCGCGTCATGAAGGCAACAGCCGATGGCCAGGCCGTCATTGCCGATCAGGAGCGCATACGGCTCGACATTTTCTTGAAGGATAATCTGCCCTGAGCATTCGAACGCGGCAGAGCATAGGGAGTAATATCTGATGTATTTGGGTCTCGATCTCGGAACCTCCGGCGTCAAAGCGATGCTGATCGACGGCAATCAGAAGATCATCGGCTCCGCCAATGGCGGGCTTGACGTGTCGCGCCCGCATCCCGGCTGGTCCGAGCAGGAGCCGGCCCATTGGATTCGCGCGACGGAAGAAGCAGTTGCGGGGCTGAAGGCTGCGCATCCGAAGGAGCTGGCGGCTGTGCGCGGCATCGGCCTTTCCGGCCAGATGCATGGCGCGACGCTGCTCGACGCCGATGATAAGGTGCTGCGCCCCTGCATCCTCTGGAACGATACCCGTAGCTACCAGGAAGCCGCCGCCCTCGACGCCGATCCACGTTTCCGCGCGCTGACCGGCAATATCGTCTTCCCCGGCTTTACAGCACCGAAGCTCGCCTGGGTCGCCAAGCATGAGCCGGAGATTTTCGCTAGAGTGCGTTGGGTGCTGTTGCCGAAGGATTATCTGCGCCTTTGGCTGACGGGCGAGCACATGTCGGAAATGTCCGACTCCGCCGGCACGTCCTGGCTCGATACCGGCAAACGCAAATGGTCGTCCGAGCTGTTGGCGGCGACCAATCTCGATGAGAAGCAGATGCCGACGCTGGTCGAAGGCACTGAGGTCGCCGGCAAGCTGCGTGGCGAGCTGGCCTCGAAATGGGGCATTGCCGGCGATGTCGTCGTTGCCGGCGGGGCAGGCGACAATGCGGCCTCGGCCTGCGGCATGGGTACGGTGAGCCACGGCGCTGCTTTCGTTTCGCTCGGCACGTCTGGCGTGCTCTTTGCCGCCAACGGTTCCTATCTGCCGAAGCCGGAAAGCGCCGTGCATGCGTTCTGCCACGCACTGCCGAATACCTGGCATCAGATGGGCGTCATCCTCTCGGCAACCGATGCACTGAACTGGCATTCGCATGTGACGGGCAAATCCGCTGCCGAACTCACCACAGAGCTTGGTGAGACGCTGAAGGCGCCGACCAGCGTTACTTTCCTTCCCTATCTCTCGGGCGAGCGCACGCCGCACAACGACGCTACCATCCGCGGCGCCTTCATCGGTCTCGGCCATGAAAGCGGCCGCGCCGTGCTGACGCAAGCCGTGCTCGAAGGCGTGTCCTTCGCCATTCGCGACAATCTGGAAGCGCTGCGTTCGGCCGGCACCGACATCGCGCGCGTGACCGCAATCGGCGGTGGCTCGCGGTCGCGCTACTGGCTGGCCTCGATCGCGACTGCGCTCGGCGTTCCCGTCGACCTGCCGGCGGATGGGGATTTCGGCGCGGCTTTCGGTGCTGCGCGTCTCGGCCTGATTGCCGCCACCGGCGCCGATCCGGTCGCCGTCTGCACCCCACCGCAGACGGCCGGTACGATCGATCCCGTGGCGTCGCTGACGGATGCTTATGCGGATGCCTACAAGCGTTATCGGGCGGTTTATCCGGCGATCAAGCCGCTGAGCGTGGTTTGAAGGCAACCCCCTCACCCTAGCCCTCTCCCCGAGCGGGGAGGGGACGACGAAGTTTATTGCGCTCACCCATACCTTCTCCCCTCGGGGAGAAGGTGGCCCGAAGGGTCGGATGAGGGGCATCAAAGTGACAAAACAATATCGAAACACCAACCCAAGGAGATGAGACATGAGCACCGGATTTTTTGGTGACATCAGCAAGGTAAAATACGAAGGCCCGGACAGCACCAATCCGCTGGCCTTCCGCTATTACAACAAGGACGAAGTCGTTGCCGGCAAGCGCATGGAAGACCATCTGCGTTTCGCCGTCGCCTACTGGCACACCTTCACCTGGCCGGGCGGCGATCCCTTCGGCGGCCAGACCTTCCTGCGCCCCTGGTTCAACGAGACGATGGAAGCCGCCAAGCTGAAGGCCGATGTCGCCTTCGAATTCTTCACGCTGCTCGGCGCTCCCTATTACTGCTTCCACGATGCCGACGTGCGTCCGGAAGGCAAGAATTTCGCCGAGAACACCAGGAACCTCAACGAGATCGTCGACTACTTCGCCAAGAAGCAGGCCGATACCGGCGTAAAGCTGCTCTGGGGCACGGCAAACCTCTTTTCCAACCGCCGCTTCATGTCGGGCGCTGCGACCAATCCGGATCCGGATGTCTTCGCCTTCTCGGCTGCGACCGTGAAGACCTGCATGGACGCCACGCACAAGCTCAATGGCGAAAACTATGTTCTCTGGGGCGGCCGCGAAGGTTATGAGACGCTGCTCAACACCGACCTGAAGCGCGAAATGGACCAGATGGGTCGTTTCCTCAATCTCGTCGTCGAATACAAGCACAAGATCGGCTTCAAGGGCACGATCCTCATCGAGCCGAAGCCGCAGGAGCCGACCAAGCATCAGTATGACTACGATGTCGCCACGGTCTACGGCTTCCTCAAGAAGTACGGCCTGGAAAACGAAGTGAAGGTCAATATCGAGCAGGGTCATGCGATCCTTGCCGGTCATTCCTTCGAGCACGAACTGGCGCTTGCCAATGCGCTCGGCATCTTCGGTTCGATCGACATGAACCGCAACGATTATCAGTCCGGCTGGGATACCGACCAATTCCCGAACAACGTTCCGGAAATGACGCTGGCCTATTACCAGGTTCTGGCAGGCGGCGGGTTCAAGACCGGCGGCACGAACTTCGACGCCAAGCTGCGCCGTCAGTCGCTCGACCCGGAAGATCTGCTCATCGGCCACATCGGCGGCATGGATTGCTGCGCTCGCGGCCTGAAGGCGGCAGCCAAGATGATCGAGGACAAGGCGCTCTCCAAGCCGCTCGCCGACCGTTACGCCGGCTGGGATTCGGCCGAGGGCCAGAAGCTGCTGCGCGGCGAATATTCGCTCGACCAGATCGCCCAGTGGGTCGAAACCAAGGACGTCAACCCGCAGCCGAAGTCCGGCAAGCAGGAACTGCTGGAAAACATCGTCAATCGCTACGTTTGATCGATGCGTCCGGGAGGCGATCTTCATCGCCTCCCGGATTATCGCCTGAAGGCGCGGCTGGAAATGGCTATGGGATTCCCTGAGGGGTCCTTGGCATTGGCGAAAACATAGCCGTCGGCCTGATGCAAGGGGCCGAACTCCAGCCCCTCTTCAGCACACTTAGCGTGGAAAGCTTCGACATGCTCGACGTCGAAGACCAGCTTGACCAGCACCTGGCCCATTTTCTGCGCCTTACCCGCCGGATGGATCATCAGATTGGCACCGCATCCTGCGCGAGCAGTTCAACAATCCGATCGCCCTCCAGGCGGAGTGGCTTGAATCCGAAATGCTTCTCGTAAAAGCTGATCGTCGCTTCGACATCGCGGACATAGAGGGTGATTCTGCCAAGCGGCATCGTTGCGACTGCCTAGCGCCGACTGCGCGGCGGAGCTCCGACCGAGTTCCGCACGATCAGATCCGGCCGCAGCAGGATCTCCGTCTCGGCCGGCTCGCCATCCGAAAGCAGTTCCAGCAGAAGCGCCATCGCATGCTTGCCGATGGCGGTGCGGGGTTGCCGGATCGTCGTCAGCGACGGCGTCATGAAGACGGCCTGCGGCACGTCGTCGAAGCCGGTTACCGAAAAATCCTCGGGGATATCGTAGCCGCGTGCCTTCAGGCCGATCATCACGCCGATCGCGGTCTGGTCGTTGACACACATGAAGGCCGTCGGGAGCGTGTCTCGCATGAAGAGCTGCTCGACGGAGAGTCGCCCGCTCTCGATGGTGCCGTCGCCGTCCAAGACGATGCGCAGGTCCTGTCCGATGCCGGCCGCATCCAGTCCGGCCTCGTAACCCATGCGCCGGCGGCTATAGGCGAGGCGGGTGCGGGAATCGCCGATGAAGGCGATCTTGCGATGGCCCTCGGCAATCAGGAGGTCCACGGCCTTGCGCGCGCCGGCAATATCGTCGACGCCGACATAAGGGATGCCGCCGTTGAAGACCGGTTCGAAGACACCGACGCTCGGCGGCAACCGCGCTGTCATCGTCTGATGTCCGAAGGGCAGGATGCCGGTGAAGAGGATCAATCCCGCCGCCTGGTTGGAGTTCAGGAACTTCAGATATTCCAGGCCGCGCTGGGCATCGTTCTGCGTGTGGCCGATCAGGATGCCATAGCCATGCGCGCGCGCCTCGTTTTCCAGACCGATCAAAATATTCGAGAAATTGGGATCGCCGATATCGGGCGCCACGACGAGAATCATGTTCGAGCGGCCGAGTCTCAGGCTGCGCGCCATGGCATTGGTAGTATAACCGGTAACGGCGATAGCCTGATTGACTTTCAGCCGCGTCGAATTGGCGACTTTCTCCGGAGTATGGATGGCCCGCGAAACCGTTGCTATCGAAACATTGGCAATTCGGGCGACGTCTTCGATAGTTGCGGGCGTGGAATTCGACACTGCGCTCTGCCTTGGGGTCTCGTCTCGGGCTGGAGACTACACAGACTTACGTGGAGGTCAAAGGTAACCGCGAAATTTTGTACGATATCCAATGATGTAAACCTTTACACGATGTATGTAAAGGTTTACATACCGTGGAAAGCGGGTGGGACCGCAGGGAGGATTCAATGAGTTCGGAAGCCGTCGACGGTGCGGTCGTGCTGTCTGCGAGAGGGATTTCCAAGTCCTTTAACGGCGTGCAGGTGCTGTTCAGCGTCAACTTCGATCTTCGGGCCGGCGAAATCCATGCGCTGATGGGCGAAAACGGCGCCGGCAAGTCGACGCTGGTAAAAGTTCTCTCCGGTTTCGAGCAGCCGACCTCGGGCGAAATCCTCCTCGATGGCAAGCCGGTAAAGCTGCCGCCGAACGGCGCCGCGGAGGCGCTCGGCATCGTCATCATCCATCAGGAATTCAATCTTGCGGAACATCTGACCGTCACCGAGAGTCTATTTCTTGGCCGCGAAGTCACGCGCTTCGGCGTGCTCGACCGCAAGCTCATGCGCGCGGAAACGCGGCGCGTGCTCGACCTTCTCGGCTCGCATGTCGACGAGAACGCCATCATCAGCACACTCTCCATCGCCGACAAGCAGATGGTGGAAATTGCCAAGGCGATCAGCCGCGATGCGCGCATCGTCTTCATGGACGAGCCGACAGCTGTTCTCTCGCGCGAGGAGACCAATTTCCTGTTCAAGCAGGTGCGCAAGCTGCGTGACCAGGGAACGAGCTTCGTCTTCGTCTCCCATAAGCTCGATGAGGTCATGGAACTGACGGATCGGGTCACGGTGCTGCGTGACGGCCAATGGGTGAAGACATCGCCGACCTCGCTGCTCGATGGCGAATCGATCGCCCAGCTAATGGTCGGGCGCGAGCTTTCCAGTCTTTATCCGGCCAAGAACGAGCCGGATGTCGACGAGAAGGTGGTGCTCAGCGTCAGCTCGGTTTCGACGGGCTATGTCCACGATGCGAGCTTCGAGCTGCGCAAGGGTGAGATATTGGGCTTTTCCGGCATGATCGGCTCTGGGCGTACCGAGCTGATGGAAGCGATCGTCGGTCTGCGCTCGCGTGTCTCCGGCGAGGTCGTCGCCAACGGCCAAACGGTGCCGCCGCATGACGTGCATACGGCCATCGATGCCGGGCTCGCCTATATGACCAAGGACCGCAAGTCGAAGGGTCTGCTCCTGAATTCGGGCATGATCGTAAATCTAACCCTGCAGTCGCTCGACCGGCATGGCAAGTTCGGCTATCTGAGCGCCTCCAGCGAGGCCGATGCGCTGGCGAGGGCGCGCCGCCGTTTCGATATACGCGTTCGTGACGGAAACATCGTTGCCGGCCGCATGTCCGGCGGCAACCAGCAGAAGCTGCTTCTGGCGAAGATTATGGAGACCGAGCCGCAGATCATCATCATCGACGAGCCGACGCGCGGCATCGATGTGGGTACGAAGCAGCAGATCTATCATTTCATTTCCGCGCTGGCGCGCGACGGTCATTCGATCATCGTGATCTCTTCGGAAATGCCCGAGGTCATCGGGCTTTGCACACGGGTTGCCGTGATGCGCGAGGGCCGGATCGTCGGCGTGCTCGAAGGCGAAGAGATCACCGAGCAGGAAATCATGCGTTATGCGGCGGGCCTGAAGAAAAAGACGGCTGCCTGAAGGGCGGCGGCGGAGCAAGGCGAATTCCCAGCAATCATGGGACGGGAGGTTGGTTTTGGTTATGAGCGTGGGTGAAGACAGCAGCGGCAAGACAGGCCGGCGGGGGCGCTCCTGGCGGGATGTCGATCTTAGGGCCGTGGCGCCGTTTGCAGCCTTGGTGCTGCTTCTGATCGTGGGCGCGCTGGTCAATCCGAACTTCATCGGCATTACCAATCTCACCAATGTTGCGACGAGATGCGCCTTCATCGCCATCATCGCGGTTGGTGCCACCTTCGTCATTTCGGCCGGCGATCTCGATCTGTCTGTCGGCGCGATGGTTGCCTTCGTTGCGAGCCTGATGATCCTCCTGATGAATTCGGGTGTCATCGCCGATCCCGCCCTGATGCTGGCGGCGGCAATATTGTTTTCAGTCGTTACGGGTGTGCTCTGCGGCCTCGCCAACGGGCTGATCACGACCGTTGGCAAGATCGAGCCTTTCATTGCGACGCTCGGCACCATGGGTGTCTATCGCGGTTTGACGACCTGGCTGTCGCAGGGTGGTGCGATCACCTTGCGTCCGGCCAATCTGCAGGCGCTCTACAAGCCCGCCTATTATGGCACCGTGTTTGGTGTGCCGGTGCCGATCGTGGTCATTCTTGTCGTCACCGGCATTGCGGCCTTCATTCTCTACCGCACCCGCTATGGGCGGCATGTTATCGCCGTCGGTTCCAATCGCGACGTTGCGCGCTATTCCGGCGTGGCGGTCAATCGCGTGCGCACCGTCGCCTTTGTCATCCAAGGCCTGTGCGTGTCGATCGCCGTGCTTCTCTATGTGCCGCGGCTTGGTTCGACGTCGGCGACGACGGGCAGTCTCTGGGAGCTGCAGGCGATCACCGCGGTCGTCGTCGGCGGCACGGCGCTGAAGGGCGGAGCGGGCAGGGTATGGGGCACGATCTGTGGCGCCTTCATCCTGGAGCTCGTCGGCAACATCATGCTGCTTTCCAATTTCATCAGCGAGTATCTGCTGAACGCCATCCAGGGCGCGATCATCATCATCGCCATGCTGGTTCAGCGTTCACTCGCCCGCAAATAGCGAATAGCCGGGTCAGGGGGCGCCCGGTTCTTGGTGACAAGGCCCTGTCTCTATCTGGGAGGAAGAAATATGCGAAAGAGACTCATAGGCTTGGCTGTCGTGATGGCGGCTCTGGCCGGCACGGTCCATGCCGAGGACAAGAAGGTGACGATCGGCGTTTCCATTCCGGCCGCCGACCACGGCTGGACCTCGGGCGTGGTCTTCCATGCCGAGCGCGTCGCCAAGCTCTTGATGGCGGAGCATCCGGGGCTGAACGTCATCGTCAAGACCTCGCCTGACGCGGCGAGCCAGGCAAACGCCGTGCAGGACCTTGAAACACAGGGTATCGATGCGCTCGTCATCCTGCCGTCGGATCCCGATCCGCTCGTCAATGCCATCAAGGAAGTCAAGGACAAGGGCAAGTTCGTGGCGCTCGTCGACCGTGCGCCGAGCAACAACGACAATTCCGTACGTGACCTCTATGTCGCCGGCAACAATCCGGCGCTCGGCCAGGTCGCGGGCGAATACATCAAGGCCAACACGCCGGATGCCCAGGTCGTCGTCATCCGCGGCCTGCCGATCCCGATCGATCAGCAGCGCCAGGACGGCTTCGACAAGGGCATTGCCGGCTCGAACGTCAAGGTTCTTGACCGCCAGTATGGCAACTGGAACCGAGACGACGCCTTCAAGGTCATGCAGGACTACCTCACCAAGTTCCCGAAGATCGACGTCGTCTGGTGCCAGGATGACGACATGGCCGTCGGCGTTCTGCAGGCAATCGAGCAGGCCAAGCGTACCGATATCAAGTATATCATCGCCGGCGCCGGCTCGAAGGACATGATCAAGAAGGTCATGGATGGCGACAAGCTGATCCCGGTCGACGTGCTCTATCCGCCGGCAATGGTCGGCACGGCCATGGAGCTGACAGCCGCCAATTTCTACGATCAGGTTCCGGTTCGCGGCAACTACATCCTGGATGCGACGCTCGTCACCAAGGACAATGCCAAGGACTTCTACTTCCCCGATTCACCGTTCTGATCGGTTCCTCGGTTCATCTTCAAGGGCGCCCGCCGGTTTCGGCGGGCGTTTTTTAAGTGTTCCATCAGCCCTCGTTTTGTGGCGGATGGAAATTTTGCGGCACGTACCTCTTGCCGTCCGCGGCGTGCCGTGATTAGGTCGCAAGGCATTCGACTTTCAGCCCGACGACCCTATAGTTTTTGGAGGCTGCGGCACCTCAGCCGCCTCGGATATGGGTCCGAAAGGCATCGGAAACGTTTACAGAACGCGATTAGGGAGGAAATACAGATGAAGACGATCAAGGGACCAGGCCTGTTTCTCGGCCAGTTCGCCAGCGATGCCGCCCCTTTCAACTCGTGGGATTCGATCACGAAATGGGCTGCCGACGCCGGCTATATCGGCGTGCAGGTTCCGACCTGGGCAAGCCAGCTCATCGACCTGAAGAAGGCAGCCTCCTCGAAGGATTACTGCGACGAATTCGCCGGCGTCGCCCGCGCCAACGGCGTCGAGGTCACCGAACTTTCCACCCACCTCCAGGGCCAGCTCGTTGCCGTGCACCCTGCCTATGACGAAGCCTTTGATGGTTTTGCCGCTCCGGAAGTGCGGGGCAATCCGAAGGCTCGGCAGGAATGGGCGGTCGAACAGGTGAAGATGGCGCTGACGGCGTCGAAGCATCTCGGCATCAAGGCGCATGCGACCTTCTCCGGCGCGCTCGCCTGGCCCTTCATCTATCCCTGGCCGCAGCGCCCGGCTGGCCTTGTCGAGACCGCTTTCGAGGAGCTTGCCCGCCGCTGGACGCCGATCCTCAACCATGCTGACGAAAACGGCGTTGATGTCTGCTACGAAATTCATCCCGGCGAAGACCTGCATGATGGCATCACCTTCGAGATGTTCCTGGAGCGCGTGAAAAACCATCCGCGCGCCAACATGCTCTACGATCCCTCGCACTACGTCCTGCAGTGCCTCGATTATCTCGAGAACATCGACATCTACAAGGACCGCATCAAGATGTTCCACGTCAAGGATGCGGAGTTCAATCCAACCGGACGCCAGGGCGTCTATGGCGGCTATCAGGGCTGGGTCGAGCGCGCAGGCCGTTTCCGCTCGCTGGGTGACGGCCAGGTCGATTTCGGCGCCGTCTTCTCCAAGATGACCGCCAATAATTTCGACGGCTGGGCCGTGGTCGAATGGGAATGCGCGCTGAAGCATCCCGAAGACGGAGCTCGCGAAGGCTCCGAATTCGTCAAGGCGCACATCATCCGCGTCACGGAAAAGGCCTTCGATGACTTCGCCGGCAGTGGCACGGACCAGGCGGCGAACCGGCGCATGCTGGGGCTGTCGTAATTTCTCTTCTCCCCAACGGGGAGAGAATGCTGCCCAGGCCGCCTCTTCCTTCGAGGCTTCACTCCTTCGCAGAGCTCAGGAGGCTCCGCACCTCAGGATGAGGGCGGAGCGAGCTCTCGCGAAACTCCACTAGAGCCATCTTAGGCATCGCTAGTTGGAAGGATGTGATGCTGGCGCGGTAGACCAGCCTCACCCTGAGGTGGCCTGCAAGGCCCTCGAAGGGCGAGGCGGGTGGCTTGGAACGACAGGCATCCAAAATGCGAATTCTAGTTCATTCAGGAGGACAAAATGGCAATCGAAGGATCATCGGAACAGACGCGGGAGCCGCGCATCCGGCTCGGCATGGTGGGCGGCGGCGCCGGCGCTTTCATCGGCGCAGTGCATCGTATCGCCGCGCGCATTGACGACCAGTTCGACCTCGTCGCCGGCGCGCTCTCGTCTTCGCCGGAAAAGGCTCAGGCATCCGGCCGCGATCTTGGTCTCGATCCTTCACGCACCTATTCCAGCTACCGTGACATGGCGATCCGCGAAGCGAAGCTGAAGAACGGCATCGAGGCGGTTTCGATCGTCACGCCGAACCATGTCCATTATGACGCCGCCAAGGAATTCCTGCGGCGCGGCATCCATGTCATCTGCGACAAGCCGCTGACATCCAATCTTGCCGACGCCAAGAAGCTCAAGAAGGTGGCCGACGAGAGTGGAGCGCTCTTCATCCTCACGCATAATTACACCGGCTATCCGATGATCCGCCAGGCGCGCGAGATGATCGCCAATGGCGAGCTTGGTGATATCCGCGTTGTGCAGGCGGAATATCCGCAGGATTGGCTGACGGAAAATATCGAGCAGTCCGGCCAGAAGCAGGCGGCCTGGCGTACCGACCCGGCCCAGTCGGGTGTCGGCGGCTCCACCGGCGATATCGGCACGCATGCCTATAATCTCGCTTCCTTCGTGACCGGCCTCGAGCTGGACAGCCTTGCCGCGGATCTCGACAGCTTCGTTGAGGGACGTCGCCTCGATGATAACGGCCATGTGCTGCTGCGCTTCAAGGCGAAGGGCAAGGAAAAACCGGCAAAGGGCATGCTTTGGTGCAGCCAGGTGGCGCCGGGCCATGAGAATGGCCTGAAGCTCCGCGTTTACGGCACCAAGGGCGGGATCGAGTGGACGCAGGCCGATCCGAACTATCTGTGGTACACGCCGTTTGGCGAGCCGAAGCGGCTGATCACCCGCAACGGTGCCGGCTCCGGCGCTGCAGCCGCGCGCGTCTCGCGCATACCCTCGGGCCATCCGGAAGGCTATTTGGAAGCTTTCGCGACAATCTATACCGAGGCTGCGCGTGCCATCAACGCCCGTAAGAAGGGCGTGGCCATCGATCCTGCCGTGATCTATCCGACCGTCGATGACGGTGTGAAAGGTGTGGCTTTCGTCGAAGCCTGCGTCGCGTCCTCGAAGCGCAATGGCGCCTGGGTCAAGCTCTAGGTTTGGGGAGGTTCGAGGCGGTTTTGCCGCCTCGAACCTGCTTATTCAGATGGCGATGTCCTGCCTGCGCTTGGTCAGCGCGTCGACACTCAGCGGGCCACCGCCGGCGCTGGCGAGAAACAGGAAGATGAAGCAGAAGAGGATAGCAGGTGTGCCGCCGTTCTGGGCGGGATAGAAGCTCTGCGGCGCATGACGCAGGAAATAGGCAAAGGCCATCAGGCCTGACAGAATGAACGCTGCAATCCGCGTCTTGAAGCCGATCAGGGCGAGGAAGCCGAGAGTGAGTTCGAGTAGGCCGGCGATCCAGGACAGCGATCCGACAGCGGGCACATTTTCGGCCGCCGGGAAATGCAGCACCTTCTGCGTTCCATAGCTGAAGAGCACGAGCGAGGCGACAATGCGCAGGAGACTCAGCAGATGAGGGTGGAGGGCGTGGATCGCAGGGAGCATTTGTGTCCTTTCACTGTCAAGTTTGGATGCTACCCTCAATTGATCCCATACCGAAAGACAAGTCACGACTGTTGACATTGCTATTATCAAGCCGTGCGAAGAGTGTTGCTGCTGCCGGTGAAGTTTTTTCAGGCGCCTTTCGCCGGCCCGGTTTGTCGGCGCCTGCAACGTTGCAGTTTTCCCGTGCCGGCACTGTACTTTGTCATGCCGCTTGGTTAAACCGCAGCTAACGAAGCCATAACAGACGGGATTTTCACCATGATCGATCCGAAGCTTCTTGCCGATCGCTTCCCCGGCGATTTCACATTCGGTGTTGCCACCGCCGCCTTCCAGATCGAGGGTGCCACCAAGGCCGACGGTCGCAAGCCATCCATCTGGGATGCTTTCGCCAACATGCCGGGCCGCGTCTATCAGCGCAATAATGGCGACATCGCCTGCGACCACTATAACCGTCTGGAGCAGGATCTCGATCTGATCAAGGACATGGGGGTCGAGGCTTATCGCTTCTCGATCGCCTGGCCGCGTATCATCCCCGAAGGCACCGGCCCGGTGAACGAAGCCGGCCTCGATTTCTATGATCGCCTGGTGGATGGCTGCAAGGCGCGCGGCATCAAGACTTTCGCGACCCTCTACCATTGGGATCTGCCGCTGGCGCTTGCCGGCGATGGCGGCTGGACGGCGCGCTCGACGGCGCATGCCTTCCAGCGCTACACCAAGACCGTCATGGCCCGCCTCGGCGACCGCCTGGATTCTGTCGCCACCTTCAACGAGCCTTGGTGTATCGTTTGGCTGAGCCACCTCTATGGCGTCCATGCGCCCGGCGAGCGCAATATGCAGGCGGCGCTCTATGCGATGCACTATATGAACCTTGCCCACGGCCTTGGCGTCGAGGCGATCCGCTCCGTCGCGCCGAAGGTGTCTGTCGGCATCGTGCTGAACGCCGCTTCGATCCTGCCGGGCTCGGATAGCCCGGAAGATGCCGCCGCTGTCGAACGCGCGCATCAGTTCCACAATGGCGCTTTCTTCGATCCGATCTTCAAGGGTGAATATCCAAAGGAATTCGTCGAGGCGCTCGGCGATCGCATGCCCGTCATCGAGGATGGCGATCTCAAGACCATCAACCAAAAGCTCGATTGGTGGGGGCTGAACTATTATATGCCGATGCGCGTCTCCGACGACGCCTCCAAGAGCGGCGATTTCCCCTGGACGAAGGAAGCGCCGCCGGTCAGCGACGTAAGGACCGATATCGGTTGGGAGGTCTATTCGCCGGGTCTGAAGCATGTCGTCGAAGACCTTAACAGGCGCTACGACCTGCCGGAATGCTACATCACCGAAAACGGTGCTTGCTACAATATGGGCGTCGTCAACGGCGAGGTCGATGACCAGCCGCGCCTCGATTATTATATCGAGCATCTCGGTGTCGTCGCCGATCTCATCAAGGACGGCTATCCGATGCGCGGCTACTTCGCCTGGAGCCTGATGGATAATTTCGAATGGGCGGAAGGCTACCGCATGCGCTTCGGCCTCGTGCATGTCGATTACGAGACCCAGGTGCGCACGATCAAGAAGAGCGGCAAGTGGTACAGGGAGCTTGCCTCGCAGTTTCCGAAGGGCAACCACAAAGCGGTCTGACGCGGTTCGGCATTCCCCTTGAGGGGCTCGGGTTGGGTGGAACCCGAGAGTGGGCTTTAGGTCTGCAATGGTCACCCCACCCCGGACCTTCGGTCCGACCCTCCCCCTTGTGGCAGGGGTATCGCATATGAGCGGAGATCGCCGCTGTCCCCCTTCTCCCCAAGGGGAGAAGGAGCTTATGGTGCTCGTCCGCCTCCATATGCGATACCCCTGCCCTCAAGGGGAGGGTGGCTATCGCTCGAATCGGCGAGGCCTGATAGACATCGCGCATGACCCAGCGGCCGATTTTTCTTTATGCGCTTTGCGGCAGCCTGCGGCAAGCTTCGGCCAGCCGCAGGCTGCTGGAGGCGCTGCAGCTCGCCTGTCCACAAGGCATCACCATTGCGATTTGTGATCTGATCGGTGAATTGCCGATCTTCAATCCGGACAATGAAGGTGAGCGAACACCTGTTATCGTCGAGAGATTTGCGGCGGAGATCGGTAAGGCAGATGGTTTGATCGTAGCTTGTCCGGAATATGCTCATGGCATACCCGGCGGCTTGAAGAACGCGCTGGACTGGCTGGTGTCGCGCCACGAGGTGCCGTTCAAGCCGCTGATGTTTGCTCACGCATCGCATCGCGGCGATCTCGTCTTGGCACAGCTCACCGATGTCTTGAAGACCATGTCGCTGCATATTGTTGAAGACGCTTTCTTGCGCCTGCCGGTTGCAGGCAAGAGCGATGAGATGCAGGCCGCGATGCTGCTGGAGGCACGAGAAAGCGGCCTTTTATCCGCAAGTCTAAGCCGTTTCGCGCGAGCGATTGCCACTAAGGCATGAATTCTTCCGGTTTCGGCAGATATACAACTCTTTCCTGTAGGAATCTCCAATTCGCCTTAACCGTTTATTGAAGACCTGACGGCAGACTTCTCCGCCAAGGAGAAAAGGTGTTGGGAGCAATTTCCAAGTCCCTGCGGAAAAATGCACAGATCGGTCGTCATTCCATTGTGACGGCCGTTTTGATTTGCTTCGCCCTGATCGTTGCCGTCGTGACCTTGATGGTTCTTACCGCAATCGGACGCGTTGCCGATTATTCCAACAAGCTGGACGACGAGCGCTCCTGGGAAACGACCGTCGGGGCATTGAAAACCTTTCAGGGACAGCTGGAAGCGACACTGCATGACCATTCCGCCCGCAACGATGCGGCGCGAAGTGTCTATGGGACCGATAATCAAAATTGGATCGTCGGCAATTATGGCGACATTTCCTCCAACGGCGCGTTGTTCGATACTGCCATCATCGTGGACGACAACAACAAGCCGATTGTTGCTTACCACGATGGCCAGCCATTGACCGAGAATATCGAGGATGTCCTCGGTGCGGCCGTCTGGGCGCTCGTCGATCAGGCGCGAACAACGCGTGTGACTGGGGTGCCGGAAGCTGCGGGCTACATCATGACCAGAGATGGTATCGCGGCCGCCGGGGCCGCGACGATCCGCGAAAGATCCGGTCGCATTCCGGTGGCAGAAGGTCATCGGCGCTATCTGATCCTCGTCCGTTACCTTGACGCCGACCGGATCAAGATGCTCGCCAACACCTATGTCATCAGCGGTTTGATGCTGGTGCCGCCGGATACCGTCGCCCGATATGCCGTCTCCATCGTCGATCCGCTCGGCAAGTCGCTGGGACGGTTGGTGTGGAGCTCGCGCCAGCCGGGGGATATGAGCTATCAGCAGGTCCGCCCATTGGTGCTCGGCGCGCTTGGTCTGGTGGGTCTGTTCTTCGTCGTGCTGCTAATCCTGGGATCGATGGCGGGGCGCCGGCTGCGGGCGGAGGAAGTTCAGGCACGGCAGGTCTCGCTTCGCGACCGGTTGAGCGGGCTCCTCAATCGTGAGGGATTGCGGCTCGATGTGGATCGTCTGGTCGATCGGGCGCGCTCCGACGGCACCAACGTCCTACTTCTCTACCTAGATCTCGATGGTTTCAAGGAAATCAACGACGCCTACGGGCATGGCACCGGCGATCAGCTCATCCGCGCGGTAGCCGCTGGGCTCAAGGTTCTCGTGCCACCGCAGGCGGCCTTGGCGCGCCTCGGAGGTGATGAATTCGCCATCGCCTTCCCGACGAAGGAGCTTAATGACGCCCCAGCTTTGCGGTTGGCTGAGCAAATCCTGGATTTCCTTGCCGAGCCTCTGGAGATCGGCCGCCGGGTGGTCGTGGTCGGCGCCAGCATCGGCATCGCAAGCTCGCCCGAAGGCCGCATCGACCGTGAGGAACTGGTGCGCCGCGCCGATCTTGCCATGTACAAGGCCAAGGAAGCCGGCCGCGCCCGCATGACCTGCTACGAGACGGCCATGGATGCGCATCGCGAGGAACGCAATGCGCTGGAGCTCGATCTGCGTCGCGCGATCGAGATGGAGGAACTGACGCTCGCCTACCAGCCTCTGGTTGATGCCTCAAGCTGCGAGATGATCGGAGTCGAAGCGCTGGTGCGCTGGAACCGTCCCGGACATGGACCGATTTCGCCGGAGGCCTTCATTCCGATTGCCGAAACCAGCGGCCTGATCGAGGCATTGGGCCTGCTGGTTCTCCGCAAGGCCTGCCAAGCGGCACGGCACTGGCCGGATCTGCGTGTTGCCGTCAACGTTTCGCCGGGCCAGTTCCGCAATCCCGCCTTCGCCGATTACGTCCGCAGCGTGCTCAACAGTACCGAGATCGAAGCCGAGCGGGTGACGCTGGAAATCACCGAAGGCTACATCATTCAAAATCCCGAGCGCACCCGCCAGTCGATCGAGCGATTGAAGACGCTCGGCGTCAAGGTGGCGCTCGACGATTTCGGCTCCGGTTTCTCCTCCATCGGCTATCTGCGTCAGTTCGGTTTCGACCGCATCAAGATCGATCGCTCGCTGACGATGAATGTGCTGGAGGACAACCGCGCCCGCGAGATGGTGAAGGCGACCGTGGCACTGGCCCGGTCACTCGACATTCCCGTTACGGCCGAAGGTATAGAAACCGAGGAGCAGGGAAGGGCGCTGGAGGGCTTCGGCTGCGACGAGCTGCAGGGCTATTTCTATGGCAAGCCGATGCCGGAAGCCGAGATCAGCAAGCGGCTTGCGGTACAGATGGCAACCGCACTGGATGAAGAACACGCCGCCGCCTGATATGCCTGGAGCATTCGCGCATTCCTGAGGGAGGCCGGAGTGCAGTTCTTCCGAAAATGCCTTTAGCCGATATGCTCGTGACCACGCTTGCGGGCGAGCGCGATCTGCCGCTGCCTTTCGCGGTAACGTTCGCGGTCTTCTTCGCTGCGCTCATGGTAGCAATGGCTGCAGGAGACGCCGGCCTCGTAAAAGGGTGAGGTCACTTCCTCTGATGTAATGGGATTGCGGCAGGCGTGGCAGAGCTTGTGATTGCCTTCCTTCAGGCCGTGTTCGACTGAGACACGCTCGTCGAAGACGAAGCAGGCGCCTTCCCACAGGCTCTCCTCCGGCGGCACTTCCTCGAGATATTTTAGAATGCCACCCTTGAGATGATAGACCTCATCGAAGCCTTGCTGCTTCATGAAGGCGGTCGCCTTCTCGCAGCGGATGCCGCCGGTGCAGTACATGGCGATCTTCGGCTTGTTGTGCAGGCCGGTATTGTCGCGCACCCAATCGGGAAATTCGCGGAAAGTCTTCGTCTTCGGATCGACCGCGCCCTTGAAGACGCCGATGGCGGTCTCATAGTCGTTGCGGGTGTCGATGACGATGGTGTCGGGGTCGGAGATCAGTGCATTCCAATCCTTCGGCGCGACATAGGTGCCGACGACCTTGGTCGGGTCGATGTTCTCGACGCCCATGGTGACGATCTCTTTCTTGAGCTTCACCTTCATGCGCACGAACGGCATTTTCGACGCGCGGCTTTCCTTGTGTTCGAGCCCGGCAAATTCCGGCTGGGCGCGCAGGAAGGCGAGCACGGCGCCGATAGCGGCATCCGTGCCGGCGATCGTGCCGTTGATCCCTTCATGGGCCAGCAGCAGCGTGCCCTTCACGCCATTTTCCTCGCAGAGCGCAAGCAGTGGCTCGCGCAGGCTTTCGAAGCGCGGAAAGGAAACAAAATGATAGAGCGCGGCAACGAGGAATGCGCCGATCGCGTCGCGCCGTGGATCTGAAAGCATGTCGGTCATGCCGGTGAAATACAATTTTGCGGGCTTTCAGGCAATCGGGATTTGCGTCGCAGCCCGCGCCCTTGCGATCCCGCCTCTGTTGGTGCGGCGAAAGATGTGGGTTGTGCTAGCCGACGAGCTGAGATGTCCAGCGCCATACGACTTGAAAGGAAGGCATTTCGAAATGCGGCTTATCGTGCAGCTGGCGCATCATCCTTGATGTCGTCGGCAAACCTGCGCATGAGCCGCACAAGGTCCTCGATATCCTGGTCATCCCATTTGGCGAAAATGGATCGGGCGATCCTCTCGCGCGCCTCATCGATGCGATCGGTCATCGCCTTGCCCTGTTCGGTGATGACGGCCTCGCGCAGGCGTCGGTCGATCGCGTTCTCCCGCCGGCTGATCAGTCCAAGCCCCTCCATCTTCGCAACCTGACGGCTGACGGTGGTGTAGTCGCGCCCGACGCGATCGGCCAGTTCGACGACGCCGATGGGGCCGAGCCGCTCCACCAAAACCAACAGGGAAAACAGTGCGCGGTCGAGGGAGATGCCCGCCTCCTTAATCATCGCCTCATCACGCTGGGGCCGGTTCATGACGCCGACAATTTCGACCAGCGCGCTATGGAGTTCGCGTAGCTGAGCGCTGATATGTGTATTTTGCAAGCTTTTCGTTGACACCGGGCCGCCCTTCTTTTAATATGTGCATATTACACATATGGAGATGCAAATGACAGAGCAATTTACAGCCGATGTGCTGATTTGTGGTGCGGGCGCGGCCGGCCTCGCGCTGGCCATCGATTTGGCAAGGAGAGGAATTTCCTTCCGACTGATCGAAAAGATGGACGGGCCTTTCCGTGGTTCGCGCGGCAAGGGCATCCAGCCGCGAACCCAGGAAATCTTCGAGGATCTCGGCATTCTCGACCGGGTCGTTGCGGCCGGCGGCATGTATCCGCCCGTACGGCGATATCGAGACGACGGCAGTTTTACCGAGTCCGACATCGCCGAACATCAGGACCCGACACCGGCAGAACCGTACCATCTGCCGCTGATGATACCGCAATTCCTGACCGAAAAGGTTATGCGCGAGAGGTTGCTTGAGCTTGGCCATACGCCGCAATTCGGCTGCGAACTGGTTGGTTTCGAGCAAGACCCGAGTGGCGTGACAGCGCGCCTAGCGGGCAAGGCTGAAGAGGAAATTCTTCGGGTGCGCTGGCTCGTAGGCGCCGATGGCGGCCGCAGTTTCGTTCGCCACGCCCTTGGTATCGACTTTCCCGGCAAGACCCTCGGCGTTCGCGCCATCGTGGCCGATGTCATTTTGACCGGTCTCACGCGCGATGCCTGGCATCGCTTCAACGACGGCGACATGTCGCGGCAGATCATGTTCTGCCCGCTTGCCGGGACCGAGATGTTCCAGATACAGGGGCCGATCCCTCTCGACGGTGATATCGACCTCTCTGCCAAAGGGCTGGAAGCCATGGTGGCGGAGCGGACCAGGCGCGACGATATCCATATCCAATCCGTGTCGTGGTCGTCGGCCTACACCATGAATGCGCGACTTGCCGATCGATACCGTGTTGGCCGCGTGTTTCTCATCGGTGATGCCGCCCACATTCATCCGCCGACTGGCGGTCAGGGCCTCAATACCAGCGTGCAGGATGCCTATAATCTCGGATGGAAGCTGGCAGCGGCCGCCAATGGAGCCGACGACAAGCTGCTCGACAGCTATGAAGAGGAGCGTCAGCCCATCGCGGCTGCGATGCTTGGTCTGGCAACAAGGCTTCTCGATGCTCAGAAACAGGGCGACATGCGGCGCGGTCGCGAGGTGCGCCAACTCGATATAGGTTATCCTTCGTCTTCGCTTGCGCTCGAAACGCTTGGACGCAGCGGCCGCCTGTCTGCTGGCGATAGAGCCCCGGATGCGCCGATCCGTGGCGCCGCCGGCCAGCCGAAACGGCTGTTCGATCTGTTCCGAGGTGCGCATTGGACATTGCTCGGCTATGAGGTGCAGCCGGGATCGGTGCAGCCGCGCGCAGGGCTGCATATTCATACTTTCGGCCAGTCAGGCGACATGGTCGACGCCGGGGGGCATCTGCGCGACATCTACGCCCTATCCCCCGGAGAATGGGTGCTCGTGCGGCCGGACGGATATATTGGCGCGATCGCTGCCGCCGACGACATTGCGATGCTGGAAGGCTATTTCGCGCAAGTGGGGCTTGGTTCGGCGGATGCGTAGAGCGCCTAAAGCAACGCTAGGTCATGCCGATTGAACTGCCTGAGGCGGGCGCGTGACCCCGTCAGTTGGCCGCCTCCAGCCAAAGGTGCTTGATAGTCCGTGCTTCGCTCTCCGGTTTGTCGGCGAAGACCCAGCGGCCTCGCTCCAGCGCTTCCCCGCGCGCGGTCTGCTGCCGGGCAATGATCGCTTCCAGCAGGCGGGCGTGATCGTCGCTTCTGTCGAAGAGATGCGGCTCGCGGTCTGCGACATCGGCCAATATCGACATGTCGAGATAGCGGCCGAGCACGTCGACCAAGGCCTTGGCCTCCAGCTGCTTGGCATGCATGGCGGCCGGCCAGACATCGCGCAATAGCATGTGATGCATCCAGTAATCCTGGCTGCGTTTGCGCAGATCATGAAAGCTCTCGACGTGGGCCGCTTCCGCATGGCATTCGGACAGCGCCTGCATCGCCTTGCGGACATTCTTGCGCCAGCTTTTCTGAAAGAGACGGGCCGTGTCGCGTCGGCCGCAGTCGAAGGATATCTCCTTCAACGCCTCGCGCGCCTCGGCACATATCGCGACTGCTGCCTGTGCCTTGTCTTCGAGATCGGTTTGCGCCGCCGCCAAGCGGTCGCGCCGGGTGGTCAGCAGATCGCTGACGCGGGTCAGCGCGTGCAGTTCTTCTGCGGATCTGGCGGTTGCCTGCAGGTAATGACCGATCTCGATCAGTGCGGTCGCATCGCGCACGCCGGAAAGCGTGCGTGCCATATTCCGAAGGCGGTCATTTTCCCGCTGCTGAAATTCGCGCGCGACCGGAGCGATCAGCCGGTAGAGCGCGCGCACGCGCTTGATGTTCTTGCGGGCGTCGTGAACCGCTTCGTGCAGGCCCTGCGGTCTGTCCGTCAGTACGGCCATTGCCTTGCCGAGTTGATGCGCGGCTGCTTTGTGCACCTCGTCATCAAGAGCTCGGTCAGGCCGTATGCGATAGCTCATCGTACTCCTGCTCGAACTGCGTCGCGAGGGCCTGATTGGAATAGCGGTATTCGCCGGTTACCTCGCGTCCGATCCAGTCCGGCAGTTCCGGATTGTCGCTTTCGTCGTCCATTTCCACTTCAGCGATCACGAGGCCGCGATGGGCGCCGCGGAAGACATCGACTTCCCAGGTAAAGCCCTTGAACTGCACTTTGTGGCGGGTCTTCTCGATGACGAGGCCGATCGCCGTTTCCAGCAATTCCTCCGCCTCGTTGACGGGGATCTCATATTCGAATTCGTCCCTCGTCATCGACTTGCCGATCTTGATCGTCAAGGTTGCCTTGGTGTCGTTCGTCAGCCGTATGCGCACGGAACGGTCTGCCATGGAGGCAATATATCCTTGTCGCAGGATCAGCCGCTCCGAAACGGAATCACGCCAGTGATCGCCGCGCACCAGAAACTTTCGCTCGATCTCTTTTGCCATGCGTTTGACATGCTCCACCGGCACAGATTGGAACAGACTATAGCAAGTTGCCGCAATTTCCTACCCGTCGTATTTAAAGCGAGCTTTTGTCTCGACAAGCACCTTCGGGAAGGCTATTCGAAAGCCGGATTTCAATCGTTTTAAAGGGAGTGCACCGACCATGGGCGAGAAAACCGAGAAGCTTCTTTCCATCCTGAAATTGCAGCCCGTCGTTCCTGTGCTGATCGTCGACGATGCGAAATCGGCCGTGCCGCTCGCCCGTGCGCTCGTTGCGGGCGGTCTCAAGGCCATCGAGATCACGCTTCGCACCGCCGGTGCGCTGGATGCGATCCGTGCTGTCGCCGAAGAAGTCGAGGGTGCCGAAGTCGGCGCCGGCACGATCCTCAATGTCAAACAATGGGACGCGGCCGTCGAAGCCGGTTCGAAGTTCATCGTCAGCCCCGGCACGACGCAGGAACTGCTTGATGCTGCGCGCGGCTCGCATGTGCCGCTGCTGCCGGGTGCCGCAACGGCCAGCGAAGTGATGGCGCTGCGGGAAGAGGGCTATACGGTACTGAAGTTCTTCCCGGCCGAGCAGGCCGGCGGTGCTTCCTATCTGAAGGCCCTGTCATCGCCGCTCGCCGGCACGGTCTTTTGCCCGACTGGCGGCATCTCGCTGAAGAACGCCCATGACTATCTGTCGCTGCCGAACGTCATCTGTGTCGGCGGCTCCTGGGTTGCGCCGAAGGAGCTCGTTGCATCGGGCGATTGGGCCGGGATCACCAAGCTTGCCGCCGAGGCCGCCGCGCTCAAGGGCTGAGCGGCTGCCTCCCGTCGGTTTCGAAGGCGCGCAGGCTTCTGCGCGCCTTTTTGCATTCTGCGGATTGGTATTTGCGGTTGCGCTTCCTATCTCCCTGTCACCATCAAAGGACGGAGGACCATCCATATGATCGACGCCCGCAAGCTTCTTGACCAGTTCCTGGGATCGCAGGTTCCGGGAGTGCAGGGGACCGTGAGAGACAGGGCAACCCAGGCCATCAATCTTGCCAGGGACAATCCGATGGCGACGAGCGCCATCGCTGGCGTGCTGCTGGGGACGAAGACCGGACGCCAGGTCGCCGGAAATGCGCTGGCGCTCGGCGGTCTCGCAGCCATCGCAGGCCTCGGCTATCAGGCCTACAAGAACTACCGCGACGGCAATCAGCCGCAGCCAGCCCCGCAGGCCGAGCCGCAGTTCCTGCCGCCGCCGTCGGATTCCGGCTTCAGCACAGCGCCGGCCGTCGCCAGCAATGATTTTACGCTTTCCCTGGTGCGGGCCATGATTGCGGCCGCCCGCGCCGATGGCCATATCGACGATGCGGAGCGTCAGCGCATTCTCGGCAAGGTACAGGAGGCTGGTGTCGGATCGGAGGCGGAAGCCTTTTTCCAGCGAGAGCTTGCCAATCCCGTCGATCTCGATGCCATCGTCGCTTCTGCAAAGACCGAGGAACAGCGGGTGCAGGTCTATACCGCTTCGCGGCTGGCGATCGAGCCGGATTCGCGGGCTGAGCGCGGCTATCTCGATCTGCTTGCCGGCCGCCTCGGTCTGGCCGATGCGCTGGTCGATCATATCGAAGCGACCGTTGCTGGCGCTAAAGTCTGACGCGTGTGACGATAGGGCCGGTTGCCTTTCCTCGGCAGCTGGCCTAAGCCTTCGCCGGAACTCATGTCAGGGCGTCAGGGATGGCTACATTGACGGATAAGAAAAGCGAAACACGCTCGGCGGCAATCGCGGCCGGCGTTATCCTGCTGGTTGCGACAGCCATGCTTTACCTGATGCCGAACGTCATCGTCTGGCTCGGAGACATTTCGCCATGGCTAGGCACCGGTTTCGGCGTGCTCGTCATCCTGGCCTTCTTCTTCGTGTTCTGGATGCGGGCGCGCTACCAACGGCGCAACGGGCCGTAAGCTCCAACGTAAAGCTCTCCCAAACCCTCGGAAATCGCTCAGTTCTGCAGCGAGGCGCCGAGCAGGATGATGCCCGTGCAGATGACGAGCAGCGCGCCGAGGATCTCGATGCCGTTGCCCACCCAAACCGAAAGTCTCGAGCCCTTGCCGGTGAAACGCACGGCGGTGCCTTTCGCGAAGACCGCGATGATGGCAAGCAGCGAGACGGTCAGCGCCGTGCCGATCGACATGGCGAGGACAGATAGCAGGCCGCCAAGATAGAGCCCGTTCAGCATCGAGAAGGTCATGACAAGGAGCGCGCCCGAGCATGGGCGCAGCCCGACGGCGACAATGGCAGACCAGGCCTCGCGAGCACTGAACTTTTCGTTCGACAGCATCTTCGGATCGGGAAGATGGGCGTGGCCGCAGGTCTCGCAGTAAGCGCCATTGCCCGTCGTATGAGCGGGATCGTAGCATTGATAGCCGCCGGCGGCCGGCATGGCGGCGCTGCTGCGCGCAAAACCTCTTGCCGAATCCGTGCCCGTCGCGGCTCCCTCGAACAAAGAAAGGCTGATTGGCCCGGCCGACGTCGCAAGCTGCATGTCTTGATGTTGCGCCCGGCTTTGCATCATCGCCCGCAGCTTGCGGAACAGGAGCCAGCTGCCGAACAGGATGACCATGACGAAGCTTGTGATCTCCATGGCATTAGTCGCCATCGTCATGGTGATGCCAGACCCGCGCAGGACGAAATAGGCGGCGCCGACAACAAGGACGGCGACGAGGCCCTGGATGAGCGCGGAGACGAAGGAGATGCCGATGCCGCGTTTCAGCTCGATCTCATTGGCGACCATGTAGGAGGAAATCACCGCCTTGCCGTGGCCGGGGCCGGCGGCATGGAAAATGCCATAGGCGAAGGAAAGGCCGATTAGCGTCCAGAGCTGCCAGGGGTCCTGGCGCATGGCCTCGATCGACTTGGTGAGCGCACGATAGAAGGCCTGCTGCTCGTAATTCACATAGAGAAAGATTGGCGCCAGCGGGCCGCCCATCGGCTGGAAGCTCGGCTCGGCCGTGCCAATGCCGAGCGGTGAGCCAGCGGCATGGGCAAAACCGGCTGCCGCCAAAAGGGCGATAGCTACGGCTGGCACAAGCGTCCTTAGCCTCGAAATCAGCATTGCACATCTATCCGCGTTGCAAAGAGTTTCGACATGGTCGTTCCCGTCGGATCGTTGAAGAAGGCATCCGTCAATGTCGACCTGTTTTCGGCGATGACTTCATCCGGATTGGGCCGGACGACCTTATGCGTGCAGCTTTTGAAGGCATCGCCCTCCGTCACCAATTCATTGTCGCTCGGGAAATCGATCGAGGTATAGAGTGTCGGGTCGTAGATGCCGAAGCTCAGCTTGTTGCCCTTGGCGAGCGGCATCGGCTCGGCCGGTTTGACGGCGAAGAACATCAGGAGCTGGCCATCGCGGAAGTCGACATTGATGATATCGGGCTTGTCCACCTTGATCGTTTTGCCATTGAGCGTCAGGTTCGCATAATAGTCGTAATCGGCCAATGACTCGCGCACCGTCTTGCCGACTTCTTTCAGCTCGTCAGGGTCGAGCTTCAGATTGGTGTTCTTGTCGAAATCCATGAGGACGGAGGAAGAGAACACCTCGTCGAAGCGCCAGACGTTGCGCAGCTCCTGCACATTGCCATCCGCGCCGGCGAGCACTTCCAGACGGGCTTCCACGAAAATATGCGGATGCGCCGATGCTATGGCCGGCGCAAGCAACAGGCCGCCGGTCATGGCAACGGCGTGGATGATCGTGGATTTTCTCATGCGTCCGATGTGTTTCGTGAGCATTGATTCACTTCGTTTTCTGGTCAGGAAATGAGACGGAATTGGGACCGGGCGGCCAACCTTGCCCGTTCAGCCGTTCTTGCGGAACCAGTTGTGCAGGTAGTCCACAAAGATGCGCACCTTGGCCGGGAGGTAGCGGCGGTGCGGGTAGACGGCATAGATGCCGCGGTCCGTCGGCAGGTAGTCATTGAACAGCGTCAGCAACTGTCCGCTTTCGATCGCCTTACGGCCGATGAAATCCGGGACGATGGCAACGCCGAGATCGGCGAGCGCCGCACGCAGCGTTGCATGCGGGCTATTGACCTCGAGCGTGCCGTTGATGGCGACGTTGAAGGTCGTGCTGTCGGCATCGACGAACCGAATAGTGCCTTGCGAGCGGGTGTTGGTGTCGATGATGAAGGGAATGCGCGCAAGGTCAGTCGGATGTTCCAGCGTCGGATAACGATCGAGAAACGCTTGCGTCGCGCAGAGATGGACGCGGAAATCGGAAATCTTGCGGGCAATCATGCCGGAGTCTTCGAGTTTGGTGATGCGCACGGCGACATCGAAGCCTTCCTCGATCAGGTCCACGAAGCGGTCGTCGGCAGCGATTTCCAGCGCAAGATCGGGATTCTCCTTGGCGAAGTCGATCAGCGACTGCCCGACATCGGCGTCGACAAAGGTGCGCGGCACGGAAACACGCAGCCGACCTTTAAGTTGCTGGTTGTTCTCACGCACGAGGTCGGCGAGATTGTCGATCTCCTTCAGGATGTCGGAGGCGGTACGATAATAGGTATGGCCGGCCTCCGTCATGGAGAATTGACGCGTGGTGCGGTTCAACAGCAGCGCGCCGAGCTCGTCTTCCAATTCGCGGACATATTTCGACAAGAGCGCCTTGGAGCGGCCGGTCTTGCGGGCGGCTGCGGAAAATCCTTCGGCTTCAACCACGTCGATAAAGGCGCGAATCCGGGTCAAAGTGTCCATGGTGAAGCCTCCCGCTAACTGTTTCCGGATGTTGAACAAAATGCTTCGATTTGTTCAATTATTTTTTTCGGGCATGGGAGAAAAATTTTCTTGATTATGTCGGCGAATATTCCTATTTCGAGGTCAGCCCAAAGTCGCACGTGCCCGTGGGTGTCCGCCGATCCTCGATGTGGTGAGAAAATCGGTAAGGTACCTGGAATTAACCCCTCCAGTCGCTATTCCGGCCAACCGGAAAATGCGAGGACATCTGAAGCAACGACGGTGCGGGCCTTTTTGTTCTCTCCCGGCTTTCCATCAGCCGGGGTTACTGAAGAGGCACACCTTCATTGCCGGAAGTGCGGTTGGGATATTCCCTCCAATCCATGGCAGACAAAGCGAATTAGCGCCGCTTGCGGCACTGGTTCATCATCCGCGCTTCGCGCATTTGCACGGTACCGGGGTCTCCACCGGCTGGTTCCTGAGCGAGTGAGCGTCGCCCTTTGTCCTCTGGGTTTTCCCCGGAGCCTTTGGAATTTGAAAGGGAATTGACATGACCACGCAACGTATTCGCGATTTCCTCGCTGCCCGACGTCCGGACGGTCCTTGCCTGGTGGTCGATCTCGATGTCGTCCGCGACAATTTTCACGCCTTCCGTCATGCCATGCCGGACAGCGCCATCTATTATGCCGTCAAGGCCAATCCGGCTCCGGAAGTGCTGCGCCTGCTCGCAAGCCTCGGCTCCAACTTCGATTGCGCGTCCGTCGCCGAAATCGAAATGGCGCTCGATGCAGGCGCGACCGCTCAGCGTATCTCCTACGGCAACACCATCAAAAAGGAGCGCGATATCGCCCGTGCGCATGCACTCGGTATCAACCTCTTCGCCGTTGACAGCCATGAGGAAGTCGAGAAGATCTCGCGTGCCGCACCCGGCGCCCGCGTGTTCTGCCGTGTCCTGACGGATGGCGAAGGCGCGGAATGGCCGCTGTCGCGCAAGTTCGGCTGCGTCCCGCAGATGGCCGTCGACGTTCTTGTCTACGCACATCAGCTGGGCCTGGAATCCTATGGCGTGTCTTTCCACGTCGGCTCGCAGATGACCAAGGTCGATGCTTGGGACGATGCTCTTGCCGATGCCAAGCGGGTTTTCGTTTCGCTCGCCAAGCAGGGCATCCACCTGCAGATGGTCAACATGGGCGGCGGGTTCCCGACCAAGTATCTGCGCGACGTTCCCTCGGCCGAAGCCTATGGCAAGGCGATCTTTGCGTCTCTGCGCGCCCATTTCGGCAATCAGATTCCGCACACGATCATCGAGCCGGGCCGCGGCATGGTCGGCAATGCCGGCGTGATCAAGGCTGAAGTTGTTCTGATTTCGAAGAAGTCGGACAATGACGCCGCTCGCTGGGTCTTCCTCGACATCGGCAAGTTCGGCGGTCTCGCCGAAACCATGGACGAGGCGATCCGCTATCCGATCCGCACGACGCGCGACGGCGACGAGATGGAACCATGCGTCATTGCCGGCCCGACCTGCGATTCGGCCGACGTGCTCTATGAGAAGAACCTCTATCCGCTGCCGGTGTCGCTCACCATCGGTGACGAGGTTCTGATCGAAGGCACCGGCGCCTACACCACGACCTACTCGGCTGTGGCGTTCAACGGCTTCGACCCGCTGAAGGCTTACATTATCTGAGGTCCGGCAGGGATCTGAAGTTCGACAAAGCTGCCCCCGTAGCCAGCCGGGGCGGCACCCTCACAATAGTTCGTCACCACCGCTGATAACGGTATTGGGCACGGGAGGCCGAGATGGCCGCTGTTCTTGATTCTGTCCGCGCATTCTTTGCGCCGTCCACATTCACTCTCGACCTGGAAAACGCAGGCGATGTCGTTGCGCGCGAAAACCTGCTGGATCGCGCCATGGGTCCCGACCGCCGCAAGAAGTCGTCGGAAAGGCTGCGCCAGGGCCGTGTACCGGCCGAAGGTCTGGCACTCGTCGCGCGCGATCGCGCCGGCCATGTCATCGGCACGGTCCGCCTCTGGAACGTCGAAGCCGGCGTCGATCGCGAGACGCGCCCGGTCGATGCGCTGCTGCTCGGCCCGCTGGCAATCGATCCCGCCTATGAAGGCAAGGGCATCGGCTCGGCGCTGATGCGCGCCGCCATCCTGGAAGCCAAGAAGCGCGGCCATGGCGCGATCCTGCTCGTCGGCGATGCGCCTTACTACGAGCGTTTCGGCTTCTTTGCCGCAAAGACGCGCCATCTCGTCATGCCGGGGCCGTTCCAGCGCGAGCGCTTCCTGGCCCTCGAGCTCAAGGAAGGGTGGCTCGACAGCGCCGCCGGCATGATCGTCGCCAGCGGCCGCAAACTGGCCCAGCCGCCGATAGCAAAGGCTGCATAAAGGACTCGAACAGTCTCGACGTATTATAAGGTCTCCGCCGCCCGGTCGGAGGCCTTATTATTTCGCAGCCTTCACGCTGTCCTTCGCCGGATCGTATCCATCCGTCAGCGTTTTCAGGAAGGCGACGACATCGGCGATCTCGGTGTCGTTGAGCGCTGGGGCATCGCCGGGCTTGCGGTTCATCGGGGCGTCGATGACATCGATATTCGCCCGATACTGCGCTGGCAAATCATCATATTTCAGCACCTTGCCGCTTGCGTCCTTCGAATAGATCTCCTCCGGATTGGTGTCGCGCTTGACATAGAAGCGGGTGACATCCTCCAGCGTGTGGTAGACGCCGTTGTGGAAGAAGACATGGCGGGCCGCGACATTGCGCAGCGTCGGCGTCTTGAACAGCCCACAATTCTGCGGCTGGGCGGAATAGGTGTCGTTGCGCAGCGGGCCACAAATGCCGGTGTCGTAGTAATGCGCATCGGCATTGGCCGGAATGGCCGGATTGCGCGGTGCGCCGAGTGCCTCGAACTCGAAATCCGTGAAGTTGGGCATCTGCCCGTCGCCGGTCATCTTATCGAGATGGCAGGAGGCGCAATTGCCCTTGTTCGCATCGTCGAAGAGCTTCAGACCCCGCGCTTCTGCATCCGTCAGCACTGCCTTGCCGCGCAGATAGTAGTCGTACTTGCTGGTATAGGGATGAAAGGAGTTTTCCTCGATCTGATAGCGGGCGAGCGCGAAGCCGATCTCGGAGATCGTCATGTCCTGATCGCTGAGGATATTGTCGCCGAAGAGCGCCGAAATCTCCTTGCCGTAACTCTCTTTCAGCTTGGCATAGACGGTGGCCGCATCGGCATTCGCCATCTCGAAGGGTGAGATCATTGGCTGCAGGGCCTGTTCCTCCAGCGAATCGACACGCCCATCCCAGAACATGCCGCCCTGCGGCACGAGGTTTGCTGCGGCTGCCGCATCGGCCTTGACGACGGCCTGGGCGGTCATCGGGCCGGCGACGGCGGCCGGAGCATTGGCCAGAGCCACGCCCGACGCTTCGGTCATCGGCGATGCTTCCGCCGCTTCGTCGGCAGCGCTCTCTTCTCCGATCGAGAAGGATGGCGTCGACATTTTGTAGGCGAGGCTCGGCACTGCGCGGATACCCGGCTGATCGAGATGCGGGCCACCGAGCTGGACGGCACGGTCATTGGCGGGCGCATAGTGGTTGGCCGGGTTATGGCAGGTGGCGCAGGACATCTGGCCGCTGCCTGAGAGCGACGGATCGAAGAAGAGCTTCTTGCCGAGCTGGGCCACCGCGCTCAGCGGTGCCTGATCGTCATAGCCGTCAGTCGCCGTGGCGTTTATGGCCGGCTCGCTTGCCATGCCGACAGCCGCACCCGCGAGCGAAAGGCCCGCGAGTGCGAGGATCGGCAGGAGACGGCTTTTGATCGAGGGCATTTCCGTCTCCCTTTTAGTCTTACGATGCCTGGTTGCCGGTCTTTGGATCGAGGATCAGCTTCGGCGCGTCACCTTTGGACCAGTCGAACATGGTGTTCAGCGAGCCCGAGAGCACATCGAAGGAGCCGCCGCCGAGGCGGGCGCCGCCCATCCAGTTATCTTCGATGAAGCGCATGACGGAGGTCTGGTCCGTCAGCGTGTGATCGACGAAGTTGACCTTGGCATAAGGCGAGATGACGAGCAGCGGCTGGCGCGTGCCGTAGCCGCACCGTCCCTGCGCCGGCTGGCCGTTGACGCCGGGCAGGGCAGTGCCGGTGGAACAGCCGTCGCCGCTCAGAACGTCATAGCCTTTGACGGGGATTTTCGACGGATTGACGACCGCATGGGCATGATCATACCAGCCGTCGGAATCGTCGTAGAGGATAATGATGGCGGTGTCCTTCCAGTCCGGCGAATTCTGCACGGTGTTGACCACCTGTGTGACGAATTCCTGCTCGTCGAGCGGATCGGAATAGCCGGCGTGGCCATCTTGATAGGCCGGTGCCTTCAGGAAGCTGACGGCGGGCATATTGCCGTTCTTCAGGGCCGCGTAGAAATCCGTCATGTCGTACTGGTGATTTGCCGCATCGGTCGTGCCGATCGTTGCCACCGAAGACGGACGCGCATGTGTCGGGTTGGCCGTTGAGGCGTAATACTGGAACGGCTGGTGATGCGGAATATAATCGGTGTAATTGACCTTGGTGATGGCCGATGTAGTCGCGCGCTTGCAGCCGGTCGTGCCGTCCGGGTTGGTCTGCGAGAGGTCGAAGCCGCCCTCGAAGAAGCCCCAGGTGATCTTGTGCTCGTTCAACATGTCGCCGATGTTCTTGCCGTACATCAGCGCCGTCTGGCCGACCGAACAGACGTCGCCCGTCGGATCGAAATCGCTGATCGCGGTCCAGCCGCCATTGCCGTCGGGCACGATGCGGCCCTTGGAATAGGTGCCGTCGCTTTCCAGCGTATAGCCGGGCGGCAGGATGGCGCCATTGGTCTGGCCGGAGATCAGGTTCAGCGCGCCGGGGGTCGAAGGGCCGAAATTGGTGGAGAAGGAATTGTCGTTCAGCGCATAGTGCTGGGCATAATTCCAAAGGGCCGTGACGGTGTTACCGTCGTAATAGCCCATGACCTGACCCTTGGTGCCGAAGGCGCCGGCAGCACCCTTGGTGCCCTTGCCGGTATTGGCGGGGAAGAGGTCCATGGCGAAGTTGTTGTAGGCGGCCTGTTCGGCGGTATAGCCATGGTTCTGCGACTGGGTTGCGGCCTGCGTGCGGTCGAGCCGGAAGGGGGCTGCCGCATCGGCGCCGTTTGCCGTGTTGGTTTTGTTCGGATTGTTGTCCAGAAGACCGGCATTGGCGAGCGTATTGATATCGGTCGGCGTGTTGTCGGCGGCCTTGAATGCCGGTTCGCCATCGACGTTCGCTGCCTTGGGGTAGGTCGCGAAATAATGGTCGAAGGAGACATTTTCCTGGAAGATAACGACAAGATGCTTGATGGGGGTCGCGGTATTCGGTGCCGGCGCCATATCGGCGGCACCGGCGGCGGAACAGAGCAAAACAAGGGTAAGCGCGCTGCCGGCTTTAAGGGCGGCGCGACGTGAAAAACTGGTCATCGTCATATCCTCTTCGAGTGGGGGCATTGCTCCGGCGCATTTGCGCCACGCCGGGCATAGAGAACCCTTTCGAGCTATCAATGGAGCATGACAGTTCCATGAAGGGTAAGGGGAGCGTTTCCGGTGCTACCTTATGTCACGGACTGGTGGCGGGGCGCTTCCTCACCCGCCCTCGTGCTTCGAGACGGCCCTTCGGGCCTCCTCAGCATGAGGGCTGATCTGCGTGCCTCGTCACGGAACTTGCTCCACCTCATGGTGAGGTGCAGCGGCGTTAAGCGCAGCGAAAACGACGATGCCTCGAACCACGAGGTGGCCACAGTCCCAGGCGAAATCAGATATTCTGATCCATCGTCTCGGCCGGGATCTCGTCGGCGCGATGGATGCGCACGACCGCGGCGGGTACGCCTGCGACCGTGCAATGCGGCGGTACGGTTTTGACCACGACGCTGCCAGCGGCAACCTTGCTGAAGGCGCCCACCTCGATATTGCCGAGGATCTT
The DNA here is from genome assembly GCF_057784475.1 of Martinezella sp. CNPSo 3795. NCBI lineage: Bacteria > Pseudomonadati > Pseudomonadota > Alphaproteobacteria > Hyphomicrobiales > Rhizobiaceae > Martinezella > Martinezella sp. CNPSo 3795. Next base: position 712,984 of record NZ_JBXSOQ010000003.1, on the reverse strand, counting down.
GGCGCCGGCGCCGATCATCACGCCGTGGCGGATCTTCGGATGACGATCGCCGCTCTCCTTGCCGGTGCCGCCGAGCGTGACGTTCTGCAGGATGGAGACCTCATCCTCTATCACGGCGGTTTCGCCGATGACGATGCCGGAGCCGTGGTCGAGCATGATCGAGGTGCCGATCTTCGCGGCCGGATGGATATCCGGGCCGAAGACGAGCGAGACGAGATTGGAGAGCCAGCTTGCAATTTCCCTGCGGCCTTCCGTCCAGAGCGCATGGGCGATGCGGTGCGTCTGCAGGGCATGGAACCCCTTCAGATTGAGAAGCGCATGCAGGTAGGTGGTGCAGGCGGGGTCGCGGGTTCGCACTGCGACAAGATCCGCTTCGGTCGCCTGCAGGATGGCAGGATATCGCATCAGTACGTCGGACAGCAGCGAAAACATGTCACCGTGCTCGATCCTGACAACGCAGAGCCGGGCGGCCAATACGTTTGCAAGGCTTTCGGCCTCGGAGTTTCCGGCAAGCAATTGCGCCTGCAGCAGGGGCGCAAGCGTCGGCTCGCGCGCCGCCAGTTCGGCGGCTTCGCAACGGATCACATCCCAGACGTTTTCGGCCGGGGCAGGTGCATTTCCGGCGATTGCCGTTCCTGACTGGGGCATGATCCTGTCTTCCTCTAGGCCGAAATGTCGATGACGCCGCAATCACCGGCTTCGGAAGCGAAGGCGAGAAGCTTGCCGGACTTGCTCCAGCTCATCGATGTGATCGCACCCTTGCCAGGCCGGCGCAAGAGCGCTTCCTTGGCGTCGCCGATGCGAACCGCAAGGATCATACCATCGATGAAGCCGATGGCGAGGATATCCTCGGCGGGATGGAATTTCACGGAGGTTGCCATGATATTCGCGCGTGTGCCGAGCTCGAGCGGGGCCTTGCCCATCGGCCCGTCCTTGCCCTGGAAGGGCCAGACGATTGCGGCCGGTGCGCCGGACGAGGCAAGCCATTTGCCCTTGTTGGACCAGGAGAGCGACTTCACCTTGGCGGGATAGCCGGTCATGCGCATGTGGCGGGCTTCGGCGCCGGGCTTCGTATCCAGCTTCCAGCCGTGCAGGGCGTTTTCCTGCATTGTGGTGACGATGAACTGGCCGTCCGGCGAGAAGGTGACGCTCGTATGGGCACCCTTCCATTCCAGGTTGATCGGCTGCGCGCTCATGCCGACCCAGTGCAGGGATACGCCATTATAGCGGGCAACCGCGATGCGCAGGCCCTTGGGTGCAAAGGCTATGCCTTCGACGGTGCGTTCTTCCGGAAACTCTTTCGTCGTCCCATCGGAGAGCCGTACGAAAGTGCTCTTGCCATAGGAATAGGCGACGGAGCCCTGCGGGCCGGCTGCAAGCTGGCTGATCCATTTGCGCGGCGCTTCTGCGAGCACCGTCGTGCTGCCGTCGGCTGCGATCCTCTGAACCTTGCCGTCCTCGCCGCCGGAAATCAGGCTTTCGCTATAGGGATCGCGGATGCAGGTCAGCGTCCCCTGATGGGCTTCGGTAACCTTCTCGCCGCCTTCGAGGCGGTGGATCGCGCCGGCGGCGCTGGCGAAGAAGGGGGTGTCACCTAAAAATTCGACGGCCAGAACGTGGCCGTCGATATCAAGCGGAGCAACAGTCGGCATCAGGCAGACGCCTCGCACGCCTTGAAGCTGGCTTCCAGCTTTTCGCGGTCGAGCTCGCGGCCGATGAAGACGAGGCGGCTTTCATGCTTCTCGCCGTCCTTCCAGGGGCGCTGATGATCGCCTTCGATGATCATGTGCACGCCCTGAACGACGTAGCGCTCCGGATCGTCCTTGAAAGCGATGATCCCCTTGAGGCGCAGGATATTCGGGCCTTGCGTCTGCGTGACCTTCTGGATCCAGGGGAAGAAGCGCTCCGGGTTCATCTCGCCGCCACGCAGCGAAACCGACTGCACGGTGACGTCGTGGATCGGCGACAGGCCGTGGTGATGATGGTCGTGATCGTGGTGGTGATGATCATGATCATGATCGTGGTCATGATCATGATGATGGTGGTGATCGTGATCATGGTCGTGATGGTGATGATCGCAATCCGGGCCGCAGACGTGATCCTCGTGGCCATGCTCGAGGAAGTGCGGGTCGTTTTCCAGCGCGCGCTCCAGATTAAAGGCGCCCTGGTTCAGCACGCGGGCGAGCTCCACCCCGGAACGGGTCGTCTTGTAAACGCGGGCAGCCGGATTGATGGCGCGGACGATGTCCTCGATCTGAGCAAGCTCTTCCGGAGAGACGAGGTCGGACTTGTTGATGACGACGACGTCAGCAAAAGCGATCTGATCTTCCGCTTCGCGGCTGTCCTTCAGGCGCAGCGGCAGGTGCTTGGCATCGACGAGTGCGACGACGGCGTCGAGTTCGGTCTTGGCGCGGACATCGTCATCCATGAAGAAGGTCTGGGCGACCGGAACCGGATCAGCAAGGCCCGTCGTTTCGACGATGATGCCGTCAAAGCGGCCAGGACGGCGCATCAGGCCTTCGACGACGCGGATGAGGTCGCCGCGAACGGTGCAGCAGACGCAGCCATTGTTCATTTCGTAGATTTCTTCGTCCGACTCGACGATGAGATCATTGTCGATGCCGATCTCGCCGAATTCGTTGACGATGACGGCGTATTTCTTGCCGTGGTTTTCCGAAAGGATGCGGTTGAGCAGCGTCGTCTTGCCGGCACCGAGATAGCCGGTGAGAACGGTGACGGGAACGGGCTTTTGCGTGGCTGTTTCGGTCATGGGAGCCTCGAAATATGGAAGGTTGCCCCGGGGAGCAGACATTGGTCGGGTTCCATATAAGGAGTTGGCGACGCCAGTTCAAAGGCTTTTATATGTTATAAGATCACATTGGGTTGCGGGCAGGCGGATTGACCCTGCGCTTAAGTCAGGGTCGTCGCATCGAATTTATTGATATCCTCAAGCAGTTCGACGAGACCTTTGACGGCATGCGCAATCAATCGCTCCCCTTTTTCCGCCGTGGCCACGGCCGCGTTGCCGGCCACACCCTGGCTGCTCAGATCGGCCATTTTCCAGCCGAAGGCGTGAGGTCCATAGGCGCGCAGATGCTTGAAGCCCTTGATGAACTCTGATTGCCGTGACGGGAAGTTTGCCGCCTTCGACATGTCAACCTTCTCCGGATGGAGGGCAAGCATCACCGATGTCTCGATATCGCCGCCGTGAATATCGATGGCTTTGTCGTTGGGCGTGATCAGCCCATCCGGCATGCCGAAACGCGTCCAGCTGGTGGCGACCGCCAGCATGTCGAAGCGCACGCGCGCTTCCGTTGCGACGATGGTCATCAGCGGCGAGTTGCCGCCATGAGCATTCAGCATGACGAATTTGCGGATGCCGAGATTGTTCATCTGCTCAGCAATGCCGAGCCAGCGCCGAACAGCTTCGTCGAAGGTCAATGTCTTTGTGCCGGCGACATCCATATGTTCGATGGAATAGCCAACCGGCTCGACGGGCAGGAAGGTGACGGGTAGATTTGCCGGCAAGGCAACCTTGAGGCGTGAGACGATTCCGTCGGCGATGAGTGCGTCGGTTTCGAATGGCAAATGCGGGCCGTGTTGCTCATAGGCGCCAAGTGGCAGCACCGCGATCCATTTTGTTCGCTCTTCGGGTGTCAATGTTTCATCATTGTCATCGAAACATGGCAAAGGATGCACCATCTGAGGGTGTGCCTCTTGTTTATGTCAGTAACCTGCGCAATGTCATAGCGTGATGACTTCGCGGCGAAAAGGTCAACGGAATCACGATGGGCAAAAAGAACAAGGTCGGGAAGAAAAGTAAGTCAGGTAAGAAGAAGGATCACCGAGACTACACGCTTGCCGATCTGTCGCCGGCATTGACGCAGGCGGCGCGGTCCATGCGCACGGTGATGACGCGCAGCCTGACGGCGAGCGGCCTCTACGCCGGGCAGGACGGTGTCATTCTTGCGCTTGCGGCAAGCGATGGTCTTCCGGCCGGTACGCTGGCGCAAAAGCTCGGTGTCAAGGCGCCGACGATGACGCGCACGATCGGCCGCATGGAGGCGCAAGGCTTCGTCGAACGGCGGCCAGATGCGGACGATGCCCGTCTGACCAAGGTCTATCTGACCGAAGCAGGGCGAAACAGCGTCAGCGAAATCGAAAGTTCGGCTGCCAGCTGCGATGAGCTTGCTACCCGTGGCTTCTCGGAAAAAGATATTCGTTCACTCGTGCGCCTGCTCAAAACGATCGAGCATAATCTCCAGGCGGCCGATGGCGACGAGGATGATGACGAATTCTGAGAATCCTCAAGAATTCGTGTTGCGCGGCGTGATTAAAGCTTTTAATTAAAGATTTTAAATTCCGGAATCGTAAAACGAACGGGATATGTTACGGTTGCGTTTCACGGGGAGGGCGCGCGTGGCGCAAAAGATAAAGCTTTCTACGATTGCGGAAACGCTGGGTATTTCAACGGCAACGGTATCTCTGGCCTTACGCGACAGCCCATTGGTTGCGGTCAACACGCGCGAGAAGATCAAGGATCAGGCCCGCGCGTTGGGCTATATCTACAATCGCCGTGCGGCGAGTCTCAGGACATCGCGATCGGGCATCATCGGTGTCGTTGTTCATGACATCATGAACCCTTTCTATGGAGAAATCCTGAAGGCAATCGAAAGCGAGCTCGATCGCAGCCGTCACACCTTCATCCTTTCCAATCACTATGATTCGGTCGAAAAGCAGCGGACCTTCATCGAGACGCTGCTGCAGCTCGGCGGTGACGGTGTCATCATGTCGCCGGCGATAGGAACGCCGCCGGAGGATTTCGAGCTGGCGGAAGAAAACGGCATGCCGGCCATTCTGGTGGCACGACAGATCGAAGCGCTGGATCTGCCGACCTTTCGTGGCGACGACAGTTACGGCATCTCGCTTGCAACCAACCATCTGATCAGCCTTGGCCACCGCTCCATTGCCATGATCGGGGGCACCGATCAGACCTCGACGGGGCGCGACCGTTACCAGGGCTATGTGAATGCGCTGCGCAAGGCGGGCATCGAGGTCGATCCCAATCTGCGCATTCCCGGCGCACGCTCCAAGCAGGGCGGCTTTGAGGCGGCGGTGCACTTCCTGTCGTTGCCGCAGAAGCCGACGGCGGCCGTCTGCTGGAACGATCTGGTTGCCATCGGTCTCATGAACGGCATTTCGCGCGCCGGCCTCGTCCCGGGGCGGGACATTTCCGTCACCGGCTATGACGATCTGGAGGAGGCGGCGATCGCAACGCCGGCGCTGACCACCGTCTGGAACGGTCAGGCCGAGGTCGGAAGGCTTGCAGCGCGCGCGCTTTTGGATAGGCTGGCGGGAAGCCATGAGCCGGACGGTATTCATCTGATCAAGCCGGAAATGCGCATCCGCCAATCGACGGCGCCTTATAAAGCTCGCTAGCAGCGGTTCGGCGCCGAACTGTCTCTCAAGAGGAAAGATCCATGTCCGATAATCGCATCGCCGTCCTCGTTCCGGGGAAGATACACCCGCGTGTCCTTGAAAGGCTCGGGAAGCAGTTCGATATCGTTTCCGTCGAACGCGATGGCGGTCCGAAGGTCGATGCGGAAACCGCAGCCCGCATCCGCGGCGTTGCCGTTGCAGGCAGCTTCAATGCGAGCTGGATCAATGCCTTTCCGAATGTCGAAATCATTGCCAATTTCGGCGTCGGCTATGATGGCGTCGACGTCAAGCACGCAGCCTCCAAGGGCATCGTCGTCACCAACACGCCTGATGTCCTGAATGATGAGGTCGCCGACACCGCGATCGCCCTGCTGTTGAACACGCTGCGGCAATTTCCGAAGGCGGAGACCTGGCTGCGCGAGGGGCGCTGGGTCAAGGAAGGGGCTTTTCCGCTCTCGCCCTTTTCGATGAAGGGACGCCGCATCGGCATCAACGGTCTCGGTCGCATCGGCCTAGAGATCGCAAGAAGGCTGGAGCCGTTCAAGGTAAAGATCGGCTATCACACCCGCACGCCGCGTGATTCGCTGCCCTATGACTACTATCCGACGCTGAAGGAGATGGCGCAGTCGGTGGATACGCTGATTTCCATCGTGCCGAAGACGCCCGAGACGCACAAGGTCATCAATGCCGAGATCCTGTCGGCGCTCGGGCCGCAGGGCGTGTTCATCAATGTCGGCCGCGGCTGGTCCGTCGATGATGATGCGCTGATAACAGCCCTCGGCAACGGTACGCTGGGCGCTGCCGGCCTGGATGTCTTCTACGACGAACCGAATGTCCCGGCCGGATATCTCTCGCTGCCGAATGTTTCCCTGCTGCCGCATGTGGCCTCGGCCTCGGCGCCGACGCGCGATGCCATGGCCGATCTCGTCGTCGACAATATCATCGAATGGTTCGCCAAGGGTGAGCCTATGACGCCGGTGCCGGAAACCCCGGTTAAGCCGCGCGGCTGATCATATGGCTTTTTGCGGATACGGAGCGACCGCTGGCCGCTCCTTGCCAGCCGCATAATCGCGCACGGCATCGCCGAAGGCGGTGAAGAGCTTCAGCGACGGCGAATCCGTTTCGGCCCAATATTCCGGATGCCATTGTACGCCGACGGCAAAGGCCTTGGCGCCGATGACGGAAACGGCCTCGATCGTACCATCCTCGGCCAGCGCTTCCACCTGCAGTCTCGGCGCGGTATCGGCGATCGCCTGGCGATGCAGCGAATTGACACGCACTTCACCCGGCCCGACGACGCGGGCGATGCAGGAGCCTTCCTTGACGAAGACGCTCTGGCGGATGGAATACATCGTATCGCGATCGACATTCGGCGGCTTGCGATGGTCCCAGATGCCCGGCTGGTCCTGGATTTCGCTGGCCAGCGTGCCGCCAAGCGCGACGTTCAGTTCCTGAATGCCGCGGCAGATGGCGAGCATCGGAATGGCGCGATCGATGGCGCGGCGGATGAGCGGCAGCGAAGTCGCGTCGCGCGCCGGATCGAAAGGACCGTCGCTTTCAAGCGCTTCCTTTCCATAGAGCGATGGATGCACATTGGTCGCGGAGCCGGAAACGAGCAGCCCGTCCACCCGGTCGAGAATGGCGTCCACATCGTTGCCATCCTCAAGCGCGGGAACAATCAGCGCCATCAACCCAGCCGCTTTGACCGCTGCGCGGACATATTGCAGCTGCACCGCATGCCAGCTGGTGCCATCGAACTCGCGGATATCGGCGGGAATGGCGATGATCGGTCTGGGCATGCAAGGCTCCGAAGGCAGCAGACATTTGTTCATTGGACCTCTGGACGATCATGATGTCGATCCGAGGGCGGATTTACGCCTTACGAACTTACGCGAATACGGCCCGGCCGGCAACGCGCAGAGGTTTTCGCAAGGCTTTGTTCAGGCTCGTTACGCCGATGTACAGGAATCGCCATAATGCGGTGCAAGAGCAAACTTGAAAGACCGGGTGCGGCATGGTTAGTTCCATCGCTTGCGCCGTGACGGGGGACACGCCGTTCCCCAGCAATGCCGTCCGTATGGGAGAATTCGATGGATCGCCGTTCCTTCATCAGGCGGGCAGGAGCTGTTGGCGCAGGTGCTGCCGCTTCCGCGCTTGCGAGCCCGGCTCTTGCGCAGGAATATCCGAAGATCACCTGGAGGATGACCTCCTCCTTCCCCAGGAGCCTGGACACGATTTATGGCGGCGCGGAGGATATTGCCGCGCATGTCTCCGACGCGACCAACGGCAATTTCGTCATCCAGACCTATGAGGCCGGTGAGATCGTTTCTGGTGCGCAGGCGGCCGATGCGGTCAGCGCCGGCGCCGTCGATGCCGCGCACACCTGCTCCTATTATTTCTGGCAAAAGGATCCGACCTATGCCATCGGCACGGCGCTGCCGTTCGGCCTCAACGCCCGGCTGACCAATGCCTGGTTCTACCAGGGCGACGGCAACAAGCTGATGAACGAGTTCTACGCGACGCAGGGTATCTTGGGGCTTCCCGCAGGCAATACCGGCGCGCAGATGGGCGGCTGGTTTCGCAAGGAAATCAATACGCTCGACGATCTCAAGGGGCTGAAGATGCGCATCGCCGGCCTGGCCGGCAAGGTGATCGAGAAGATCGGTGTCGTCCCGCAACAGGATATTGCGGTCAACGGTGTCTATGATGCGCTGAGCAAGGGTACGGTCGATGCGGCCGAATGGGTCGGCCCCTATGACGACCTGAAACTCGGGCTGCAGAAGATCGCGAAGTATTATTATTATCCGGGCTGGTGGGAAGGTGGCGCCGTGGTGCATGCCTTCTTCAACCTGGAAAAATGGAATGCCTTGCCGAAGAACTATCAGGCAATCCTTGGCGACGCCTGCGCCTTCGCCAACACCAACATGCTGGCGAAATACGACGTCAAAAATCCCCAGGCGCTGAAGGATATCGTGCAGCAGGGGGTGACGCTCAGACCTTTCAGCCAGGAGATCATGGAGGCCTGCTTCCAGGCAGCCGGCGCGCTTTATGCCGATCTTTCCAAATCAAATGATTATTTCAAGCGCATCTATGAGGATCAAGTCGCCTACAAGAAGGATGCCTATCTTTGGATGCAGCTTTCCGAGTATACTTTTGATACCTTCATGATGATCCAGCAGCGGGCGGGCAAGCTGTAATCGTATTTCATAAGTCTTTTGAGATATATTGTTTTCTTTATTAGTGATTTAAATATTATATCCGCCCTGGGAGGAGCCGGGAATCATTGTGCCAGTGCAGTGCTGATCATGATCCAGCTTCGACTTAAGCTGCCGCTTTGACTGGAAAATCTGTCCGAATGGGCTCTGTTCGGGCAAGTAAATTTTAAAGGGTTTCCACTAGGGTGTCCGCCGCATCAGGGGAAGTCTGAATGAAGCCTCCAAGCCCGGACACCGTGCCGACGGATGTTTATCTGTCGTTCGTCAGTTCGCTTTTCGGAAATCGCAAAACGCTCTTTACGGGCGTGTTCGTTCATATCCTGACATATGTCCTCGTTTTCCTGAGCACGCATGCCGGCATCTATCTGGCCTTTTGCGTGGCGATTGCGGTTGTCTTTGGCTTACGCATCCATTTGTTCCGGCTGTTCGACGCCGCGGATAAGAATGATCTTACGCGCGTCGATATTGCCGGCTGGGAAACGCGCTATGTGATCGGCGCGGCGGCGACGGCGGCCATCCTCGGCATCGGCAGCGGCTATGCCATCCTCATCCTGCAGAATCCGCTGGCGGAATTCATCTGCGTCGCCGTCACGATGGCGTCGATGGTGTCGATCGTCGGCCGCAACTATGGTTCGCCTCGCGCGGTCGATCTTCAGATTCTGTGCTGCTGCGTGCCGATCATCGTTGCCTGCCTGCTGCTGCAGCAGCCTTACAAGGCAATCGCCTCCCTCATGCTCATTCCGTTTGGGCTGACGACACGCGCAATGGCGAATGGCATGCGCGAATTTCTCTACCGGAACATCATCGCTTCGCGCGAGATATCGCTGATGGCCGACAGGTTCGACACCGCGCTGAACAGCATGACGCACGGGCTGTTCATGCTTGATGCCCAGAACCGCATTCTGGTCGTCAATCGCAAGGCATGCGAGCTCCTTAATTTTGCCGATCCGCAGCGGCTCAAGGACTGCGAATTCGATGTCGTTCTGCGCTACGGCGCGCGCCATGCCTTCATCGACGGATCGCTGCCCGGACTTATCCAGCGGCAGCTGGCACAGCTCGTCAGCGGCACGCTGTCGCGAACGCTCATTCAATTCAACGAGGATCAGTTCCTGGAATTTTCGGCCAGCCGTCGCGCCGACGGAATCGTGATCCTGATTTTCGAAGATGTGACGGTGCGCGTTCGGGCAGAGCGCAAGATCCTGCATATGGTGCGCTACGACCCTTTGACGGGGCTGCCGAATCGCGAATATTTCATGGATCTGGTCAAGGAGAGGCTGGCTGCGCGCAAGCGGGAAAGCCGCATCGGCATTCTGGTTCTCGATATCGATGACTTCAAGCACGTCAACGATACCAAGGGGCACGTTGCCGGGGACCGCCTACTGGTCGCCATAGCCGAGCGCCTGAAGCAGCTTGTCGGCGCCGCAGCGATTGCCGCTCGTCTTGTCGGCGATCAATTCGTGCTGTTCTTTCCGAATGAAGACGATGCTCCTGATATCGATGCCCGCATCCGCACCCTGCATGCGGCAATGGCCGGCACCTACAGCGTGGCAGACAGCAGTTTCCGGATTTCCGTCAGCGGCGGATACATGACCGTGTCCAGCCGGGAGTTTCGCCCGGAGGAGTGGCAGATCAAGGTCGATCTCGCGCTTTTCGATGCCAAATCGCGGCTGAAGGGCGGCTGCAGCGCCTTCGAGGAGGAGATGGACACACGCTATGTCGAGCGGCAGAAGCTGAAGGATGATTTGCGCGAGGCGGTGGAAACCGGCAGGCTTCAGGCCGTCTATCAGCCGATGTTCACGCCCGATGGCTCCCGCATCGAATGCTGCGAGGCGCTTGCACGCTGGATTCATCCGGAAAAGGGCTCAGTCCCGCCCGATCTTTTCGTACAGGTTGCCGAGGAAATGGGCATCGTCGCCGGCATCACTCGCTTCATGGTCAACCAAGCCTGCAACGATTGTGCTTCATGGCCTGCGCCGCTCGCGGTTTCCGTCAATCTCTCGGCGCAGGATCTGCGCAATGGCGAGATTGTCAAAATCGTCATGGCGGCGCTTGATGCGTCAGGATTGGAGCCATCCCGCCTGCATCTCGAGATTACTGAAAGCTGCCTGATGGATGAGGTGGCGACCGTTCGCTCCATCCTCGCCGATCTGCGCGCCAAAGGCATCACGATTGCGATCGACGATTTCGGAACGGGATTTTCGAGCCTCAGCTATCTCGATACCCTGCCTGTGGATGTCGTGAAGATCGACAGGTCTTTCGTTCGTGACATCACGACGGATAGCCGCCGTTTCAAGCTGCTATGCGGTATCGTCGATCTTTCCCGCGCGCTCAGCCTTCATATCGTGATCGAAGGCGTCGAGACGCTGGAGCAGCTGGCATTGGTGGTCGAGCGGAACCTGGCGGATATCATCCAAGGCTATGTATTTTCGCCGCCGGTGCCGCAGGAGCAGGTCATCGAGAGAGTGGCCAGTCTCAACCGGCGGCAGCCGGGCGCCGGCAGAATCCTGCCGTCCGATGTCACGACCTAGCCGGCGTCATCGTTTCGATGCGGGCGTCTTCGAAATCCCTGGCGATTCCGTCAGCCAACGCCCGCCTGCGACCTTCTCGTGCATTGCATTTTTCCTCGCTTTGTGTAACCCCTCGGTGGAGGAAATTGGTTGCGGCATCCCGTTGCGGGGTGTTTCAACTTTTGAGGACGAGCTCCAGCTGGCAGTTATATCGTCTGTCGGCGGAGAGGATTGAGGGGAGAATTCTGAATGGCCGAACATCATACTGGACCCGCCGAAGTGGGCGCTCCCATGGACTACAAGGAGCATGAGAAGACCTACAATCTTTTCATCTCGGGCGCCAAGGTCGGATCTGCGATCGTCGCCGCATTGTTGATTGCCATGGCGGCCGGTTTCTTTGGCCATGCCGGTTTCCTCGGCGGCGTCCTGATATTCATTGTTCTGACCATCGCCAGCGTCGTCCTGTTGCGCTGATATTGCAGCGCTGACCGATGCCGGGCCAATCGCCCGCGCTTTCCCATGATTCTGCAGACTACAGCGCCGCCGCATTCGGGAGCGGCGCCGTCTGATGCGAGGTGTCGTCGTTGAGCAATCTGGTTTTCGTGGCCAAGGAAAGCGTGGCGGAGGAGACGCGTGTTGCGGCTTCCGTCGAGACGGTGAAGAAGATGAAGAACCTGGGTTTCGACGTGGTGATCGAAGCCGGTGCGGGGGCTTTATCGCGCATTCCGGATACCGAATATGAAGCCGTCGGCGCCCGGATCGGCTCCATCAAGGATGCGAAGGCGGCGGATGTCATCCTCAAGGTGAGACGCCCGACGAGCAAAGAGATCTCCGGCTACAAGAGCGGCGCGATCGTCATCGCCATCATGGACCCTTATGGCAACGAGGCCGCTCTTGCGGAGATGGCGCGCGCAGGGCTGACAAGCTTCGCCATGGAGCTGATGCCGCGCATCACCCGCGCGCAGTCGATGGACGTCTTGTCGTCGCAGGCCAATCTCGCAGGGTATCAGGCCGTGATCGAGGCTGCTGCCGTCTATGACCGGGCGCTGCCGATGATGATGACGGCAGCGGGCACGGTGCCGGCGGCAAAGGTCTTCGTCATGGGCGCCGGCGTTGCCGGGTTGCAGGCGATTGCCACCGCACGGCGTTTGGGCGCGCTCGTTTCGGCGACGGACGTACGGCCGGCGGCAAAGGAGCAGGTCGCTTCGCTCGGCGCGAAATTCGTCGCCGTTGAGGACGAAGAGTTCAAAGCGGCAGAGACTGCCGGCGGCTATGCCAAGGAAATGTCGAAGGAGTATCAGGCGAAGCAGGCCGCGCTCGTCGCCGATCACATCGCCAAGCAGGATATCGTCATCACCACGGCGCTCATTCCGGGCCGGCCGGCGCCGCGCCTTGTCGGGCGCGACATGCTGAAGGCGATGCGTCCCGGCGCCGTGGCCGTCGATCTCGCGGTCGAACGCGGCGGCAATATCGAGGGGGCCGAATACGGCAAGATCGCCGATGTCGAGGGCGTCAAGGTGGTCGGATATCCCAATATGGCCGGCCGGATCGCGGCCAGCGCCTCGGCCCTCTACGCCAAGAACCTCGTTACCTTCCTGGAGACGATGGTCGACAAGGATACCAAGAGCCTTGCCCTCAACCGCACCGATGAGCTGATCAAGGCGACGATGCTGACCGACGGCGGCGAGGTCGTGAACCCGAATTTCGTCGATCCCGACCAGCCGACGATCAAGAAGGGAGATCTCTGAGATGGCCAGCCAAGCAATGGACCAGGCACTCCAGCAACTGAATGATGCCGTTGCCGCCGTTACGGCCGCCGCAGCACAGGCGCCCGAGGTTGCCAGTGCCGCAGCCGGTGGAGCGATCGATCCTTTCGTCTTTCAACTGGCCATCTTCGTGCTGGCGATCTTCGTCGGCTATTATGTCGTATGGTCGGTGACGCCGGCCCTGCATACGCCGCTGATGGCGGTCACGAACGCCATTTCCTCGGTCATCGTCGTCGGCGCACTGCTGGCCGTGGGCATTTCGGCGAGCGGCCTTGCCACGGGCTTCGGCTTCGTGGCGCTGGTTCTCGTCTCGGTCAATATCGTCGGCGGCTTCCTTGTCACCCAGCGCATGCTGGCGATGTACAAGAAGAAGGACAAGTGAGGGCGGCATGCTGAGCAATATCGCAGCTTTCCTCTATCTCGTCTCCGGCGTTCTGTTCATCCTGGCGCTGCGCGGCCTGTCGCATCCGGCCACCAGCCGGCGCGGCAATCTCTACGGCATGGTCGGCATGGGCATTGCCATTGCCACGACGCTGGTGCTGGCGACGCCGTCTTTCGGCGGCTTCGTGCTCATCATCCTCGGTCTTGCCATCGGCGGCGGGGCAGGTGCTTACATTGCGCGCGTCATTCCGATGACCTCGATGCCTCAGCTCGTGGCAGGTTTCCACTCGCTAGTCGGTCTTGCGGCCGTCCTCGTCGCCGCTTCTGCGCTCTATACGCCGTCGTCCTTTGGCATCGGTGAAATCGGCCACATCCACACCGAAGCCCGCATCGAGATGGCGATCGGCGCCGCGATCGGCGCGCTGACCTTCACCGGTTCGATTATCGCCTTCCTGAAGCTCGACGGACGCATGTCCGGCAAGCCGATCCTGCTGCCGAACCGCCATATCATCAATGCCGCTTTGCTCGTGCTGATCGCGGTCTCCATCATCAGCCTGGCGGCGAACGAGAGTCATCTCGCCTTCTGGGCCATCGTCGCGCTGTCGTTGCTTCTCGGCGTGCTGCTGATCGTGCCGATCGGCGGTGCCGACATGCCGGTCGTCGTGTCGATGCTGAATTCCTATTCCGGCTGGGCCGCCGCCGGCATCGGCTTCACGCTCGGCAATCTCGCGCTCATCATTACCGGCGCGCTCGTCGGGTCCTCGGGTGCGATCCTGTCCTACATCATGTGCAAGGGCATGAACCGCTCCTTCATTTCGGTCATTCTCGGCGGTTTCGGCGGCGAGACGGCCTCGGGCGGGACCGGCAATTCCGACAAGACGGTGAAGCTCGGTTCGGCCGAGGATGCCGCCTATCTGATGGCGAACGCCTCCAAGGTCATCATCGTGCCCGGCTATGGCATGGCGGTGGCACAGGCCCAGCATGCGCTACGCGAAATGGCCGACAGGCTGAAGGCGCATGGTGTCGAGGTGAAATATGCCATTCATCCCGTCGCCGGCCGCATGCCCGGCCATATGAACGTGCTGCTCGCCGAGGCCAATGTGCCCTATGACGAGGTGTTCGAACTCGAGGACATCAATTCGGAATTCGCCCAGGCCGATGTCGCCTATGTCATCGGCGCCAACGACGTCACCAATCCAGCGGCGCGCGATGACAAGACATCGCCGATCTACGGCATGCCGATCCTCGACGTCGACAAGGCGAAAACCTGCCTCTTCGTCAAGCGCTCGCTCGGCTCCGGCTATGCCGGCATCGACAACACGCTGTTCTACAAGGATGGCACGATGATGCTGCTTGGCGATGCGAAGAAAGTAACCGAGGAAATCGTCAAGGCGATGAACGAGTAGGCTGCTGCTGCGCCCGCAAGAGCGGTGTTTCCGCTCTCAGTTCCTTTGACGTTCCATCATGCTGCGCGGTGCGGTCAGTATCCAGACGAGGCCAGCCGGGCGGAAATCGACCTCGACATGGCCGCTGAAGGATGCCGCGGCATGGGTTTTCGTGACGGTGGTGCCGAAGCCGGTGTCGCTCGGCGGCTTGACCGGCGGACCGCCGCTTTCGGTCCAGACGAAGCGAATCTTGGTGCCGGTTTCAGCGGCTTCGTTCGTCCATTCGATGGTGATCTTGCCTTCCGGCGCGGAAAGCGCGCCATATTTGACCGAATTGGTGGCAAGCTCGTGCAGGACTAGGCCGAGATTCTGCACCGCTTCCGGCTTCAGCAGGAAGTCATTGCCGAGAACGTCGAGTTGCTGAGGTCCCTGCAGGAAAGTCGCGAGGTGGATGTCGATCACGCGGCGAAGCGACACGCCGGACCATTGTTCGCTGGTCAGCACCTCGATCGAGCGCGCCAAGCCTTCGAGCCGGTCGGCAACAGCTCGCTGGAAAGTATCGACGCTATCAGTCTGCCGCGCGAGCTGACGCGTCATTGCCTGCGCGAGCGCCAGCAGATTCTTGGTGCGATGGACGAGCTCGTGCATGACGAAATGCAGCCGGTCCTCGGTGACGCTGCGGTCGAAGGAGGCGTTGGAAAGCGCGACAGCCACCTGGTTTGCCTCAATGACGCTCGTGTCGATCGGTGCCACGATCTCGCCGCGGCCCATGCGGTCCGCCATGTCGGCAATATCCTGTATGGTGGTGCGCACCTGACGTGCCAGGGCATAGACGGCAATCAGCGCAACCAGTAGCAGCGTCACACCGCCATAGATCAGAAAGCGCCAGGTGCTCATCAGCGAAGCCTGCGCGGAAGCGATCGGACCCCAGACGACGGCCTTCCAGGACCAGCCTGAGATTTGCGCATAACCGAGCACCGCGTTCGGCAGGACCTTGTCATCCTGATAGACGCCGCTGGATGCGATCAGTTTCGGCAGGATGTTCTTATTGAATGAGTCGCCCGGGGCGAGGGTCGTCGGGCCACCGGCGGCAACGACATGTCCGGATTTGTCCAGAACGGCGGCAGACCAGCCGGGTGGCAAGGCTTCCGTCGTCACGAGCTTGGCGAGCTCGTCGGCATCCTGTGTTACCGCCAAAGCGGCGCCGGCCGGCGAATGTTCGAGGGGCAGGGTGACGTTATAGACCCAGCGGCGGGCGGTTGAGCCTATGAAGACATCGGATGCCTCGATGCGGCCGGAGTTCAGTGCCGATTGAAGCGCGGCGATGTTGCCGGTCTTGCCGAGTGGCTTGCCGAGCGGCCAGCGGGTATTCAGTCGGAGCTGGCCGTCCTTTTCCATAAGCAGCACGAAAAGCGAGTCCGTGCGCAATACCGTTTCCGTGCGGGCGAAGAAAGTGGCGATGTCGTTGCGCTCAAGTTCCGGCGAGGAAGACAGAAGGCGCAGCGTCGTTGCCATGTCCTGCAATTGGCGATCGATGACGCGCGAAAGCGCCTGAGCATCCTGAACCGTGTCGCCCTTCAAAGCATCGCGTTCATTATCCTCGAGTTGGACCAGAAGCAGCGCGACGAAGGCGAGAATAGGCAAGGCGATCGCCAGGGCTATGGCGATCAGATAGGCACCAATCGACGCTTTCGGAAAATGCGGCTTCCTCATGGAGCGATCAACCGATCGTGCCTCCATGAGGGTCCGACGCGCTGGCAAACGCGAAGAGAATGATATTGGTCATCATGCCAAGCGCCCCCGTGCCCAGATCATCGAGCTACATGCTCCTGAAGCGCCATGTTAGGGCTCGGTAATTTTCCTTGCAACATCTGAAAAGTCATTATTGCGAAATCGTAAGCGATCTCGGGTATTTACGACTGTGGCAATGCATCCCTGAAGTTGCGCTGACAGGTCTTGTGTCCGAGCTAGGTAAAGCGTGAGAGGCGGAAGGATGCAAGCTCGGGAGCTTCGCCACCATCGACGATTTCCTGCGCGGCGAGCAGGCCGACGAGCGGCGCAAGCGTGACGCCGGAGTGGAGAACTGCGAGGTAGAGGCCAGGTGCCGCGCCGACACCACCCAGAACCGGAAGGCCGTCTTTCGGTGTCGGGCGATAGCCGATGGTGTAGAAATCAAGCTCCAGCGCCTCGCCGCCTTTCAATGTCGTTTTGACCTTGGCGAAAAGATCGTCGGCTGCCGCTTGTGGATCGCTACCGGGATCGGTGCCGCCGAAGTCGCCGCCGGCGATGATTCGCCCCTCTGCCGTCTGGCGCAAATGCAGTTCCGGCGCCATCACCAGACCATTCAGCATTTTCTGCACGGGGCGGGAATGGACGATAAGCCCTGGAGGCGTTTCCAGCGGCACGAGAACATCCGCCGAGGCCGCAAGTGCTGGCGTGCCCGCACCGGCGGCCAGAACGACATGATCGGCCTGCATCGGCCCTTCACTCGTTTCGATGCCGACAACCTGCTCTCGCTCTCTGAGCAGGCCCGCGACCTCGACGCCGGATAATAGGCTCGCGCCCTGACGGCGAGCGTCCTCCAGCAGCAGCTTGGCGGCGGCAACAGGTTCGACGGCGCCTTCCTCGGCAACATGCAGGGCATAGTCTGGCGGATTGGCGAGGTTCGGTTCGATCATTGCGCTCGTCGCTCGGTTGACCGGCTGTATGCCATAACCCCAGTCATGATGTTGTGCCGCATAGGCATCGAGCTCTGCTTCCGGCAGATCCCAGGAGAGGCCGCCGCACCAGGACAAGGGAAGATCCGGCAGGTTGTCTTGTAGCCGCGACCATTCGGCCATCGATCGGCGACGGACCTGGAAATAGAATTCCGGATTGCCCCAGCTCGCATTGATCCAGGCAAAGGAGTTCGGAGTTGCGACGCCGCCGGTCTTCTGAGCGACCACCGTCACGGATGCGCCCTTGCGACTCAGATGCCAGGCGATGGAGGCACCGATGATTCCGGCGCCGACGACGATGACTTTTTGTGGGGAGGGCATGTCTTTGTCTCGCTTGAACGGGTGAGCCGAGACTAAGCGTTCGACAAGGCAAAGAAAAGCCGCCGAGCGGATGGTCGCTGGCGGCTGAATGTCTTTACTGCAATATGCTCCGTATCAGGAGCCGGCGCCGACGCGAGCCAGGCCATCTCTAGCAGGCTGGTAGTTCGGATCGAGATTGACCGCGTGCTGATAGGAGCGGCGGGCTTTCGCCTTGTCGCCCTTGCGCTCATAGACGAAGGCCTGGTTTGCCCAGGATTCGGCAAGCTTGTTGTTCAGCTCGATCGCATGGTTGAAATCGGCAAAAGCGTTGTCGTCGTCGTTCTGTGCGAGATAGGAGATGCCGCGGCTGTTGTAAGGCTCTGGCGAGTTCGGCGACAGCGAGATCGCCTTGGAGAAATCGTCGATCGCCTTATCCTGCTGATTGCGCTTCTGGTAGATCACGCCGCGGCCATTATAGGCGCGGCCGTCCGTGGTGCCGAGGCTGATGGCCTTCGAATAGTCATTGAAGGCATCGTTGTCGCGGCCGGCCTGGCGGTAGAGATTGCCGCGGCCGATATAGGCGACATCGTAATTGCCGTTGATCTGCAGCGCCGCGTTATAGTCCGCAACTGCTTCCGGCAGCTTGCCCATGTTGCGATAGATGAGCGCGCGGTTGGCATAGGCCTGATAGAACTTCGGATTGAGCTGGATCGCCTGATTGAAGTCGGCAAGGGCGCGGCTGAAATCACCGCCGCGGCCATAGGCCGTGCCACGCACATTGTAGCCTTCCGGATCCTGCGGATTGGCATTGATGACCGACGTCAGTGAGGCGATATTTTCGGACGAACCTTGCGCCTTGTCGATCTGGATCACGTTATCTGTGGTGGCAGTCTGGCAGCCGGAAAGGCTGATTGCGGCAAGTATCGCCAAGGCAGGCAGAGCCGCGGCGCGCTTCGAAACAAATAAGGAGAGGTTCGAAGTGCGGAACTTTACGGAAGTCGTCATTGCCATTATCGGGTTCGCTTTCCCCATGCGTCATATCAGGCTGTTCTGATTTAATCCGATTTGCGTAGAGAATAAATCAAAAAGGCGGCGGCGAACGACTCGCCCCCGCCACACATGCATCTGAAAACGTCGAAAAAACGGCGATTACTTGGCAACAAGGCCTTCGCGCTGAGCGCGCTTGCGAGCAAGCTTGCGAACGCGACGAACAGCTTCAGCCTTCTCGCGAGCACGCTTCTGCGACGGCTTTTCATAGTAGTCGCGCATCTTCATTTCGCGGAAAATACCTTCGCGCTGCATCTTCTTCTTGAGAGCGCGGAGAGCCTGGTCGACATTGTTATCGCGGACAAGTACCTGCACGAGAATCACGTTCCTTTGGTTTGGTTGATGCCAGCGGCGACGGCAGCGCCAGGAGGCAAAAATATAACGTTCGCGCAGCCGCAGCCTTGCGATTGGTTAGGCGAGATAGCAGATCGGTTTGTCAAAGTCTAGCCAGATCGTGAGTTTGCAGAGGAAAAAGCTAGTTGTCGAGTACCGAATTCAGCCGGCCGCGTTTGTGACGCTTCATCGAAGCTGTTGATTAAGCCATCGGCCGACCCCGATCTTTGCGACATTGACATGCTTATGTGAGTATGTCGGATCACAGTCATTCGTGTGCTGCGGCGATTGCATCATCGGAAGCAACCGTTCGGAGCAAGGGGGAATCACCTTATGAAATCGCTCGGCTTTGCTGTCGTCGGAAGGCTGTTTGTGCCAACCATACTGGCGCTCATTGTTCTTGCTGGGGCGCTCGCGCCTGTCGCTGCCGGCGAAGTCCGCTTTGGCAAGAATGTGCGGGTCGGCGGCCACGACTTTTCCAATCAAACCTTTGACAACAAGCACCGGGCGAGAATTTACCTTTACAAGGGAAAGCCGCGGAATGAGGGATGTATCTGGCGCAAGGATAGCCACGGCGCGCGGGTGAAGATCTGCCATCTGCAGCGCAAATAGATCTGCCAAGCAGTCATGGGCAGGCCACTCGGCTGATTGGCAATTTTAACCGTGTCGAAAGACGGTCCTGAATGCGTCGCAAAAGAGCCGTTGTGTCGGTTTTCGATTTGCGATTTGTATGACCCACAAAAAGGGCGTCTTGCCTGAAGGAGTTGAGGGCGAATGCGTAAATACTCGGTTTTTGCCGTGGCACGGGAAGCGATGCGGGCTCACAAGGGCTGGGAGGCTCAATGGACCTCGCCAGAGCCGCGCAAGGAGTATGACGTCATCATCGTCGGCGCCGGCGGTCATGGCCTGGGTGCGGCCTACTATCTCGCCAAGGAGCACGGCATCACCAATGTCGCCGTCATCGAAAAGGGCTGGCTCGGCGGCGGCAATACCGGCCGCAACACGACCATCATCCGCTCGAACTATCTCTATGAAGAGAGCATGCACATCTACGAGCATTCGATGAAGCTCTGGGAGGGGCTGTCTCAGGATCTCAATTATAATGTCATGTATTCGCCGCGCGGCGTGATGATGCTGTCGCATAATGTGCACGACCAGCAGTCCTTCAAGCGGCATATACATGCCAACCGTCTCTATGGCATCGACAATGAATGGCTGACGCCGGAACAGGCCAAGGCTTATTGTCCGCCGCTCGATATTTCGAAGACGGCGCGCTATCCGATCAATGGCGCCGCTCTGCAGCGCCGCGGCGGCACGGCCCGCCACGATGCGGTCGCGTGGGGATATGCCCGCGCGGCTTCCGATCGTGGCGTACACATCATCCAGAATTGCGAAGTCACCGGTATTCGCCGCGGGCCGGATGGCCGCGTGACGGGTGTCGATACCACCAAGGGCTTCATCGGCGCCAAGAAGATCGGCGTTTCCGCAGCCGGCCACACCACGGTCGTGATGCAAATGGCCGGCGTGCGCGTGCCGCTGCAATCGAGCCCGCTGCAGGCGCTTGTCTCCGAGCCGCTGAAGCCGATCTTCCCCTGCGTCGTCATGTCGAACACGGTGCACGCCTATATCTCGCAGTCCGACAAAGGCGAGCTCGTCATCGGCGCTGGTACGGACCAGTACAATTCCTATAGCCAGACCGGCGGCCTGCAGATCATTACCCATACGCTCGACGCGATCTGCGAGCTCTTCCCGATGTTCCGTCGCGTGAAGATGATGCGCTCCTGGGGCGGCATCGTCGACAATACGCCGGACCGTTCGGCGATCCAGTCGAAGACGCCAGTTCCCGGGCTCTATGTCAATTGCGGCTGGGGCACGGGCGGCTTCAAGGCGACGCCGGGTTCGGCCAATCTGTTTGCGCATCTCATCGCACGCGATGAGCCGCATAAGTTCAATGCCGGCCTGACGCTGGATCGCTTCCGCACCGGTCGCCTGATCGATGAGGCGGCAGCCGCCGCCGTAGCGCACTGATGCCGGCGGTGGTCGGGATCGTTCTTGCGGCGGGGCTTTCCTTGCCGGTCGGAGCGATCGCGACCGAAGCCAGCGATCTTATTCCGGGGGCCAAGGATTTTCGCATGCAGGTGATCCACAAGGCAAAGGATGAGGCCGACTGGCCCTTCGTAGCCGAAAGCGGAATGTTGCTCTGCGCCAAGGTGCTGAGCGAGCCAACCGTCTATTTCGTGCCGGACCCGACGTCCGAGGCGGCCAGGGCGTTTGTAATCGATACCGACCTGCTGGGCATGAGCCTGGTCAATCTTGGGATGACCAATGTGCTGAGACCCTATGGATCGCTGGAGGCGCTGCTGAAGCGCATAACACCTTTCGTCATCATGGGACGGCAGCTTTGCGCGCAGCCTCCCGGCACAAGCCTTACAGGCTCCGAGCTTTAACACAGGTAGAAAACGATGCTGCTGATTTACTGCCCCTATTGCGAGGAAGAGCGTTCGGAACTCGAATTCCGCAACGCCGGCGACGCGCATATCGTGCGGCCGGCCAATATTGCCGGGATTTCGGATGAGGAGTTCGAGGAATATTTCTTCCTGCGCGACAATCCGAAGGGGCTGATCTTCGAGCGCTGGCGGCACATCCATGGCTGTGGCCGCTTCTTCAATGCGGCGCGCGACACGGTGAGCGATCACTTCTACCGAACCTACAAGGCCGGCGAACCGAAGCCGGATCCGGCGACGCTCAAGCCCGGCGCGGCCGAACCGGTGGCGCAACAACAGAACGAACAAGAACAGACGGCACAAACAGAGGGATTCGTTGAATGAGCGGCGCCAATCGTATCGCGGGCAAGGGACGTCTGACGCCTGCCAGAACCGCTCGCTTCACTTTTGACGGCAAGACCTATACCGCGCTCGAAGGCGATACCGTCGCATCGGCGCTGCTTGCCAATGGCGTCCACCTTGTCGGCCGGTCCTTCAAATACCACCGTCCACGCGGCATCCTGTCGGCCGGAGCCGAAGAGCCGAACGCGCTGCTCGATATCTCGCGCGATGCGGCGCGGCGACAGCCGAACGTACGTGCCAGCGTGCAGGAAGTCTTCGACGGCATGAAGGCACAGTCGCAGAACCGCTGGCCGTCGCTCGCCTTCGATGTCGGCGGCGTCAACAATCTGATGTCGCCCTTCTTTGCCGCCGGCTTCTACTACAAGACCTTCATGTGGCCGAAGGCGGCCTGGAAGCATGTTTACGAGCCCTTCATCCGCCGTGCCGCTGGTCTCGGCGTCGCGCCGACGGAAGAAGATCCGGATCACTATGCCAGCCGTTATGCGCATTGCGACGTTCTCGTCGTCGGTGCCGGCGTTGCCGGCCTTTCCGCGGCACTCGCCGCGGCTGAAACCGGCGCCAAAGTCATCCTCTGTGACGAGCAGCCGGAGGTTGGCGGCGCGCTCCGCTTCGACACCGGCATCAAGATCGACGGTGTGGAAGGCTACGAGTGGGCGCAGATGACCTTCGCCAAGCTCAAGGCGATGCCGAATGTTCAGGTGCTGACCCGGACGACCGCCTTCGGCTATTACAACCACAATTTCTTCGGCCTCGCTGAACGGGTGACCGACCATCTGGCGAAGCCGGGCCGTAACCTGCCGCGCGAGCGCCTGTGGCAGGTCCGCGCCAAGCGCGCCATTCTGGCAACGGGCGCCATCGAACGCCACATGGTATTCCCGAACAACGACCGTCCGGGCATCATGCTCGCTTCGGCCGCGCGCGCCTATCTCAATCACTACGGCGTCGCCGTTGGGGCGAAGATCGGCGTCTATACGGCGCATGACTCGGCCTATGAGGCCGCTTTCGATCTCAAGCGCGCCGGCGTGTCCGTCGTTGCCATCGTCGATAGCCGCGCGCGGCCGGGCGAGGCTGTGTTGGCCGAGGCAAAACGGCTGGGCATCGAGGTGATGACCGACTATGCCGTCGTCGATACCTCAGGCAAGCTGCGCGTCTCTTCCATGACCGTCTCGCGCAACGGCAGCTCGGCGACCCGCAAGATCCCGGTGGATGCCCTGCTGGTTTCGGCCGGGTGGACGCCTTCAGTTCATCTCTTTTCGCAATCGCGCGGCAAGCTGAAATTCGATGCCGAGAAGCAGCGTTTCCTGCCGGGCACCTATGTTCAGGATTGCCTTTCGGTCGGTGCCTGCAACGGCACGGACGGGCTGCAAGCGGCGATCGAGGAATCGTTGGCCGCTGGTGAGCTGATGGCACGCGCGACCGGCAGCACCAATGGCGGCGAGAAGATCCAGCTTCATGCCGAGCAGGCTTTCGAGTGGACCGGCGGCATGATCGGTGCGGCTGAAGGCGCCGGGCCGGATACGAATGCGAAGGCTTTCGTCGATTTCCAGCACGATGTCTGCGCCAAGGATATTCGTCTCGCCGTGCGCGAAGGCATGCATTCCATCGAGCACATCAAGCGCTTCACCACCAACGGCATGGCGTCCGATCAGGGCAAGCTTTCCAACATGCACGGGCTGGCGATCGCCGCCGAAATGCTCGGCAAGGATATTCCGCAGGTCGGCCTTACCACCTTCCGCGCGCCCTATACGCCGGTGACTTACGGCACGCTCATCAGTCATTCGCGTGGGGCTCTCTTCGATCCCGCTCGCAAGACGCCGATGCATGCCTGGGAAGAGGCGCATGGCGCGATCTTCGAAGACGTCGGCAACTGGAAGCGCGCCTGGTTCTATCCGCGCGCCGGCGAGACCATGCACCAAGCCGTCAATCGCGAGTGCCGCACGGCGCGCGAAGTGGCTGGCGTGTTCGATGCGTCGACGCTCGGCAAGATCGAAGTGGTCGGACCCGACGCGGCCGAGTTCCTGAACCTCATCTACACCAATGCCTGGGATACGTTGAAGCCCGGCCGCTGCCGCTACGGCATCATGACCCGCGAGGACGGCTTCGTCTATGACGACGGCGTCGTCGGGCGTCTGGCCGAGGATCGCTTCCATGTGACGACGACGACAGGCGGCGCGCCGCGCGTGCTGCATCATATGGAAGACTATCTGCAGACAGAGTTCCCGCATCTGAAGGTGTGGCTGACCTCCACCACCGAGCAATGGGCCGTCATCGCCGTGCAAGGTCCGAAGGCACGCGAGATCATCGAGCCGCTCGTCGAAGGACAGGATCTCTCCAACGAGGCCTTCCCGCATATGAGTGTCGCCGAGTGCAAGGTTTGCGGCGTGCCGGCGCGGCTGTTCCGCGTCTCCTTCACTGGCGAAGTCGGCTATGAAATCAACGTGCCGGCCGATTACGGCCAGTCGGTCTGGGAGGCCGTCTGGGCTCGCGCCGAACCGCTGGGCGCTTGTGCCTACGGCACCGAGACCATGCACGTGCTGCGCGCCGAGAAGGGCTACATCATCGTCGGCCAGGATACCGATGGCACCGTCACGCCCGACGATGCCGGCCTTGCCTGGGCCGTGTCCAAGAAGAAGACCGATTTCGTCGGCATTCGCGGCCTGAAGCGGCCGGATCTCGTCAAGGAAGGTCGCAAGCAGCTGGTCGGCCTCGTCACCCGCGATCCGAAGGTGGTGCTGGAGGAAGGCGCGCAGATCGTCGCCGATCCGAATGAGCAGAAGCCGATGACCATGCTCGGCCATGTCACTTCGGCCTACTGGTCGGAAAATCTCGGCCGCTCCATCGCTTTCGCGCTCGTTGCCGGCGGACGTGAGCGCATGGGCAAGACGCTCTATGTGCCGATGCCCGACAAGACGATATCGGTCGAGGTGACGGATCTGGTGTTCTTTGACAAGGAAGGAGGCCGGATCAATGGCTGATCTCGCTACCCGCAAACTGCCGCTCGTTGGTCGCCACGGCGGTTCCTCGACCGTTCGGCTGACGCCTGCTGCTCCCGCAAGCCGCATTTCTCTGCGCGCTCCGGCCGATTCCGTCGGCGCTCTTTCGCAGGCGCTTGGCCTGCAACTGCCGACCCGGCCGAAGACTTCGGTCAGCGCCAATGGGCGTCACGCCCTGTGGCTCGGCCCGGACGAATGGCTCGTCATCGACGAAAACGGTGTCGAGCTGGTCGGCGTGGCTGGATCGTCTGGCGTGTTGCACTCGGCGACCGATGTCTCGCATCGCAATACAGCCATCATCGTGTCCGGCCCCGGCGCGGAAGCGACGCTCGCCGCCGGCTGCCCGCAGGATGTGTCGCTCAGCGCATTTCCGGTCGGCGCCTGCTCGCGCACGCTGCTCGGCAAGGCGGAGGTGGTGATCCTGCGGCTCGACGACGAGACACTCCGTGTCGAAGTCTGGCGTTCCTTCTCCGATTATGCTTTCGGCCTTCTGGCCGAAGGTGCGGAGGATGCGAGCCTTTAACTCTCTTCCGGCCTGTCCTTCGGATCGAACTGCGATATGGTCGTCCATGTCGCAGTCAGTGCCGGCTTGCGTTCGTTTTCGATCTCGACTGTTACGTCATAGGTCAGCATCAGCATGTTGGCGCCGCGCAGCCGGGTTTCGGCGAGCGTGAAACGGCCACGGACCCGCGCGTCGCATTTGACCGGCGACATGAGACGGATCTTCTCGAAGCCGTAATTAATGCCCATGGTCTGTTCGCGGATTTTCGGCAGGGCGCTGTAGTTCATCGCTGAAAGCAGCGAGAGCGTCAGGAAGCCGTGAGCGATGGTGCCGCCATAGGGTGTTTCCGCCTTGGCGCGCTCGGGATCGACATGGATGAACTGATGATCGAGCGTCGCATCGGCAAAAGTGTCGATCATCGTCTGGTCGACGGCAATCCAGTCGGAAACGCCGATTTCCGTTCCCGCAAGCTTCATGATCTCAACAAGCGAAATTTCGCCGGGCATGCCATCCTCGTCAGTCTGTGTCGTCAAAGCCCTTTCTGGCGAATCGGGATTGAAAGTGCAACCGCGATCAGCCTTCCAGAAGGAAGGCGACAGAGCGGGCGGGAATGTCGATCTGCTCTCCGGCTGGCGTTTCGCCTGCTGTCGTCAGCTGGGACCAGCCGCCGCTCTCGGAAGCCGGCAATATGACGGCGCGTTCGTTTGCGGCGCGATTGAAGATTATGGCGAGCCGCGTCGATCGGTGCGTCGCGCGATCCTCTGTTTGTAGCGCCATGCCAAGCACGGCCACTCCTGGCGCCTCCCAATCCGGCACCGTCATTGGCGTCCCTGCGCCTGAAAACCAAAGCACGTCACCATCACCCCGGAAGAAATTCATGTCGCCAAAGGCGGTGAAGCGGCGGCGCAGGCCGGCGAGCCAGGCAGTATGGCCGATCAGTTCCTCGTCCAGCGTCTTCCAGTCCATCCAGGTGATGGCGTTGTCCTGGCAATAGGCATTGTTGTTGCCCTGCTGGCTGCGCCCGCCTTCATCGCCTGCCGTCAGCATGATAGCGCCGCGCGTGGCAAAGAGCGTTGACAGCATAGCTTCAATATCGGCGCGGCGCTTGCGCTGGACCGAGGGATCATCCGTTTTTCCCTCGATGCCGTTGTTCCAGGAGAAGTTCTCGTTGTGACCATCGCGATTGTTCTCGCCATTGGCCTCATTGTGCTTGTTCTCGTAGGACACGAGATCCATCAGGGTGAAGCCGTCATGGGCGGCGAGGAAGTTGACGCTGCGCGTCTGTGTCCGCCCGTCACGGCCAAAGATGGACGAAGAGCCGGCAAGGATCGTTGCCAGATCGCCGATGCCGGCATCGCCGCGCCAGAAGCGGCGCAGGTCGTCGCGAGCGCGGTCGTTCCATTCGAGGAAAGGTGCCGGGAAATTTCCGAGCTGATAACCGCCTGGACCGATGTCCCAGGGTTCTGCGATCATGATTCGATCCTGCAGCACCTCGTCCGCCAGCATGGTGCGCAGCGTCATGCTTTCCGGATCGAAGCCCTTGCCGTTGCGGCCGAGCACGGTGGCGAGATCGAAGCGGAAACCGTCGATCCCGGCATTGCGGACGAAATGCCGTAGGCTGTCGATGATGAGCTTGCGTGTCGCCGGCTGATCGCATGCAACGGTGTTTCCCGTGCCGGTATCGTTGACAAGCGTCCCGGGCTGATCCGGCAGGCTGCGGAAATAAGTGGGGTTATCGAGGCCGCGCAGGGATAGCGTCGGGCCTTGACGGTCGCTCTCGCCGGTATGGTTGAAGACGAGATCGAGGATGACGGCGATGCCTTCGGCGTGAAGGGCGGCGACTGTCTCGCGCAGCTCCTTCATGCCGCCGGGTAGGAGACGTGGGTCGAGCGCCATGAAGGCGACGGGGTTATAGCCCCAGCCATTGGTGAGGCCGAGCGGCGGCAGATGCCGTTCGTCGATCCATGCTGTGATCGGCATGAGCTCGACGGCGCTCACCTGCAGGCGCTTGAGATGGGCGATGATTGAGGGATGGGCGAGGGCGCCGAGCGTGCCTCGCTTCTCAGCCGGCACATCCGGATGCAGCATGGTGAAGGGTTTGACGGCAATTTCATAGATCAGGCCGCCTGGCTGAAACAGAGGTTTGGCGGGCTTCACGGCAACGTCGCGCGAGACGATTGCCTTTGGCATCAGATCCTGAGTGTCTTCGCCGAACGCTGCGAGGCGAGCGTCGTATTGGAACGGCCGATCGATCTCCTTGGCATAGGGATCGACAAGCAGCTTGGATGGGTCGAACCATAGGCCGCGATCAGGATCGTAGGTGCCATGGGCGCGCAGGCCGTAGCGCGTGCCTTCCCCCACATCTTTCACAAAGAGGCGGTGTTCATCGCCGTCGCGGGCGAGCGGCAGACGGGCGATTTCCTTGTGGCCCTCGGCGTCGAACAGGCAAAGCTCTATCCGCTCAGCATGCCTAGAATAGACAGCAAATTCGACACCCGAGTCAGTGAGGGTGGCGCCAAGGCAGCGGGTTGTCGGTTCGGACATGTCTCGCGGGCTTTCCATTTTAGGACGTTGGAACGAACGTGATGCAATTTGCCGTCGTTCCCGGATAACCCCCTCATCCGTCTTTCGGCGATTTCGCTCCGCTCAATCACCGAAATCCACCTTCTCCCCGAGGGGAGGAGGTCCTTATGGCACAATCCCCCTCTCCCCTCGGGGAGAGGGCAGGGTGAGGGGGGTCTGCAAAAATTGCCGTCAGGTAATCACCGTCGGTGCATCGCGGCCGGTGCGGCCCTTGATGTCGGCGATATCCTGAGCGGCCGTGATGAGATCGGCCAGCGCTTCCTGGGTCTCGATATTGTGGCGGGTCGAATCGGGCTCGTAACGCTCGATATAGACGCGCAGTGTCGCGCCCGTCGTGCCGGTGCCGGAGAGGCGGAAGACGACGCGCGAGCCGCCCTCGAACATGATGCGGATGCCCTGATGCTGGCTGACCGACTTGTCGACCGGATCGTGATAGGCAAAATCGTCGGCGGCGGAAACCGTGAGGTCGCCGAACTTCGTGCCCGGCAGGGTCGGCAGCTTTTCGCGCAGCGCTGCAATCAGGCCGTTGGCAGCATCAGTATCGACGCCTTCATAGTCGTGGCGAGAATAATAGTTGCGGCCATAGGCGGCCCAATGCTGCGTCACGATATCGATGACGCTCTCGCCGCGCACGGCAAGGATGTTCAGCCAGAGCAGCACGGCCCAAAGGCCATCCTTTTCGCGAACATGGTTGGAGCCGGTGCCGGAGCTTTCCTCGCCGCAGATCGTCGCCATGCCGGCATCGAGCAGGTTGCCGAAGAATTTCCAGCCGGTGGGCGTTTCGTAGATGCCGACACCGCGCTTTTCGGCAACACGGTCGGCGGCGCCGCTTGTCGGCATCGAACGGGCGATGCCGGCGATGCCATGCGAATAGCCGGGAGCGAGGTTGGCGTTGGCTGCCAGGATCGCCAGGCTGTCGGACGGGGTGACGTAGATGCCCTTGCCGATGATGAGATTGCGGTCGCCGTCGCCGTCCGATGCTGCGCCGAAATCGGGCGCATCGTCGCTCATCATGTCGTCGTAGAGCTCCTTGCAGTAGACGAGGTTCGGGTCCGGATGATGGCCGCCGAAATCCGGCAGCGGCAGGAAGTTGCGCACCGATCCATCCGGGGCGCCAAGACGGATTTCAAAGATTTCCTTGGCATAAGGGCCGGTGACGGCGCTCATCGCATCGAAGCAGATGCGGAAGCCTAGGCTGATCAGGTTGCGGATGGCGCCGAAATCGAACAGCTCTTCCATCAGGGCTGCATAATCTTCGACCGGATCTATGACCGAAACGATCATGCCGTCGATATCTTCGCGGCCGATGCGGTCGAGGTTGATATCCGGGAAATCGGCAATCTTGTAGCTTTCGATCACCTTGGAGCGCTCGTAGATAGCGTCGGTAATCTTTTCAGGCGCGGGGCCGCCATTGCCGATGTTGTACTTGATGCCGAAGTCTTCCGTCGGGCCGCCGGGATTGTGGCTGGCCGACAGGATGATACCGCCGAAGGCCTTGTACTTGCGGATGATGTTGGAGGCTGCGGGCGTCGAGAGGATGCCGCCCTTGCCGACCATCACCTTGCCGAAGCCATTCGCGGCGGCCATCTTGATGGCCTTCTGGATGACTTCGCGATTGTAGTAGCGGCCATCGCCGCCGATGACCAGGCACTTGCCCTGATAGCCTTCGAGCGAATCAAAAATCGACTGGATGAAGTTTTCCGCGTAGTTCGGCTGCTGGAATACCGGAACCTTCTTTCGCAGGCCCGAAGTACCTGGTTTCTGGTCCGCGAAGGGGGTGGTGGGTACTGTTTTAATCATCGGGTTAAGCGCCTCTCGAGACTAGACTGGAGTAGAGAGCGGCGTAGCGTTCTGCGCTCCTGCCCCAGGATACGTCGGATTTCATGCCCTGCTTTTGCATCTGCGTCCAGACCTTTCGATCCGGGAAAAGATGCATGGCACGGCGCACGGCCTGCAAAAGCCCCTCCGCGGTGATGGGCGAAAATTGAATGCCGGTCGCGACTTTTGCCTGCAGCGCGGCATGGTTGGCGTCGATAATCGTATCGTTCAGCCCGCCCGTTCGCGCAACGATGGGTAAGCAGCCATAGCGTAAGCCATAAAGCTGCGTGAGGCCACAGGGTTCGAAGCGCGAGGGAATGATAATCGCATCACAGCCGGCCTGCATCAGATGCGACATGGGTTCGTTGTAGCCGGCCGAAACACCGACGCGACCGCGATGACGGCCGGCTGCGGCAAAAAGCGCGCCCTCCAGCGCCGCATCACCTGCGCCGAGAATTGCGAGCTTGCCGCCCATGTGGACGATCTCGCTGGCAACTTCAGCCAGAATATCCATGCCCTTCTGCCACGTGAGGCGGCTGACGACGCAGAAGATCGGACCGTCATCGTCGTCGAGGCCGAAATGCTCGACGACCCGATGGCGGTTGATGGCGCGATCCTTCAGCGTCGCCGCGCTATAGGTCTGCGCGATCATCGGATCGGTCGCAGGGTTCCAAATGTCATCGTCGATGCCGTTGACGATGCCGTAGAGATTGTAGGCCCTGCTGGCGATGACGCCTTCGAGGCCCATGCCGAATTCCGGCGTTAGGATTTCTTCCGCATAGGATGGGCTGACGGTGGTCAGGGCATGTGCCGTCTGCAGCCCGCCTTTCAGGAAGCCGACATCGCCGTAATATTCGATGCCTTCCATGGAGAAAGCGTGGGCCGGCAGGCGCAGGCCGGGGAAGATGTCGGCGCCGAACTGGCCCTGGAATGCGATGTTGTGGATGGTCAGCACGCTCGGCAGCTCCGGCGTCGGATAGTAGCGCATGTAGACCGGCACCAAAGCCGACTGCCAGTCATGCGCATGCACGAGATCCGGCCGCCAGCCGGGCAGGAGGCCGGCGGCAATTTCCGCACCGGCGAGCGACAGCGCGGCGAAACGACGCCAGTTGTCGGGGTAATCCTTGCCCGTCGCATCCACATAGGGGCCGCCGGTGCGGCTGTAATAGGCCGGCGCATCGAGCACGAGGAAGGAAATTCCCGCGTGCTCGACCTCGAGAATGGTGGCAGCCTCGCCAAGGAGATCCGGAAGCTCCAGACGGGCAACCGGATCGCGGATGGCTTTCATGACCGCAGGGTAGCCCGGGATGAGGGTTTTGGTTTCAACGCCATAGGGCTTCAGTGCAATAGGCAGGGCGCCGGCCACATCGGCAAGGCCCCCTGTCTTGATCAGGGGGAAGACTTCGGACGAAACCGAGAGAACCTTCATAGGTTACAAATCCAGCTTGTCGATCATCGATTGGGTGATGAGGCAGATGCCGCTTTCCGTGCGGCGGAAACGCTTGGCATCGAGTTCCGGATCCTCACCGACTATCAGACCTTCGGGAATGGTGACGCCATGGTCGATGACGACATTCTTCAGCTGCGCGCGGCGGCCGATCTTGACACTCGGCAGCACGACGGCACCTTCCAGCTTGGAGTAGGAATTGGCGCGGACACCGGTGAAGAGCAGGCTGTTGTAGAGGCTCGCGCCGGAAATGATGCAATCGCCGGCAATGACTGAGGAGATGGCGGAGCCACGGCGATCTTCGTCGTCATGAACGAATTTGGCCGGCGGCGTGATTTCGGCATAGGTCCAGATCGGCCAGGATTTGTCGTAGATGTCGAGCTCCGGCACCACGGCGGTCAGGTCGATATTGGCCTGCCAATAGGCGTCCACCGTTCCGACGTCCCGCCAATAGGCCTCGCGCTCGAAATCGGAGCGAACGCAGGATTGCGTGAAGCGGTGAGCGATGGCTTTGCCGTTCTTGACGATATGGGGAATGATGTCCTTGCCGAAGTCGCGGCTGGAATTCGGGTCGGCCGCATCGCGCTTCAGGCATTCGATCAGGAATTTCGTGTGGAAGACGTAGATGCCCATCGAGGCGAGCGCGAAATCCGGATTGCCGGGGATACCTGGCGGATCGGCCGGCTTCTCGACGAAGTCGATGATCTGATCCTTATCGTCGACGTGCATGACGCCAAAGCCGACAGCCTCCATACGCGGCACTTCCAGGCAGCCGATGGTGACGTCAGCGCCGGAATCGACATGTTGCTGCAGCATCCATTCATAGTCCATCTTGTAGATGTGGTCGCCGGCGAGGATGACCATGTATTCCGGACCATAGGGCTCGATGATGTCGATGTTCTGATAGACGGCGTCCGCGGTGCCCTCGTACCACTGCGTTTCGGAAACGCGCTGCGAGGCCGGCAGGATATCGAAGCTTTCGTTTCGTTCGGGACGAAAGAAGTTCCAGCCGCGCTGCATGTGGCGGATCAGCGAATGGGCCTTGTATTGCGTCGCGACGCCGATGCGGCGGATGCCGGAATTGAGCGCGTTTGACAGCGCGAAATCGATGATCCGGGTCTTGCCGCCGAAATAGACGGCTGGCTTGGCACGGCGGTCGGTCAGTTCTTTCAGGCGGCTGCCGCGGCCCCCGGCAAGAACGTAGGCCATGGCATCGCGCGCCAGCGGCTGGAAACGTTTTTCTACCATTTTATTCCTCCCTGTCCGTAGTGATCTCAGAATTCCGGTTCGAGCATGATGGTCGCCAGCGGAGGCAGCGTTATGATCGCATGTACGCCTCCGCCTGCATTGACGGCCTGGACACGCCCGCCATTCCCCTTGCCGCTGCCGCCGTAGATGTCGGCATCGGTATTCAATATCTCGCGCCACCGCCCCTCAGCTGGCAGACGCAAAGTGTAATTCTCTCGATAGACTGGCGTGAAATTGGTGATGACGGCAACCGGCTTTTCGCCCGGCGCCTTGCGCAGCCAGGCGAAGACCGAGTTTTCGAAATCGTCGACGACAAGCCATTCGAAGCCATCGCCCTCGCAGTCGCGGGCGTGGAGTGCCGGCTTGCTGCGATAGGTGAAATTGAGGTCGCGAACGAGGCGGCGCATGCCTTCATGCATGCGGTACTGCAGCAGGTTCCAGTCCAGGGCACGCTCCTCGCTCCATTCGCTCCATTGTGCGAATTCCTGGCCCATGAACAGCAGCTTCTTGCCGGGATAGCCCCACATGAAGGCATAGTAGGCGCGCAGATTGGCGAATTTCTGCCAGTCGTCGCCGGACATCTTGGCGATCAGTGATCCCTTGCCGTGGACGACTTCATCATGCGAGAGCGGCAGGACGAAGTTTTCCGAGAAGGCGTAGATCAGGCCGAAGGTCAGCTCGTTGTGGTGATATTTGCGGTGCACGGGCTCGCGGGCGAGATAGCTCAGCGTGTCGTGCATGAAGCCCATGTTCCACTTGAAGCCGAAGCCGAGGCCGCCTTCATGAACCGGCTGGGATACTTTCGGCCAGGAGGTCGATTCCTCCGCGATGGTCATGACACCGGGATGCGCACCATAGATCCGGGTATTCACCGACTGCAGGAAGCGGACGGCTTCGAGATTTTCGTTGCCGCCATATTCGTTCGGGATCCATTCGCCGTGCTTGCGGGAATAGTCGAGGTAGAGCATGGAGGCGACGGCATCCACGCGCAAACCGTCCAGGTGGTATTTTTCTGCCCAGTAGAGTGCATTGTTCAGCAGATAGGCGAGCACCTCGGTGCGGCCGAAATTGTAGATCGCCGTGTTCCAGTCGGGGTGAAAACCCTTGCGTGGGTCCTCGTGCTCGTAGAGGGCGGTTCCATCGAACCAGCGCAGGCCATGCTCGTCGGTCGGAAAATGCGCCGGCACCCAATCGAGGATAACGCCGATGCCGACCTTGTGGCAGCCGTTGACGAAACGGGCAAAGCCTTCCGGTTCGCCGAAGCGGGCCGTCGGGGCGTAAAGACCCGTGGTCTGATAGCCCCAGGACGGATCGTAGGGGTGTTCGGTGATCGGCAGGAATTCGATATGGGTGAAGCCCATGTCGACGCAATAGGGAATGAGGCGCGAGGCAAGCTCGTCCCACGACAGCATCGAACCGTCGTCGCGGCGCTGCCAGGAACCGGCGTGTACCTCGTAGATGGAGATCGGCTGGCGGCGCTGATCGACGCTTGCCCAATGTTCGCGATGCGCCGAATCGTCCCAGACCTGAAGCAGTTCGTTGGCGGTGACCGAAGCCGTTTTCGGGCGCAGTTCGCTGCGTCGGGCAAAGGGATCGGCTTTCAGCGGCAGCAAGACGCCATCATGGCCACGGATCTCGAACTTGTAGGCGACCCCGGCTGGCACATCCGGAGCGAATATCTCCCAGATGCCGCTGTCGGCACGGAAACGCATGACGTGCCGGCGGCCATCCCAATTGTTGAAATCGCCGACGACGGAAACGCGCTGCGCATTTGGCGCCCAGACGGCGAAATGAAAGCCCTGCACGCCCTCGTGCTTCAGGGGATGGGCGCCCATCTTGTCGAACAGGCGCAGATGCGTGCCCTGGCGGGCAAAATAATCGTCCATCGGCCCGAGAACCGGACCGAAGCTATAGGGATCGGTTACCGCCCATTCTGCATCGCCGCGCCGTGCGCGATAGCGGACCGGCTGCTGCTTGGCGAGCTTGACGTCGCCGGAAAAGAAGCCTGCCGGATCGAGGCATGCGAGCTCGCCGATGACGGAACCGTCGAGTGCCGTGGCGGTGACGGCTTCCGCGCCAAGGATGAAACAGCGGGCCACATAGCCGTCGTCCGTCTTGTGAACGCCGAGAACGGCGAACGGATCGGAATGGGTGCCTGCGAGAATTGCAGCAATATCCTCTGCCGAAATATCGCTCGAGCTCGTAGCGTCAGCGGTTTTTTTCGGCTTTTTCATCCGGCTCTCCAGATTTCCTTGGCGTATTGACGGATCGTTCGGTCGGAGGAGAACCAGCCCATGCGAGCAGTATTGTTGATTGTCTTTGCGTACCACTCCGACGGGTTGGCCCAGAGAATATCGACTTCGCGCTGTGCCGAGGCATAGGCGTCGAAATCGGCAGCGACCATGAACCAGTCGTGGCTATAGATGCCGTCGATCAGGCTGGCGTAGCGGTTGCGATCGTCGGGGGAGAAGACGCCGGAGGCGATGGCCGAAAGGGCTTGAGCCAATTCGCGCGAACGCTCGATGATGGCGCGAGGGTTATGACCGTCGCTGCGCAGGTTCGCGACCTCGTCGGCCCGCAGTCCGAAGATGACGATATTGTCCTCGCCGACATTGTCGCGCATTTCGACATTGGCGCCATCCAGCGTGCCGATGGTCAACGCGCCGTTGAGAGCGAATTTCATGTTGCCGGTGCCGGAGGCTTCCATGCCGGCGGTCGAAATCTGCTCTGAAAGGTCGGCGGCCGGAACCATGACTTCTGCCAGCGACACGTTGTAGTTCGGCACGAAGACGACCTTCAAGAGGCCGCGTACGGACGGATCGTTGTTGATGACGCGGGCGACGTCGTTGATCAGTTTGATGATGAGCTTCGCGTTGTGATAGCTCGGCGCCGCCTTGCCGGCAAAGAGCTTGACGCGCGGCTGCCAATCGAGTTCCGGATGCGAGCGGATCTGGTCGTAAAGTGCCACTGCCTCAATGACGTTCAGAAGCTGGCGCTTGTATTCATGGATGCGCTTGATCTGGATATCGAACATCGCGTTCGGGTCGAGCTTGATGCCCATGCGGCTGGCGACGAGGTTGGAGAGCTGCACCTTGTTGGCACGCTTGACGGCGGCGAACTTCTCCTGGAAGGCGCTGTCGTGGGCGAACTGATCCAGCGGCTTCAGCTGTTCGGCATCGTCGAGGAAGGCGTCGCCGATAGTTTCGCGTACGAGATTGGTCAGCCCGGGATTGCATTGCATAAGCCAGCGCCGCGGTGTGATGCCGTTCGTCTTGTTGTTGATGCGATCGGGATAGAGCTTGTGGAGGTCGGCGAAGACCGTGACCTTCATCAAGTCGGTATGAAGCGCGGAAACGCCGTTGATCGAATGCGAGCCGACGAAGGCGAGATTG
The DNA here is from genome assembly GCF_057784475.1 of Martinezella sp. CNPSo 3795. Classification (NCBI taxonomy): domain Bacteria; kingdom Pseudomonadati; phylum Pseudomonadota; class Alphaproteobacteria; order Hyphomicrobiales; family Rhizobiaceae; genus Martinezella; species Martinezella sp. CNPSo 3795. The sequence continues at coordinate 677,065 of NZ_JBXSOQ010000003.1, read as the reverse complement.
CCCATGCGCACGCGGCGATCACCATTCTCGTCGATCAGCGAGATCGAGCGGATTTCGGTGTCGCTGAAATTGCGCAGCTTGCGCGCTTCGACCAGAACCTTGGCGTTGATGGCGTAGACGATCTGCATGTGCCGCGGCAAAAGCCGCTCGAACAGCGGTACGGGCCAGCTTTCGAGCGCTTCCGGCAGCAGGGTGTGGTTGGTGTAGCCAAAGGTGTTTCTGGTGATATCCCAGGCCTTGTCGAAATCGAAGCCGTGGACATCGATCAGCAGGCGCATCATTTCCGTGACGGAGACGGCCGGATGCGTGTCATTCAGCTGGATCGCAACCTTGTCGGCGAGATTGGTCAGGTCGTCATATTGCTGCAGGTGGCGGCGCAGGATGTCCTGCAGCGAGGCCGACGAGAAGAAGAATTCCTGGCGCAGGCGCAGTTCCTGACCGGCCGGCGTCGCATCGGCGGGATAGAGAACGCGGGTCAGGCTTTCGGCCTTGTTGCTTTCGCGTAGCGCGCCGATGTGATCGCCGGCGTTGAAGGCATCAAGCAGGATCGGGTCGATCGGTTGCGCCGACCAGAGGCGCAGCGTGTTGACGCGCTTGCCGCGCCAGCCGACGACGGGCGTGTCGAATGCCGTGGCGATGACGCGCTCGGCCGGCTTCCAGACGTAACGCGGCTGATCGTCGTGACCGCCGATGGTCTCGACAGCACCGCCGAAGCCGATTTCATAGGAGCTTTCCTGGCGTTCGAATTCCCATGGGTTGCCGTGTGCCAGCCAGGTTTCGGGCAATTCCACTTGCCAGCCATCGGCCATCTGCTGACGGAAGAGACCATGCACGTAACGAATGCCATAGCCATAGGCCGGCACATCGACGGTTGCCATGGATTCCATGAAGCAAGCGGCAAGGCGGCCAAGACCGCCATTGCCGAGCGCTGCGTCGGGCTCAAGGCCGGCGATGACACGAATATCGACGCCCAGCGAAGCGAGAGCGTTGGTTATCTCCTCCATCAGGCCCAGATTGGAGATGGCGTCCCGCATCAGGCGGCCGATGAGGAATTCGAGAGACAGATAGTAAACGCGCTTGGCACCCGTCTGATAGGCTTTTCGGGTGGATTCGATCCATTTGTCGATGACGCGGTCGCGGATGACAAGGATCGTTGCCGTCAGCCAGTCGTGCGGCTTGGCGACCTTCGCATCCTTGCCGATGCGGTACGTCAAGCGCTCGATGATTTCTTCGGCAAGGATTTCGGGGCGGGAACTGCGCGGGGCTGGAACGGGGAGATCGGCTTTCGTCAAGTTATTCATACTATCAACTCTCGCCATTTATGATTTATATTCAGCGTGTTACGCTCAATTAAATCGATTTGCCTTTCCGTGTCACTATCAGTTTACGCACCGATGTAAAGCAGTTGCAACAAGCGAGTTGGGCGGATGCGAAAAATGCCGCCAAAGGTCTGCCCTGAGTCGGAAAAGACTTGATTCCGATGATGTTTCGGGCTTTTATTCGCGCATCGATCAAACGAAAAGCCGCGCGATACTCGCATCGCGCGGCTTTTTCTTTGCTGTCTATCTATGGTTGCTTGGCGCTATTGCCAGCGAGATCACTTCGTCAGCAGCGTCATCTGCTTCGATGTTTCCGTGGCGATTGTCGTAAATGCCTTGAAGAGATCCGCAGCGCTTTGGGGCGTAAAGTAGTCGGAGGCTGAAGTAGCGCAATACTTCAGCAAGGCCTGGCCATTCTCCGGTGCCATGAAGGCAATCGTGTACACGTGGATGCCGTTGCTGCGCGCCTTGTCGCATTGTGCTTTGGTATCCGTGTCCGCATTTGTCACGTTGTTTTCTCCGTCGGTCATGAATACGATGTACATGGTCGGGTTCAGGACGCCGCTCTTGTCCTTATGTTGGAGCTGCTCATATGTCAGTCCTGAGGTCGGGGACGATTTCGTCAATGCGTCGACAGCGGCCGTAAACGCGGGGGCCGAATTCGTGGAGCCGCTCGAAGTCAGGTTGTTGACATAAGTCGTGATGCCGCTCGTACCCCAAGCGAGGGCCGTAGGTGTCTGAGCGACATTGTTATACGAGTCCGCGCCTGTTCGAACGTACATCATGTTCGGGTCGGCACTGTTTAGCTGTGCGGCCAGATTGGACGTGGCAATCTTCAGCGATTCCATTTTGGTGTAGTAATTCGTCTTGGTGCCGGTGCAATTACTCCATACCTGCCAGCCGTTCCCATTCGTCTTCAAGCAGCTATAGGTATATGTCGTGGTCGGCTGCTGGGTATTGACCGTGTCCGTGGCTTCATCCATGGATCCGGAGCGGTCCAGAACAAAATACATCGACAGCGCATTCTTCTGGATTTCGGTAGTCTTTCCGCTGGTTGACGTGCTGGACGCAGAAATGTTCAGGGAACTCTGCCCCGTCAGGCGGGTCATGCTGTTCACGGACATCGAATAGGATGCATTTACAACGACCGTGTAACCCGAATTCCCGGAGGAATCGGTCGTTTTTGTTACCGTCGTGCTGGTGCCCGCTTTCAGTGAATTCGTAGCATCCGTATCACCGGCGAGATAGTTCGACATTTGGCCGAGGACAAAATTGTTGGCGAGATCCTTGGCGGTCGTGGTGGTCGCGCTACCATCCGCAAGCGCGGTTGCCGTAGCGAGTGCGGCGGCGTCCGTTGATTCCTGAAGCTGGCTGCGTGTCAGCGACATGTTCGTGACATCGACCGCTACACCTCCCGCCACAGCCAGCACGGGCACGGCAATCGCCGTCAGGATGCCAAAATTTCCGGCTCGATCACGTAGAAGTTGTTTAAATGCCCAAAGTATATCGGAGCCGGCAATCATCATGTCCGCCTATTGGAAAGAGTTAGATTCTCAAGAACGGCGGGACTATCAATTACAAATATGAGTTGAAGGTTTAAACGGTCAGTTGATTTTTAACAAACTACATAATCTGGCGCGATTTGCTTCAAATTTTTACTACCTTAAGTATATTCTATTTTAGTGGAACGACATCTACTGCCTGAACGGCTTTCTGATTGCCATAGCTCTTCAGCACGCCGATAACGGGGGCAACGTCCGAATAATCGCGACCATAGGCAACGACGATGTGATCCGTGCCGGCGGGAATATTGTTGGTCGGATCGAGCTCGATCCAGCCTGCCGTCTCACCGCACCAGACGCGCACCCAGGCGTGCATGGCGTCGGCGCCTTCCAGTCTTTCTTTGCCGGGCGGCGGAATGGTGCGCAAGAAGCCGCTGACATAGCCGGCGGGGATACCGAGGCTGCGGAGCGCGATGATCATCACATGCGAAAAATCCTGGCAGACCCCGCGCTTGAGGCGAAATGCCTCCTTGGGGGTGGTATCGACCGTCGTCGCCTTGGGATCGTAGGTGAAGTCCTTGTGGATCTGCGCGCAGACCGCATGCGCAATCTGCAGGGTCGTCAGTTTGGTCGATTTCCATTGCCTGGCGTAATCGGTGATTTCGCCCGTCTCCGGCAGACGCGGGCTGCTGCCGAGGAAATGGTGGGGTGAAGACGGGTCGATCGACCAGCAGTCTTCGATCTCTTCCGGCAACTTGGCCAGCAGCGGCGAGAAGTCGGCCCCGACGGGCTGGCTTTCCACCTGAACGCGCGCCTGCATGCGGATGTCGAGCCTTTCATGCGGATCGCGCACCAGGATCGAGGTCGCCGGATGCTGGAAGAAATCCGTGAAGTTGGATTGCTCGTCCGGACCCGGGGTTATCTTTACCGAGCCGGCGATCAGCCTCTGCCGATTGGGCAGTGAGAGCGGCATGACGCGCAGGATATGCCGCGCGCCGCTTGCCGGCACGTCGTAGATGTAGCCCATGTGAAGCGAGAGATCGTAGAGCATCACGTCATCCGAGATAGGTGCGTGCCAGCAGGTCGGACAGCCGCTCCAGTTCGCGCGCCAGCTGCTGGTAGACTTCGACCGTCATGGATTCGGGCGTCATGACAGCCAACCCCGAATGCAGACGCATGGCTTCGCGGAAGAAGGGCGACATCTGGCCGTTGACGTAGGCATTCGGCAGTTGTTCGACTTCGCGGTGGATCTCGTTCATCTGGAAAAGGATCGAACGCGGGTTAAGCGGATCGAGCGCGAGCAGGTCCGTCACTGTCAGCCGAGCGGTATTGACGTTGTAGCGGCGACGATGGGTCATGACGCTGTCGCCGATTTCAAGCAGCATGTCGAGCGCGCCGTCGGGCGCATCGGGGCCGGACATATGGCCGAGCAATCGAGTCATGTGCAGGCCGCGCTCGATATAGCGGCCGAGCGACAGGAAGCGCCAGCCGGTGAAGCGGTACATGTTTTCGTGCACGAGACCGGCAAAGCCCGCGAGCTTGCGCAGCAGGATCGTCATGGCATGGCTGGCATCGTCGCCAGGTTTCACCCCTTCCTTGAAGCGGCGTGCCGTCTTGGCGAGATCGTTCAGCGCCAGCCAGCCGTCGGGAGAGAAGCGGTCGCGAATATTGCTTGCCGAATAGACGGCGCTGTCGATGTTGCGCAGCAGGGTTTCCGGTACAGCTTGCTTCGTGTCTATATCGATGGCGGCGAGATAGGCGCTGACATCGGCAAGCAGCGGTTGGTTCGGATCGGCTGCCTCGGCGAAACGGCCATGCCAGGCGCGCAGGATGCGCAACGCACCTTCAGCCCGCTCGATATAGCGGCCGAGCCAGAAAAGGTTGTCGGCCGCCCGGCTCGGCAGGCTGCCCGGCATGTTGCGGGTGAAAGTTTCTTCGGCTGGCAGCAGCGTGTGCGCCTCGACGGGCTTGTCGGAGACGATCCAGACATCGGCGGCCGAACCTCCTGCCTGCATGGCGATCGCCGCGACATCGTCGCCGCTGCCGATACGGGCAAAGCCGCCCGGCATGATCTGCCAGCCGTTTTCCGTGCGGGCGGCGAAGACACGCAGGCTCATCGGCCGCGGCGTCAGCCTGCCGTTGACCCAGGCAGGCGTCGTCGAAAGTGTCACGACCTCCTGGCCAACCAATTTTTGACCTTCGGTTGCCAGCCAATCTGCAATCGAATCGCGGGCAGTGCTGCGCAGGGTCGAGCCCAGCACGGACTGGCCGTTGTCATCGAAGAAAGGCATGCAGGAATAGGCCGGGCCGATGACCATCTTCTCGATGTTGGCGGCGACATGCTCGCGCTCGGCCTTTTGGCCGCACCACCAGGTGGCGATCGACGGCAGCTTCAATTCCTCACCACGCAGATGCCGACAGATGGTCGGCATGAAGGCGAGAAGGGCGCGCGTCTCGAGAATGCCGGAGCCGAGCGCATTGACGATGGTCACCGTCTGCGCCCGCAGAGCCTCGACCATGCCCGGCGTGCCGATATGGGAATGCTGGTTGAGCTCCAATGGATCGGCATAGGAGGCATCGAGGCGGCGCCAGAGGACACTGATCGGTCGCAGCCCCGCGACGGTGCGCACCATCAGCTGATCGTTGACGACCGTGATATCCTCGCCCTCCAGCAGCATGAAGCCGAGATAGCGGGCGATATAGGCGTGCTCGTAATAGGTCTCGTTGGCAGGCCCCGGCGTCAGGACGGCGACACGTCCTTCGGCTCCGCGCTTGCCGCCAAGAAGCGCATCGCGAAAGGCACCGAAGAAGGAGGCAAGACGATGAACCTTGGTTTCGGCATAGATATCGGAAAAGGCACGGGTGGTAGCGACACGAGTTTCGAGAGCGAAGCCGGCGCCGGATGGCGCCTGTGCGCGGTCGGCCAGTACCCACCAGTTGCCATCAGGACCGCGGCCGACCTCGAAAGCCAGGAAATGCAGATAATGGCCGCTTGCAGGCTTCACGCCGACAAGCGGACGCAGGAATTCCGGATTGGCGGCAATCAAGGCTGGCGGCAACAGCCCTTCGCTCACCAGCCGGCTATCTCCATAGATATCGGCGATGATCGATTCCAAGAGATCGGCGCGCTGCTGTAGGCCTTCGGAGAGCGCCTGCCATTCGCGCTCGTCGATGAGCACGGGAATATGGGAGATCGGCCAGTTGCGTTCGCTGACGCCCGCCGTTCCGTAGGCGCGATAGAAGACGCCGGCGTCGCGCAAATAGCGGTCGGCGCGGGCGAAGCGCTCGGTCAATCCCTCTTCCGTCATACGCGTCAGCGCCGAGAGGAAGTTTTGCCAGACTGGGCGGACCGCGCCGGTATTGTCGACCATTTCGTCGGCCACACCGGGCAGGGGACGATAGGCAAAGGCCGGCGCCTTGGCAGTGCCGGTCTTTGCCTCATCCCGCCGTTCCGTCGCCGGTTTTCTACCCATGCTCAGTTCCGTCTCAAATTCCTGCCGGACGCCTGAGGTCGAGCGTCAGCGGGAATTCCACCGATGCAGTCTCCGGTCTTACGGCATAGCCACCTGCTGTATGCCCCCAAGGCTCGAAACGCGCAAGACGTCGCGCTTCCGCCTCATTGCCATTGACGGGGAAGGTGTCGTAGTTGCGGCCGCCCGGATGGGCAACATGGTAGATGCAGCCGCCGATCGAGCGGCGCGACCATGTATCGTAGATATCGAAGGTCAGCGGCGTATCGATGGGCAAAACCGGGTGCAAGCCTGAGGCTGGATGCCATGCCTTGTAACGCACACCGGCGACCGAGACGCCTGCCATTCCCGTCGGCGTCAGCGGTACAGGACGGCCATTGCAGGTTACCGTATAGCGGGAGGGATTGGCGGTTTCGAACCGCACCTGCAGACGCTCAACCGACGAATCGACATAGCGCACGGTGCCGCCGATCGCGCCTTCTTCGCCCATGACGTGCCAGGGTTCCAGCGCCTGGCGCAGTTCCAGCTTGCTGCCCTCGTATTCGACTTCGCCGCAGAAGGGGAAGCGGAATTCGAGCTGCGCCTGGAACCATTCCGGTCTGAGGTCGAAACCGTTTTCGCGCAGATCGGCAAGGACGTCGAGGAAATCCTGCCAGATATAATGCGGCAGCATGAAGCGATCATGCAGCGTCGTACCCCAGCGCACGAACCTTCCGTCGATGGGATTGCGCCAGAAGCGGGCGATCAGCGCGCGCACCAGTAATTGCTGGGCGAGACTCATGCGGGCATTGGGCGGCATTTCGAAGCCGCGGAATTCGACGAGGCCGAGGCGTCCCGTCGGTCCGTCAGGCGAGAACAGTTTGTCGATGCAGATTTCCGAGCGGTGCGTGTTGCCGGTGACGTCGGTGAGAAGATTGCGGAAAAGGCGATCGACCAGCCAGGGAAGCGGCTGGATGCCGCGACCGGGCGCCGGCACCTGCGCCAGCGCGATTTCCAATTCGTAGAGACTGTCGTGACGGGCCTCGTCGATACGCGGCGCCTGGCTGGTCGGGCCGATGAACATGCCGGAGAAGAGGTAGGAGAGCGAGGGATGGCGCTGCCAGTGCAGCACCAGGCTCTTCAAAAGGTCGGGACGGCGCAGGAAGGGGCTATCCATGGTATTGCGGCCGCCGACGACCACATGGTTACCGCCGCCGGTACCGGTGTGGCGGCCGTCGATCATGAACTTGTCGGTGCCGAGCCGGCTGGCGCGTGCCTCCTCGTAAACCGCCGTGGTGATATCGACGGCTTCCTTCCAGCTCGATGCCGGATGGATATTGACTTCGATCACGCCGGGATCGGGCGCAACGCGGATGACGTTGATGCGCTCATCCTGCGGCGGCGGATAGCCTTCGATGTGGACCGGCAGGTTGAGGGCTGCGGCCGCACGTTCGGCCGAGGCAACGAGATCGAGGTAATCCTCGACGCTGACCGTCGGTGGCATGAAGATGCAGAGGCGCCCGTCGCGTGGCTCGACGCTGATAGCGGTGCGCACATAGCCGCCGATCTCATCCAGGGATTGCGGCATGATCGGCTGCTGGCCGGTGAAGGGTTGGAAATGAGCGGCTTGCAGCGGCCGGCCCTTGTCCTCATTGTAATCCGGCAGGGCCTCGCGGGGGATCGTTGGATCCATCGGGTTGATGTAGGGATATTGCGATGCCGGTATCCAGCCAAGCGAATTCAGCGGCAGGCGATAGCCGACCGGGCTATCGCCGGGCGTCAGGAAGATGCGGCCGCGGCGCGTACGCCATTTCTCGCTCGTCCAGCGGCGGCCGCTGGCGCGCGCATTCCAGGCCTGGATGGGAAGGACATAGCCCGTCGGCCGAGTCAGTCCACGTTCGAAGACGCGGGCCATGCGCGAACGCTCTTCCGGATCCTTCAGTTTCGAATTGGATGGATCGACATTTTCGGGCAGGTTTGCTTCCTTGACCAGCCATTCGGCCGGGTCCTCGAAGGCGGGCGCCACATAATCCGGTTCGATATCGAGTTCGCCGGCAATGGCCGTCAGCAGTCGGCCGGCATCGTCTTCGGTGACGCTGTAGTTGCGGCCCTCATTGGCAATTAGATCCGGGTTCGACCAGATCGGCAGGCCGTCGCGTCGCCAGTAGAGCGAGAAAGTCCAGCGCGGCAGGCTTTCGCCGGGATACCACTTGCCTTGGCCGTAATGCAGGAAGCCGTTCGGCGCGAAGCGTTCGCGCAGGCGACGGATCAGCGTATCGGCTTTCTCACGCTTGGTCGGGCCGACGGCGGCTGTGTTCCATTCGTCGGACTGGAAATCGTCGATCGACACGAAGGTCGGCTCGCCGCCCATGGTCAGGCGTACGTCGCCTTCCTTCAGGATCGCGTCGACCTTTTCGCCAAGCGCATTCAATGCATCCCAGCTTTCGTCCGAGAAGGGCTTGGTGATGCGCGGATGCTCGGCGACGCGGGCGACCTTCATGTCGAAATCGAATTCGGTCTTGGCCTCGCCGAAATAGCCGCCCGAGATCGGCGCGGCATTGCGGTAATGCGGCGTGGCAGCCAGCGGAATATGGCTCTCGCCCGTCAGAAGGCCCGAGGTCGGATCGAGGCCCACCCAGCCGGCGCCGGGAAGATAGACTTCCGCCCAGGCATGCAGGTCGGTGAAATCGACTTCGGTACCGGAAGGGCCGTCGAGCGCCTTCAGGTCCGGCGTGAGCTGGATGAGGTAGCCGGAGACGAAGCGGGCGGCGAGCCCGAGATGGCGCAGCACCTGAACGAGCAGCCAGCTCGTATCGCGACAGGAGCCTTTCGCCTTTTCCAATGTCTCCTCAGGCGTCTGGACGCCGGCTTCCATGCGGATGACATAGCCGATTTCCTGCTGCAGGCGCGTATTAAGGCCGACGACCATGTCGACGGTCTTTTGCTCTGAGCGGTCGAGCGTGGCGAGGAAGGCTTTCAGCCGGGGACCGGGTTCTTCCGGCTTCATGTAGATCGACAGATCCTCGCGTATTGGCTCGGGATAATCGAAGGGCCATTTGGTGGCTTCCTCTTCGACGAAAAAATCGAAGGGATTGTAGACCGTCATGTCAGCAACGAGATCGACCTCGATCTTCAGCTCGGTCACCGGATCGGGAAAGACGAAGCGGGCGAGATAGTTGCCGTAGGGGTCTTGCTGCAGATTGACGAAATGGTTTGACGGCGTGACCTTCAGCGAATGGCTGAGTACGCGCGTCTTGGAATGCGAGGCGGGTTTCAGGCGGATGATCTGGGGGCCGAGGCGGACCGGGTTGTCGTATTTGTAATGGGTGAGATGATAGATGCTCGCCTTGATCGCCATATGTCTCTTCGCCTAGCCCGCATCATTGTGCGGTGATTGCTGTTCCCTTGGAGCAGTGTGTGCAATGCAGCGAAAGAAAGCAAGGTGTCTCCCGGCGCTTCGGAAAGTCCTGCCATGTAACCCCAAAACAAAAACGGCGAGCTTTTGCCCGCCGTTCTGAAATCTTGATCTGTTTGCCTGCGCTCAGCTTCTGCCGAACTCGTCGACAAGGCGGATGATATCGTCTTCGCCGAGATAAGAGCCGGTCTGCACTTCGATGAGCTCCAGCAGGATCTTGCCCGGGTTGGCCAGGCGATGCACTTCGCCGAGCGGGATATAGATCGATTCGTTTTCGCGGAGCATCTGCACGTTCTCGCCGACCGTCACTTCGGCCGTGCCCTTGACGACGATCCAATGCTCGGAGCGATGGTGATGCTTCTGCAGCGACAGCTTCTTGCCCGGCAGCACGAAGATGCGCTTCACCTGGAAGCGCTCACCGTTCAGCACGGAGGTATAGCCGCCCCAGGGGCGGTAAGAGGTGGGGTGCGTTTCGGTGAGCTTCGCGGTCTTTTTCTCGCTCGCCAGCAGCTTGACGAGCTTGCCGACTTCCTGGCTATCCTTGAGGTGGCCGACATAGACGGCGTCTTCGCTGGCGATGACGGCGACGTCCTCAAGGCCCTGCACGGCAACGTGCAGGCTGTGCGACATGACGAGCGAATTCTTGGTGTTGACCAGCGTCGTGGCGCCCGCCGACACGTTGCCGCTTTCGTCGCGGCTGCCGACTTTCCAGACCGCATCCCAGCTGCCGAGATCGGACCAAGTGAAGGGCGAGGGAACGACGGCGGCGTTAGCCGTCTTTTCCATCAGCGCGTAGTCGATGGAGATGTCCGGGCTCTTGGAGAAATTGTCGGCGTCGAGGCGGGTAAAATCGAGATCGCGCGTCGATTTCGAGACGGCCTTGCTGGCAGCCTTTTCGACGTCGGGCGCAAATTCCCTGATCTCGGCGAGAAGCTGGGAGGCCGAGAACATGAACATGCCGGAGTTCCAGTAGAATTGACCACTGGCAACCATCTCCTGAGCCTTGTCCAAGGCAGGCTTCTCGACAAAACGCTTGACGGCATGGGCGCCGGTCGAGAGCGCCTTGCCGGTTTCGATATAACCATAGCCGGTCGCCGGTTCCGTCGGCTTGATGCCGAAGGTGACGAGCTTGCCCTGCAGTGCCGTGTCGCGGGCCAGGCGCACGCAATCATAATAGATAGTGTTGGCATCGATCTCGTAATCGGAGCCGAGGACATGCATGATCGCGTCCTTGCCGAAGAGCTCGGTAACGAGCGCAGCGGCGGCGGCAACGGCAGCGGCAGTATTGCGGGCGATGGGCTCCAGCAGCACGGCGGCCAGTTTCAGGTCGAGTTCGCGGGCCTGCTCTGCGACGAGGAAACGGAATTCCTCATTGGTCAGGACGATCGGCGCTTCATAGAGCTCGGGATCGGCCACCCGCTCCAAAGTGTTCTGGAACAGCGTCTTGTCGCCGATGAATTGGATGAATTGCTTCGGAGCGGAAGCGCGCGACAGCGGCCATAGCCGCGTACCCTTGCCACCTGCCATGATCACCGGAACGATCTTTGCTGCCATACTCTGCCTCTCCTGGACACTTCAAGCGAGAGCCGGCATCGAGAGCGCAACCGTTGCGCTTTCCGCCGTGCTCCTTCGACAACGTCAATCGCCATTGCGATATTTTTTGGCAAAACGCTAGCGCTAATATGCCAGTAGCGTAAACATTCGGCGATCTTAGCGCGGAAATCCCGATGAAAGTCCGCCGCACGCGCCTTTCCGAAAGGGGGGAGAGGCAGAATCGATAAGTACGATCCTGCCCTCAGGATCCGCCATAGGCCAGCGAGGCTATGGTGATGATCGTCATTATGTCGGAGATCAAGCTTCCGCCCTGTCGTGCTCTTCATCGTGCACCGGCGCATGGTCGAGACCATTGCGCCTGTTGTACCGGATCGAGGACCAGAGCGAGATGCCGATCAGGGCCGCGCCGCCAAGGCCGGTGATGACTTCCGGGATATGCGTCAGCGTCTGCACGTACATGATCACCGAAAGGATCAGTATGGCGTAGAAGGCGCCATGTTCGAGGTAGCGATAGTGGGCGAGCGTGCCTTTTTCCACCAGCATGATCGTCATGGAGCGGACGTACATGGCGCCGATGCCGAGGCCGATCGCGATGATGAAGAGGTTCTGGGTAAGAGCGAAGGCGCCGATGACGCCGTCGAAGGAGAAGCTGGCGTCGAGGATTTCGAGATAGAGGAAAGCGCCGAATCCACCCTTTGCCGCCGCGCTCATCGTTCTTTGCGAGGCATCCAGAAAGCCGGCCAGAACCTCCACGAGCAGGAAGGTGAGGAGGCCGTAGATCGAGGCGTGCAGGAAGGTCGTGGCGTCGTCACCGTCAAGCACGGAGGTGAAGATGAGGACCATGATCAGCACGAAGGCGATCTCCACGCCCTTGACGGTGGCGAAATGCGCCATCCGCTTCTCGATGAAGCTGATCCAGTGCACGTCCTTTTCGTGATTGAAGAAATAGGTCAGGCCCACCATCATCAGGAAGGTGCCGCCGAAGGCGGCGATCGGCAGATGTGCCGCCTGCATGATCTCTGCATATTGCTCAGGCCTGGTGGCGGCGAGTTGCAACGCTTCCCATGGATTGATCCAGGCGGCGATGGCGACGATCGCCAGCGGAAAGATGATCCGCATGCCGAAGACAGCGATGATGATGCCCCAGGTCAGGAAGCGATGCTGCCAGACCGGCGTCATCTCCTTCAGCTTGTTGGCGTTGACGATGGCATTGTCAAAGGAAAGCGAGATTTCGAGCACGGCGAGGACGGCACAGATGAAGAAGGCCGTGGCAAGACCGCTGAAGGTGCCGGTGGTGTTCCAGCCCAGCAGGGCACCGAGGGCAAGGCCGCCGACTGTAGCGGCAAAAGCCCAGCCGAAATAGCCGAGTACGGATTTTGAAGCGGCGCGCGAGCTCATATGCGCGCCTCGCCGCAAAGGGAGTGAATCTGTCCGGATTGCGCGCGTAGCCGCATACCGAAGACGGCATGCGGGTGAGGCATGGTCAAACTGATCATGGAAACGAAGTCCGCCGGCTCATCTGCAGGCGGTACCGACATCGCGAGAGCGCCGTGAAAACTCTCGCCAGAGGGGCCCGGCACCAAAGTTCAATCCGTCGCCGATGTCAGGGAGGCGCGGAGATGCTTCATAGTTAGTGAAGTTGCGATGCAGGTCAAGAGTTGAAATCGTGGCGACAGCAACTGCCCTTGATAATTGAGAATTCGAGGAACCAAACAGGGAGGGCCGCGTTTGCCCTTCAAGCGGCCTTGTGCCGCCCCGCCGCTTCAAAACCTCAGGCGGATCGTTATCCCGACAACAGCGACAGACAGGAGAAGCTCCGATGAGCCCGACACCCATCCACCCCAAGTCGCAAACGCAAAAACCGGAACTGACGGAACGACAGAAAAAGGCACGGCCGAATACGCTACGCCAAGCTCAGGTCCTGCCGCCGCATCAGGTGGATCTTACCCTGCATCCCGTCACCCACGAGGATGTACACGTTCCTGCGCACGTCAACGGCGCAGACCTGTCGCGCGAGGCGCCGGCCGATGCCAATCATGGTCGGAAGCAAAAGACCACGCCGCGGCATTAATTCGAGTGTTGGAGCTCGGACGGTGGCAGCGCGGCGAATGATCGCTACTTGTGTCGAGGCGTCTTGCCGTCGGAAGTAAAGCTGCCGTTGAAGCTCATCTCGGTCGATTTTGCCGAGCATTCGATGGCGATCGGCTTGCCGGCATAGGGATTGGCGAAGGTGCAAGTGCCCCTGGCTTCGACCTGGCCCGATATCTTGCCGCCGGCACCGGTCGAGATGACGTCGATCGGCAATTGCGCCGTCCCCTTCTGGCTGCCTGCCTTGATGCCCTTGCCGTTGCCTTGGAAGCCAAGCATCTTGCCGCCGGACGTGAAGATGAAGGTCACGGATCCATCGGGGCCGGTGACGCTGGCGATTTCGGCCTTGCATCCCTTGGAGGCATCGAGCTTGCCGACCACGAGCTTGGAGCATTTTCCACTAACGACGGTGACGCCTTTCGATGGGAAATCATCCACTGCGCCGGCCGAGGTTGCGGCCAAGATGGTCAATCCAAAAGCAATGCCTGCGAATCGCATAAGTGGGGCTCCTTTCAAGCCCGAGCAAATTCGCCGATCCAAATGTGGCAGTCAACCCGAAGCGGGGCGCAAACCCGAAACCTGCCGAAATCGCCCGGATTCACCCTGGGCGCTTCAGCGTTTGACGTCACACATCTCGCTATCGCAAGGCCATCCGCGGTCCCTGCGCGAAGTGCGTTAATGTTGCTGCGCCGATTCCGGAACGAGCGAGCCGATCAACTGCAGCAGGGCATTCTGGCGATTGCCGCCACCGGCCAAGAATTCATAAAGGGTCATGCTCTTCTCGCTGCCGCCGTCGACGACATAATCCGCTTGGCGAATGACGTAGACCTCGCCGCTTTCGGTATCGCGGGCAAGATGAAACATATATTCATCGCCGTTGGGCTTGTGGTTCTTGTAGAACTGCCGCTTCACCACCGTCATCTCGTCCTCCCGTATGATCGATGCGCTGATATGACAGTAGGATGACGGCGCGGCCGGAAGTCAAGCGGCTTGTGGCGGGAACTTGTGTCGCAGGCTCCGTTCAACTCGCAATCGCAGCGAACAGCAGCATGTGATTGGCTATCTTTCAAAAGACTACTATTCTCGACCTGCGCTCGAATTTTTCGGGACGCAGCTAGTTGGAGATCGAAGCACATGAGAATGATGTTAGCGCTGGGAGCGATTTTGAGCCTGGCATGCGTCTCTGCCGGTGAGGCGCCTTCGAATTACCAGACCTACCATGGCGGCATTCGCGCCGACAGCGATCCATTGGTGCTGGCAAGATATGACAGGGCTCTCAATCATTGCGAGCCCGAAGCCTATTCCTGGCGGCGTGGATCGCCGGATGCGAACAGCACGCTCTACTGGCTGGCTCTCAGGGATTGCCTCTACCGCCAGGGCTTTGTCGATCGTGGCGTCTATGCCTACCCGACGACGGCGGTGCTGCGGCATATTCTGGATCGCTGACGGTCGACAAACGGCCGCGGCCTGGCGAAACACTTTGCCCATGCAAAACTTCCGCGACATGCGCAGATGTAGCCAAACGACAGGAAATGAAAAAGGCCTTTCGATTTCTCGAAAGGCCTTGCTTTTCAGCGAATTAGGATGGTGGGCGTGACAAGGATCGAACTTGTGACCCCTACGATGTCAACGTAGTGCTCTCCCGCTGAGCTACACGCCCATCCGATGGCGGCGCATAGATCACAAAACCTTGGTCGCCGTCAATAGGCTTTTTTTCGGTTTTGTGACTGGGCCGCCGAAAGCCTTACGCAGCAAGGAGTTTGTTGACCTCGTCGACCAGCTCGCGGAGGTGGAAAGGCTTGGAAAGGACCTTGGCATCCTTCGGCGCCTTCGAATCGGGGTTCAAAGCGACGGCGGCAAAGCCGGTGATGAACATCACCTTCAGGTCGGGATCGAGCTCGGTGGCGCGCCGCGCCAGCTCGATGCCGTCCATCTCGGGCATAACGATGTCAGTCAAAAGCAGCGAGAACGGCTCTTCGCGCAGCCGATCGTAAGCGCTGGCTCCATTGTCAAAGGACAAGACCTTGTAGCCGGCTTTTTCGAGTGCCTTCACGAGAAAGCGACGCATGTCGTTGTCGTCTTCGGCAAGAAGTATCTTCTGGGTCATCATCTCTATCGCTAATCAACTTTGTCTTGTTGGACTCGTCCAGCGTTTAGGGTACCGCGACGCCGTAAACAAGCCGTGAATGGTCAGCCAAAACGCGCCATTCCAGCATTTGTTCGAAGCATAGGTAGATTCCACGAAAACGTCCTGCGTTTTCGCTAATCGGGCTTCCGAGATTCCGAATACGGTGTTTTGGATTAAGGCCATTTCGCTCAAGTTACTATGGACTTGCGGTCATGCAACTGGCAACATGATTACTGCGACAAGTTGTTGACATGGTAAAGACGTTGATGTCCGCAGAAATGCGCAGTTTCGAGATTTTCGAGGTATTGGAGCCAGCCTCCCAGACGATACCGTTTGTCTACAGCTCGCCTCATAGTGGTCGCATCTATCCCCCCGATTTCGTCGCCCAGTCCCGCCTGCAGGGCATCGCCATCCGCCGCTCCGAGGATCATTATGTCGACGAGCTTTTTTCGGCGGCAAGCTCTCTCGGTGCGCCGCTACTGTTTGCCAATTTTCCGCGCGCCTATATCGACGTGAATCGCGAGCCCTATGAGCTTGATCCGCGCATGTTCGACGGTGCACTGCCATCCTATGCGAACATCAATTCGCTGCGGGTCGCCGGCGGTCTTGGCACGATCCCGCGAATCGTCGCCGAGAATATGGAGATCTATGCGCGCCGGGTCCCGGTCGAGGATGCGCTGAAGCGCATCGACACGATCTACAAGCCTTACCACGCCACGCTGCGGCGACTGATCGCGCGCACCCATGTCAAATTCGGCTTCGGCGTGCTGGTCGATTGTCATTCCATGCCGGGCAATATCCGTATCGCCGGCAGCAACATGCGGCCGGATTTCATCCTTGGCGATCGCTACGGCACCAGCGCCTCCGCCGAGCTTTCACGCGCGGCCATGCAGATTCTCGAGGAGCTCGGCTTCAACGCCGTGCGCAACAAGCCTTATGCCGGCGGCTTCATCACCGAACATTACGGCCGCCCATCCCGCGGGCTGCATGCCCTGCAGATAGAGGTCAATCGCTCTCTCTATGTCGACGAGACAACGCTCGAGAAGCGTCCGGATTTCGACAAGGTCGCCGCCGCCATCACGCTCTTCATGAAGCGCATGGCGGAGCATGTGGAATCCTATACGGGCGATCCGGCGCTGGCGGCAGAGTGACCGTTTGTCGTCATTGAGTTTGCCGAATTGACGCGCGGCCAGGCAAAATCTCTTTATGGGCGACGTCGGAATTCGAAGCTGCCGATAGGCTGTGCGTAGTGGGTGGGCGATGCATCGGACTATCACTGTCACCTACACGGAAGAAATGGTACGCGATGCCGTGACGGCCTTTGTCTGGCGGCGGCTGATTGTCAATCAGCGCCTCTGGGTCGCTGAAATTGCAATAATCCTGCTTTTTCTTTGGCAGCTTTGGAGTGATGGCACCGGATGGCTGACCGGCGTCTTCGGCAGTCTCGTTCTTCTCTGCCCGGCTATGATTATCGTCTTATGGATCGCGCATTACCGCAATACGGTTGGAAAGTTCCGCAAAATGTCGACGCGACAGGCGGTGTTTGCTTTTCATGATGATGGATTTGACGTAGCGTCCGAGTTGGGGGCGGCCAACGTTCCCTGGTCCACCGTTACCGAAATCTGGCAGCGGCCGACCTATTGGATGATATTTACAGCCATCAACCAGTTCATGACGCTGCCCACTCAGGCGGCAGACAGCAATGATCTCGATTTTGTGAAATCGAAGGTGCCTTCCACAGTACCGCAGTGAATGCGGATTCCTTTGCAAAATAGGGTAGGTCAGGCAAAAAAAGAACCGCGCTCGTGGCGCGGCTAAGTCTAGGGAGGAAACACCCAAGGAGGGTATTTACAGTCAGAAGACTGCATGGGGATATTGCTGCTGCGCTGCACAAATGTCAAGCACTTTATTGCAGTGCAAAATATTTAGGCAAACTTAAAAATCCTGCCTGATCCGCAGGCATTGCGCCCAGTGCGTCATCATCCGGTTTGCTTCACGACTTATATGCGTTATGACATCGCCATCCCGTCACTTATCCGGATTCACCATGCTTCCCGATCGCTCGTTCTTCTATCGTCTGGCCGAAGCGGCCAAGGCCGAAACCCTGCCGCGCTTTCGTGCCGGCATCGATGTGGTCAACAAGGAAGCCAAGGGCTTTGATCCCGTGACGGAAGGGGACCGTGCGGCCGAACAGGCGATTCGCGCATTGATCGAGGCCGAGTTCCCGGAACATGGCATTCTCGGCGAGGAGCATGGCAATGTCGGGCTCGACCGCGAGCATATCTGGGTCATCGATCCGATCGACGGCACGCGCGCGTTCATCTCGGGTGTCCCGGTCTGGGGAACGCTGATCGGTCTGCAGAAGAACGGCCGCGCCGTCATGGGCCTGATCGACCAGCCCTTTACCGGCGAGCGCTATTTTGCCGATAGCAATGGCGCTACCTATTCCGGCCCTGATGGCGAGAGACGGTTGCAGGTCCGCGATTGCGGCAGCCTCTCGAATGCCATCCTCTTCACCACTTCGCCGCATCTCTTTGTCGGCGACGAGCTTGCCAAATATCGCGAAATCGAAAGTCAGGTGCGCCTCTTCCGCTATGGCTGCGATTGTTATGCCTATGCGCTGCTAGCGGCCGGCCATATCGATCTCGTCATCGAGAATTCGCTGAAACCCTACGATGTCGGCGGCATCATTCCAGTCATCGAGCAGGCCGGCGGCATTATGACTACCTGGGACGGCGGCCGGCCGGAAATGGGCGGAACAATCATCGCGGCCGGCAGCCGAGCCGTTTACGAGCAGGCTTTGGCCGTCCTGTCCCGCTGAGAATCAAGCTTGCGCTTCGATCTCATAGGCATTGCTCTCGGCGTCGCTGCCAGGGATGAAGGCGTGGATCGCGGCAAGTGCCTGGTTGCGATAGATATCCCGTTCCTGCAGGACTTCATGCTTGGCGCCGTGAATTGGAACGAGCTGTGCGGCGCGGAAATAGCGCGACAGCCGCTCCTGATCGGCATAGGGCACCACGCCGTCGCGCGTCGGCGCGATCAAGACAGTGGGGACCTGAATTGAAAACAGGTGTTCGGGCCTGTTGACCAGTTCGATCGCCCGCAGGGCCTGCGACAGCCATCGTGCCGTCGGCGGTCCCAGGCAAAGCTGCGGGTAGGTGGTGCCGATGCCGATGTTGCGGCGGTAGCGCTGCTCGTCCGTCGTTAACGGGTTTTCAGCAAATGGCCTTTCCTTGAACTTCTTGCTGAACTGCATCCGGCCTAGGCCGACACCGCTGACCGCGCCAGACAGAAAGCGGATAAAACCAGGGGAGGCGCCATGGCCGGTCAAGCCGATGAAGGGAGCCGACAACACCATGCGCTCGATGCGGCTTGCAAGCCTCGGCGCCGCTGAGAGCGCAATCAGCGCGCCCGTCGAATGAGCGAGGAGAAAGAAGGGCAGGCGCGTATCCGGCAGGACGATCTTGTCGAGGAAGGCGGTCAAATCCCGCTCGTAATCGGAAAAATGGCGGATATGGCCGCGCAAAGGGTCCTTCAGCAGCCGCTCGGATCCACCCTGGCCGCGCAGGTCGAAGGTTGCGACCCACAGACCCTTGGCTGTGAGGTCGCGGATCGTCTCGAAATATTTTTCGATGAATTCGTTACGGCCCTGCAGCAGCACAACGGTTCCCTTGGCGACCGACTGCTCGCTGCGGAAGACGGCGTAGCGCAGTTTGCGCCCGTCGAAACTTTCGAAGAATCCTTCGGTACGGTTTTCCGGTGCCGGATTGTCTGCTGTGGAATAGAGGATCGAATCCATGACGATGTCGCGCCTCGCTGACAATGTCTCTCCTCAAGGGGATAGCGCAGGTGGGGGGAATTGCAACAGGTTTATCTCGATTGGCGTCGCCGGTTACGACCTTTGAGGATCATATGGTCGAAATCCGGCATCATCTTATTCAAACATTCGCAGAGAGTTTTTTCTCGAAGCGACAGGCGGAAAAGCCGCCCACAGAATATTGATCTATTAGGGTGAAGCCTAATGAAGAATATAGCCTGAGCAGCACTGGCCGTGGAGCGCAATCTAGCCGCAGATAGCCATATCCTTGCATCTCGGCGCTTTGGCTAACCCATTCGATAAGTTTGCAGCTGATTCCCGTGCCAGCAAAGGCGCGGCTGACGCATAATTTGTGCAGGTAAAAGGCGTCTCCTGGTTTCCGATCAGGCCATGCATCTACGTCCTGTGTCTGCCGAAGCACGATGCCAGCGAGCTCGGAATTCCATTTCGCCAGAATCCATTCGCTATTGTTGATCCCCTTTGCCACCAGCGACGTGGTAAAAACTTCCGGATTCCACAGCGGCTCACCCTTCCTGGCAAGCCAAGCGGCTGTTTCGCGTAGCAGCAGAGCAATTTCTGGTGCTTCGGAAGCAATTGCAGGTCGGATCTGAAGCATGGTTTGTTCACATCAGCTCTTCGGTGCCGCCGCTCTCCGTTCGAGCGCGGTCTGGCGGATGATCTCGGCGATCTCGGGGCTGCTGCTCGATAGCATCTGGAAATCCGACGCATAGAGCGACAGCAGCGAGACTTCGGTCGCGGCGCTGACAGTTGCCGAGCGGGGTTCGCCGGTGATCAGCGCCATCTCGCCGAAGAAGCTGCCGGAACCAAGTTCCACTGGATTCGGCGTGGCGACGCTGACGCGGCCCTCGACGATGAAATACATCTGGTCGCCGGCTTCGCCTTTGCGGCAGATGATGCCACCGGCCGGCACCACACGGGGTCTGAGCGCCCGTACAATCTCGATGAGTGCGCCCGAACCGAGCTTCTGAAACAGCGGAACTCCGGCAACCAGCTGCCAGTTGCGCACGAAGTCCTGGCGGCGAACCTCTTCGTAGAAGCCGGTGGCGAGAATGCCGGCCCATAAGGCAAAGATGCCGATTCCGCACATCATGACCAATCCGGCAAGGGTGCGACCGGCGAAACTTTGCGGGATTTCGTCACCATAGCCAGTGGTCGATAACGTCGTTACGGCCCACCACATTGCTAGGGGGATACTGCCGAACTTGTCAGGCTGGACGTCACGTTCGATGATGTAAGCCGCAAGTGCTGCGGCAAACAGAACGATGACAAAAATAGAGGTGACGCCGATCAGGTTGCGCGCTTCCTTGGTCAAAACCCTGCCCAGCAGCCGGAAGAAGATCGAACCCCGCAGCGGCTTCAAAAGCCAGATGGCGCAATAGAGGCTTTGATCGCGCCCTCGGATGAGAAAGAAGGCGGCCAGAGGGACCAGAACGGCCAGCATGTCGACGGCGATTTCCGGGATCCTGCCGCGCACGTCCCTTGTGCGATGTATGACCAGCGTCTCGATCAATTGCAGAACATAGATGGCCCAGACGCCAGCAAGCACGACTTCCAGGATGAGCCTCGTCTGTCCGACGATATCGGGCGTCGTAAGCACCGCCACCGTCAGCAGACCGATTGCAGCCAGAAGCGTATTCAGCGATGAGGAAATCTTCGAGAAAGAAAGCGCCGACATTATATCCCCCGGGCAATACCCTGGGGGCAGCCACTCGCCCGAGAATAGGATGGCTTCGATCCAAACGTAAAGAGCGCAGGGACGTGCTGCTTCCTCCATGCCTAACCTGGCACTCTGTGCCTTGCGCTGCTATCGCTGGCCGACCTCAAGCGGAAAGCCCTTGAATGGCTTGATTTCCTTCAGCACGAATGTGGTCTGCATCTCCTTGATGCGCGGCAGGCGGCGCACCACCGCCATGGCGAAATCGGCGTAGCTGTCGAGATCAGCGGCTACGACTTGCAGCAGGAAATCCGCATCCCCGGCGATGCTGTAGCAGGCCACGACCTCGTTGAGTTTCAGCACGTCGCGCGAGAATTCCTCGGCTTCCGCCTCGCTATGGCTGTCGATCTTCACCCGAATGAAGGCAAGGACGCCGAGGCCGATCTGGCGCCTGTCGAGGGTGGCCGTATAACCCTGGATCACGCCCGTTTCTTCCAGCTGGCGCACGCGCCGCCAGCATGGCGACGTCGAGAGCCCGACTTCGGAGGAAAGCGCCTGATTCGTCAGGCGTCCGTCCTTCTGAAGGGCGCCGAGAATCTTCAAATCAGTGGGCTCAAGAGAATTGGGCATATCCAACCGTATATCCGCAGAAATGAGGTAGATGCTACCATATTATCCAATTATGCGGCAATAAAAGGCAAGATTGTCCCCGATGCGCGAGATATCCTGCGATCACTTTTGTCAATGGCAGTAGGTCTCCATGCTTCCCGATATTCGTCTAGCCATCGTCATCAATCCGGCATTGCCGCTCGGTCTGATCGCCAACACCGCCGGCGCCATCTCGATCGGGTTGGGCGCAAAGTTTCCTGCGCTCGCGGCCAGGCAATTGACCGACAGGGAGGAGCGCACCATCGATATCAGCTCGAACATGCCCGTTCCGATACTGCAGGCGGATGCGGAAACCATACGATCTCTGTTGCTGAAGACCCTGCCGGTGGAAAACGATCGCGCAATCGTTCCCTTTCCTGCCTTTGCCCGCTCGCTGCACGATTACAGGGAGTATGAGGCGATATTTCCGGATCGCGATCTTGCGGGCGAGGCGATCGACGGTCTTGGGCTGGCCGGCCCTTCGAAGTGGGTGAAATCGCTGACCGGTTCTCTGAAACTTTTGCGGTAGGGTTGTCGCCATGTCCCTCCGTAGCGAGGGATGGTTTTCGGCATCGGCGAGCTTGTCGTTCTCGTCCCATGCTGGTAACGGCTATGGGATGAAGCTCCCTCAACCACCCCGTGCAGTCGTGTTCGACATGGATGGACTGCTCTTTGACACCGAGTCGCTCTACATACGTTCGCTGATCACGGCGACTGCGGAGTATGGCTATGAAATGACATGGGACTTGTACCGTCCCATGATCGGTTCGCCTTGGCATGTGAATCGTCATTCGCTACTTCTCCTGTATGGCTCCTCTTTTCCGGTCGACGATGTGCGCGCGCTCTGGCTCAAGCATTTCAGCGCCTTGGGCGAGACAGAACTTGCTTTGAAAGCAGGGGTTTCAGAGTTGTTGGATCTCCTGGATGAACTCGATATTCCAAGAGCGATAGCGACGTCTTCATTCCGTCAGAGCGTCGATCACCATCTTAAGGCGCACAGCCTGACGCATCGTTTCCATCACATTGTCGCGTATGGCGACTATGTAGAAAGCAAGCCTGCTCCAGATCCATTTCTGGCGGCTGCGGCCCGGTTAGGTATCGAGCCATCTTCCTGTCTTGCCCTGGAAGATTCACATAACGGAATAAGATCTGCCTCCGGAGCCGGCATGATGACGATCATGGTGCCAGATCAGATGGAGCCTAACGAAGAAATCCTGAAACTTTGCCTGGGTTCGGTTTCCAGCCTGCATGAGGTGTCTCGGCTCATAGTGGCGGCGAATGGACGGCTTTCGAGCTAGGCAATCAATCTCTGTGGACTTCCATCCAAGTTGATCTCCGCCTGTTGTTCCGCTGGCGCTAAGAAAAAAGGCCGGCTTGCGGAGATAGAGAGATCCGCTTCGCCGGCCGAGCAAGGACTGAAGAAGAAGGGACGATACACTTCAGTCATCGGACGATGGTGTTCCGATGGTTTGGACGATAGGCCAGCCAGCCTGAACCGGTTCCGAACCATCCGTTCATCTGCGGTTCACGCAGCGATTTTCCGCAAAATGGGAGGCGGGCACAGGGGCTTGAACTCCGCAAAAGCGATCCCCATCTCTTTTTCGCGGGTGCCAAACGGGCCTGCGAAACCGTCCCCAGGGCCGCCGAGAGTGGGGTCATGGGACAGAATTGAAATCGCAATTGTCGCTCACAGGAGGACTTCCATGCGTCACGTAGACTTCTCTCCCCTTTACCGTTCCACCGTCGGTTTCGACCGTCTCTTCACCATGCTCGACAGCCTTGGCCAGCCGGATCAGGCCCAGACCTATCCGCCCTACAATATCGAGCGCACGGGTGAAAACACCTATCGCATCACCATGGCCGTTGCCGGTTTCGATGAAAAGGAACTGAGCATCGAGGCCCACGCCCATGTCCTTCAGGTCAAGGGCGAAAAGAGCGAAGAGCCGGCTGAAACCAGCGAATATCTCTATCGCGGTATCGCCAAGCGTGCCTTCGAGCGTCGTTTCCAGCTTGCCGACCATGTCGAGGTTCAGGCTGCTTCACTGAAGAATGGTTTGCTGCACATCGACCTGCTGCGCAACATCCCCGAAGCCATGAAGCCCCGCCGTATCTCCATCGCAGCCGAGCCCGTGGAAAGCCCGAAGGCCATCGAGGCTCATATCAACTAAGTATGGCTGACGGTCTTGGACCGTCATGCCGGGCTGGCGGTCTCTGGCCGCTAAGCTCCTGATCCTCCCAAGATCAAAAGAAGCGGCGCTCCATCAGGGTGCCGCTTTTGTTTTGTCTGATATCGGACGGCTCAGGCCGCGTTCGTCGCTTCGCCGGACTTTGCGCCCGACTTTGCTTTCGCAGCCTCGCGCCGCTTGGCGGCATCGGCATATTTCTGGGCAAGCACGGCGCAGGTCATCAGCTGGATCTGATGGAACAGCATGAGCGGCAGCACGATGGCGCCGATACTCTGGCCGGCGAAGATGACGTTGGCCATCGGCACGCCGCTTGCCAGCGACTTCTTCGAGCCGCAGAAGGTGATGGTGATCTCGTCGGCCTTTTCAAAACCGAGGGCACGGCTGCCGAACATGGTGATGCAGATCACCATTGCCAGAAGCACCATGTTCGCGATGATGACCGTGACGATGTCGAGGACGGAGAAGGTATGCCACAGCCCTTCCACCACGGCCTCGCTGAAGGCGGAATAGACGACCATGAGGATCGAGCCGCGATCGACCGGCATTAGGATCTTTTTCTTCGAACGGATCCAGTCGCCGATCCATGGCTGCAGCAGCTGGCCGGCGATGAATGGGGCGAGCAGCTGGAGCATGATCTGCCACAGAACATCCCAGGAAAAGCCACCGCCCTGGCCGCCGACCGAAAACAGGATGCCGACGAGCAGTGGCGTCAGGAACATGCCGAAGATATTGGAGGCGGACGCGGAGCAGATCGCAGCCGGCACATTGCCGCCGGCGATGGAGGTGAAGGCGATCGAAGACTGCACGGTCGAAGGCAGCACGCTCAAAAACAGCATGCCGGTATAGAGCGATACGGGGAGGATGCTGTTCGGAACGATATGGCGCATGGCCAGCACCAGCAGCGGGAAGATTCCGAAGGTCGTCAGCAGGATGACGAGGTGCAGCCGCCAGTGCAGCAGACCGGCGATGACGACATCGCGCGAGAGGCGCGCGCCATGGAGGAAGAACAGCAGGCCGATGGCGAAGTTGGTGGCAATACCGAAATAGTGAGCGCTGGCCCCCTGCACCGGAAAGAAGGATGCCGTCAGGACGGTGAGCACCAGCAGCATGGTGAAGGTGTCTGGAAGAAAGCGGCGCATCGTGCCTACCCCAATCGCATTGCAAGTCTTGATGATTATTCCTTGCAGATAGACCTATTGTGATCCACGATGCAAGGAATAACAGTTATCGCGATATAGGATAAGCCCATGCTTGACCTCACACAGCTGCGCAGCTTCGTCGCCGTCGAGCAGATGGGCAGTTTCACGCTCGCGGCCGAGCGGCTGGGACTCGGGCAGTCAACGGTCAGCCAACATATACAGCGGCTGGAAGCCGAATTGGGGCGAAAACTTTTGGCGCGTGACACGCACCGTGTCGTCCTGACTGGCGATGGCGAGGCGCTGCTCGGCCATGCGCGCCAGATGCTGTCGATCGAAGGGGAGGTGCGTCAGCTTTTTGCCGGCAACAGCCTGCGCGGCAATCTTCGGCTCGGCGTTTCCGAGGATTTCGTCACCAGCCAACTCCCGGACGTATTGGAGGAATTCGTGCGTTCGCATCCTTCCGTCGATCTCGAGCTGACGGTCGCGCTTAGCGGCGTGCTTTATGAAATGCAGGACAATGGCGACCTCGATCTGGTGCTTGCCAAGCGGCGGCTCGGCGACGCGAGAGGCAAGCTCGTCTACCGCGAGCCGCTGGTCTGGCTGGCCCGCGACCCGGATCGTATCCGCAAGCTTGCAGGGCCATTGCCGCTGATCGCCTTTCCGACACCGAGCGTGACGCGTGCGGTCGCGCTCGAGGCGCTGCGCCGGCAGCAGATGCCGTGGCGCATCGTCTGCACCTGCGGCAGCCTGAGTGGCCTGACCGCAGCGGCGCGTGCTGGCATGGGTGTTCTCGTGCAGCCGAAAAGCATGGCTCCCGCCGGATTGATCGAGATAGCCCCGGGCTGGCTACCCGTCCTTGAGGACGTGGAGTTCGTGCTCGTGCCGCGCAAGGGCGCGGACCAACTTCTGGTTGGTGCGCTCTCTGACGACATACTCTCCAAGGTGCGGGGGCCCCGATCAAGCTGACAACGAAATCGTCTATCAGCTATCGTTAAAAGCCGTTTCCCATCATGCAGATGAGATCCGGATTTATTTTGCCGGCTGATTTATTGTTGCGCCCGTTTTCAGGCGGAAGTCAGCTTATTCTGCTATCTCCGGTGGCGATGGGGGAGTTGCGGGGGGATAGCCGTTCCGATGACATATGGTGCCATCTTCATTTCCGGACTTGTCGCCTGCGTCGTGGCAATGACGATGATCGTACATCATGCACCGGCGTCCGACCGCGACGATCTATCGAACTTCGCAATGATCGCCCATCGGAATCAAAACTGACTTTTTGCCGCTATTGCGAGCGCCGTCCGGTCCGGAAGCCGGCTCCGGCGCTCTTTTTCTTGCGGGTCAGGCCAGGCAGGCGAGGAAATTCGCCACATCGGCTTCGGTGGTGGCGAAGCTTGTCACGAGCCGGATCAGCGTTTTATCCCTGCCGACCAGATCCGGCTGCGACTCTGGAATCGGCCATTCGTAGAACTTCGCTCCCTTGTCTTCTGCAGTCTTGGCGGAGGATTTTGGGATGATCGCAAAAACCTCGTTCGAGGCAGTCGGCCAGGCGAGATGAGCGCCGCGGGTCTTTTCGAGGCCGGCGCGCAGCCGATCGGCCATCCCGTTGGAATGGCGGGCAAGGTCGAGCCAGAGGCCGTCCTGGAAATAGCCGTCGAACTGGGCGGCGATGAAGCGCGACTTCGAGAAGAGCTGGGCGGCGCGCTTGCGGATGAAATGCATTTCCCTTGCCTTTTCCGGATGGAAGAAGACGATTGCCTCGGCGCACCAGCAGCCGTTCTTGGTGGCGCCGAAGGAAAGAATGTCGACGCCGCGCTTCCATGTCATTTCGGCAGGAGTAGTGCCGAGCGCGACCAGTGCGTTGGCGAAGCGCGCGCCATCCATGTGCAGCGGTAGCCCGTTTGCCTTGGCGATGGCGGCGATGGCGTCGATCTCATCCAGCGAATAGACCGTGCCGATTTCCGTTGCCTGGGTGATCGTCACAGCGGCGGCGCGGCCATGATGGACGGCATCCTGCGGGAAGCGGGCGATCTTGGTGGAAAGCGCCTTAGGATCGATCTTACCGAGAGCGCCTTCGACGGTGGCAAGACGTGCGCCGCTGAAGAAGTCAGGAGCACCGCATTCGTCTTCGGCGACATGCGCCTCGGTATGGCAGAAGCTGATGCCGCCCGGTTTCTGGACGCTGGCAAGCGACAGCGAATTAGCGGCTGTACCGGTTGCGACAAAGAAGACCGCGACCTCGCGCTCGAAGATCTCGGAGAATCTGGCTTCGACACGCTGGTCGAGCTCGCTTGTGCCGTAGGCGGAGGCAAAACCACTCGATGCGGCGAGCAGACGTTCGGCGACTTTGGGATGGGCGCCGGCCCAGTTATCGGAAGCAAAGAACATGAAAATACACCAGATGAAGATTGAATTGCGGCTGGATTAGATAGGGTCGGCGGGACATTACGCCAATGCAAAAACCTATCAAGAGCATGAGTTTGAAGAATGCATCACAGAAATTGATTGACGCAATCAACAAATAAAATGATGCGCCGCAGCGAAACTTTATTGCTCTATTCCTGCAACAAAGGCAATCTTCCGTCTTTCGTTGACGAAATTTTGCCGTTTTGCTCTTGCGAAGGCGTAAGCTTTCTGGCATAGAGCTGATGAATTAGGACAGGGTTGCTGTCCTATTTTGGCCGCCGAGGCCGAAGATGTGCCCCCAGGGTCCTGACGATGTCGGGATTTCGAGCTATAGTTACTAGGAGCATGCCCTTTCGAGCCTTTTGAGGCGCGGGCAATGCGGCGGTGGAATAGCAGGGCGCGGAACGCTGACGACGGGCTCCACTTAAAGGAGCTGCGGTTCGCGGCCGGATCTTCACAATGCAACAGCGCTGTCGCGCGTCGGCCCCGGAAACGGACCGCGCGGGACGAAGGAGCGCCCGCGACGCGGGCCTTACCGGAGGGAAGACCATGACGAACAGGACGACGTTGACGAGTTTTGACCAGACTGCTGCAGTGAATACTGCCGCTACGGCCAAGACGTCGAAACGCGCTGTTGGCATCCCGCCGAAACAGGGCCTTTACGATCCGCGCAACGAGCATGACGCTTGCGGCGTCGGCTTCGTCGCGCACATGAAGGGCCAGAAGTCGCACCAGATCGTGCGCGACGGCCTGTTCATTCTCGAAAACCTGACGCATCGTGGTGCTGTCGGCGCAGATCCGCTGATGGGCGATGGCGCGGGCATTCTCGTTCAGATTCCCGATCGCTTCTTCCGTGAGGAGATGGCGAAGCAGGGTGTCATCCTGCCGAAGGCGGGCGAATATGGCGTCGGCCATTTCTTCCTGCCGCGTGACGAAGCGCTGATCGAGCATTTCAAGACTGCGATCACGCAGGTCGTTGCCGAAGAGGGCCAGGTGCTGCTCGGCTTCCGCGACGTGCCGGTCGACAACTCCTCCCTGTCGAAGGCGCCCGATATTGCCGCCACCGAGCCGCATCATGTGCAGGTCTTTATCGGCGCCGGCCGCGATGCCGGCACGAACGAGGAATTCGAGCGCCGCCTCTTCACCCTGCGCAAGGTAATCTCCAATCGCATCTATGCGGAATATGAGGGCGAGGAGAGCAGCTTCTACCCCGTGTCGCTGTCGAGCTCGACCATCGTCTACAAGGGCATGTTCCTCGCCTATCAGGTGGGCGCCTATTATAAGGACCTCTCCGATCCGCGCTTCGAGACGGCGGTTGCGCTCGTGCACCAGCGTTTCTCGACCAACACTTTCCCGTCATGGAAGCTTGCCCATCCCTACCGCATGGTCGCGCATAACGGCGAAATCAACACGCTGCGCGGCAACGTCAACTGGATGGCCGCCCGCCAGGCTTCGGTCTCTTCGCCGCTCTTCGGCGAGGATATCTCCAAGCTCTGGCCGATCTCTTATGAAGGTCAGTCGGACACCGCCTGTTTCGACAACGCGCTCGAGTTCCTCGTGCGCGGCGGATACTCACTGGCGCATGCCATGATGATGCTCATCCCCGAAGCTTGGGCCGGCAACCAGCTGATGGCGCCGGAACGCAAGGCGTTCTACGAGTATCATGCCGCCCTGATGGAGCCATGGGATGGCCCGGCCGCCGTCGCCTTCACCGATGGCAAGCAGATCGGCGCGACGCTCGACCGTAACGGCCTGCGTCCAGCCCGCTATCTCGTCACCAGCGACGACCGCATCATCATGGCGTCCGAGGCCGGCGTTCTGCCTGTCGAGGAAGAGAAGATCATCCAGAAGTGGCGCCTGCAGCCGGGCAAGATGCTGCTGATCGACATGGAAAAGGGCCGTATCATCTCCGACGACGAGGTGAAGTCGGAACTATCAGGCAAGCATCCCTATCGCAGCTGGCTGAACCGCACGCAGCTGATCCTGGAAGACCTGAAGCCTGTGGAGCCGCGGGCGCTGCGTCGCGACGTGTCGCTGCTCGACCGCCAGCAGGCCTTCGGCTACACGGCTGAAGACACCAAGCTCCTGATGTCGCCGATGGCGACGACGGGGCAGGAAGCCGTCGGTTCCATGGGCACGGATACGCCGATCTCGGCGATGTCGGACAAGCCGAAGCTGCTCTATACCTACTTCAAGCAGAACTTCGCGCAGGTGACGAACCCGCCAATCGATCCGATCCGCGAAGAGCTGGTCATGAGCCTGGTGTCGTTCATCGGCCCGCGCCCCAACCTGCTCGACCATACCGGCATGGCCAACGCCAAGCGTCTGGAAGTGCGCCAGCCGATCCTGACCAACGGCGATCTCGAAAAGATCCGCTCGATCGGTCACACCGAGGATCGCTTCGACACCAAGACGCTCGACTTCACCTATGATGTCGAACGCGGTGCCGAAGGCATGCCCGAGATGCTCGACCGTCTCTGCGAGCGGGCGGAAGCGGCCGTTCGTGGCGGCTACAACATCATCGTGCTGTCAGACCGCCAGATCGGACCGGACCGCATCGCGATCCCGGCGCTGCTGGCGACGGCTGCCGTGCACCATCACCTGATCCGCAAGGGGCTGCGCACCTCGGTCGGTATCGTCGTCGAAACCGGCGAGCCGCGTGAAGTGCATCATTTCTGCCTGCTGGCCGGCTACGGCGCGGAAGCGATCAACCCCTATCTGGCCTTCGACACGCTGCTCGACATGCATCAGCGCGGCGAATTCCCGAAGGAAGTGGACGCGACCGAGGTCGTCTACCGCTACATCAAGGCTGTCGGTAAGGGCATCCTCAAGGTCATGTCGAAGATGGGCATCTCGACCTATCAGTCCTATTGCGGTGCGCAGATCTTCGATGCTGTGGGCCTGCAGCAGGAGCTGGTCGACAAGTATTTCTTCGGCACAGCGACGATGATCGAAGGCATTGGTCTCGAGACGATCGCCGAGGAAACCGTCTCCCGTCACAAGGCTGCTTTCGGCCGCGATCCGCTGCTGGCAAGCACGCTCGACATCGGCGGCGAATATGCCTACCGCATGCGCGGCGAAAGCCATGCCTGGACGCCGGATGCGGTCGCTGCCCTTCAGCATGCAGTGCGCGGGAATGCCGAGGACCGCTACCGCGAATTCTCGGAAATGGTCAATGAGTCGGCGCTTCGGATGAACACCATCCGCGGCCTCTTCAAGATTAGGGGTGCGGAATCCCTCGGCCGCAAGCCGATCTCGATCGACGAGGTCGAGCCGGCGGCCGATATCGTCAAGCGCTTCTCGACGGGCGCCATGTCCTTCGGCTCCATCAGTCGCGAGGCGCATACGACGCTGGCCATCGCCATGAACCGCATCGGCGGCAAGTCGAACACCGGTGAAGGCGGCGAGGAAGCCGACCGCTACATGCCGCTCTTCGACGGCTCGCCGAACCCGGAACGTTCCGCCATCAAGCAGATCGCCTCCGGCCGTTTCGGCGTGACGACCGAGTATCTGGTCAATGCCGACGTGCTGCAGATCAAGGTCGCGCAGGGTGCCAAGCCCGGCGAAGGCGGCCAGTTGCCCGGCCACAAGGTCGATGCGACGGTTGCCAAGACCAGGCATTCCACACCGGGCGTCGGCCTCATCTCGCCGCCGCCGCATCATGATATCTATTCGATCGAAGATCTGGCACAGCTGATCTACGATCTGAAGAACGTCAACCCGACCTCGGATGTCTCGGTCAAGCTCGTCTCGGAAGTCGGCGTCGGCACGGTTGCCGCCGGCGTCGCCAAGGCGCGCGCCGACCACATCACCGTCTCGGGCTATGATGGCGGCACCGGCGCTTCGCCGCTGACGTCGCTGAAGCATGCCGGTTCGCCTTGGGAGATCGGCCTTGCCGAGACCCAGCAGACGCTGGTGCTGAACGGGCTGCGCTCGCGTATCGCCCTGCAGGTGGACGGCGGTCTGAAGACCGGCCGTGATGTCATCATTGGCGCGCTGCTCGGCGCCGACGAATTCGGCTTTGCGACCGCGCCGCTGATCGCTGCCGGCTGCATCATGATGCGCAAGTGCCATCTCAACACCTGTCCGGTTGGTGTCGCCACCCAGGACCCGGTTCTGCGCAAGCGCTTCAAGGGCACGCCGGAGCATGTCATCAACTACTTCTTCTTCGTGGCCGAAGAAGTGCGCGAGATCCTGGCCTCGCTCGGCGTTGCCAAGCTGGATGATATCATCGGCGCTTCCGAGCTTCTGGAGAAGGACGACATGCTCGCCCACTGGAAGGCGAGGGGCCTCGATTTCAGCCGTATCTTCCACAAGGTCGATGCGCCGAAGGAAGAGACCTATTGGACGACCGTGCAGAAGCACCCGATCGACGACATTCTCGATCGCAAGCTGATCGAGAAGGCTGAACCTGCCCTGTCTTCCAAGACGCCGGTCGCCTTTGAAGTCGACATCAAGAACGTCGACCGTTCGGCCGGCGCCATGCTGTCGGGTGCGGTTGCCAAGCGCTATGGCCATCGCGGCCTGAAGGACGACACGATCAACGTCACCCTGAGGGGCACCGCCGGTCAGTCCTTCGGTGCGTTCCTCGCACGCGGCGTCACCTTCAACCTCGTCGGCGACGGCAATGACTATGTCGGCAAGGGCCTTTCGGGCGGCCGCATCATCATCCGTCCGCCCGAAAATTCGAAGATCGTCGCCGAAAACTCGATCATCGTCGGCAATACCGTGCTCTACGGTGCGACCGAGGGCGAGTG
Organism: Martinezella sp. CNPSo 3795; assembly: GCF_057784475.1. NCBI lineage: Bacteria > Pseudomonadati > Pseudomonadota > Alphaproteobacteria > Hyphomicrobiales > Rhizobiaceae > Martinezella > Martinezella sp. CNPSo 3795. The sequence continues at coordinate 644,985 of NZ_JBXSOQ010000003.1, read as the reverse complement.
CTATTTCCGCGGTGTCGCGGGCGAGCGCTTCGCGGTCAGAAACTCGGGCGCGATCGCGGTCGTCGAAGGCGTGGGCGACCACGGCTGCGAATATATGACCGGCGGCGTCGTCGTCGTGCTCGGCGAAACCGGCCGCAACTTCGCGGCCGGCATGTCGGGCGGCGTGGCCTATGTTCTCGACGAAAAGGGCGATTTCGCCCGTCGCTGCAACATGGCGATGGTCGAGCTGGAGCCGGTTCCGGAGGAAGACGAGCTGCTGGAGAAGCTGCATCATCACGGTGGCGACATCATGCACAAGGGACGCGTCGACGTCTCCGATGACATGACACGCCATGATGAAGAGCGCCTCTTCCAGCTGATTTCGAACCACGTCCACTATACCGGCTCGACGCGAGCAAAGGAGATCCTCGATCACTGGGCCGACTACCGCCCGAAATTCCGCAAGGTCATGCCGGTCGAGTACCGCCGTGCCCTTGAGGAAATGGAACGTAGCCGGATGAGCGTGGCGGCGGAATAATCCGTCCCGGTTCTGAAACCAGCCGAGGGTTTCGCCTCGCATTGCGATCGCCATCATGGCGATCGCGACTGTCGAATAGCGGAATCGGATTTGAATTAAAGTGCCGGACAGGGAAACCGAGATGACCCTCAGGCACGGGAGCCATGAGCTCCTCTTTTTGAGTGAGGAAACGAAAGCATGGGCAAGGTAACAGGCTTCTTGGAAATCGACCGGCAGGTGGCGAAGTATCAGCCGGCGTCGGATCGCATCCGGCATTTCCGTGAATTCACGATCCCCATGTCGGACCAGGAAGTGCAGAAACAGGCAGCTCGCTGCATGGACTGTGGCATTCCCTATTGCCACGGTCCGACCGGCTGCCCGGTGCACAACCAGATCCCCGATTGGAACGACCTCGTTTACAACAACAATTGGGAGCAGGCGATCCACAACCTGCATTCGACCAACAACTTCCCGGAATTCACCGGCCGTGTCTGCCCTGCGCCCTGCGAGGAAGCCTGCACGCTGAACCTGGAAGATGCGCCGGTCGCCATCAAGACTGTTGAGCAGGCGATTGCCGACAAGGCCTATGAGCTGGGCTTCATCCGCCCGCAGCCGGCAACCGTGCATACGGGCAAGAAGGTCGCGATCATCGGCTCTGGCCCTGCCGGCATGGCAGCCGCCCAGCAGCTCGGCCGCGCCGGTCACGACGTCCATGTCTATGAGCGCGAAAGCAAGCCCGGCGGCCTGCTGCGCTATGGTATCCCGGACTTCAAGATGGAGAAGAACTTCATCGATCGCCGCGTCGAGCAGATGAAGGGCGAGGGCGTCACCTTCCATTGCGGCGTCAATGTCGGCGTCGATGTCAAGGTCGAGCAGCTTCTGGCGGAGCACGATGCCGTGCTCTATTGCGGCGGCTCGGAAACCCCGCGCGAAGCCGGCATTCCCGGCACGACGCTGGCAGGCGTCCATGACGCCATGCCCTATCTCGTGCAGCAGAACCGCCGCGTCGGCCGCGAAAATATCGACAGCGTCGGCTGGCCCGCCGATCCGATCCTGGCTGGCGGCAAGCACATCGTCGTCGTCGGCGGTGGCGATACGGCATCCGACTGCGTCGGCACGGCATTCCGCCAGGGCGCGGTGAAGGTGACCCAGCTCGACATTCGGCCGCAACCGCCGGAGAAGGAAGACAAGCTCGCCGTTTGGCCGTTCTGGGCAACGAAGATGCGCACCTCGTCCTCGCAGGCCGAAGGCGCGGTTCGCGAATTCCAGGTCGCAACGTTGGAATTCATCGGCGAAGATGGCGTGCTGACGGGCGTGAAGTGCTGCGAAGTGGATGAGCGCCGCAAGCCGATCGCCGGCACGGAATTCGTCATCCGCGCCGACCTCGCCTTCATCGCCATCGGCTTCCGCGGTCCGTTCACCGACAGCGTGCTCAAGGAACTCGACGGCAAGCTGACGCTGAACACGGATCGCCGCGGCTCGACCAACGTCGTTGCCAACGACAGGGACTACAAGACTTCGATCGACAAGTTCTGGACAGCCGGTGACGTCCGCCGCGGCCAGTCGCTGGTGGTCTGGGCGATCCGCGAGGGCCGTCAGGCCGCCCGCGCGATCGACGAGGCTCTGATGGGTTCGACGGTTCTGCCGAACTAAGTTTCGCTGTCCGTTCGCGCAAAGTTATTGAAGGCCGGGTTCTCGATGAATCCGGCCTTTGTCGTTAACGGCTTGCGGCGATATTCCAGTTGTAGATGCAGCGATCGAGGCCGATGGCGATTTCGAGCACCGTGACGTCATGGTCTATCGCGGCCCCCTTCTTCGGCTGGCTGCGGTAGCGCTGAGGGAAATCCGTGCGTTTCGAGATCGAGCAGACCTCCATCCATTTATCGCCGTTATCGACCTCGATATCCATCGTCACCTCGGAATAGGCCGGAAGCCGATCGGATGGGGCGATCCGTGTCGGCAGATGGACGACCGAGGCGATCATCCGGCGGACCGGTTCAAGGGAGGCAGAGTGATAATCGTTGCCGCTATCGGTGGTGAAGGCGCATTGGAATTCGAGCTGCCAGAACTCCTTGAGCCGCACATGCTTGCTCGGTTGGTCCTGTTCCCGGCGATAGGATTTTCCCGCCTGCCAGACGCATAGTGGCAGCCTTGTTCTGGAATGGTTTCCGAGAAGATGCTGCATGTAGGCATAGGTTGAAGATGTCGTTTCCGGCCGCAGCACAAGTTCGGTCTCGGTGTTCGACATTTGCTCCTGCACCCATATGTCTGAGTTGGAATAGGCGTCCGAAACGAGGTTTCGAGGCATCAGAGTCGGTGCTTCGACCCTTCGCATACTCCAGGCGGGATTTGCCGATCGCAGGAAGTTCGCGACTTCATCGGAAAAGAAGCGGATGAAATCGTCGCGCAGTTTAATGTCCCGCTCTTCCCAGTGAACGAGCGAATTGACGTTATAGATATTGAGCACGTGCCATTCTCCATGGGCAACGTTGAAGTCTTGAGGTTGAGGGCTTTACGTCCAGCAGCCGCCGGACGCATCAACGCCTCCGGCTGTCACGACTGGACGCGGAGACCTCGGCCGGAGAAAGCGCGCAAAACCGCAACCTGCGGGCAGGTGCGGTAACGATCGATCTGATCTGCGCTTTTGGTGCTCATGCAGTTCTTCTATTGGCGGGGCGCCGCGTTGTCAAACCGCCTCCAGGTCGCCTATCGTGCAACCGATCCCGGCAATCGGTAGTCGTCTACGCGGCCGACAGGCGCCGGGTCCATCAGCCCCTTCTCGACCAGAAGATCGCGTGGCGATGAAGTCGTTGCGGCAGGAGCAGGGCTGCTGCCGAGAAGCTGCGAGCCGCCGTCGAGATCGGGATCGGAGAGGCTCATCGGCTGCGTGCGGGTAATCTTTTCCGGTTCTGCGCCGGGAAGATTGGCCTGTTGCGCCGGCAACGGATTGCCCGTGTCCAGGCGCGTGATGTCCGGGCTTGCCTGATCGCCCAGGATCCGGCGTGCGGATTTCTCCAGATAGAAGGCGACCTTGCGCTTGCCGGCTGCCGTCAGATTGACGCCGTCGGCCGTTCTCAACCGGACCTGCTGGCCGTTGATATCGGAGCCGGTCACGATGAATTCGCCGTTCTGGTCGGTAAATCCGTCCCATATGTCGATGAACTCACCGCCGACGCTGGTGGTCTGGCTTTGATAGATCTGGTTGAGCTTAACAGCGCTGGCGGTCAGCTGATCGGAGCCGAAGGAGGGCAGGCCAACCCAGAGCAGCGGAATATGACGGCTCGTCACCAGTTTGGCGAATTGCTGCACGCGCTCTTCATAGGCAAGGAACCACGGGTCGGTGCCGTATTTCTCGTTGAGCCCGTCGCCGATCATCTGCTGGCGGTCGTTGGCGCCGATCATGACGACGACCATGGCCGGTTTCAGCTGATCGATCATGCCAGGCAATTGCTGCGGCCAATTGTAATAATCCTGCCGCACGAGACCGGAGGCGACGTTGCCGCGGGACTGGATGACGACGCCGGGGGAGGTGGAGAAGGCATCCTCCAGCCCGGTTGCCAAGCCGCTTGCCAGAAAATCGCCGACGACAAGGATGGTCTTGGCATCGGGGAGCTTTTCTGCGGGCGGTGGCGTTTCCGGCTGCGCGACTGGCTGGCGCGGCGGCGGGGTCGGCCGCTTTTTCGGCTGCACCTTGCGCCGTGGCGGCGGCTGCTCGATGGGCTGATCCGGGTAATCGGGCTCGCGGGTGCCGAACAGCATATCGAACAGGTTCCGCCGCGGCCGCTCCTGCGCCTGCGCCATATTCTGCAGGCAGCCAAACGCGATGACGACGCTGAGAAATGCCGTCAGAACAATCCTTAGAGTTGCGGTGGTCGCGCGGGCAGAGTGTTTCATCATCGCTTCTTTTCCGCTCACGAGTCCGGGCCGCGAAATGACGAGTTCATCGTCCTGGCGATCCCGGATTCGCTGGAGGCGGCCTACTTGCGCAATGCTTTCAGCAGGCTCATCGAAGGCTCGCCGTCCGCATCCATACCCATGCGCTGCTGGACAGCCGATATTGCGGCCTTCGAGCCCGAGCCGAAATTCCCGTCGACCACACCGTCATAATAGCCGAGCTCCTTCAGACGCGTCTGCAGTTCGAATTTCTGCTTGACGTCGAGCGCGCCGCTCGGACGCGGCCAGGATTGCTGCATGCCGCCATATCCGGCGATCTGGTCCGCGAGCAGACCGACGGCCAATGCATAGCTGTCGGAGGCGTTGTAGCGCTTGATGGTGAAGAAGTTGCCGGTCATCAGGAAGCCGGGACCGTTCGGCCCGCCGGGCATCTTCAACTGCGCACGGTCGGAGGTCGTGCGGAAAGCCTTGCCGTTGGGACGCACGAAGCCGAGGGCGGCCCATTGCGCGATGGTGTGCGTCTTGCCGGCCTGGGCGCTGCCACCCGCGGGCACGACCACTTCATAGCCCCAGGTGCGCCCGGTATCCCAGCCATTCTTGGCGAGAAGATTGGCTGTTGTCGCCAGGGCGTCCGGAACGGAATTCCAGATATCGGCATGGCCGCTGCCATCGGCATCGACGGCATAGAGCAGATAACTCGTTGGAATGAACTGCGTATGGCCCATGGCGCCGGCCCAGGAGCCGTTCAGGTCCTTGCGCGAGATATCGCCCTTCTGCAGGATTTTCAGGGCGGCGATGAGCTGCTTCTTGGCGTAGTTCGCCCGCTTCGGATCGGCATAGGCAAGGGTCGCCAGCGCGCGGGGGACATAATGCAGCCGATCGTTCTTGGCGAGAACCTCGCCGTAATTCGACTCCATCGACCAGATGGCCAGCATGATATTGCGATCGACGCCGAAATGTTGTTCGAGCGTGCGCAGTGTGGACCCGTACTTGACCGCCATCTTGCGGCCAATATCGACCGTATAGGGATTGACACGGGAGTCGAGGTAATCCCAGATCTGGGACTTGAATTCCGGCTGGTATTGCGCCTTTTCAAGCACCGTGGGGTCTGGGTCGGTTACGCCGGCAAATGCATTGCGATAGGTGGATTGCGTAATGCCGCTCTTTGCGGCGGTGGCGTAGAAGCCCGCGATCCATTTCTGGAACCCAGGGTCAGCATTGGCGTTAACGGGAAGGAATCCTGCCAAGGCGCCGAGCGCGAGCGCCAGAGCGAGACCACGAAGGGAGTGTTTGCGGTTTACGGTCATCTACAGCCTTGTCCATCAATCGTTGGATTTCGGTGCGGCGATGCGCGTTGCATCGGCCCATGCGTGACGCTAAACGAACGAAGTCAACAAATTCTTTACCATGGAAGTTTGCGTCAGTCATTATTTGCAAAACAGTAGCAAATCTAATCTACTGACCTTTAGAATGGCTTTGTGCCAACTGATTTAATGCCCAGGAGGTATGCGTGGGACAGCATAAGAAGGTTCGTAAGGCAGTATTTCCGGTCGCCGGACTAGGGACGCGGTTCTTGCCGGCGACCAAGGCGGTGCCGAAGGAAATGCTGACCGTCGTGGATAAGCCGGTGATACAGTATGTCGTCGACGAGGCGATGGAAGCGGGCATCGAGCATTTCGTGTTCGTCACCGGCCGCAGCAAGCATGTTATCGAAGATTATTTCGATATTCAGTTCGAGCTTGAGCAGACGCTGCGCCAGCGTAACAAGAATGCCGAATTGTCGCTGCTGAGCGGCCTGCTGCCGAAGGCCGGCACGGCAAGCTTCACACGCCAGCAGGAGCCGCTCGGTCTCGGTCACGCCGTCTGGTGCGCCCGCGAGATCGTCGGCGACGAGCCTTTTGCGCTGCTGCTGCCCGACATGGTCATGCGCGCCGAAAAGGGCTGCATGAAGGGCATGATCGAGCTTTATGAGCATAGCGGCGGCAATGTCATCGCCGTCGAGGAATGTGCGCCTGATCAGACCCATAAGTATGGTATCGTTGGCGTCGGCGAGACGATCGGCAGCGGCTTCCGCATCACGGAAATGGTCGAAAAGCCGGCCAAGGGCACGGCTCCGTCCAACTTCTTTATCAACGGTCGCTACATCCTGCAGCCGGAAATCTTCCGTATCCTCGAAAGTCAGGAGCGCGGCGCCGGCAACGAGATCCAGCTGACGGATGGCATGCTGAAGCTTGCCAAGACGCAGGATTTCGCCGGCTATCACTTCCAGGGCCAGACGTTCGACTGTGGCGCAAAGGACGGCTTCATCCTTGCCAACGTCGCCTTCGCCTTGGCGCGTGACGACATCCGCCCGACCATTGAGGACGAGTTCAAGGCGCTGATCGCAGCCCTGAAATAGGGCTCCGACCTTTTGAGAAAATCTTGAGGCCTGGCATATGCTGGGCCTCGATTCATTTGAGCGGGTAGTTTGGATCTGAGCGAAGGCGGTGTCTAGCGTTTTACCGTCAAACCAAGGCCGGCTTGGAACTGCCGAGTGTTGTCGCCCACATCCCTCGTTGTCAGCTGATAACCGACATTGCTGGTAAGATCGAGGTAACGGTTGATCCCCCAGGTTAGCCCGAAAGCGGCGTCGTATTCGATTTCGTCGGCGGCGCTGCCATTGGAGGGGTAATTGCGCCACGTCGGGCCTCCCGTCAGCTTGGCGGTGAGATCGTCGCGCAGCTGATGGCTTATGGTGCTCGTGAGCTGATAAGCGGTGTAGCCGCTGAGGCCGGCCGTGGTCGACGGTTGTACGGTCGTCGAAAGGCCGACGCTGATATCGGTGCCGCGCTGCGGCGACCAGGCGAGGCTGCCGTCGATCGTCGGTGAGTCGACCGAGCCCAGGCGCGAATCGTCGAATTGTGTGTGCTGGTAGCCGAAGCCCAGCTCGCCCTTGAATTTTTCACCGAGGTCGAATTCGACACCGCCCTTGCCGCCATAGCTCTGGTTCGAGCGGGCATAACCGTTGCTGTCGCGCGTCTGATCGTAGACGGCGCGACCGAGAGTGACTTCGACGAAGGGAATGATGGCGGGCGACAGCTCGTAGCCGATGCGGCCGCGCCAGGTTCCGGCCGTCTGATTGCGATCGCTGAGGGTGACCGTCGTCCCATCCGAAAGCACGGCGTCAGAATAGACGCTGCGTGTCAGCGCCACGGCCGTCGTGCCGCGCAGCAGGCCGAAATCGCGTTCCAACGAGAGCCCGGCCGTGTACTGGTTGACGGCGGATTGCTTCGAGGCGCCGGCAATCGCATTCGGATCGCTCGTGTCCTCACGGTAGAATTGATAGCCGGCGGTGACATGCGCAGTCGTGTCGGCGGGAAGATCCAGACGCAGGTCGGCATTGAGGTTGACGGTTGGCTTTTCCTCGCCGGTGCCGCTGATGTTCTTCTGCCAGACGCCCTCACCGGTGACGGTCAGGGCATGTCTGTCCCAGTCCGAAGTCAGGGTGCTGCGCAAGTCGGTCTGCAAAAAGCCGCGGTTATCCTTGGTGTCGCCGGTGCGATCCCGCTCGATGTTGATCGACTGGTTGATCGAAGGCTTCAGAGTGAAGGTGCCGAGCGGGATGCCCTGTGCATCTGCCCGATCCGGATACCGGCGGGCTCTCAGGTCATCAACGCTTGGTTCGCGCAGGTTCACGCGGCGCAGATCGTTATCCAGCGTCGAGCCGGTGGTTGTAGGGTCGATGCCGGTGAGGCGCAGCGGCGCGTTCAAGGGTGCGTCGCTGGAGGTCGACGCCTGGTTTGTTGGCGTGGCCGCCTGGTTGTCGGTGTTGGGTGCGGCATTCGGATCGGTCGGAGATGCCGTCGTCGACGCTGGCAAGGTATCGTCGGCGTTCTGGTCGGATGGCAAGGATTGCGCGTTGACCGGCAGCGGTGCGGCAAATGCGATACCCCAGCCGAGCACGGCGGAGGTCGCCCATGCCGCCAGCCGGAAGGCACCATGACCCGCCTTGTCCTTGCCGATGCCCATGTTGTTTATATCTGACCCTGCTGGAAATGACCTAAATTCTTACCCAAGTGTAAAGCCGCGTGGTTAACGCTTGGTTGCCAAGTGATGGCGACAAGAAAGGGTTCGATAATATTTGTCGGGAAGGCGCTGCAGGCTGTCGTATCGCCATAAGTCGATCTTTGGTGGACAGATTTGCAGAAAAGCGTTAGGCCTCGCTCATGAATAAGAGAGCTGTAAGACTCATCGAGAACGGTGCGATCGAATCCGCAATGCGAACGATCGAGACCGAGAGACGGGGCATGGAAGCGCTGGAACGCGCCCTGACCAATGGTCTGGCGGAGCCCTTCAGCCGTGCGGTGGAGATCATCGGCGATATCTCCGGCCGTGTCGTGATCACCGGCGTCGGCAAGAGTGGCCATATCGGCAACAAGCTTGCCGCAAGTCTGGCATCCACCGGAACGCCGGCCTTCTTTGTGCATCCTGTCGAAGCCAATCACGGCGATCTCGGCATGATTACCCAGGATGATGTCATCATTGCCATCTCCTGGGGCGGCGAGAGCGCCGAGCTGCGCGGCATCATCAGTTATTCCCGCCGCTTCTCGATCCCGATGATCGCCATCACTGCCGGCGAGACTTCTACGCTTGCGCGTGAATCGGATGTTGTGCTGCTGCTGCCTAGGGAGCAGGAGGCCTGCCCGCACGGTCTGGCGCCGACGACATCGACGCTGCTGCAGCTTGCGATCGGCGATGCGCTGACCGTCGCTCTTCTGGAAGCACGCGGCTTTACCGCCGAGGATTTCCGCACCTTCCATCCGGGCGGCAAACTCGGCGCCAGCCTCTCGCACGTGGCCGATATCATGCACAAGGGCGACCGTGTGCCGCTCGTCAAGCTCGGAACCGGTATGCCGGAAGCGGCGATGACGCTATCGAAGATGCGGTTCGGCTGCGTCGGCGTGGTCGATGATGACGGTTGCCTGTGCGGCATCGTCACCGATGGCGATATCGCCCGCAATCTCGGCACCAGCCTCGCGGAGAAGCTGGTGGATGAGGTGATGACCCCCAATCCGAAGACGGTGAAGGAAACGACGCTGGCGACGAGCGCCATGGCCGTGCTCAATCGTCACAATATTTCGGCTCTCCTGGTCATCGATGAAGCACGCCGGCCGATCGGTGTCGTGCATTTCCACGATCTGCTGCGGATCGGCGTTGCCTGATCAGACAGGCTCGACGGTGAGCTCGCGGCCGTTGCTGGCGACCACTTTGACGCGGGTGCCGACCGGCAAGTCCGGTCCGTTGACCGTCCAATAAGTGTCATTGAGGCGAATGCGCCCACGGCCTTCGGCTATCGGCTGGTCGAGCGTTGCCGTGCGCCCGACAAGGCTGGCACCGCGCTGGTTCAGGAACGGCTCGTCGGTCACCTGGTTGTTGTTATAGAGATAGCGGCGGCCGAGCAGGGTGACGATAACAGCCATGGCGGCGAAGACCAGCCCTTGAACCTGCCAGACCCAGAAGCTGCTTTCCCAAAACAGAAGCGACAAGGCGCCGACGATGATCGCGGCGAGCCCGATCCATACCAAGAAGAAGCCGGGCAAGACGAGTTCGGCGGCAAGCAGCGCCAGACCGGCGAGCCACCAGCTCCAGGGGCCGAGTTCGACGATGAGATTGTCGAACATCTCAGCTCTCCTTCGGTGGCAGCGGATTGATCGTTGGCGTTGTACGGACGGGGCCGGAGCGTGGCCGGGCCGGTTGCGTCGCGCCATTGCCATCGCCATTGTCGCCGAAGACTTCGCGCGCGATAGCGCCGATACCGCCAAGAGAGCCGATGATGGAGCTCGCCTCCATCGGCATGAGGACAATCTTCGAATTGCTGGCGGAGCCGATCGCGCTCAGGGCTTCGGTGTATTTCTGGGCAACGAAATAGTTGATCGCCTGCACGTTACCCTCGGCAATCGCTTCGGATACGACGCGGGTCGCCTTGGCTTCGGCCTCGGCCAGGCGCTCGCGCGCCTCGGCGTTGCGGAAGGCAGCCTCGCGCTGGCCTTCGGCTTGCAACACGGCTGCCTGCTTTGCACCCTCAGCGCGGAGGATCTGCGCGTTGCGCAGGCCTTCCGCCTCCAGGACCTGGGCGCGCTTTTCGCGTTCGGCCTTCATCTGTCGGCCCATGGCGTCAACCAGGTCTTTCGGCGGCTGGATGTCCTTGATTTCGACGCGTGTTACCTTGATGCCCCAGGGCTCTACCGCCTCATCGACCACGCGCAGCAGTCGTTCGTTGATGGCATCGCGATTGGACAGAAGCTCGTCCAGATCCATAGAGCCCATGACGGAACGGATATTGGTCTTTGTGAGATTGAGGATCGCGGTTTCCAGATTGGTGATCTGATAGGCGGCCTGCGCCGCATTCAGCACCTGGAAGAAAGCGACTGCATCAGCGGATACGCTCGCATTGTCCTTGGTGATGACCTCCTGCGTCGGCACGGCCAGCACCTGCTCCATCACGTTCATCCGCACCCCGATTGTTTCGATGAAGGGCACGATCAGGTTGAGCCCCGGTTCCAGCGTGCGGATATAGCGGCCGAAGCGCTGAACTGTGTACCGATAGCCCTGAGGTACGGTCTTGATGCCCGCAAACAGCACCAGAATGACGAAGACCACCAAGGCAATCACAACGATGCTGAAACCACCCACTACCATCGAACTCCTCCATGGACGCGGCTGTATGAGCAGGCTCGCGTCGCCTAAACCGCCACCGTTCGGCCTCGCTATGCTCGGTCGAGCTCACGAGGCGGCAGCTCAATCTTATGTGGTGGGTTAGCATGTTCTCAGCAAGTGAGGAATGGGGCTACAGCAGGCGTTTTGCTATGAGGCAGGTCAACCAATCACCGTCTGGGTCTTGCGTCCGGCGATTGATATTCATACTTTATATGGAGATTTCCGGCTCCGCTGCCACGCAGCTTTTCGGGCCAGCCTTAGCGCATTATCAGGGTGAAGCTATGAACTTAGATAGGACCTTGCGGTCGGTTGTGGCCGTGCACGCCTCAATTCCGGAAGACGCCTTCACTGCGGCAACCCTCGGCACACGCAGGGAAGGTAGCGGCGTCGTCATTCGCGGAAACGGCCTGGTATTGACGATCGGCTATCTCATCACCGAAGCCGACGAGGTCTGGCTCACGACCAATAGCGGTCGCGTCGTGCCCGGTCATGCGCTTGCCTACGATCAGGAAACGGGTTTCGGCCTCGTGCAGGCGCTCGGGCCTCTCGATGTGCCCGCCCTCGAATTCGGTGATACCGACAAGGCTGAGATCGGTGATGAAGTCGTCATCGCTGACGGGATCGGCCAGTTTGTCGAGGCGAAGATCGTCGCAAAGCAGGAATTCGCCGGCTATTGGGAATATCTGCTCGACGAGGCGATCTTCACGGCACCCGCCCATCCATCCTGGGGAGGTGCGGCTCTTATCGATGAGGACGGCAAGCTTCTCGGCATCGGATCGCTGCATCTGCAGATGGCGACCCAGAACGGCGACAGCGCCGATATCAACATGATCGTGCCGATCAACCTTTTGATGCCGATCCTGGACGATCTGATCAAGCGCGGCCGCGTCAACAAGCCGCCGCGGCCTTGGCTCGGTGCCTTCTCGGCCGAAAGCAATGGCGAAGTCGTCGTCATGAGCGTCACCGAGGGTGGTCCGGCCGCCAAGGCTGGCTTGCGTCGCGGCGACGTCATTTCGGAAATCCGGGATGGCGAAGTCGATGGGCTCGCGGATTTCTACCGCAAGATCTGGGAGAGCGGTCCGGCTGGCTCCGAGATCCCCATGCGCGTATTGCGCGACGGCCGCGAGGCCTGGCTGCGCGTCAAATCCGCCGATCGCGGCAGCTTCCTCAAAAAGCCGCAGCTTCAGTAGGCACGTGTCGCCGGGATCAATCCCGGCGATCCGGTCAAACCCAGCCGAGCAACTCCCGCCGCACGACTTTTTCCAGCACGTTCATGCCGTCTTCGCTGTCGTTGAGACAGGGAATGTGGGTGAATTTGTCGCCGCCGTTGTGATGGAAGGATTCGGCGGCCTGTTCGGCGATCTCTTCCAGCGTCTCAAGGCAGTCGGAGACGAAGCCGGGATTGAGCACCGCGATACGCTTGGTGCCGTTCCTGGCAAGCTCTTCCACCGTCTTGTCCGTATAGGGCTGCAGCCATTCCTCCGGGCCGAAACGCGATTGGAAGGTGACCATGAACTGATCTTCGGAAAGACCCAGTTTCTCGCGCAGCAGGCGGCCGGTCTTCTGACAGAAGCAGTAATAGGGATCGCCCAGCTTGAAATAGGACATCGGGATGCCGTGGAAGGAGGCGATGATCTTTTCAGGCTGCCAGTCCAGCGTCGAGAGGTGACGGGTGACGGAATTGGCGAGCGCCTCGATATAGGTCTCGTCGTCGTGATATTGCGGAACAGTGCGGATCGCCGGCTGCCAGCGCATCTTCTGCAGTTTCTCGAAGGCTTTGTCGTTGACCGTCGCCGTCGTTGCCGCCGCATATTGCGGATAGAGCGGAAAGAGCACGATGCGCTCGCAGCCATCGTCCTTTAGCGCCTGGATGCGATCGGCGATCGAGGGCTGGCCGTAACGCATGGCCCAGTCGACCTTGACGTTGGGCAGGTCGCGCAGCCGCTCGGCCATTAGGTCGGATTGGTTGCGCGTATAGGTGCGCAGATAGCTCTCGTTCTTATCCTTGTTCCAGATCGTCTCATAGGCCTTGCCGACCTTTTGCGGTCGGGTGTTAAGCACGATGCCGAACAGGATCGGATACCATTTCCAACGCGACCACTCGATGACGCGGCGGTCTGTCAGGAATTCGCGGAGGTAGCGGCGCATCGAGGAGTAGTCGGTGTCGTCGGGCGTTCCGAGATTGATGAGCAGCACGCCGACCTTGCCGTATTTCACGCTAGGGTGATCGGGCGGAAGCGTGGTCAGGGCTGCTGTCATCGATTGAATTCCTCTCAAGATATGAAGCACTTCACATAAGAACAAAAGCCGGTCCGGGAAAGCCCGGACCGGCTGGAGCAAGCGAGACAAATCGTCTTACTTGGCCGGAATCTTCAACTTTTCGCCAACCACCAGATGATGCGGCTTGATATTGCGATTGGCGGCTACGAGTTTGTGCCATTGTTTGGCATTGCCGTAATAAGTCTTGGCAAGATCCCAGAACGTGTCGCCGGCGACGACGATGTGGGTTGTCGGCGTCTTTGGCGGCTCGTTGACCTTGGCCTCCGGCGTTGCTGTTGCCGGAGCCGTGGTCGCGGGTGAAGACGCAGCCGGCGTTTCAGCCACTGGAGCTGAGGTGGCGGGTGTCGAGGCTGCCGGATCCGATTTTGCCGGGGCAGACGGCGTAGCCGTCGGGTTTGCCGGCATGGTGGTGCTTGGCGTTGTCACCGTGGGAGGCGAGGAGGCCGGAGGGGTTGTCGTGGACGACGCGCCACCGCTATCTCCAGCGGCCGCCGCCGGCTTCTGCTCCGGCGCTGTCTGCGTGGTATCGGCGGGCTTTGCGGGTTCCGGCTGTGCAGCCGGCGCTGCCGCGGCTATCTGGGTTATGCGGCCGTCCGTGTAAGGCTTGTACGGATTGTGTGCGCCAAGATAATCGGCGACCACCGATTCCAGATTGGGGCCGAAATCGTAGGCGTTCTTGCCGTCCTTTGCGAAGACGGCGTAGCCGTCGCCGCCGGCGCGCATGTAGTTGTTGCTGACGACGCCGTAGGTCTTTTCGGGATCGATCGGCTTGAACTCGGTGCCTTCCTGCACGTCGACGGAGACAAGACGGCTGCCCGGCGGCTTCGATTTATCGAAGCTGTATTTGAGGCCGGCGACCTGCGGGAAGCGGCCCGCCCCGTCATCGATCTGGCTAAGGCCGTTTTCGAGTGCCGCCTTCACGTCGGCTCCGGTCAGCTGGAAGGTTGCAACCGTGTTCTGGAAGGGCAGCACGGTCAGCACGTCGCCCATGCTGACATCGCCTGCGGCGATCGAGGCACGCAGGCCGCCGCCGTTCTGGATGGCGATGGAAATGCCCTGCGTCCTGGTGCGGTCAAGCATCGCATCGGCGACAAGATTGCCCATCGAGCATTCCCGAACGCGGCAGACTTCACGCGCGCCTTCGATCGGCCCCTGCGAATTACCGATGACCTTCTTGCGCAGTTCCTCGATCGGCTTTGCCATCTCCTGCACGCGTGACAGGATCGTCGGATCCGGCTTAATGGAGGAATCGAGCAGGATCGGATCGCCTTTGGCGTCCTTGACGGCGCCATTGTCATCGAAGGTGACGACAATGTCGCCGAGATATTTGCTGTAGGATGCGGCCTGTACAACAGGTACCTTATAGCCGGCCGGATTGTCGACCATGGTCGGATAGGGGCCGGCTGCCTTCGGATCGGTATTCGACAGGAGCGTATGCGAGTGGCCGCCGACAACGACGCTGACGCCGGCGATCTTGGCGATCTTCTCGACATCGCGGGGATAGCCGACATGGGTGAGCGCAATGATCTTGTTGACCCCCTGCGATTTTAGCGCGTCGACTTCGGCGCTGATTGCGGCGGCATCGTCGGTGATCTTCACATGCGGGCCGGGGGAGGCGAGTTCAGGCGTCTCGGTGGTCACCGCACCGACGATCCCGATCTTCTGGCCGCCGATATCGAGCACGATCGACTTCTTGATGCGGTTGCCGAGCTTCGATTGGTCGTCGACCACCAGATTGGCGGTTACAACGGGGAACTGCGCCTTGTCGAGGAAGGCGGCAAGCGGGCCTTCGCCATCGTCGAATTCGTGATTGCCGACCGTCATGGCGTCGATCTTCATGTCGTTGAGAAACTCGACTTCGGCCGCACCCTTGTAGGTCGTGTAGAACAGGGAGCCTTGGAAATTGTCGCCGGCATCAAGGACGACTACGTTCTGGCCGGCAAGGGCGGCACGCCGCTGGTCGATGGCGGCTTTCAGCCGTGCCGCACCGCCGAAGCACTCGTTCTTGGCTTCTTCGGCTGCAGAGCAGGTGGCGTCGAATTTGTTGATCGATTCGACGCGCGAATGGAAATCGTTGAAGTGCAGGATGTTGAGCTGATAGTCCGCGAAGGCGGCGCTGGTACTCAGCGCCAGCAGCGTGGCGGCCAAAAGACCCACTCCGAAGGGCTGCTTCATCTGTCTCTCCTGTTGGTCATTGCAATCCGGCCCGCCAATGCCCCAAGGCGGTCCCCCACAGCGATGTTTTCATCCCGGCGGAGCGAGCGCAAGCAAAAGCTGTTGGCGTTATTAGGATTTTTACAAAGCGGCGAAATGCGCTGCCGGATCAGGCGCATGCCTCGACGGAGGCGAGTCCATAGGACTCCCGCAATGCCGCAGCGGCATTCCAGCCGACAGAGCAGAAGACAAGCACACAGCAGAGGGCGGTGACAAGATGAAGGTGTCGATTCCGCTTTCGATAGAGCAGAATAGCGCTGGCGCCGTAAAGGAGCAAAGCCGGTACGGCGAAAAGGAGGACGCTCGCGGGGCCATCGCAATCAAGGGCGTCGATGCCCTGGGCTTGATAGCTATTTGCAGGGAGGACCGCCGCCAGAATGGCGACGGGCAATGCTGCGATCAGTACCAGATGGAGGATCAGCATTCCGCGCATGATGCCTTATCCGTCCATCGGGCCTTTATCAGCCCTGGCGATTGAGCGAGAAGTGCCCGCCGGTTTCGGAGGTGCAGTTGAGCTGGCTGGGATTGGCCAGGAAGCAATTGACCTTCGACGAGGTGCGCTTGATGTTCGAATAGAGGTTGATCTGGATCATGCCCGACGGATCGGTCGTGTAGGTTCCAGAGGCCATCTGCTGGTTCGTGCCATCCGTCGTGTGCGTTTCGAACCGGCCGCCGTTAAAGGTCGAATTCAGGCCATTGGAATCGGCCCAGCTGCCTTCCACGGAATTCGTGCGCGGCTGGCCGCCGCCCGGATTCATCGCCATCGGCGGCGGTCTGGAGCCACCAAAATCCACGCAGGCAGATAAAGCTGCCGCAGCAGCGAGGAGGGCAAGAACGGTTCTCATCTTCATAAATATCTCCCGCAAATAGAGGCGGTCTAAAGGCGTATCGGTTGCAAGGAAGATGGCGCGGCCATCGAGCTAAAGCAAGACGTCCCAGGCGATCTGCTTGATTTATCTGGCTTGCGTAACAAAAATGCCCGCACGACCTGTGCGGGCATTCGCTCTTGCATCAAGCTGACACTATACTCTTAGCGAACCAGAATGTTCCGGAACTGCCAGGGGTCCTTGGTGTCGATGTCTTCCGGGAAGAGGCCCGGGCGACCATCGAGCGGGGTCCAGTCGGTGTAGTGACCTTCGACCGGGCCGAGATAGGGCAGCTGCACTTCGAGGCAGCGCTTGTAGTCGATCTCGTCGGCTTCGACGATGCCGGCCTTCGGATTCTCCAGTGCCCAGACCATGCCGGCGAGAACGGCTGAGGTCACCTGCAGACCGGTAGCGTTCTGATAGGGGGCAATGCGGCGGGTTTCTTCGAGAGACAGGCGCGAGCCGTACCAGTAGGCGTTCTTGGCATGGCCGTAGAGCAGCACGCCGAGTTCATCGATGCCGTCTTCCAGCTCGTCCTCGTCGAGAACGTGATGAACCGGCTGCGGCGTGCCGCCATTGCCGAACATTTCGTGCAGCGAAAGCACGGCGTCGTTGGCCGGATGATAGGCGTAGTGGCAGGTCGGACGGAAGGTGACCTCGCCGTCCTTGTCGCGCACGGTGAAATAGTCGGCGATCGAGATCGACTCGTTATGGGTCACCAGGAAGCCGTATTGCGGGCCGGGGGTCGGGCACCAGGTGCGCACACGGGTGTTGGCGCCCGGCTGCTCCAGATAGATGGCGGCCTTGCAGCCCTTCTTGTGCTTCTTGGCGTTCTTCGGCATCCAGTTTTCATGGGTGCCCCAGCCGAGTTCTGCCGGCTGCATACCTTCGGAGATGAAGCCTTCGACCGACCAGGTGTTCCAGAAGACGTTGAGCGGCTTCGGATGCTTGGTGCGCTGGGTGTCGCGCTCGGCGATGTGAACGCCCTTGACACCGATCTTCTTCATCAGCTTGGCCCAGCCTTCGCGATCGTGCTGATCCGGCTCTTCGAACTTCAGGCCGATATCCTTGGCGAGGTTGACGAGCGCCTGCTTGACGAACCAGGAAACCATGCCCGGATTGGCGCCGCAGGTGGAAACAGCCGTGGTGCCGCCCGGGTTCTTTTCCTTCTCCTTGCGCATGGTTTCGCGCAGTGCATAGTTGGTGCGGTCTGCGTTCTTCAGGCCCTTGTCGAAGTAGAAGCCGAGCCAGGGCTCGACGACGGTGTCGATATAGAGCACGTCGAGCTTGCGGCACAGCTTGACCAGATCGAGCGAGCCGGTGTCGACCGAGAGGTTGACGCAGAAGCCCTGGCCGCCGCCTTCCGTGAGAAGCGGCTTCAGGAGATCCTTGTAATTGTCCTTGGTGACATGGGCCTGGATATGGCGGACGCCATGCTTTTCCAGGATCGCCAGGTGCTCGGCATCCATCTGCGGGTCGATGACGACCATCCGGCTCTTGTCGAATTTGAAATGGCGCTCGATCAGGGGCAGGGTGCCACGGCCAATAGAGCCAAAGCCGATCATTACGATCGGACCGGTAATTTCGGCATATACCGGATAGTTTTGTTTCGTCATTCTTTTCTCCTTCGAAAGGCAGGGCGCCGTTCGGTTCACGAAATCTAGTTAGAGTTGGCGCGAAAGCGCTGGCAGAGTTTGCGCGAAAACGCGGGGTGAGCGGCTCTAATCATAATTTGATGTCACAATAAAGAGCTGTTGAGGGTTAGCCGGCCAAAGTCAAGTCGAGGCAAACATACACGCCATATGCGACGAGTTTGTTGCTCTCAGGGTTGGTTTTCGCTGACATAAACGGAATGCGACGGAAGGCAAGCGCCTTCCGTCGCTTAGGCCTTCAGGCTTTCCAATCCGTCGACGACGGTGGTGAGGGCGATTTCCTGGACTTCATAAGCGGCGACACCGTGGATCGTGAAGGGGTCTGCGGCGACATAGGCCTCCAGTTCCGCTCGCTCGCCGCGGGCGAAGATGACGCCGCCTGTGCGCGGCACCTTGCGGCCGGAAGCGAGGAACCAGCCCCTAGCATAGCCTTCCTTCACCCAGGCCATGTGCGGCTCCATGTGCTTATCGGCTTCGTCATTGCCCTTGAGATAGGTAAGCGACAGAATGAACATTCAATCAATTCCATAGGAGTTGTGCGCGGATCAGGCCGCGCAGTGAGTTTCCGACATAAAGGGGGCGATCTCTCAGGTCGTCGAGCCGGATGCGGTCGACACGGGCCTTGCGCTGGCAGATGAGTTCGGTGCGCAGGACGCCTGCAAGTAGACCGGATGATATGGGAGGAGTGCGGAGCAGGTCCGCGCTATCCTCGAGGAAGACAGAGGTGATCGTCCCCTCGCAAACCTCATCCTTCTCATTGAGCAGCAGCACTTCGTCTGCCTCGTCTGGCCGATATTCCGCGCGGGCTGCTTCATAGATGCCTCGTCGCGTGGTTTTGAAACGCAGCAGCTTATCGGAGGAATCGAGCCGGGTCGCAGCGACGCGCAAGCGCCAGACGGTATCAGGCAAAAGCGGGACGAAGGGAGCCGTCGTCAGTTCCGTTTGCCCTTTGCGATCCAGAGTGAGGCGAACTCTCAAGGGTGCGGCGGCACCGGCGACCGCGTGCTCCAGCTTGCCAAGCACGTTCTGCGGCGCGGAAAAGCCGAGGCGGCGGACGGATCGTTGCAGGCGGGCGAGATGCAGGCGCAGGCGAACGAAGCCGGTTTCCGGCTCGTAGCGCAGCGTCTCGATCAGGGAAAAGTCCTCTACCGGTCGATCCATCGGTCCCCCACGGCGAAGCGCGCCTTAAGGAGGCATTCTTCATATTCCGCTTCCGCCGTCGAATCGAAGACGATGCCTCCGCCGACATTGAACACCGCGCGACCGTCTTCGAAAAGCGTGATCGTGCGGATCGCCACGGAAAAACGCATGGCGCCGCCAGGCGAGATCATGCCGATCGCGCCGCAATAGGCGTCGCGCGGGCCGCCTTCGAGGTCGTGCAGGATTTCCATCGCCCGCATTTTCGGCGCACCGGTGATCGAGCCGCAGGGAAAGAGTGCGGCAAGGATATCGCGGATCGATATGCCCGGCAGCAGCTTGGCCTGCACATGGCTGACCATCTGGTGCAGGGTCGGATAAGTCTCGATCTCGAAGAGTTTCGGCACATCCAGCGTGCCGACCTCAGTGATGCGGGAGATATCGTTGCGAAGCAAGTCGACGATCATGCGGTTTTCGGCCTGCGTCTTCTCGTCGGCGAGCATGGCGGCGATGATGCGCTCGTCCTCGGCAGCATTTGCGCCGCGCCTGGCCGTGCCCTTCATCGGATGCGTCTCGATCCAACCGTGCTCGTCCGTGCGGAAGAAAAGCTCCGGCGAGCGCGACAGGATGATCGGGCCGCCGAGATCGACCAACGCGCCGTATTTCACCGGCTGCCGTTCGATCAGAGACCAGAAGGCGGCGCGGGGATCGCCGTTCCATCGCGTATGGATCGGCATGGTCAGGTTTGCCTGATAGCAGTCGCCAAGGCGCAGATGCTGGTGCAGCCTGTCAAAGCGCTCCTTATATATCTCGAAACTCCAAGCGGCCTTCGGCTCCGTGAGAAACTCTCGGTTTTCCAGGCGCTGTACCGGCTGGCCCAGCAGATGGCCATCAGCGGCAGGAGCATCGAAAACGCCGAAGCAGAGCAGGGGCGTTTCCCTGTTCTCCTCGGCGAAAGGTGCGAGTTTTTCCTCGAAGAGATGGCCGGCCTCATAGGCCATGTAGCCGGCAAGCCATTGTCCCTGCCGCTTGGCTTTTTCCATCCGATCGAGGGCATCGAAAAATTGCGCACGCGTATGAGCGACAATGATCTCGGCCGGCTCGGCGAAAATCATCATCTGTCCTGTGCTGTCGTCCCTGAAAAGGACGTAGGGTATGGCATCGGCCATGCGCGGATTTCGATCCAGTCTTGATTCAATGATCCCCAGGCATGATTGCATATGCCGTTACGCTTGGCCCCTCACCCTAGCCCTCTCCCCGCCCGCGGGGAGAGGGGACTGTTTCTGCGTCCACCGCATCATTCTCTGCAAACAACGGTGCAGCAGTTGCGATCGCTCCCTCTCCCCGCATAGGCGGGGAGAGGGTTGGGGTGAGGGGCCATGCGCGAAGCTGCGGCAATGGCGAAGGTGCCTGACCTGCTTCTCCTCAAAGCAGGACCGAGATCTCAGTTCTTATCTAATGCTTCCAGCTCGTCGATCAGCCCTTCGATCATCGACAGGCCCTTGCTCCAGAACGACGGATCGGTTGCGTCGAGGCCGAAAGGCTTCAGGAGTTCGGAATGATGCTTGGTGCCGCCGGCCTTCAGGAGCTCGAAATATTTCTCCTGGAAGCCTTTTTCTGCGCTTTGGTAGACGGCATAGAGCGAGTTCACCAGGCAATCGCCGAAGGCATAGGCATAGACGTAAAAGGGCGAGTGGATGAAGTGGGGGATATAGGCCCAGTAGGTCTCGTAGCCCTCGGAAATCTTGATCGCGGGACCTAGGCTCTCCTCCTGTACCGAGAGCCACAGCTCGCCGATGGTGTCCGATGTCAGCTCGCCATTCTTGCGGGCGGTATGAACCTTGCGCTCGAATTCATAGAAGGCGATCTGGCGCACGACCGTGTTGATCATGTCCTCGACCTTCTGCGCGAGCATCGCCTTGCGTTCGCGCTTGTCGGTGGTCTTGTCGAGCAGCGCGCGGAAGGTCAGCATCTCGCCGAAAACGGAGGCTGTCTCCGCTAGAGTCAAAGGCGTCTGGCACATCAGTGCGCCCTGGCCTCCGGCCAGCACCTGATGCACGCCATGGCCGAGCTCATGCGCCAGCGTCATGACATCGCGCGGCTTGCCCATATAATTGACCAGTACGTAAGGATGAGCCGACGGTACAGTCGGATGGGCGAAGGCGCCCGGCGCCTTGCCGGGGCGCACCGGCGCATCGATCCATTCCTCGTCAAAGAAGCGCTTGGCCATATCAGCCATTTCGGGGGCGAAATTACCATAAGCCGATAGAACCGTATCCTTCGCATCGGCCCAGGGGATCAGCGCGTTGGGCGTTTCCGGCAGCGGCGCATTGCGGTCCCAGAAGTTCATCTGGTCCATGCCGAGCCACTTGGCCTTCATCTTGTAATAGCGATGCGAAAGCCGCGGATAGGCCTCTCGCACGGCGGCCGCCAGCGCATCCACTACCTCGCGCTCGACGCGGTTGGCGAGATGCCTGCTGTCGGCAATATCCTCGAAGCCCCGCCAGCGGTCGGCGATTTCCTTGTCCTTGGCGAGCGTATTGGTAATCAGCGTGAAGGTGCGCAGATTGGCCTTGAAGGTTTCGGCAAGCGCCATGGCGGCCTTGCGGCGCACTTCCGGGTCCTGCTCCTGCAGCATGTTCAAGGCGACTTCCAGCGGCTGCTTCTCGCCGTCGATCTCGAAGCGCAGCTCAGCCATCGTCTCGTCGAACAAGCGGTTGAATGCGGCGGCGCTCGTCATGGATTTTTCCAGGAACAGCTGCTCCAGCCTGTCGTCGAGCTGATGCGGCTTGTCCTTGCGCAGGTCGACGATCCAGGGACGATAATGGCCGGCGGCGGGGTCGTTCGCCATGCAGGCGTCCATCACCGTATCGTCGATGCGGTTCAGCTCCAGCGGGAAGAACAAAAGGTGAGAGGAATAGTCCGTGAGCTTTGCCTGGACGTCGCCATAGAGCTTGCCGTTGTTCGGATCGATGGTATTGGAGAAGTAGGTGAGCCCGGCGAACGAGCCGAGACGGCCCATGATATCGTCAAGCGCTTCATACTCCTTGATGGCTGCGCCGATGCCGGCGTCGCCTGTCTTGGCGGCGGCATCGGTAAGCTTCCCCTTCCACTTTTCCTCGAAGGCAATGGCCATCTTGCCGGCCTTTTCCAGATCTCCGACGAACTCGGGGGACGTGGAGGAAGGATAGAGATCGCTTAGCTTCCAGGCTGGCAGGTCTCCAAGTGCCTGGCCGGCTGCCGGGCTTGCCGAGAATTTAATGGCCGAGAAATTAATGAGGGGGTGGAGCGAGGTCGGGCTCATGGGCGAAATTTCCTCTGCTTTTATTTTTCGGATCGTCCGATCCGTATGGTGTCTATTCGGCTGGAAAGCCTGCTGCAAGGCCTGATTTTCCTGCACCGAAGGTTGAATCATAAGCGCTTTTACATTCGTCATAATGATTAAAATGCGATGCTTTGGCAAAACTTCATGTTCAAGCCTTTCTGCGATCTTCGCCTCAGGTTTCGCATGAAGTGAGGCACCAATGACCGTTTACAATAGCGCCAAGGGGGGCGCGCAGATTCTCGTTGTTGAGGATGATCCGATTCAACGCCGTCTGCTCAAGAATGCCATCGAGCGGCACGGACACGTTGCCCATTTGGCAGAAAATGGCCGTCTCGGCCTTGAGTTCCTGAAGCGTGGCAACGATCAGATCAACGTGATCGTGCTCGATCTCATGATGCCGGAAATGAACGGCATCGAGTTCCTGGGCGCGCTGAACGATATGGGCATCGACCTGCCCGTCATCGTGCAGACGGGGCAGGGCGGCATCGATACCGTGGTGCAGGCAATGCGCGCCGGCGCCTTCGATTTCGTCGTCAAGCCGGTATCGCCGGAGCGTATCGCGGCATCGATCGCCAATGCTTTGAAGCTCGACCAGCGCGAGGCGAAGGCCCGCGCCGGGCGCAAGTCGCGCTCGAGCAGCATCACCTTCGACGACATCGTCTCGGCAAGCCCGGCGATGATGCGGGTGATCGATCTCGCCCATCGCGCGGCGCAATCGAACATTCCAGTCGTGCTGGAAGGCGAATCCGGTGTTGGCAAGGAACTGGTGGCCCGTGCCATCCAGGCCGCCAGCGACCGCGCCGGCAAGCCATTCGTGACCGTCAACTGTGGTGCGATCCCGCACAATCTCGTCGAAAGCATCCTGTTCGGACATGAGAAGGGTGCGTTCACGGGTGCAACCGAGCGCCATGTCGGCAAATTCATGGAAGCCGATGGCGGCACGTTGTTCCTCGACGAAATCGGCGACCTGCCGCTGGAGGTCCAGGTCAAGCTTTTGCGCGCCGTGCAGCAGGGCGAAATCGAGACCGTCGGCGCGCGCGTCGCGCAGAAGGTCAATGTCCGGCTGATTTCGGCGACCAACAAGGATCTGATCGAAGAGGTCAAGGCTGGGCGCTTCCGCGAGGATCTCTATTATCGCTTGAACGTCTTTCCGATCACCATGCCGGCACTGCGTCGCCGCAAGGAAGACATCCCGCATCTTGCACGCGCTTTTGCCGACCGGTTTGCGCTGGAGCAGAAGCTCGATCATCCGCTCGGGATCAGCAACGACGCGCTTGCACTGCTGACCGCCTATGACTGGCCGGGCAATATCCGCCAGCTCGAAAACGCTGTTTTCCGCGCGGTCGTCCTGTCCGAGGGACCAGAGCTGCTCGACACGGATTTTCCGCAGATCGCCGCACAGCTGCCCGGCTATTTCGCTGCCGAGCATCCAACCTTGGTTGTGGATAATTCGCATGCCTCTTCGGCCGAGCTTCTGGCGGCTGAACGAAGCGAACGGATCCCTTACGGGGTTTCGCACGGGTCGGCTGCAACCACTCCGCTTGCCTCAGCCGATGCGTCGGCCGGTGCTTCCGACAATATCATCGTCAGCACAAATACCTCGGGGGATGTCAGGAAACTGGCGGATGTCGAGGAAGAATTGATCCGATTTGCCCTCAAATTCTATCGTGGGCAGATGAGTCAAGTCGCGAGAAAGCTCGGCATCGGCCGCTCAACTCTCTACCGGAAGTTGAAAGATTACGGCATAGACCCGGATGACCCGCAAAAAAACGCGGCATGAAGTAAAGCTTAACGTTTAGGCAAGCATATTTTGTTACCCGTCGTAAAGCACTTGTTAGTGCATCGTTCACCATGTATGAAGGGGGCGACCATGTGTGGCATTTTTGCCATCGTGTCACCGCAATTGACAGCCATTTGGAACACGATGCGACATTGTCTGTCGGACGGGGATCGAATTGCCGAATTTGAGTGCAAATACCAAGCCTAATAGCTTGAGCTGGCATTCTGCGTGCTCTAACCTATTTAGCAAGGTGGCCAAGGTTGTAGCCGTTGGCCTCCTTGCTTTGTCCGTTTCTACCCCTGTTTTCGTCGGCACTCCCTCTCAGGCAGGCGGTGAAACCCGCAGCCTCAAGATTTACTATGTCCATACCGGCGAGAAGGCCGTCATCACCTACAAGCGCAACGGCAAGTTCGATCCGGACGGCCTGGAGAAGCTGAATCGCATTCTGCGCGACTGGCGCAAGAATCAGCCGACCAAGATGAACCCGCGACTGTTCGACCTGATCTGGGAAGTCTACCGCGAAAGCGGTTCACACGAATTCATCTATGTGATCTGCGGTTTCCGTTCGCCGGGCACCAACGAGATGCTGCGCACGCGCTCCGCCCATACCGGCGTTGCCAAGAAGAGCCAGCACATGCTCGGCAACGCGATGGATTTCTATATTCCTGACGTCAAGCTCACCAAGCTGCGCGAAATCGGCATGAAGCTGCAGGTAGGCGGCGTCGGCTACTATCCGACCTCCGGCTCGCCCTTCGTGCATATGGATGTCGGCGGCGTGCGCGCATGGCCGCGCATGGATCGCCAGGATCTCGTCCGCCTCTTCCCGGATGGCAAGACGATGCATATTCCGGCGGACGGCCGGCCGTTGCCGGGCTACCAGCAGGCAGTCGCCGATTACAAGCGCCGTATGTCGTCCGACGATATCCAGATCGCCAGCTCCTCTTCGCCGCGCCGCGGCTTCTTTGCCCGCCTGTTCGGCGGTGGCGGTGCCGATGAGGAAGAGGATAATGCAGATAGCGGAACGACGGCGGCACCGGTGGCTGTCGCCTCAGCTGCCCGCAAGGGCCAGCCGGCTCCGGCTGCCAGTGATGATGGTGACGAGGGCGCCGCTCCGGCTCCGGCCCAGGTTCAAGTTGCCAGCGTAAACGCGCCCGTTCCGCAGGTTCGCCCGGCATTCGGCAATCAGCCTGCCGGCAGCGACGTGGCTTCCGCTCTCGTCTCACCGTCGCGTAACGCGGCGCAGGATGCTCTTGCCGCCGCCATGCCGGATACGGGCGACCAGCCGCAATATGCCGACCTTCGCTCCTATCATGTGCCCGTGCCGTCCCTGCTTGACCGTCGTTCACCCGGGGATGCCGAAGTGGCATCGGCCGAGGCTGACATGAAAGGCCAACTGGCTGCCGTTCCGGTGCCGGCGCAGCGTCCGGAATTGGCCGAAAGCCTGCTGGCATCAGCCGATGCCGATCAGGAGGCCGCCGACGACCAAGCTGACGCAAGTGCACTTTCGCCTTCGGTCATTGCGGCTCTCGAGCAAAGCCGTCCTGATCGATCGGACGCCAACAATGCGGTTGCGGTGATGCAGCCGTCGAACAACGTCGCGTCCAAGGATCAACTGGCGCCCGCCGGCAACGGCATGGCTGCCGGTAACGATGCGGCGCAGGCAATTGCCGCCGTCCTGCCGCAGCAGAGACCGGCACAGCAAATGCCGATGCAGGTGGCCGCGCTTGCACCGGTCCGCAACGAGGTGAAGGCCAGCAGCCGTCGCTTCAACGACGGGTTCGAGCCGACTACGCCACAGGAACGTCCGATTGCCGCCGGTATCGCGACCAAGGGCGGCCGGCCGAACAAGCAGGACGCCGTGGTGGCCGATTCGGGCCGCGCAACGGTGACGACTGCGCCGACGCTGACGGAGAAGATGATCTCGCAATGGGCGATCGCAAAGGCCCGGGTTGAGATTGTAAACCGCCCGGTCAAGGCGCCGCGCTTCGTGAGCCCGACGCTCCGTGCCCAGCCGACTGCCGTTTACACGGATGGTTTCAAGGTACAGACGGCTTCGATCGATCCCGAACGCTTCAGCGGAAGTGCAGTGAATTTCCTTCAGGTGAAGAAGTTCAATTCGGTCGAATAGGCTGCATCCACTTCAGCGTGATTTCAAGGAGCCCGTTTGGGCTCCTTTCTGATTCGGCAGGGTGCTATCCATTTATGATCGCGATCGGGTTTGCGTGGCCTGCTGGCGGCATGCAAATCTGAGCTGAGCCCGGTTTTCAGGCACTGCTGTTGCTCGTAGGTGACATTGCGACGGCTTTCAGGTTCGTGTCAGGATTTATGCATCCTTCCCCGATCCGCCATTCAGTTTGGCTTCATTCGGCTCCGTTAGGTCGGCGACTTCAGACCTGATGGATATTCATATTTGACCCGCAAGACGGCAATCATCATTGGCAATGGCAAGCTGCAGCGTGACCTCTCTGAGGTCGTGGACAATGCAGAATTTGCGATGCGTTTCAACGAGCCGAAGGCTTCGATCGGCATGAGCGGTTCACGCACCGATATTCTCATGCTTGCAGCTTCCAGCAAGCCTATGCAGCGCCGATTGACGGACCCGACCTTCCTGACCAGCGCGACGTTCACGGCAGCCAAGGAGGTCGTGCTTGCCTATCATCCCGATATCATCCGCAAGTATCACCCCAAGCCCAATCTGCTCTCACGCCTGAAGGGCCGAAGAAGCGATTGGACGATGCGGACGATCGAATTGGTCGGTGCTGCCGGCAAGGAAATCCGCATCATGCCGCCGCAGTTTTACATCGAGGGCTGCGAGGAACTCGGTGTGAGCCAATGCCGGATGCATCAGCTCTTTCCGAGCACCGGCTTCTTCGGCATCCGATATGTGCTGTCACGATTGCCTGCAGACGAGTGGGAGGTGAAGCTGTGCGGTTTCAGCTGGGAAGGGTGGAAACGCCATGCCTGGCTGGATGAACGCCGCTGGGTTGAAGACAAGATGGCGAGCGGTCGCATCAGCATGCTCGTCTAGCTTCCTTCAGTTGTTCAGATCCGTTGAAAACAACCATTTTCAGTTTCGCCTCAGGTTTGCCTAAGCTCGCTTTCATTCAGGGTTGCTAGAGCCTCGCGAAATATGACCCCGAGGTATCCCTTCATGCAAGCCCACGAATTCAACCCGTCTTCGGCGATGCCGCTCGAAAGATCTCATACGGGATTCGAGTTCGCTCCAGCGTCCAATTCGGTCGGTACTGTTCTGGACACGCCCGGCCAACCTGTCATTCGTGGCTTCATCATCCATCTGGATCGCGCCCGTGACCGCATGCCGCAGGTCGAAAGGCTTGCTGCAAAGCTTCCGGTGCAAAGCGAGATCGTCGAGGCAGTCGATGGCCGCACTCTGAGTGCCGTCGAGATCGACAGTGTCTATCGTCCGCGGTTGCAGAAGCCTTATTATCCGTTTGCCATGAGCACGGGCGAAATCGCCTGCTTTCTGTCGCATCGCAAGGCTTGGGCTGCCATTGTCGAGCAGGGCATCGATGCTGGTCTTGTCTTTGAGGACGATGTCGAGATCGACGACGCGTTCCACGCAGCCTTTGCTGCTGCCAAGGCCTGCCTGAAGCCAGGTTCTTTCATTCGCTTCCCGTTTCGCATGAGCAAGGAGCATGGCAGATCTGTTCTTTCCCAAGGGGAGACCGATGTCATTCAACCGACGAGGATAGGTCTCGGCATGGTGGCCCAGCTCGTCAGCCGAGATGCCGCCATCCGCCTGCTGGAAGCGACCTCCGTCTTCGACCGGCCCGTCGATACCACCGTGCAGATGAGCTGGTTTACGCGCGTATCGCCGCTCTCGGTCCTGCCTGGCGGCGTGCGTGAAATTTCCCCTCAGCTCGGCGGCAGTACGATCAAGAGTCGCAAGACACTGGCAGAGAGGCTCTCCAGAGAGGTGTTGCGGCCGCTCTATCGCGCCAAGATCGCGCTTCGCTCGCGCCGCATCATCTGAGACGATCCATCGTGGCTGTTCCAATCCTCGCATATCATCAGATTGCGGTGCCGCCGTCGCGCAAGGCGCCGTTCAGAAGCATGGTCGTCCATCCCGAAGCCTTCCGCCGTCAGATGGAATGGCTGAAAAAGCTTGGAATTCAGGGTGTGTCGCTGCGTGAGGCAATGCCTTACATCCGCGGCGAGAAGGCCGGCAAAGTCGCTGCCATCACCTTCGATGACAGTTATGCCAATGTGCATGAGAATGCCTTGCCCGTGCTGCAGGAGTTTGGCTTCACTGCCACGAATTTCGTTGTGGCGAACCAGATCGGCGGCAGCAATGTCTGGGATGTCCCCCTTGGCGTGGCTCAGGCGCCCTGCATGTCGGTCGAACAGCTGAAGCATTGGCACAGCCTCGGGCATGAGGTGGGATCGCATACGCTCGATCACGTTCGCCTGCCGCAATTGCCGATGGAAGAGGCGCGCCGTCAGATCACCCATTCGCGCGAGCTGCTCGAGGATTTGCTCGACGAAGGCGTTTCGTCCTTCTGCTTTCCCTATGGCGACGAAACGCCGCTCGATCGCGTGCTTGCCTATGAAGCCGGTTACAGCGCCGCCACGACGACACGCCGCGGTCGGGCGCGGCCGGGCGACGATCCGTTCGGCCTGCCGCGCGCGACCATCCGGCGCAACGACAGCTGGCTGCATTTCGTCAAGAAGTGCGTCGTCGGATAGTCAGCCCTGTAACTAGGATGCCGCCGTAAAGCTGTAGTTGCCCTTGGTCCTGTGGCCGCCGGCGGAAGGGCCTGCCATTTGATGGTCTATTTGTCAGGTGCGAGCTTATCGCTCACGGGCATGGCCAGCGTTTTTTCGCTATCGGTCGGTGTGGCCGCGGCTACAGCTATGGCTGCTTTTTCGGCGCAGGATCGGCAATCGGACGGCCATTACCGTCGCTGAGTGTGACAGCTCCGCCGACATGGTTCTGTGTTGTCGCCGCCGGCGGCATGAGGGTCCAGGTGAAATAGGCGATGAGTCCGCAGACGCCGAGCAGGAAGACACTGAGGATCGCGGGGATAGACCACTCCTTCGTGAACATCGGTGTTTCCGAATGCGATTTGAAAGAGGCGCGACGTGTGGCCGCCGTCTTATTGAGCTGTGTTGGCACAAGCGCCTCCAATACTGCGCGTCGCGGTCGAGAGTGTTGTTCCGAAGGTCCGTTTCCGCACGATCTTCCTCACTATCTGTCTGGATGAAGCACGTACGACATTCGCGGTTTCAGCTCAATGCGGCAATTTGGTATCCCGTCGTCGCGCCCGTTTACAGGCCGCGCCGAGGTCGGCTACACATGATCGACAGGGTTCGCGCCGGCGGATTGGCGAGCCTCATATCACCAAGTCGCGCGGCTGGTTTGTTCTCCAGCGCTTGCGCGAAGAGGAATTGGAATGCCCATCGAATCCTGGAGAGGCGGCGAGATTGACGTTGCCGTGATTGGTGCCGGAGCGGCAGGAGTAAGTGCTGCCCGACAGCTGCAATTGCTTCGGCCGGATCTCTCGATCGTCTTGCTCGAGGCTTCCGATCGCGTCGGCGGCCGCGCCCGCTCGATCCACCCATTCGGCACCGATGCCGCCGCGCTCGATCTCGGCTGCGGCTGGCTGCATGGCGCGCGCACCAATGCCTGGACTGATATTGCCGAGGAAATGGGCCTGACCGTCGATCGCACGCCTGCGCCCTGGAGCGACGGCGGCCATCGGTTAGAACAGAACGATCCCGATGCCAAGGCTGCGGCTGCCGCCGTCAACGCCTTCTTCGAGCGGGTCTATGAGTATGAGGGAGATGCAGACGCCGATCTCTCGGCCATGTTGTTGCCTGATGATCCGTGGAATGAAAGGATTTACGCCGTCGGCGCCTTCATGACCGGAGGAGAGCTCGACAAGTCCTCGGTGATCGATCTTGGCCGCTACGATCCCGGCCCTGGTCCTGACTGGCGCGTGCGGCAGGGCTACGGCACTTTGGTTGCGACCTACGGCTTGCCGGTGCCGACCGTTCTCGGCGCCGAGGTCAGCCGCATCGACCATAGCGGCGCTGGCCATGTCGTGCTTTCCACGAGCAAGGGCGAGCTGCGGGCGAGGGCCGTCGTCGTCACTGTTTCCACCAATGTGCTTGCGGCTGGACGTATCGCCTTCTGGCCGCCTCTGCCGGAGAAGATCGAAGCAGCTTCCCGCCTGCCGCTCGGTCTGGCAAACAAACTCTTTCTTCGCACAGCCGAACCTCGGATGTTTCCGGAGGATGCGCATGTGATGGGATCGCAGCATAGCCGCCGAACGGGGGCCTATCAGCTGAAGCCATTCGGTGCTCCGGTCATCGAGGCCTATTTCGCCGCCGACCTTGCGCTCGATCTGGAGAGGCATGGCATCGATGCGATGTTTGATTTTTCGGTGGAACAGTTGAAGCGCGTCTTCGGCGCCGATGTCGGCAAGACGCTGTCGCCGATGGCGGCGTCGGCCTGGGCGGGAGAGTCCTTCTTTGGCGGCTCCTATTCCTATGCGACACCCGGTGCGTCCGACCTGCGCAGCGTCCTCGCGGCTCCCCATAACGGACGTTTGTTCTTCGCCGGAGAAGCCTGTTCGAAGACGCGTTATTCGACCGCGCACGGTGCCTATGAAACCGGCGTTGTCGCTGCTGAAGCCGTTGCGGAAGCGCTCTGATGGAAAGCCGATGAAACCGATAGCCAGCTTGCAAGCGAGAAATAGCGATTCGCCTCATAATTTTATGCAAATCGCTCTTAAACTTGCGTGAGAACAGGCGTAAACGCAATCAAATACCACCCGATTTGATTTACACCATCCTTCGGGAGATGGGCGGCGAAAGCCGCGACACAAGAAGCATTGGAGGAGCCATGAGCACCGGCGAAAAATTAACCTTCGACATCCAGAAAAACCCTAATCCCGCGACGGCGAGCGAGCGGGAAGCGCTGCTGCAGAACCCGGGCTTCGGCCGCATCTTCACCGACCACATGGTGACGATCCGCTATTCGCAGGATCGCGGCTGGCACAGCGCCAAGATCGAGCCGCGCAAGGCGCTTCCTCTCGATCCCGCGACCGTGGTGCTTCACTATGCGCAGGAAATCTTCGAAGGCATGAAGGCTTATCATCTGCCGGACGGCGGTGCGGCCCTTTTCCGCCCGAGCGCCAATGCGCGCCGTTTCCAGAATTCGGCGGAGCGGTTGGCGATGCCGCGCTTGCCGGAAGAGCTCTTCGTCGAGTCCGTCCGCGAGCTGGTCAAGATCGATCGCGAATGGATCCCGACCGCCGAAGGGGCGTCGCTCTATCTCCGGCCGTTCCTGATCGGTACGGAAGTCGCCCTCGGCACAAAGCCATCGGCGGAATACATCTACTGCGTCATTGCTTCCCCGGTCGCCTCCTTCTTTAAGGGCGGCGGGTCGGCCGTCACGCTCTGGGTCTCCGAGAATTTCACCCGCGCCGCTCCGGGCGGCACCGGTGCTGCCAAGTGTGGCGGCAATTATGCCGCAAGCCTCTCAGCGCTTGCCGAAGGCCAGCGTGAAGGCTGCGATCAGGTGGTCTTCCTCGATGCCGTCGAAAAGCGTTGGATCGAGGAGCTTGGCGGCATGAACGTCTTCTTCGTCTTCGACGACGAATCGCTGCAGACACCGCCGCTCACCGGCACGATTCTGCCGGGTATCACTCGCGATTCGCTGATCAAGCTCGGGCGCGACATGGGCCTGACGGTGCGCGAGGAACCCTATTCGATCGAGCAGTGGCAGGCGGATGCCGAGAGCGGGCGCCTGCGCGAATCCTTCGCCTGCGGCACGGCGGCCGTCGTGACGCCGATCGGCAAGGTGAAGGGCCGCAAGCACAGCTTCACCATCGGCGACGGCAATGCCGGCGCTACGACGCAGCGCCTGAAGGCAGCCCTGACCGACATCCAGTTCGGCCGCGCGCCGGACAAGAACGAATGGCTGGACCGCCTGTTCTAAGCGAACCATGAACCCATACCCGGCGGGAAAGGTATATGTGCTCTCCCGCCGGCTCTGACACAAGAAATCGCATAGTCACCCGAACTATCGGAGTTGTTGTGATGACCAGCGTCAGCGAACGTCCCGGCGGCGAGCCGGGCGCGGAGATCGGTTTTATCGGTCTCGGCGTCATGGGGCAGCCGATGGCCCTTAATCTCGCAAAGGCAGGCACCAGGCTGGTGGTCTGGAACCGCTCTGCGGCAGCAGCCGATCCATTGCGCGAGGCGGGTGCCACGGTGGCGGCGAGCGTCGAGGAGGTGTTTGCGCGCACACGCATCGTCATCCTGATGCTGGTCAACGAAACGGTGCTGGACGAGGTGTTGCGGCGGGGTACTCCGGACTTCGCCAAGCTGGTGTCCGGACATATCGTCGTGTCGATGGGCTCCAATCCGCCCGGCTATTCGCGCGGGCTTGCCGCCGATATTCTTAGCGCCGGCGGGCGATATGTCGAAGCCCCGGTTTCGGGGTCGAGGAAGCCTGCCGAGACGGCACAACTCGTCGCGCTGCTCGGCGGCGATGCGGAGACGGTTGCCGAGGTGCGGCCGCTGCTTGCACCGATGTGCCGCGAAACCATTTTGTGCGGCCCGGTCGGCAATGCGCTGCTTATGAAGCTGGCCGTCAACCTCTATCTCTGCACGATGCTTGCCGGACTGGCCGAAGCCGCGCATTTTGCTGAGAGCAACGGACTCGATCTTGAAACTTTTCAGGCGGCTATCAATTCCGGTCCTATGGCCAGCGATTTGACACGCGTGAAAATTCCGAAGCTTGTTGCGCGGGATTTTTCAGTGCAGGCGGCGACGGCCGATGCGTTCAACAGCACGAAACTGATTGCGGAGGCAGCTCGCGCCGCGGACATGGCATCGCCCGTCCTCGATCTCTGCCGCACTCTCTATGGTGAAAGCGTCGAACTCGGCAATGGCCGACTCGACATGGTGTCGGTGATCAAGGCGATCGAGGCCCGCACCGAAGCGCTTGGTCGCTCCTAGCAACTCATCGCGCAACCCCAATGTTGGGTTAAGACTTGGGCAGGTAATTCCGGAAGGACGGTCCTATGGACAGCAATCTTTTTCAACAGCTGGGCTTGAAGCATCCATTGATCGTCGCACCGATGGCCGGTGGTCCTTCGTCGGTAGAACTCGTGGCTGCGGCTTCCGCTGCCGGTGCCCTCGGCGCCATGGGTGGCGCCTATTTAAATGCCGCGACGATCGAAACCTTTGCAGCTCAGGTTCGCCAGCGAACCGACAAGCCGTTTTCGATCAATCTCTTCATTCCGCATTCGATCCCGGAGGTTGGCACCGATCGGCTTGAGCGCGCCGTGGCTGCAACCACAGGATATCGCCAGGAGTTGGAACTGCCGTCGCCGCAGCTTTCTCCTCCCTACGAAGAGGATTTCGATGCGCAGTTCGAAGCTGTCTTGCGCATCAAGCCAGCCTGCTTAAGCTTCGTCTTCGGACTGTTACCGACCGACCATGTACGAGAAGCGAAAAAGGCTGGTATCCCGCTGATCGGCACGGCAACGACACTCGACGAGGCGAAGGCGCTGGAAGAGAGCGGCGTGGATGCGATCGTGCTGCAAGGCTTCGAAGCGGGCGGTCATCGCGGCATTTTCGATGCGAGGGCAGAAGATCCGGAAATCGGCATGCGAGATCTCCTGGCGCAATGCGTCGGCACCATTCGCGTGCCGCTGATCGCAGCCGGCGGCATCATGACTTCAAGCGATATCCGGGCGGCACTGCAGGCGGGTGCACAGGCCGCGCAGATGGGCACGGCTTTCCTTGCCTGCGCTGAAGCTGGGACATCGGCACCCTATCGCAAAAAACTGCTCGAAACACCGGAGCGAAAGACGCGGACGACGCGCGCTTTCTCAGGTCGCTTTGCGCGCGGGATCGAGAACCGCTTCATGGACGAGATGGATGGGAAGCCGGAGGCCGTCCTTCCCTTTCCGGCGCAGAACAAGTTCACGCGG
This sequence comes from Martinezella sp. CNPSo 3795, assembly GCF_057784475.1. Classification (NCBI taxonomy): domain Bacteria; kingdom Pseudomonadati; phylum Pseudomonadota; class Alphaproteobacteria; order Hyphomicrobiales; family Rhizobiaceae; genus Martinezella; species Martinezella sp. CNPSo 3795. Next base: position 610,674 of record NZ_JBXSOQ010000003.1, on the reverse strand, counting down.
GACATACGCGCTGCGTCGACAGCGAAGGGATCTCCGGATCTCCTGTCTCTCTGGTCGGGAACCGGCAAGGGCGAGCTGTGGCAGGGGAGTGCCGCCGAATTGATCGGTCGTCTTTTTGCAGAGTGACGCTCAAAAAGAAAGGAGCCGGCAAGCCGGCTCCCGATCATCTTTCAAGACTGATAAAGTCTCGATCATTCCATGCCGAGTGCGGCCATGTAGGTCTGCAGGATGGATTCTTCTTCCAGGCGCTCGTTTGCGTCCTTCTTGCGAAGGCGAATGATGGTGCGGATCGCCTTGGTGTCGTAGCCGCGGCCTTTGGCTTCGCCCATGACATCCTTGATGTCGGACTGGATGGCGGCCTTTTCTTCCTCGAGGCGCTCGATGCGCTCGATGAATTGACGCAGTTCCGCCGCGGCCACGTTCTCGACGCTGTTCTCTTCCATGCACTTCTCCTAAAGGGTCTCAAAGGGGTCGCTTGCAGCCCGTCGCAGATGAGATCGGTCGGTCACCGATACGGCACATCGCTTCATGGCTTGCGCGGGATTTCGAATTCGATCGGGCAGTTGACGTGCCGCGAATGGCGCGCAAGGTCAAGCCGAATTGGTGAAGGGAGCGTTAATCTTTCGGCTTGTTCTGCTCGAAAGCGGCTTTTTGCACAGGCGAGGCTTCCTTCTGGTGCAGGTTCTTCCAATCTTCGTAGGGCATGCCGTAGATCACCTCGCGCGACTCATCCTTGCTGACCGGCAGCCCGGCCTCTTCGGCCGCTTCGCGATACCAGTTGGAAAGGCAGTTGCGGCAGAAGCCGGCAAGATTCATCAGGTCAATATTCTGAACGTCACTACGTTCGCGCAAATGCGCAACGAGACGGCGGAAGGCGGCAGCCTCGAGCTCGATCTCTTGTTCCTTGGTGAGCGTCGTCATCTCTTTCTCCTCAATTCGCTTGTCGCTTCACGCCTCATAAGGGCCAGTGCGCGAAGGATAGCGCTTATATTCATGGAGCGCGGGATCGGCATTGATCTCGGCGAAGATCGGTGCCAGGCGATCGGCCCATTCGGCAATGCCGGCCTCGTCGCCGATCAGATCCTGCCGGACCTCCAGCAGCGCATGCGCAATGCCTTTCATCATGCAATGGCGGAACATGGTGTCATTGCGCAGGGCACCGTCATAAGGCTCGTTGTCTCCTATCACGAGATCGGTATTGGCGCCGAGCTTTGCAAGGAGCGGCACGACGGCACGGTCGTCGCTATCCCAGAGCACGCTGGCATGCCAGGGGCGCGGCACGCCTTTCCAAGCCGGTGTAAAGGAATGCATCGAGAAAACCAGGGGCGCTTTGCCCGTCGCCTCGGCTACGGCGGAAATCGTCTCGTCGACCGCTTTATGATAGGGCCGGTGGAAGGCTTCTATGCGGTAATTCCATTCCTCATCCGTGATCGGATGATTGCCCGGGATGATGGCTCCGTCCGAGATCTTCATGATGAGCGTCGGGTCATCCTCGCCACGGTTCGGATCGATCAGCAGACGGGAAAAGCCGCCCAGCACGCCGGGCGCGCCCAGCCGCGCGCAGAGATGGCGGCACAGGCCTTCGATGCCGATGTCATAGGCGATGTGGCGGGAAAAGGCGGTCTCCGGCAGGCCAAGGCTGCCGTAACGCTCGGGCAGGCGCCGCATGGCGTGATCGCCAAGAATGACCATGCCTTTGTCACGATTGCCGGGTATGAATTCAAACGGTCTGAAATCGGTCATGCGGATTGTCGATTATTGAAATTTTCAACTCTTTGTTTGATTGCATGTGCCGATGGAAGGTGCAAGGTTTGCAGCTTCGATCGGATGGAGAGCGGCGCATGGTGCCGTCACCATCCCGTGAAGAAAATATAATCGATTAGAGTTGCGTTGACATTCATGGGATGGCGGCGCAAGAAGACGCAACAACGAATAACCGGGAGCCAATTGGAAGCCGTGTCCAGCCAAGTCGCGCCACGTTTCGTTAAGCGGTCAGGCCCGCTCGCCCGAATCGCCTTCCTCATCCTTGCTGCGGCCGCGCCGTTCTTCTTCATGCCGAATGCCGCCCATGCCGATTTCCGAACGTGCAATGGTACGCAGAACCTTGTCGGCGTTGCGATCGGCTATCGCGCGAAGGATGGCTGGGTGACGGAGGGCTGGTGGCAGATTCCGGCCAATACCTGCGCGACTTTGATCGAGGGGCCGCTTCAATCCCGCTATTATTACCTCTACGCAGAAGACGCGGCCCGCGGCGGCCGCTGGACGGGCGACGTCGAAATGTGCGTGGCGGAAAACGAATTCAAAATCCCAGGCGTCAAGGATTGCTACGCGCGTGGCTACCAGAAGATGGGATTCAAGGAATACGACACCGGGCGCCAGGCGAGCTGGATGGTTCAGCTTTCCGAGCCCTCGGGCAGCCAAGAAAGCCAGAATTGATGAGACGAAACCGAAAAGTCAAAATCCTCGCAACGCTCGGTCCGGCCTCCTCTTCGGAGGAAATGATCCAGAAGCTTCACGAGGCCGGGGCGGATCTGTTCCGCATCAACATGAGCCATGCCAGCCATGATGTGATGCGCACGCTGATCCAGCGCATCCGCGCCGTCGAAGCTCGTTGCGGTCGTCCGATCGGCATTCTCGCTGACTTGCAGGGTCCCAAGCTGCGCGTCGGCAAGTTTGCTGACACCAAGGTCGACCTCAAGCCCGGCCAGACCTTTACGCTCGACAATCAGGATATCCCCGGCGACAACACGCGTGTCTACCTGCCGCATCCGGAAATCCTGGAATCGGTTCAGCCCGGCCACCGCCTGCTGATCGATGACGGCAAGCTGGCGTTGCGTGCCGAAAAGTGCGACGGCAAGAGCATCGTGACAACGGTCATTTCGGGCACCAAGATTTCCGACCGCAAGGGCGTCAGCCTGCCCGATACGCTGCTCGGCGTCGGCGCGCTGACCGACAAGGATCGCGCCGACCTCGACGCCGTTCTCGCGACCAATGAAGTCGACTGGGTTGCGCTCTCCTTCATCCAGCGCCCGGAAGATCTGACGGAAGTTCGCAAGATCTCGCATGGCCGTGTCGGCCTGATGTCGAAGATCGAGAAGCCGCAGGCTGTCGAGCGCATCGAGGAAATCATTGAGCTTTCCGACGCACTGATGGTGGCCCGCGGTGACCTTGGCGTGGAAATGCCGCTGGAAGCCGTTCCCGGCATTCAGAAGCAGCTGATCCGCGCCTGCCGCCGCTCCGGCAAGCCGGTAGTCGTTGCTACGCAGATGCTGGAATCGATGATCTCCGCGCCGGTCCCGACCCGCGCTGAAGTCTCAGACGTCGCGACTGCCGTCTTCGAAGGCGCCGATGCCGTTATGCTTTCTGCAGAATCTGCATCCGGCGACTATCCGGTCGAAGCCGTTTCCATGATGGCCTCGATTGCCGGCACCATCGAGCGCGAGCCGCATTATCCGGGCATCATCTATGCCCAGCGCGCGCTGCCTGAGGCAACCGGCGCCGATGCGATCTCGCTCGCCGCCCGCCAGATCGCCGAGACGCTGAAGCTTGCCGCCATCGTCTGCTACACATCATCCGGCACCACCGGTCTGCGCGCCTCGCGCGAGCGTCCGCAAGTTCCGATCCTGGCGCTGTCGCCGATCATCCAGACCGCGCGGCGCCTGTCCGTCGTGTGGGGCATGCACTGTGTGGTCACTCATGATGCCACCGACCTCGACGACATGGTCAACAATGCCTGCCGCATCGTTGCCGAGGAAGGCTTCGGCAAGCCGGGCGACCGCATCATCATTTCGGCGGGCGTTCCGCTCGGCACGCCGGGCGCCACCAACATGCTGCGTATTGCCTATATCGGTTCGGACGGCCAGTCCGGCGTGTGATTGCCGACATCTGATTGCGGCAGCACCTTAAACACCCGAAACCCGCTGTCGAAAGACGGCGGGTTTTTTCTTGAAACCGAAGCGTCTGCGATCCCCAAGCAGGCGGATTGAGAAGGAGATATTCCAATGAAAGTCGGATTTATCGGATTGGGCCAGATGGGCAGCGCCATGGCCGTCAATCTCATCAAGGCCGGGCATGAGGTGACTGTCTATAATCGGTCGCGCGACAAGGCCGGGGCTCTGGCCGGCGAGGGCGCCAAGGTTGCGGCGACCGTAGCGGATGCGTGCGGCGGCAAGGCTGTCTTCACCATGCTCGCACATGACGATGCGCTATCGGCCGTCGTCCATGGCGATGGCGGCGTTCTGGCAAGCCTTGGCAAGGGTGCAGTCCATATTTCCGCCAGCACGATCAGCGTGGCGATGTCCGAGCGGCTCACTAAAGAGCACACCGCGGCGGGCCAGCGCTTCGTTGCCGCGCCCGTCTTCGGTCGTCCGGAAGCTGCTGCTGCGGCGAAGCTTTTCGTTGCCGCCGCGGGTGCGCCAGACGCCATCCAGTCGGTTACGCCGCTCTTCGACGCCATCGGTCAGCGGACTTTCGTCCTCGGCGAGGAGCCGAAGTCTGCCAATCTAGTCAAGCTCAGCGGCAATTTCCTCATCGCTTCGGTCATCGAGTCGCTCGGCGAGGCCATGGCGCTGGTCGAGAAGGGCGGTGTCGACCGGCATGCCTACCTCGATCTCTTGACCTCGACGCTGTTCAACGCACCTGTCTACAAGACCTATGGCGGGCTGATCGCGGATCGCAAGTTCCAACCAGCCGGTTTCACCGCACCCCTCGGCCAGAAGGATATCCGGCTGGCATTGGCTGCCGGCGAGGCGCTGAACGTGCCGCTGCCGTTGGCGAGCCTGCTGCGCGATCGGTTCCTCAACCTGCTGGCGCATGGCGGCGAGGAGCTGGACTGGTCGGCGATTGGCGCGTTGGCGGCAAAGGATGCGGGGTTGCTGGGGTAATTGGCTGACCTTGGGGGTGTCATCGCCGACGATTGAGTTCGTGGAGGGTGTGCACCCCCCTTTGTCACTTCGCGACATCTCCCCCACAAGGAGGGAGATCGTTGGGAGCTTGCTGCTCTTCCTTTCGAACCGACGAATTGCAGTTTCTGCAGATACGATGTGCCTTGGGGCTCATGGGTGCCGCCCCAATCTCCCCCCTTGTGGGGGAGATGTCCCGACAGGGACAGAGGGGGGTATCACAGGTGCGGCAAACTGGTGAAAGCCAGGCGAACGAAGCGACCCCTTGCTAACCACCTTCCCACATGCAACCTTCCTCTCTTCAAGAGGAGGGACACCATGCATCTCACCACGCTGCTCGCCTTCGCCGCCGTTTCCTTCATCGGTATTGCAACGCCGGGGCCGACTGTGCTTCTGGCGCTGACCAATGGTTCGCGCTTCGGCGTCAGGCGGGCCCTGCCGGGCATGATCGGTGCCGTTCTTTCTGACGCCGTACTGATCAGCGCCGTTGCCATCGGGCTTGGCGCCCTGCTGGCGGCTTCTGAATTCTGGTTTTCGGCCCTGAAATGGGTAGGTGCAGCCTATCTCGCTTTTCTCGGCATCATGATGCTGCGCTCCAAGGGAAGCATCGACGGCGCGTTGCAGGCGAGCGCGGGCCAGACGAAAGGAACCGCGTTCTCGATTGGGCTGAAGAGCTTCATGGTCGCCGTCACCAATCCGAAGGGCTATCTCTTCTTCTCGGCCTTCCTGCCGCAGTTCATCGATCCCTCGGCGCCGCAGATGCAGCAATATATCGTGCTCGGTGCGATCTTCGCCGCGCTCGATTTCGTAATCATGTTCGGCTACGCGGTCTTCGGTTCGCAGGCCGTGCGTGTGCTGAAGTCGGAAGGTGCAAAATGGCTCGAGCGCGCCTGCGGCGGCGCGCTGCTGGCTCTTGCCGGATCGCTGGCGCTCTATCGGCGTGCCGTGAATTAAAGGCCTAGTGGCGGCTTAATGCCGCCTCGAAGACTTCCCTGTCGACATTGCCGCCCGACGTGACCGCGATCACCGTATCCCCGTCGATGTGCTTGCCGTGGAAGAGTGCTGCAGCAAGCGCGACGGCGCCGCCCGGCTCCACCACGATCTTTAAACGGGTGAAGGCGAGTGCCATGGCCTTCTGTGCTTCTTCATCCGTCACGACGAGGCCGAGGCCGCAGAGACGCTTGAGGATCGGAAAAGTGATGTTGCCCGGTTGTGGCGTGATGATGGCGTCGCAGATCGAGCCCTGCAGTGCGGCATTGCGCTCGATCTTACCCGAGGCCAGCGAGCGCGTGGTGTCATCAAAATTTTCCGGCTCGCATGGATGCACCTTCAGGCCCGGAGCGCGGGATTCGAGCGCCAGTGCAATCCCCGAAGTCAGGCCTCCTCCGCCGCAGGGAACAAGGACGCTGGCCGTCTCGATGCCTTCCTCGGCGGCCTGTTCGGCAATTTCCAGCCCGGTCGTTCCCTGGCCGGCGATCACCTGCGGCTCGTCGAAAGGCTTGATGAGCGTCAGACCGCGCTCGCTGGAAATACGTGCGCCGATCTCATCGCGATCTTCCTTTACGCGATCGTAGAGCACAACCTCGGCACCGAAGGCACGGGTATTGGCGATCTTCAGCTTCGGCGCGTCGGTCGGCATGATGATGACAGAGGGGATGCCGTGCAGCTTTGCGGCCAGCGCCACACCCTGGGCATGGTTGCCGGAGGAGAAGGCGATCACGCCTCTGGCCCGCACGTTTGGCTCCAGCGCTGAAACAGCCGACCAGCCGCCGCGAAACTTGAAGGAGCCGGAATGCTGCAGGCATTCGGCTTTCACGAACAGGCGGCGCCCGGCGATTTCATCGAGAAAGGGCGAGGAGAGGAGCGGCGTGCGGCGCGCCCGGCCGCCGAGGCGAGTGCGGGCGGCTTCGATCATTGCGATATCGACCATGGAGGGATCACTCTTCTGATTTAGAAAGGCTTTCCATCCATAAAGCGCCGGACCTTCCTTTAAAATAGGGAGATTGTCTCCATGACACTTCAGGCGATACCAGGCAGCGAAAGATGTCCGACATTGTAGGTTTGGACACCCAGCCGGGCCGGATCTTTCGGCGGTTCGGCCAGGAGGCGGAAGCGCACCAGCGTCCAGTGTGTCGGCTCGAATGCGGCGACGGAGGCGAGCGCTTCGCCGTTCGAGATCACTTGCGCTGCTGCTTCGATCTCCTTCGCGCGGAGTTCACCGAGCGATGTCTCGGCATCGATTGTGACCACCTCGCGTGTCGCGAATTTGGTGCGGCGAATATCCCTGGACGTATCGGCGTGCCAGACGATCCAGGTATTGACCTGGGGGCGACCGAAATTCTCCGTCAAGGCTTGGAAGCCTGGGCCGCAGACGAAGTCGCTGAGACCTTCTTCCTCCTGCCAGACGTAGAAGGGCGAGTAGAAATTCTGCCGGCTTTCGGTGACGGCATCGCCCTTTCTCGCCGTCAGGTAGGCCTTGAATTTCAGGCCTGGAAGATTATCGAGCAGCGGACCTTTTTCGCGGATACGGCGATCGATGATCGCCATGTCATAATCCGCTGGGAGGGGAAAGTTATATTGCATGGCGATCATTGGTCATTCCTCCAGCCAGGTCACGGCGCTTCCATTCTGCGCCGCCTGGATACTGATATAGGAGAAGGCGTTCTCCGGCCCCGCGCCGTGCCGGTGGCGCTCGTTCGGGGCGAAGCTGATGCAATCGCCGGCGCGCAGCTCCTCAGCCGGGCCGCCGAAGCGTTCGGCAAGTCCGACGCCGGATAGAACGTAGAGGATCTGTCCGTGCGGATGCGTATGCCAGCGTGTCATGACGCCGGGTTCGAGTTCGCAGCGCATGGCTGTGAGGCCGCCGTTTTCGGCGTTCTCCACCAGCGACTCCACCAGGAAGGAGGCCGTGGCGATGCCCTCGGGCGACGGCCGCATATTCGTGCCGGCGCGGTGGATGGCGGGCGATTGCGAAGATGTCGTCTGAGGCATCGCTCTTAGACCTGCTCGATCATCTGCGCGCGGCCGTCAGAGAAGGACCAATCCTCGCGTGTCGCGGTGGTGATGGTAATCATGATGTCTTCGGGGCGGACGCCAGGCGCATCGCCAAGGAGTTCAGCGACGCGTCGATAGAAGGCTTTCTTGACCTCCGTGCTGCGCGGCTTGCCGATCGTGACATCGAAAAAGACGTAATCATCCGAGCGCGGCTTGCTGGCGAAATAGGTCCGATCGAAGACGAGTTCATGCGGCTCCAGCTGATGAATGGACTGGAAGCGGTCGGTCGGCGGTACCTCGAAGGCTTCGACCAGAGCGCGGTGGAAGTTATCCGAAAGTGCCTTGAGATATTCCGGCGACTTGCCGCGCAGAAGGGTGATGCGGGTGAATGGCATGGGGATCGCTCCTGTTTCCGTGTCACTTGACGATCATAGAATGCCAGCGGATAATCATCCTGAAAATCAGATAATTCCGAATAAATAGTCCCGAAAATATGGATGGTTATTCATGCGAAAGGTCATCTTCGATCTCGATGTGCTGCGCAGCTTCGTCACTGGCATGGATCTCGGCAGTTATGCCAAGGCGGCCGACAGGCTGGGGCGTTCGACCTCGGCGATCAGTGCCCAGCTGAAGAAGCTGGAAGAGCAGGCAGGCATGCCGATTTTCCGCAAGGCGGGTAGAGGGTTGGCGTTGACGGAAGCCGGGGAGACGATGCTTGGCTATGCCCGGCGGCTGCTTGATCTCAACGACGAGGCGGCCACGGCGCTGCATGGGACGGAGCTTGAGGGCTGGGTGCGGCTCGGCTTGCAGGAGGATTTCGGCGAGACACTGCTGCCGGACGTATTGGGTCGCTTCGCCCGTGCCCATCCGAAAGTGCGCATCGAGGCGCGTGTCGTGCGCAATGCGGAACTTGTGGAGCGGGTGACATCAGGCAAGCTCGACCTGGCGCTTGCCTGGAGCGACGGCTTTCGCACGGCCTACACAGACCGTATTGCCGAAGTGCCACTGTGCTGGGTCGGTCCGGCAAATGGCGCTGTGCATTGGCATGCCGACAGCGGTGAGGTCATGCCGTTGGCTTCGCTTGAGGCGCCATGCTTGCTGCGCAACATCGCCACGAAGACGCTCGATCGCGCCGGTATCGGCTGGCGGATATCCTTCGTCAGCCCCAGCCTCGGCGGCCTTTGGGCTGCGACGGCGGCGGGTCTCGGCCTGACACTGCGGACGCCGCTCGGCTTGCCGCCAAAGGTGCGGCAATTGACGCCTGGCGAGGCGGGCCTGCCGGCGTTGCCGACGCTCGATCTCGTCCTGCATCGTGCCGAGGCGGAGGGAAGCCCGGCGACGGAGCGGCTGGCATCCATCATGTTGCAGGCAGTGCGGCAGACCATCGAGACCGTGCCGCAGAGCCGCATATTCGATGATGCGCCTAGTCACGATGTCGTCATGGCCTGAGATACGGCAGCGGATTCCGAAGATTCCTCCGTCAGGCTGGCGATGCGGATTTCAGCCTGTGCGGCAAGCACTTGCAGATCGCGCGGCTGGCCCGCCAGCCTTTCCATGGCGGCGATCGCGACATCCGTCGTTACATAATCCGGCTTGTGGCCGAGATTGCGGATGGTGATGAGTTCGGCGCCTGCGATATCGCGGGCGAGCCCGCGCGAATGCAATTCCTCCAGCACGACATCATCACTGTCGCCGGTGATGATGATGGTGGGCGCCTTGATCTCGCTGTAGCGCGGCGCGTGAGCGGAGACATAGGCAAAGAGATTGACCACGTCGATTGCGTTGTTGCGGAAGGTCTGGGGCCGCAACACCAGTTCCGGTGCCGTCTTCATGATATAGTCCGCTGGTCGTGCATTTGGGCGGAAGATGCTGAGCGTGCCGGTCTCGACCCGGCGCAAGCCGAGCGGGATGACGAAAAGCTGAGTGAAGAGCCAGCCGAAGACGGGGGTGGCGGCAAGCGTATAATACCAGTCGACGCCGCCCGACCAGGGGTGCGTCGCCGGGGAGAGGAAGAGCAGCCCCTCGGTCTTCTCCGGATGTCGCATGCCGAAAGCGGCCGCGATCGCACCGCCGAAGGAGTGGCCGATGATGATGGCGCTTCTGATGCCGCGCTTCTCCATGAGCTTTGCAATGGCATCGGCCTGACCGGAGGGAAGGGCGTTTTCGGCAGGCCCGCGTTCGGAATAGCCGTGACCGGGGCGGTCGACGAACAGCATTTCAGCGCGGCCGGCCAAAGGTGCGGCAAAGGCTTCGAACTGGTCGCGCAGATTGCCGCTCGCCCCATGGATAAAGACCAAGGCCGGCAGATCAGCTGTTGCCGGGCGTGGCAAATGCACGGCATTGAGGCGATAGCCGCCGATATCGGTAAGCTCGCCAATATTGGGATAGGCCTGCTCGATGGCACGGGTTTTGTAGGCGGAAAAGCCTGCGGCGAAAACGATAAGGATAACGATGACGGCGAACAAAGAATCGATCATTGCGGCACGGATCAAATATCTTAAGACGCTAATCTAGCGCGATATTGCGGCTTTTCATCCCTCCAAATGCGATTTCCGCCGGGAGACCGCCGCATGCAATCAGGTGCGGCTGCCGGCAAGTTTTTCCGAGAGCTTGCCTGCTTCTTCCTGGGCCGATCGATTCGCCGGGTAGACCTCCAGAAAGCGGTCCCAGATCTTCAGGGCCTGTGCGTCGTTGCCGCGCTCGGTCAGCATCGCCGCCATGCCGGCCAGCGCGCCGAAATGGCGCGGCTCGATGCGCAGGACCTGATTTATGTCTTCCATCGACTTGCGATAGTCGCCGATCGCAAAATTGAGCGTGGCGCGTCGGTTCCAGCCTTCGACATAGTCGGGCTTCAGCGAGATCACCTGATCGAGATAATCCATCGCGGCGGCATTACGCTTTTCCTGAATGGCCTTGTCGGCCCATTGCATCAGGAGATTGATGGTGGCGCTGCCGGAATCGCTGAGCTCGGCACTGATCTGGTCCGCAATCAGGCTTGCCTGGTCGGGATCGCGCTGCCGCTTGAGCGCTGTGAACAGATTGTCGAGCTGCTGCTTGGGCGACAGGGTGCCGGAGGAGGAGCCGGAATTCTGCTTTTCCACAGGGTTTGGCTCATCAGCCAGCGCCGCATGGGGTGCAGAGGCAGCCAGGGCAAGGAGAATCGGCAGGGCTAGATATGACAAAGCAAAAACGCGCATGGCGGGCATAGTAGCCCGCCAATGTCGAAGATCAAAACAAATTTGATGCGATCAACTAAAACTGAGGCCCGATCCATGGGATCTGAGCCGCGCGCTATATCAGCCCTGACGAGCCTTGTAGCGCGGGTTCAGCTTGTTGATGATGTAGATGCGGCCCTTGCGGCGGACGAGACGGTTGTCACGGTGGCGCGCCTTGAGCGACTTGAGCGAATTCTTGATCTTCATTTTTCTGATCCGCGATCTCTGAGGGGGAATGTCACATTCGCCCGGGTCTTTTAACAATCAAAAGCGCGCTCAGGGCGCGCTCTTTAGGGTGGGGAGCAAATACCCTGTCATACCGGGCCTGTCAACCATGTCAGGGCTTTTTCCCGCTGCTCTTAGCGGAGAAGCTGTGTGACATGGCCCATCTTGCGGCCTGGCCGGGCCTCCGTCTTGCCGTAGAGATGCACGAGCGTGTCGTCAAGGCGCAGCCATTGCGGCAATGCCAGGATGTCGTCGCCGATCAGATTTGTCATGACACAATCCGAATGGCGCTGAGGATTTCCGAGCGGCAGGCCGGCGACGGCGCGGATATGCTGCTCGAATTGCGAGATGACGCAGGCGGCTTCCGTCCAATGGCCGGAATTATGGACGCGCGGCGCCATTTCATTGGCGATCAGGCTGCCATCGGCAAGCACGAAGAACTCGATACCGATGACGCCGACATAACCAAGCGCCGTCAATATCTTCTCCGCAGCGTCGCGCGCAGCCGCGGCCGTCTCCTGCGAAATGCTCGCCGGCAGCGTCGAGGTGTGGAGAATGCCGTTGCGATGGACGTTCTCCGCCGGATCGTAGCAGGCGACTTTCCCGTCGCTTCCGCGAGCAGCGATGATCGAGATTTCGCGCTCGAAGGATACGAAGCTTTCCAGAATCAACGGCACGCTGCCCAAGGCTGCATAACCGCCTTCGGCGCTGTCGGCGGCGGAGCGATAGACGCGCTGCCCTTTGCCGTCATAGCCGAGACGACGGGTCTTCAGCACGCCTTGGCCGCCGAAATCAGCGAGCGCCTTTTCGAGATCGGCCTGGCTGTCGACGGCATGAAAACGGGCCGTCGGAATGCCGCAACCATTGATGAAGCTCTTTTCGGTCAGCCGGTCCTGCGCCATTTCAAGCGCCTTGGGCGGCGGATAGACCGTTACCTGCAAGGCAAGATCCTCAGCGGCGGTCACGGGCACATTCTCGAATTCATAAGTCACGACATCGCAGCGCTTCGCCAGCTCTGCAAGCGCGGCCGCATCGTCATAGGCGGCCGCTATCTGTGCGTTGGCGACATGGGCGGCCGGGCAATCCGCCTGGGGCTCGAGGATGACGGTGCGAAAATTCAGGCGTGCGGCCGCCATGGCCAGCATGCGGCCGAGCTGGCCACCGCCGATAATGCCGATCGTCTTCGCGTTCATAGGTCGTCCATCGGATATTCGGCGACCGCCGCGCTCTGGCGTGCCCGCCATTCGTCGAGCCGGTCGGCGATCTCTTCATCGCCAAGCGCCAGCACGGCGGCGGCAAGAAGGGCGGCATTGACCGCGCCGGCCTTGCCGATCGCAAGCGTGCCGACGGGAATGCCGGCCGGCATCTGCACGATCGAGAGAAGACTGTCCTGCCCGGAGAGCGCGCGGGATTGCACCGGCACGCCGAAGACCGGCAGCGGGGTCATGGAAGCCGCCATGCCCGGCAGGTGTGCTGCGCCGCCGGCGCCAGCGATGATGACCTTGAAGCCCTCGTCCTTTGCGCCCTTGGCGAAGTTCACCAGCCTGTCCGGCGTACGATGAGCGGAAATGATGCGCGCATCATAGGTGATTTCAAGCGCTTCCAAGGTGTCCGCAGCATTCTTCATGGTTTCCCAGTCGGACTGGCTTCCCATGATGATGGCGACAGGCGGTCTTTCGGTCAGCATCGTTGCGTTGTGCTCCTCAGGCGATGATATCGGGTATAATCTGGTCTTCCAGCTTGGTTAGCTTGTCCTTGATGACGAGCTTCTTTTTCTTCATGCGCTGGATACGAAGGGCGTCGCAGCCCGTTTCAATCATGGCATTGATTGCGGCATCATAATCCTCGTGTTCCTGGCGCAAACGCGCCACGATCAGCCTGATTTCCGCCTGTTCCTGATCGGCCATGTTCATTTCCCCAGCATATCGCGGAATCGCATTCGTTCCGCCTCCTGAATTCCGCAAGCTCCTATCACCAAATGACGATAACGGGAAGTTATCCTTCATCACGAATTTGCCGCCTATGGGCCACGTTTTCGCCTTCGACAAAGGCTCGATCTTATGGCACAGTGGGAGGGTTGACACCTAGAGCCTTGGCGAATGGATGGTCAGGGCTCTTAAGAGGAAGGAAGGGTCATATGACTGTTCAAGCTCATCTTGAATCGCTCGAAAAGAAACATGTCGCGCTTGAGGAGGCGCTCCATGCGGCAATGTCATCTCCCTCTAGCAATGATACGGAAATAGCCGACATCAAACGCAGGAAACTGCGCGTCAAGGACGAAATCCAACGTCTGCGTTCCTCAGTCCACTGAGGCAACGTTCCAAAGTTTAAAAGCCATCGATCTTGAGGGCAAGAGAGGCGGATCGAAAGGTCTTAAGGCAAATTCCCGGTCAGGATCGATGAGCATTTCCGTTTAACGGATGCGCCAACTTCATAGCGTCGGAGGTAGGGGTTGGCGCAATTTTCCTGTTTTACGCAGCAACGCTGCCAACGATTATTTTAACTGGAGTAGATTTTGGGTGGTGCCATTGCAACACCTATGTAGACTGCCAGCGCCATATTTCCTTGTCGTGCCAATAGCTCGCAACTGCGTAAATATTGAAGCCTTTGACGGTGCAAATAATTACCCCCGCGAGCGTGTACGCTATTGGCCCCAGGGAATAAAGCTGAATGTATGCCGTCAGAATTTCCCAGAAAATCACGGCTACATAAATGGAGTAGGCAGCCACAAATAACTTCCAAAAGTGTCTTGAGCCAAATGGCAGTCTTAATGAAAACAATAATACAACGATGCACTCCGGAAACGAAATCAACCATGGATATATGTCGAGGAATTCCAGAGTAACACCGTCAGTATAGGCGTAATATATGTATGCTGCTTGCAGAAGCAGCGTAAATACTGTTACCATAATCCACTTGAGCTGGATTGTGGGCTTTTGGGAGTTCTTAAGCTCAGATCGCCTCACCGCGGGCGGGTGGGTGGCGGTCTGCGAAAAACGCGGCGATCCCATTTATGACTCCGAGTTTCATCATGCTGCCCCACGGCGAGTCCCGCAGGGATATTCGCGTATTACGCGTGAATCTTTACTTTCGCGTGAAATTGTTGAAGTGTTTTTTAAAAGTCACCGGAGGCTTTGCCGCAATGTCCGCCATTGGTGCATGATGACGCTATTGGTTCCCTTAATTTTCCAGAAGCGGCTAAGCAAAGGTCTCTCTTCAGGACCAGAACTGATCCAGCCACAAATTCAGCTTGTCGAAGCCGCGGCTGTTGACCGCATAGATGCGTTTCGTGCCTTCGTTGGTGACGGAAACGAGGTTGCTGTCGAGCAGCGCCTTGAGATGCTGTGAGACGGCCGGGCGGCTGATCGGCAGGCCCTGCGCCAGTTCGTTGACCGTCTTGGGTGCGCGGCGCAATTCCTCCAGCAGATGACGCCGGTTCGGATCCGCGATGGCTGCGAAAGGGTCCATGGTCGACATGGGCGAAAGCTACGTCAAACACCAAAGGGCGGCAAGTTAATTGTGCGCTGCATGATATATTGTGAGAATGGTCGCTTGCGAAGGTTCGCGTCGTAAGTGTCCTCTGCTGCGAATTGCCGGTTTCGGCCGCTGCCCCTTGTCAGAGAGAGCTAACGGATTTACTCACGATTATCGAACCGGTGCGCCGTCGCTGACGATGGAAGCCGAAACCATGGAAGCTCGCATGACCGTGCCCGAAGATCGTTGCCGCCTCGTTCTCATCGTTCCCGACATTGCCGATATCGAGCAGCGGGCGAAGGCGGTGGCCGATGCCTTGAGGGGTGGAGACGTCGCCTCGGTGATCATTCCCCAGTACGGTCTCGATGACAGCACCTTCCAGAAACATGCGGAAAAGCTGGTGCCGGTCATTCAGGCCGCAGGTGCAGCAGCGCTCATCGCCGGGGACAGCCGCGTCGCGGGCCGTGCCAAGGCTGATGGGTTGCATATTGCCGGCAATATCACCGAGCTTACGGAAGCCGTCGAAAAATTCGTGCCGAAGCTGATCGTCGGCGGTGGCAGCGCGGCCGATAGGCATAGCGCGCTGGAGGTCGGCGAGCTCAGGCCGGACTATATCTTCTTCGGCAAGCTTGACGGCGACATCAAGCCGGAGGCACATCCGAAGAACCTGGCACTCGGCGAATGGTGGGCCTCGATGATCGAAATTCCCTGCATCGTCATGGGTGGCACCGATCCGAAGTCGGCGCTGGACGTAGCCCTGACGGGTGCCGAGTTCGTCGCGCTGCATCAGGCGGTTTTTGCCGACCCTGCGGCAGCCCCCTCCATCGTCGCGGAAGTGAATGCGCTTCTGGACGAAAAAGCGCCACGGTTTGAGGATTGATAGCGATTCATGTCGTCAGCGCCTCGATTCCGCCATCGATCCTTCCTTGCCGTGCTTGCAGCCGGGCTCGCGGCATTTCCGTTGCTGGCCGCAGCGCAATCAGGCAACAGTGATACGTCGCTGCCCGGTGTTTCGCAGCCGGCGGAGAAGGGCGCGCGTCCCGATGACAACGCACAAACCGACGACGACACAACTGTGCCGGCTGCACCGCAGCATAACGACAATGTCATGACGCGGCCTTTGGGCGCCGATGCCGGCACCTTCAAGACCGAAAAGATTCAGCCGGGCGCGGAGCCGAAAGCTGACAGCGACATCAAGCCATCTCAGGGTGTCGGGGTTTTCGAGCGCATGGGGGCAAACTTGCCCGACCTGCCGCCGGAACGGCCCTTCACCGGCAAGGTGGACGATGCTTATGGCGCCTTCCAGCGCGGCTATTACCTGACCGCCTTCCAAAAAGCATTGCCGCGGGCGCAGCTTGGCGATCCGGCCGCACAGACCTTGATCGCAGAGCTGATGGCACAGGGCCTGGGCGTTAAACGCGACACGAAGGACGCCGCCTTCTGGTACGGCAAGGCGGCCGAGGGCGGCGATCCCACGGCGATGTTCAAATACGCGCTGATCCTGATGGAAGGGCGCGATGTGCCCCGCGATCAGAAGAAGGCCGACGACTGGATGAAGAAGGCGGCCGATGCGGGTCAGCCTTCGGCGGAATTCAACGTAGCCCAGATGCTGACGGCCGAAAATCCTGGCCCCAAGGGCCTGCAGATGGCGCTTCCCTATTATGAGAAATCTGCCGAGCAGGGCATCGCCGACGCGCAATATGCCGTGTCGCAGCTCTATCTCAACCTTCCCGACCTGCCGCCGGAAAAGAAAGCGCGTGCGCGGGAATGGCTGTCGCGTGCCGCCAATGCCGGCTTCGATACCGCACAGCTCGACATGGGCATCTGGCTGATCAACGGCACCGGCGGCGCACAGGATCTCGAAAACGGCTTCAACTGGATGAGGGTTGCAGCCTATCGCGGCAACGTCGTTGCACAAAACAAGCTGGCACATCTTTATATCAATGCCATCGGCACGAAGCAGGATCCGGTGGCGGCCGCTACCTGGTATGTCATTTCCCGCCGTGCCGGCCTGAAAGACCCCGAGCTCGAGGATTTCTATCAAGGGATCGAGGACTATCAGCAGAAGGCAGCTATCGACGCAGCCAACAAGTATCGGCGCGCGCGATAATAAAGTGTCGGATTGAGCCTTGGCGGAGCTGATCTGAGGTCAGTTTGCGTCTGCCATGGTCTCGCCACTTGAAATTCCCCCGATTTTATGGTCTTGAGGCCGCCAATCTTTATTTCCGCTGACGCTCCCGCTCCGTCGGGGCCTGCTTTCAGGCCCGATCAGCGCTTTCTGCATTACCCAAGGAAACCCGATGGCCCGTTCTGCTCTTCTCAATGTCATGGTTCAGGCTGCCCTCAAGGCAGGTAAGTCGCTCAGCCGCGATTTCGGCGAAGTGCAGAACCTGCAGGTTTCGGTGAAGGGACCGGGCGATTTCGTCAGCCAGGCGGATCTGAAGGCGCAGAAGATCATCCGCGACGAGCTGTTGAAGGCACGCCCGACCTACGGTTTCCTCGGCGAGGAAGGTGAAGAGGTCAAGGGCACGGATGGCGCTCATCGCTGGATCGTCGATCCACTCGACGGTACCACCAATTTCCTGCACGGCATTCCGATGTTTGCCGTTTCGATCGCGCTAGAGCGCAACGACGAGATCGTCGCCGGCGTCATCTTCAATCCGGCGACCGACGAACTCTATACGACCGAACGCGGCGGCGGCGCATTCCTCAACGATCGTCGTCTGCGCGTCGCCTCGCGCCGTGTGCTGTCGGACAGCGTCATCGGCTGCGGCGTTCCGCATCTCGGCCGCGGCAATCACGGCAAGTTCCTGGTCGAGCTGCGCCATGTGATGGGCGAAGTCGCGGGCGTGCGCCGTCTCGGCTCTGCATCGCTCGATCTTGCCTATGTTGCTGCCGGCCGCTTCGACGGCTTCTGGGAAACCGGCCTGTCTCCCTGGGATATTGCAGCCGGCATTCTGCTGATCCGCGAAGCCGGCGGTTTCGTCTCGGATTTCCATGGCGGCACGGACATGCTCGGCACCAATTCGATCATCTGCGGCAACGAACATATCCAGAAAGCACTCGCCGAAGTGGTTAAGCGACCGATCCCGACGAAGTAAGCCATTCCTCTGTTCGCTTTTTCAGATGACAAAACAGTCTGTTGCCAACGGACTGTTTTGTGCTTTCCGTCTCTTCAATTCGGCACAATGTTGCTCTAGTCTCCGCCTGCGGAAGATGCGGTGTCGGAGCGTGTGATGGAAAATGTGAATCTGTCGGATCTCGGATCGACCGACAACGTATCGGGAAATTACGCCTACAAGCTTTCCAGCCCGATGGCTTTCTTCTGGACGATGGTTCTTTTCCTGGTCATCGTCGGCTTCATCGTGGCAATCCTTTTCCGCCAGGCGCAGGTCGCCTTTCTGCACAATCCCGGCCTCAATGGCCTGATCGTCGGCGTTCTGGTCGTCGGCATTCTCCTGGTCTTCAACCATGTGCTGATGCTGAGGCCGGAGGTTCGCTGGTTCAATCATTTCCGTGCCGTCGGCAATGCGGACAAGGTCGGCCGCAATCCGCGGCTGCTGGCGCCGATGCGGGCGCTGCTCGGCAACCGCCGGGCGATGCAGCTATCCACCGCGACGCTGCGCTCGATCCTCGATTCGATCGCCACGCGTCTTGACGAATCGCGCGATACCTCGCGCTATCTCATCGGTCTGCTCGTCTTTCTCGGCCTTCTCGGCACTTTCTGGGGTCTGATCGGCACGATCGGCTCTATCAACGACGTCATCCAGGGCCTCGATGCCGGCACCGGCGACACCGGCGATATTCTGAGCGCCTTGAAGACCGGGCTTTCCGGCCCGCTGGTGGGCATGGGTACGGCCTTCTCGTCGTCCCTGCTCGGCCTTTCCGGCTCGCTGATCCTCGGCTTCCTCGACCTGCAGGCCGGCCGTGCGCAGAACCGCTTCTATACCGAACTTGAAAACTGGCTTTCCTCCGTTACCGATGTCGGTTCCGACCTCACGCCTGTCATCGAAAGCGCGGCCGGTGCTTCCTCGGAAGATGTGCGGGCGCTGTCGGACTATCTGCGCAAGATCGCGGAGGAGGGCGGCGGCCAGCGTTCGGTGACCGCCATGGCAAACCTTGCCGAAGGCATTCAGGGCCTGGTCAAGAACATGCGCAACGAGCAGCAAATGTTGCGCGACTGGATCGAGGCGCAGCAGGAAGAGGCGAAATCGATGCGCCGCACGCTCGATCGCCTCGCAGACCGGATCAGCCATACCGAGAAGACCGGGAGCAAGTAGGCCATGGCGCTCGCCCGCAACCGACGCCATCAGAGAAGCGTCGACTACTGGCCCGGCTTCGTCGACGCGCTGTCCACGCTGCTGATGGCGATCATGTTCCTGCTGACGGTATTCGTCGTTGGCCAGTTCATCCTCAGCCGTGAGATTTCGGGGCGCGACGAGGTGCTCAATCGTCTCAACAGCCGCATCAACGATCTGGTACAGCAGCTGGCGCTGGAAAAAGGCGGCAAACAGGATCTGGAGGATGCCGTTGCCAATCTGCAGGCGTCGCTCTCCTCGGCGGAGACTGAGCGGTCGCGGCTGCAGGCCCTGCTCGCAGCAGGCTCCGGCAGCAGCCAGGCTGCAGAGCAGCGGGCCGGATCGCTTTCGCAGGAGCTTGACGAGCAGAAGCAGGTGAGCGCGCGGGCAATGAGCCAGGTCGATCTGCTCAACCAGCAGATTGCCGCCCTGCGCAGCCAGATCGCCGCTATCGAAGCTGCCCTTCAGGCATCGGAAGCCAAGGATCAGTCATCGCAGGTGAAGATTGCCGATCTCGGCCGGCGGCTGAATGTGGCACTGGCACAGCGTGTGCAGGAGCTGAACCGCTATCGTTCCGACTTCTTTGGACGCCTGCGCGAAATCCTTTCCGACCGCGATAACATCCGCATCGTCGGCGACCGCTTCGTGTTCCAATCCGAAGTGCTGTTCCCATCGGGTTCTGCCGATCTCAATCCGGCCGGCCAAACGGAGATGACCAAACTTGCAGCGGCTCTCATCGATCTTTCCAAGGAAATTCCGCCCGAGATCAATTGGGTACTGCGCGTCGATGGCCATACCGACAATGTGCCGCTTTCGGGCAATGGGCGTTATCCGGACAATTGGGCTTTGTCATCCGCGCGCGCCATCGCAGTCGTCAAGTTCCTGATCTCGCAGGGCGTTCCCGCCGACAGGCTGGTCGCGGCGGGCTTCGGCGAGTTCCAGCCGATCGCACCGGGCGATACGCCGGATGCCCGTGCCACCAACCGCCGCATCGAGCTGAAGCTGACGGAGAAATAATCGGTCATCGCTCCGGCGATGCGACACTATCGAGGCGTGCCTGCAGGAATTGCCGCACGGCTTCGCTGTCACTGAGGCCGATTGCGGTGCGATATGCGTGGGAAGCGTTTTCCATATCGCCAGTCTCGGTCAGCAGATGAGCGCGCACGGCCCAATAGGGCTGATAGTTGACGATGTCGCGCCCGGCCATCCGGTTAAGAAGAGCCAAGCCCGCAGCAGGGCCTTCCACTCTGCCCGTCACAGCGGCGTGGCTGACGCGCGCGCCGGTCGTCGGCTTCATGATCACAAGCGCTTCATAGAGCCTGGCAAGAGCGGCCCAGTCGGTCATGCCCGAGCGTCGCCGGTCGGCATGCACGGACTGGATCGCAGCTTGGCACTGGAATGGACCGAAACGCCCGAATGCACCCGCCTGTCGCAACAGCTGGTCGGCCTCAGCGATCATTTCGACATCCCACAGGGCCATGTCCTGCTCGTCGAGAGGGACATACCGCCCATTCGCGTCGCGCCGCGCTTCACGACGGGATTGGCTGTAGAGCATCAGCGACAACAAGCCCGCCGCCTCCGGTTCCTCGGGTAGGGTCGCAAGCAGAGTGCGGCCGAGCCAGATGGCCTCATCCGCTAGGGATCCTTGCTTGCCGCTCTCTCCGTCGACCCCATCCCAGCCGAGGCCATAGGCGGCATAGATTGCCGAGAGCACACTCTCCAATCGGTCTGGCAAGGCGGGTCGGTCCGGAACGATGAAAGGGATGTGTGCATCGCGGATCTTGATTTTTGCCCGCACCAGCCGCTGGCTCATGGCTTGCGGCGAAACGAGGAAGGCCTTGGCTATGGTCGCGGCGTCGACGGCCAGCACGGATTGCAGCATCAGCGGGGTGTGGGCCGAGCGATCCAAAGCCGGATGGGCGCAGACGAAGAGGAGTTTCAGACGCTCATCCGGAAAGGCGGAATTGTCGGCATTCATGCGTTCCTCCGCTTCTTCGAAGGCCATCATGATCCTGTCGCGCGCTCCGGCCCTGACGCTTTCGTGCCTGACCCGGCGAAGGAGGTTACGCTTGGCTGCAACCAGCAGCCAGGCTTCCGGATTGTCGGGGATGCCGCGTTCCGGCCAGGTACTCAGCGCTGCAGCGATCGCATCGGACAAAGCATCCTCGGCCGCCGGCACATCGCGGAAGCGTGCGGCGAGAAAGGCAATCAGCTTGCCATAGGATTGACGCGCCGTTTGCTCGGCGGCGCGTCCGGCATCTAACGCCATGTGATGGCTACATCTGCAGTCGCGGCCGTATCTCGACCGAACCCTGCTGGGAGATCGGGACGCGCAGAGCCCATTCCAGCGCGGCATCGAGATCCGGCACATCGATCAGGTAGAAGCCGCCAAGCTGCTCCTTACCGTCAGGGAAGGGACCGTCCTTTACCTCATGGTCCTCGCCCTGGCGACGGACGACCGTTGCCGTTTCCGGCGCCGTCAATCCCGCGCCCCCCGTCATGATGCCGGCCTGGATAAGGGCCTGCGTATAGGCGACCCAGCCGTTCTTATAGGTCGGATCGGCACGACGCCCAAAATCCTCGGCTGATTCACGAATAATCAAAGCATATTGCATGAGAAAAGTCTCCCATTTGCAGTTTTGACGATGGCCGAACGGCGTAACCTGCAAAGCTGAATGCCGGAATATACAACACCGCTGGCAAAACGGCTTCCTGCCGCTTCGATATGATGAGCCGTGAGCCTGCGTGAATTCGACACTCGCGGAAAGATTTTTTGAAATTTGTGGCCGAAAAATCAAACGGCCGGCATGCCCGAAGGGCAGCCAGCCGTTGATGGCTTTGCAGCGAGTGCGTGACGCGAGAATTATGCGGTGGCGGTGGTCTGGTCGTCGATGACGGCGCCGCCGACGTGGGCCTTGATCGATTCGATGGCATGCAGGGCCGAGGCCTTCGCCTTATAGCCTTCCGAACCGAACATGGTTTCGCCGTTCGAGGCCTTGAAGCGGAAGCGAAACTCGCCAGCCTTGTCCTTGTAGACTTCAAATTTATACATGGTTCTCGTCTCCTAGAATCGCGTCAGCGCGGGATAACGCCGAAAATCTAGCTCAACTTTGAAACTATTTCTACAAGGTTGTATTTGGCACGACTTGCCCGATTATCGCTATTTCGCAATGAGCATATGCTCCTCGATGCCGGCATCGAATTGCAGGCGGGCGAGCTTCGCATAGATCCCGCCGTGGCGAATCAGGCTCTGGTGCGTGCCTTCCTCGACGATACGGCCCTGATCCAGCACCAGAATGCGGTCGGCCTTGAGGACGGTCGCCAGGCGGTGAGCGATGACGAGGGTCGTGCGCGCCTCCATCAAGCCCTCCAGCGCCTTCTGAACGAGCGTCTCGCTTTCGGCATCGAGAGCGGAGGTTGCTTCATCGAGCAGCAGGATCGGCGCATTCTTCAGGATGGCGCGGGCAATGGCGACGCGCTGGCGCTGGCCGCCTGAAAGAGTGACACCGCGCTCGCCGACCTGCGTATCATAGCCTTGTTCAAGGCGTGAAATGAACTCGTCCGCCTGCGCGGCGATCGCGGCGGCGCGCACCTCGTCGCGCGAGGCGCCAGGGCGGCCGAAGGCGACGTTGTCATGAATGGAGGCTGCGAAGATGGTGGTGTCCTGAGGGACAATTGCGATGCGCTCACGCAGGGCATCCGGCAGCACATCGCGCGCATCGACACCATCCAGGGCGACGTGGCCCTTCTGCGGATCGTAAAAGCGCAGCAGCAGCGAAAAGATGGTGCTCTTGCCGGCGCCCGACGCGCCGACGATCGCGACCGTCTCCCCCGGCTTCACGGAGAAGGAGAGCCCATGCAGCGCCGATCTGTTCGGTCGTGACGGGTAGGAGAAGTGGACGTCGGAAAATTCCACGCGACCCTGCGGCGGTTGCGGCAAGGGCAGGGGATTGGCGGGGGCGGCAATGGGAGACACTTCGGCAAGCAACTCGCCCAGGCGATCGGCAGCACCTGCGGCCTGAGAGAGCTCGCCCCAGACTTCCGATAGTGAGCCCAGCGAAGAGCCAGCGATGACGGAATAGAGGAGAAACTGGCCAAGCGTGCCGGCAGACATGGTGCCGGCAAGCACATTCTGCGCCCCGACCCAGAGAACAGCGACGATGCTGCCGAAGACCATGGCAATGGCGAAGCCCGTCAGCAGCGAGCGGGATCTGATCGCCGCGCGCGCCGCCTGATAGGCATCCTCGACGGCGCTGCCATAGCGCCGCGCCGCGGCATCCTCGCCATTATAGGCCTGAATGGTGCGGTTGGCCGCGATGGTCTCGTTGGCATAGGCGGATGCCTGCGCCAGTGTCTCCTGCGCGGCACGCGAGCGCTTGCGCACGGAACGGCCGAAACTGACAAGCGGCAGGACAATGATCGGGATCGCGATCAGCACGATGCTCGAGAGCTTCGGACTGGTGACGATCATCATGATGACGGCCCCGAGACAGAGGATCAGGTTGCGCAGCGCGACGGAAGCTGTTGCACCGACCGCAGACTTGATCTGCGTCGTATCCGCCGTCAGCCGCGAGACGATCTCGCCGGATTGATTGACATCGAAGAAGGAGGGCGACAGCCGCGTCACGTGGTCGAAGACCTCGCGGCGCATATCGGAGACGATGCGCTCGCCGATGGATATGACGAAGTAATAGCGCAGCGCGCTTGCAGCCGCGAGCAACAGGGCCATGATCATGATCGCTACGAAGTAGCTGTCGATCAGACCGCGGTCGGCCTGATCGAAGCCGTGATCGATCATGCGGCGGACGGCGACCGGCAAGGCGAGCGAGGTAACGGCGGCGATGACGAGCGATATGATTGCGCCTGCCACCATGCCCCGATATCGCCTGAGGTATGGCGCCAGTCGTCCGAGAGGACGGATCGAACGGTTTTTCTTTTCCTCAGCCTGGCCAGTCTCTGACAAGTCGTCTCCAATCCCCATATCAGCAAGGGACTCGACGTTTTCGCCCCTTGTTATCGCCGCTGCCTTCATGTATAGGCACGCCATCTTAATTGGAAGCCGTGGCCTTTAACGGACTGCGGCTTCATTTATTCAATCGGTTCGGTTGCCGCAATGCCTTGCGACAAATGGACCCTGGCATGACAGGAAGATTGTTATGAAGGCCAACATCCATCCCGACTACCACACCATCAAGGTGGTCATGACCGACGGCACCGAATATGAAACCCGCTCGACCTGGGGTTCTGAAGGCGCTGTCATGAACCTCGAAATCGACTCCAAGTCCCATCCAGCTTGGACCGGCGGCAACCAGCAGATGATGGACCGTGCCGGCCGCGTTTCGAAGTTCAACAAGCGCTTCGGCGGTCTCGGCATCTAATCGCATTGCGATTTGCCGCTTGAAAAGAGCCCGGCTTGGCCGGGCTTTTTTGCGTTGATACAGAGCCGCGCACCCTCATCGCACACGTCGCAGGTAATCCGCGCGATCGAACGGATTTGCCGCTGCGCGCTCCCGTACACGGTGCGGACCCGATAAGGGCATATGGTGATCGAAGGCGTGCTCCAGGACGCCGGCTCCGCCCGACAATCCCGGCAATTGCCTTTGGATCGTGTGGATCATCGATGATGCCACCGTGCCCTCCAGTCGTGCGATACCATCGTCGATCAGCGATCTTCTCATCGATGCGCCGGATTTCGTGAGCAGGCTGTGCACGCCAGCCAACGCCGTTGCCGGTATCTCGACGTGAAAATGCTCGATGGGCTCGCAGAGGATCGTCTGTGCGGAGGAAAGCGCGGATGCGAGCACCAGCGGCGTCAGCTTGCGGAAATCGACCGCCGTGCTCGCCGGCGAACTTTGCCGTGCCGCCGTCATGGCGACGTGGCAGTCGATGATCTGCCAGCCGAAAAGACCTTCCTTGAGCGTTTCGAACGTAGCTTCCTCGACCGCCCGATAGAAGCTTGCCGGCATCTGGCCGACATCCACCTCGAGGGCAAAGCTGTTTCCGCTGCCTTCCGGCCGTGGCTCGACGCGCAAGCCGATGGTTGCGAGAAACGGATTGGGCTCCTTGAATATGTGCTCGACCGCGCTTCCCGTTCCAGCTAGCCTTTCGACATAGATGACGGTGCTTTCCTCAAAAGTTATATCCAGACCGAATTCGGTCGAGAGGGTTGCCTGGATGACCTCCTTCTGCACTTCGCCATAGAGCGAGACATATATGTCGCCTGTTTCCTCATTGGCGCGCAGGTTGATGAGCGGATCCTGCTCTGCAAGTTGCCCCAGAGCCAGCCAGAGTGCTGCGTTTTCAGACGGGCGCAGGGCGCGAATGCGGGTTTCCAAGGTCGGCGGCGCGAAGTGGCGAAGCGTGCCGGGCGGCCCTTCGATGCCGATCCAATCTCCGATACGGGCATTTGCGAGCCCGCCGACCTTGGCGATCTGCCCCGCGTGAACCTGCGAAACCTTGTCCGCTTTGCCATCGCGGAAAAGCTGAAGACTGCCGATCTTCGCCGAGCCGCGAGGAGTTTCGATGTCATCTCGAAGGTTGATCGTGCCCGATGCCAGATAGAGGTAGGCGAGCTTCTCGCCGCCCCACCCGCGTTCAATCTTGAAGATCGTCCCGGAAACCGGGTCGTCATGGTTCGGCTGCCGGCTCGGCAGCAGGGTTTCGATTGCCGAGATCAAGGCAGAGATCCCGAGACCCCGCGTCGCCGCACCGGCAAATGCCGGATGGATAGAGGACTTCGCTACCTGATCGGCCAAGGCTTGTTCCAGCCTCTGTCGTGTCAGGCGCTCGGGAGCCAGAACATAATCTTCCAGCAAAGCCTCGTCGTTGATTGAAAGTGCTTCACACAGGCGCGAGAAATGCGGATCGCCGCCGAGATCGGCAGCTTCCACGGTGGCGAGCCTGCTGCCGGCAGCATGGACGATCGACATTGCAATGGGGCGGACCGCCAGCTGGGTCGCCATATCCTCAAGCACCTCATCATAGCGTGCGCCGAGGCGGTCGACCTTGTTGACGAAGAATATGAAGGGTATCCCGAGGCGTCGCAATGCTTTGACGAGCACGCGCGTCTGTGGCTGCACGCCCTCGACTGCCGACACGACGACCACGGCCGCATCGAGCAGCTGCAGCACCCGTTCGATCTCGGCAATGAAGTCGGGATGGCCCGGCGTGTCGATGAGGTTCACCATCACATCACCGATGGTAAAGGAAACCACCGCCGCAGCGATGGTGATGCCGCGTTGTCTTTCGAGTTCGAGACTATCGGTCTGCGTGCTGCCGGCGTCGACGCTGCCGAGTTTGTCGATTATGCCGGTGTCAAAAAGGAGCCGTTCCGTAAGGCTAGTCTTGCCCGCGTCTACATGGGCGAGGATGCCCAGATTCAATGTGCGCATGGTTCATCATCTTCTCAGAATTTCGGATTTGATTTTCGTGAGAAGTGAGTCGGCGCATTGGGTCCTCCACGCACATTCGATATTGGCCTGCTCCTCCCTTGATAGAAGCACGCACTCTTTTTTACAGAGGTTTCACGGAATCCGTCAAGTTAGGCCCGGCTTCAACTTCAGGCCTAACTCTGCGCACGGCTTTTCGGAGCGCTGGATGATTGCTCAAAACAAAACCGGCCACGTCAGGCGCGGCCGGTTTGAAATCATTGCGGATTGTCTGAAGCTCAGTTGCCGCCAAATGCGGTCTGCAGCAGGGTTAGCTGTGCCTTGACGCTGTTCTGGTTGTCCGGAACGATAGCAGCTTCCGTCGGGCGGTAGATTTCGCGATCGAGAATGGCAACGCGGTTCTGCAGGCGCAGCGAACGCTCCACGAGATCACGGAAGGATTCCGGCAGGTCATTCCAGCCCGGCGCGTTGCGGTCGACGTTGAAGCCGTCGAGGCGAACCTTGTTCTTTTCGGCCAATACCTGATCGCGCGACATTTCGCCATTGTTGACGGCGCGCTGCAGCAGCAGCCAGGAGGCCATCTGCATCAGACGGGTGGTCAGCCGCATGGATTCGGCGGCATAAAGCACGGAAGCCATGCGCGGCAGAACCTTCGAAGCGGCGCGGCCCTGGCCGTCGAGATAACCGGCGGTTTCTTCGACCAGCGACATGCCTTCAGAATAAAGCGCCCTGAACTGCGCCGACGATGCGGCGTGGCCAGCAAAGCTGATCGTGTTCAACCCAAGTTCCGACATCGAATAAATCCCTGCTTCACGCAACACTTTTGTTCAGGAAAAGCCGGTCAAGTCCCTAAGAGCTTTCGGCATCCGCTTTTATGACTTTAAGATGGTTGTTTTAACTGAAATTCGCAAGGCGATTCTTAAGAAAGGGTTAATCTCCACAGTTTCGGCGAGGTCCGCGATACAGGACAAAAAAGAAGAGCCGCAAAAGCGGCTCTCAAGGTAAAACAGGGAGAAAAATCAGACCAATTCGCCAAGTGGAGGAACTGTCTGAGTCCAGAGCGAATCTGGATGGTCATAGTAATATGTCGTAAAGCTTAATATTGAGTTGACCATGCCTTGATCCTGGACTCCCCCGCACGGATTTCGTGCTATGGCAAGCCACCTTGGAACGGTGCGTCAGAAGCGGAAAAGACTATCCGCCGCCTTTCGGCCGGAGGTCTTGGTGGCGATTTCCTCTTCCAGCCGGGCTATCTCGCCCTGAAGCAATGCGACGCGACTTTTCAGCTCGTCCACCGACAGTAACGACAGGTCACTACCGATCTCGTGGGCGGACGGCTGCTTGGGACGATCATCATCGAATAGGCTCATTTCGGCTCCTCCTTTCCCTTGTCAGGGGATCAGGTGCCGTAATTTACAGTTATATCGTCCTTTTTTGAAGTCTCGCTGCGTGCGAGCGCCATGCTCTCCGGCGTGATCATCTGCGCGTTGGCCGACGGCATGGTCGTGTAGGCGTCACGATCGCCCGCCGGCTTTGCGGCACGCATGCGGCTGCGGAAGATCGAATAGGAGGTAATCAGCACATGGGCGATGGCGGTGACGAAGAACAGCGAGTAGGGGCCGATGGAGGACATGACCGGGCCGCTCAGAGTCGGGCCGATGATCGTGCCGATGCCATAGAGCAGTAGCAGGCCGCCCGACACTTTGACGAAATCCTCCGGCGCGGCGAAGTCGTTGGCATGGGCGACGGCAATCGGATAGAGGGTGTTGGCGACGGCGCCATAGATGACGACCATGCTGATGAGGAAAGCCGGGCTGCCCGGCTTCAACAGGAAGAGCAGCAGGCCGTCGAGGGCTGCGATTGCAGCCATGCCCGCAAGCACGTAGCGGCGGTCGATGCGATCGGACAGGCGGCCGGCCGGCAGCTGCATCACGGCGCCGGCAAAGATGGTCGAGCTCATCATCAGCGCGATATCGCCTTCTGAAAGGCCGGCCTTGGCGCCGAAGACGGCGCCGAGCGTGCCGTATGCGCCATTGGCGATGCCGACGAGCAGGATGCCGATCGAGGCGACGGGCGAGTTGCGGTAGAGCGCCCTCAGGTCGAGGCTGACGGCCTTCAGCGGCTGCGGCGAGGCGGCGGTCGACAGCGTGGTCGGCAGCATGGCGATACAATAGCAGATGCCGCACACCATGAAGAGGATGGGCGTATGGACATCGGCGAAGGGCACCATCATCTGGCCGGCGACGGCGCCGATGAGGGTGATGCCGATATAGAGCGAGAAGATCGCACCACGGCTTTCATTGGTGGCGCGTTCGTTGAGCCAGCTTTCGATGATCATCGAAGTGCCGGCCGTGCAGAAGCCGGTCACGGCACGCAACGCCACCCACCAGATGGGGTCGACGATAATGCCGGTCAAAAGCGCGATAATGGCGATGACGGAGATGAAGCCCGAAAAGGCACGCACATGGCCTATGCGCCGGACCAGTTTCGGCGCCGTCAGGCAGCCGAGGACGAAACCCGTCGCCCAGGTGGTGCCGAGCAGGCCGAGCGTCGTCGTCGCATAGCCTTCGGCCGTGCCGCGCACAGGCAGCAGCAGGCTGTGCAGGCCATTGCCCGTAAACAGGAACAGCGTGCCGAACAGCAGAGCGAGTACCGGCAATATGTTTCTTTTCATGCTCCCCACCTTCATGCCGCTCCATTTAAGGAGCCGAAAGACAGGATCGTGCCCTGCCTGCATTCGCTATTGATTGTGTCCCGGATTGCCGCTATCGGCCTGTAGAAACAGTCTGTTGGCGCGGAAAAATGTCCGTCCTATGACGATTAGAGCATGATCGCGAAAGGCGTGCAGCGGTTTTTGGTCGCGGCTGCACTCACTCTTGCATAAACGGGGAAAAATAGCGTGACAAAAGCCATAGCGATGCTGCTTCTGCTCGCCATGGCGGTGCACATCATCAAGCCTTTGGGGCTACCGGGCTTGAGGCACAGGGCCGATTTCTGGAAGATCGCTATCTTCGCCTTTGCCGTCTGGACGGTGGCGCTCGTTATCAACGAGGTGTTTTAGCGCATTTTAGGCTAAATTCAGGGCTTCAGCGCCGCCACGCGCGGCTGCCTAAAGTTGGATCTCTCCGCGCATGAGGGAGACGCAGCTGCCCGACAGCAAGACTTCGTTTACCGTGCCGGCAGATTTCCTGACATCAACGCCGATAAGGCTGCGTCTTCCCATCTCCACGCCCTGTTCGATGGTGATTTTTATCTCCGCATCCTGTGCCGGCAGCAGGGAAGTCAGATAGGCGCCGATCGCGGCAGAGGCGCTGCCGGTCGCCGGGTCTTCCGTAACGTTGTCGAGCGGGGCAAACATGCGGGCGCGAATAGTCCACGGATTTTCCGCCGAGCGCACATAGAGAAAGAGCGAAAAGCCGGTCTTGTCTTCCTTGTGGCGTGCGGCCGCTTCAGCAAAAACGGCGGCGTTCGGCCATGCCTTGGCGAGCGTTTCGAGGCTATCCAGCTCTGCGAAGGCGAAAGGCAGGCCGACGGACGCGAAAGTCGGCGCATGGGTTGTGTGGCGGATCGATTGCGGATCGATCTGCACGCAAGCGGCAATCAGTTCGTCGGCAATGGTTTCGCCGATCGTAAGCCTGCCCGGTGCGCGGATGCTTGCGCCGGAGACGCCGCCACCGTTGCGCAACAACGTTACCTCGACAAGCCCGGCATCCTCTTCGAAGATCAGCCTGTCGCTTATGGATTTTCCGAAGATCGCTTGCTGCTGGCCGAGGACGAAGGCGGTGCCGACATTGGGATGGCCGGCAAAAGGGATTTCGGCCGTGGGCGTGAAGATGCGGACGTGGGCCGTATGCTCCGGGTTTTCCGCCGGCAGCACGAAGGTCGTTTCCGAATAGCAGAATTCGGCTGCGATCTTCTGCATGGCGCCGCTGTCGAGACCGCGGGCATCGGGAATGACGGCCAGGGGATTGCCGACGAAGCGTTCGGATGTGAAGACGTCGACGGTGACGTAGGCAACGGTGTTCATGACGGCTCCCGGCAGCTTTGGTGGAACTGCCAGGATTTAGCCGCTGCTCGGGCAAGCTTGAAAGCTGGAACTTGTGTCCGTGACAAGTTGGCTAACGGTTCTGGCGAAGGCAGCCTCTTATTCCAACCCCTTCTCCTCAACGGGAGAACGGGTTTTCTGCAGCACGCGTGAAGATCGCTTCAATTGCTCTGGAACTGTTTGAGCACGCTGGACCAGAGCTCGACGAGCTCGGCACTGCCGACATCGCCGGGCTTCGCACGGACCGCAGTGTGTACGAGAACCAGATGTGTCGTCGGGTCGACCAGGATGCGCTGGCCGGCTTTGCCGTCCAGGAAAAACGTTCGGCGCGGACCGGGCATCAGCCAGGTCTGATAGCCGTAGCCCCAGGGGTTCGTTTCGTGATTGACCGCCAGGAACGAACCTTGCTTGACCGGCTCCGTGGCATCCAACAGCCATTGGCGGGGTATGATCTGCCGGCCGTTCAAGGCGCCGTCATGCGCGAGCAGCAGGCCAAAGCGGGCATAATCGCGAAGTGTCGCGCTGAAGCAGCAGTAGCCGACCTCTTGGCCGGTGCTGTCGACCTGCCAGTTCGCGCTGGCTTCCGCACCCATCGGCTGCCAGATGCGGGTCTGGAGATAATCCGCCATGCTCATATGGGTGGCGTGGGTCAGGACCAAGCTCAGCCCTTCGGTGTCAAGATTGCTATAGTGCCACACCGTATCGGGAGGAGCGACCCGCTTGTTGAACCGCGATACGGCCGTAATGGGGTCGAGTTTTTCCGGGCCGAGCAATGAATTGCTGAGATGAACGTTGTCGTCGGGGTTGCCGAAGTTTTCGGTGAAGGCAATGCCGGAAGCCATATGCAGCAATGCGCGGATCGGCGTAACGCCCATCTCTGTGCCTTTCAGTTCCGGCACATAGGTCTCAACCGTATCGTCGATCGAATGGATGGCGCCCTCGGAAATCGCAATTCCGATCATCATGGCGGTCAAGGTTTTCGCCATGGATTGCGAGACAAGCCGGTCGCGGTCGGTGCGGCCATATTGGTAATGTTCGAACAGGATCGTGTCGTTGTGGGCAATCAGCAGGCCAGTGGTGGGATTGGTGGCGAGATATTTCGACAAGGAGCCGGTTTCCGTGCCGAACGTGAACTTGACCGAAATCTCGGACGGCGCGCGTAAGAGGAGTAGCGGATGCTCGGCGGCGGCGATCATATGCGTTGGCGCAAGCTTATCGGCGTGACTGAAATTGCCGATCATGTTCCGTTGTTCGCTCAGCGGCAGGCCGACGGGATAGCCGAGTTTCTCACCGTAAGCCTCTGCATCCGGTCCTGTCGCGGAAAAGATGGGAACGGCCGTCTGCAATTGTTGGGCGCGAGAAGTGTCTATTTGTGCAACTAAGAATACAGAAAGA
Source organism: Martinezella sp. CNPSo 3795 (assembly GCF_057784475.1). Lineage (NCBI taxonomy): Bacteria > Pseudomonadati > Pseudomonadota > Alphaproteobacteria > Hyphomicrobiales > Rhizobiaceae > Martinezella > Martinezella sp. CNPSo 3795. The sequence goes on along the minus strand of NZ_JBXSOQ010000003.1, from coordinate 578,739 downwards.
ACAGCAACAAAACTGCGCCAGGCAAGCATATGGCAACCCCTCTATTTGGCCCCTTTATTATAAATGGGACAATCCAGTGCCGTGTTTTCGTAACATCCATTTGACACGGATTGTTTTCCGATATCACGGCAAGCCTATTCTTGTCATTGTGACAGATGTGACTTGCTCTGTTCTGAACGCCGAGCTGGCTATTCCCCGAAAGCAAAAAAGCCTCGGTCGCATCGCGACCGAGGCTTTTCGTTCATTCGAATACTCAAGTGGTTCAGCTTTTCACAGCGTCATCGAACCACTCTATCCCTTTGTTTCCAAGCAATTCCGAGAAAATTGCAGTACCCTTTTCCTGGACTTGCTCCAGCTGACATCAGGCCGCCTGTTCGCGATCCTTCGTCCAGCTACCCTTGGCGGCGAGATAGTTCATCTCGGCGCGATGGGTGAAAGCACGTTGGCCGGCGGCAACGTTTTCCGGCTTGCCGCCCCATGCCTTCAGCGCGCTGTCCTGCAGGGCGCGACCATAGGAGAAGGTCACTTTCCAGGGCAGTTCATAACCGGAGTTGATGGCGGAGAGATGGGCCGTCGCCTCTTCGGTGGACTGGCCGCCGGAGAGGAAGGCGATGCCGGGAACGGCCGACGGAACGGTTTCCTTCAAAACCTTGACGGTGCGCTCGGCGACCTGCTCGACCGAGGCCTTGCGGACCTTCTTGCCGTCGATGACCATGCTCGGCTTGAGGATCATGCCTTCGAGCTTGATGCGGGCTTCTGCGAGTTCCTGGAAGACGATCTGCAGCGTCCAGCGGGTGACTTCCTCGCTGCGATCGAGGCTCTGCGTGCCGGGTTCGCCATCCATCAGCACTTCCGGTTCAACGATCGGGACGATCTTGGCCTGCTGGCAGAGGGCGGCATAACGGGCAAGCGCGTGGGCGTTGGCCTTGATGGCGCCATAGGTCGGCAGCGTATCGGAAACGGCGATCACGCCACGCCACTTGGCGAAGCGGGCGCCGGCGTCATAATATTTCGCCAGACGATCCGCGAGGCCGTCCAGGCCTTCGGTAACGGTTTCGCCGGGGAAGGCGGCGAGCGGCTTGGCGCCGACATCGACCTTGATGCCGGGAATGCTGTCGGCAGCCTTGATGATATCGACGAAGGGGGTGCCGTCGGCGGCCTTCTGGAAGAGGGTTTCCTCATAGAGGATGACGCCGGAGATGTACTTCTTCATTGCGTCGTCGGAGCGGAAGAGCATTTCGCGATAGTCGCGGCGGCTCTCTTCCGTTGATACGAGAGAGATGGCGTCGAAGCGCTTCTTGATCGTGGCGGTGGATTCGTCCGCCGCCAGGAGGCCCTTGCCACCAGCAACCATCTTTACGGCAATGTCTTCAATTCGTTCGCTCATTTTGTTTCTCCAAGGCGATTTCATTCGGCGACAAGAACAATATAGATCGGCGATAACAGAAGTGTAGAAGGAGGGAAATGGGAGGCTAACTAATTGAAACGATTGAAATGATTTCAACCGTTTGAAAGTCTTTCATGTAATCCTAGCACTCATGGAAAAGCCGCGAAAGCTTTAGCTTTCGCGGCCCGCATCGTTCACCGTGATAAGGCTTGTTTATTTGCTGGCCCGCAGAACTGCGACACCCGGCAGAACCTTGCCTTCCATCCATTCGAGGAACGCGCCGCCCGCCGTCGAGACATAGGTGAAGTCGTCGGCAACGCCGGCATGGTTGAGCGCCGAAACCGTGTCGCCGCCGCCGGCGACCGAGGTCAACTTGCCGGACTTGGTGCATTCGGCGGCATATTTGGCAACTGCGACGGTTGCGGCATCGAAAGGCGTGATTTCGAAGGCGCCGAGCGGGCCGTTCCAGACCAGCGTCGTGGCACGGCCGATCCAGTTCTTGACGGCTTCGACGGACTTCGGACCGACATCGAGGACCATGGCATCGGCGGGGATCGCTTCGATCGCGACGATTTCGTTGTCGGCACCGGCCTTGAATTCGCGAGCGACGACGCCGTCCTCAGGCAGCACGATCGCGCAGCCGGCTGTGGCGGCCTCGATCATGATCTGCTTGGCTGTGTCTGCAAGGTCATGTTCGCAGAGCGATTTGCCGACATTGGTGCCTCGGGCGGCGAGGAAGGTGTTGGCCATGCCGCCGCCGATGACGAGCGCATCGACCTTCTTCACCAGGTTCGTCAGAAGGTCGATCTTGGTGGAAACCTTGGCGCCGCCGACGATGGCGACGACCGGGCGGACCGGATTGCCGAGGCCCTTTTCCAGGGCTTCAAGCTCTGCCTGCATCGTGCGGCCCGCATAGGCCGGCAGCAGGTGGGCGAGACCCTCGGTCGAGGAATGGGCGCGATGGGCAGCGGAGAAGGCATCGTTGACGTAGATATCGCCATTGGCGGCAAGTGCCCTGGTGAAGGCCGCGTCGTTCTTTTCCTCTTCCTTGTGGAAGCGGGTGTTTTCCAGCAGCAGGATGTCGCCGTTGTTCATCTTGGCAACGGCGTCGGCAGCCGGAGCATCGATGCAGTCGGAGGCGAAGAGAACGGCGTGATCCAGAACTTCTTCGACGGCCGGTATGATGAGGCCGAGGGAGAGGTCCGGGGAGGGGCCATCCTTCGGCCGGCCGAAATGGGCAAGCAGGATGACCTTGGCACCCTTTTCGGACAATTCGAGAATCGTCGGGGCGACACGTTCGATGCGGGTCGCATCGGTGACCTTGCCATCCTTGACCGGCACGTTGAGGTCGACGCGTACCAGTACGCGCTTGCCGGAGATGTCGGTGAGATCGTCGAGAGTTTTGAAGGCTGCCATGGGAGGATCCAATATTGTTGGTGGCGAAAAGCGCGCCGACCATACTACGGATGATCGCAGACGCAAGGCGTTCAGACGTCGTTTTTGCCCGTCGACGAATCGCTTGAAACAGCTTCATGCGCACGCTCGCGGCGCTTCTGCAGATAGGCGCGGGCGCTCTTCAAAATATCATGGAGATTGATGAAGATCGGCATGATGACGGGCGGTTCCACCGCCTCGAGCGACATGCCGACGGATTGGATATGATCGTTCTCGTCGAGATCCCTGACGATAAGGATGATCTCGCCGAGACGAACGCGATCCGCATAGTCGGCCTTGCCACCGAGACGATGGCGCATGAGCTCCGCTATGGTGAGCCCTTTCTCCTGTTCGCTCAGCAATCCCGGTCCATAGGCAGCGTCGAGATCGGCGGCGGGGCGCAGCGGCGAGATCGAGAAGGCACCGAAGAATTCGGCATCCTCGGGATCGACCGGCGCGCGGCTGGCGAAGATGCGGTCGAGAAGGCGCGAATAATTGGGGGAGACGAAAAGATAGACGATATCGTTTTCGCGCAGGCGGCCGGCATATTGATAGCGCATGGACTTGCCGTCGCGGACGATGAGCGATGGTGTTGCCCAGCGCGGAATGCGTTCGCCGCGCAGGACCGGGCTGTCCTTCACGACACGATAGGAGAGGAGTTCGTGGTTGACCGTGCCCGGCAGGTCGACCTCGACCTTGTCGATCGCCCCCATGCGCGGGGGAATGATGAGACCAAGCCGGCGCGCCATCGGCTTGATGGTCCAGCCCTGGACGAGCAGCGACACCAGCACGACGATGAAGGCAACGTTGAAATAGGTTTGCCCCGCCTGCAGGCCGCCGAGGATCGGCATGATCGCCAGAAGAATGGAGACGGCGCCGCGCAGACCGACCCAGGCGACGAAACCGGTTTCCCGCTGCGTATAGTCGAAGGGCAGCACGCAGAGCCAGACGGCGATCGGCCGAGCAACGAAGATCAGGAACAGTGCCAGCGCGATGGCGGGGATGGCGATCGCCGGAAATTCCGATGGCGTGGCGAGCAGACCGAGTACGAGAAACATGATGATCTGCGCCAGCCAGGTCATGCCGTCCTGGAAACGCTTGATCGAGGCGGATGCGGGCAGCTTGCGATTGCCGGCATAGATGCCTGCGACATAGACGGCCAGGAAGCCGCTGCCGCCGACGGCGCCGGTAAACGAGAAGACGAGGAGTGCCAGCGCCAGCACGAAGATAGGGGTCAGGCCGCGGTCGGTTTCCAAGCGGCCGACGATGAGGACGATCATCATGCCGCCGAGCAGGCCGAGTATGACGCCTAGCCCCATCTGCTGGACGAAGGTGGCGAGCATGGCGAGGTTGATGCCGGCATAGCCTTCGCCGCTTGCGAGCAGCTCGACCAAGGCGAGTGTTAGAAAGATTGCCATCGGATCGTTGGTGCCGGATTCGACTTCCAGCGTCGAGCGTACCTTGTCACGGATATTGATGCCGCCGATGCGCAGCAGGAAGAAGACGGCGGCTGCGTCCGTTGAGGCGACGATGGAGCCGAGCAGCAGCCCCTGAAGCCAGGTGAAGCCAAGCAGCCAGGTGGCGGCAAGGCCGAACAATGCGGCCGTTACGATAACGCCGACGGAGGCGATGGTCAGCGCGGGCGCCGCAGCAAGCTTGAAGGCCTGGATCGGCGTGCCATAGCCGGAATCGAAGAGAATGATGGCTAGCGCCAGAGAGCCGAGAATATAGGCGAGATAATTGTTGGAGAATTCAATGCCGAGCCCGTCCGTGCCGGCGGCAAGGCCGATCATCAGGAAGAGCAGCAGCAGGGGGGCGCCGAAGCGGAAAGCAAGAAGGCTGGAGAAGGCTGCAATGAGTATGAGAACCGTGCTGATCAGCACGATGACGTAAAATGCCTCCACCTTTTCTTCCCCTTTTCCGTGCGCCGCTGGGCCAAAAGCCCGGAATGCGGAAGTCCCTTCGTCATCCCATCATGCAGTCTTGCCGGTCATATTGGCAAATATGGCCTTATTCAGAGGAGAGCTTTTCGACTGAAGCCCACTCTGACGGTTGCGACGGCATGGTGTGATGCGCTTTTGCCAGAACGGCGAAGCGGCTTGGAATGCCCTGGGAGATGTCCTGTCCAAAATTTATTGGTAAATCTGGACCATAGCAGGGCAGGGAGAACAAAGATTGAGGCGTTTTGAAGGGCAATTGCGATTGGGCCAAAAGGCTTGTGCGTGGATCCTCGGGTCAAGCCCGAGGATGACGGTGCTTGAGAATAGGCCAAAGACACATAGCAACTTGGGAGATGCATCTCAAAAAACTATCGTTTGTCCGCGGTGCACCCCGAAAACACGTCATCCTCGGGCTTGACCCGAGGATCCAAGCACAAGCTCATTGCTTGCCGAATGAGCAAGGGTAACGATACCGCAGCTCAAACATCTACACGCCTGAAATAGATCGGATAGTCGACCACCAGCCCATCCTCGTCGACCGGAAGATCGACGGTGAAATCACGGTCTTCGGCCGCATAGCGGTAGAGCTTCTCCGGCACGATGCAGGTATAATGCTGGCCGTCCCGCACCGGTTCGAAGGTGTCGAACGGGATATAGAGCATGGAGAGCTTGGCGGTTCCATCTTGCGGCATCATTTCCAGTCGGCGGATCGGCAGGCTGTTGGTGAAGGGCGAGCCATAGAGATCGATATCGACGCAGCCATCGAATTGCGGCAGGGACTCGCCCTCCTCGGTACGCCAATGTCCCTTGCCGTCCGACAGCAGCGCGAGACGGCGTCCGTCGGTGGTTTCGACCGAGAAGGAAAGAACGGCCCAGCCGGCGGAGCAATCGATTCGATAAGAGACACCATAGGGCGTGCCGCCGCGGGCACCAATGATAATGCCGGCAGCGCGGATGGCCGCGCTGCCGGCATGATCGAGAGGGGTGACCGTCAGGTGCTCCAGCCCATCTCCTTCCAAGGGACGCCAGCGGACTGTCGTCGGAAGGAGCGGGCGGAAGGCCATGATCAGATCGTCTTGGCGAAGGCGACGGCCGTGTCGGACATGCGGCTCGAGAAGCCCCATTCGTTGTCGTACCAGGACAGGACGCGCACGAAGTTGCCTTCCATGACCTTGGTCTGGTCGGTCGCGAAGATCGACGAGTGGCTGTCATGGTTGAAGTCGCGGGAAACCAGCGGCTCGTCGGTGTAGCCGAGGATGCCCTTCAGCTTGCCGTTCGATGCAGCCTTGATGGCTTCGTTGATTTCGCCGACCGACGTTGCCTTCTTGGCCACGAACTTGAAGTCGACGACCGAGACGTTCGGCGTGGGAACGCGGATCGACGTGCCGTCGAGCTTGCCCTTGAGGTGCGGCAGAACGAGACCGACAGCCTTTGCGGCACCCGTCGACGTCGGGATCATGGACAGGGCTGCGGCGCGGGCGCGGTACAGGTCCTTGTGCATGGTGTCCAGCGTCGGCTGGTCGCCGGTGTAGGAGTGGATGGTCGTCATGAAGCCGTGGTCGATGCCGACGGCGTCGTCGAGAACCTTCACGACCGGCACCAGGCAGTTCGTGGTGCAGGATGCGTTGGAGATGACCAGGTGCTCTTTGGTGAGCTGGTCATGGTTGACGCCGAAAACGACGGTCAGGTCAGCACCATCGGCAGGAGCCGAAACGATGACGCGCTTGGCGCCGGCCGTCAGGTGAGCGGCGGCCTTGTCCCGGGCGGTGAAGATGCCCGTGCATTCCATGGCGATATCGACGCCGAGATCACGGTGCGGCAGAGTTGCCGGGTCTTTGATCGCCGTGACCTTGATCGGCTTGCCGCCGCCAACGATGATCGTGTCGCCTTCGACCTTAACTTCGGCGGGGAATTTGCCGTGGATGGAATCGTAACGCAGCAGGTGGGCGTTGGTCTCGACCGGCCCAAGGTCGTTGATGGCAACGATCTCGATATCGGTGCGGCCGGATTCGACGATTGCGCGCAGAACGTTACGGCCGATACGGCCAAAGCCGTTGATAGCAACTTTTACAGTCATTGAATGTCACTCCCGTTCACTCAGGGTGTTTATCTATTGGATTTGAGAGCGCTTGTCAGCGCCCTCAGGAAAGCTTTGCCTCAGCGGCGGCGACAACGGCCTCCGTCGTGATGCCGAAGTGCTTGTAGACGTCCTTGTAAGGAGCGGAAGCGCCGAAGCCCTTCATGCCGATAAATGCGCCTTCCGGTCCGATGAAGGCATCCCAGCCTTCGCGAACGCCGGCTTCGACGGCAACCTTGACCGGCGAGTTGCCGATGACTTCCTTGCGGTAAGCATCCGGCTGCTCGAAGAAGAGTTCGGTGCAGGGAACGGAAACGACGCGCGTGGAGACGCCCTTGCCTTCCAGGACCGCGCGGGCAGCAACGGCGAGTTCAACTTCGGAGCCCGAAGCGAAGATCGTGACCTTGGCGTCGGCATTGCCGGCCAGCGTGTAAGCGCCGAGTTCGCAGAGGTTCTTCTCGCTATATTCCGTACGGGCGGCCTGCAGGTTCTGGCGCGTCAGGGCAAGGCCGGACGGGCGGTTCGTCGTCTTGATGGCGATCTGCCAGCATTCGGCCGTTTCCGTTGCGTCGGCCGGGCGGAAGAGCTGGAAGTTCGGGATGGCGCGCAGGCTGGCGACCTGCTCGACCGGCTGGTGGGTCGGGCCGTCTTCGCCGACGCCGATGGAATCATGCGTCAGGACGTGGATGGCGCGGATGCCCATCAGGGCGGCCAGGCGCAGCGGCGGGCGGCAATAATCCGAGAAGATCAGGAAGCCGCCGCTATAGGGGATCAGGCCGCCGTGCAACGCGATGCCGTTCATGGCAGCAGCCATGCCGTGTTCGCGGATACCCCAGTGCATATAACGGCCGGAGAAATCGGTCGGGGTGATCGACTTCATCTGGCTGGTCTTGGTGTTGTTCGACGGCGTCAGGTCGGCCGAGCCGCCGAGCGTTTCCGGAATGAAGCCGTTGATGACTTCGAGCGCATCTTCCGATGCCTTGCGGGTTGCGACCGTCGGCTTGGTTTCCGCGAGCTTCTTCTTGTAGTCGCTGATGGCGGCGTCGAATCCGGCCGGCAGCTTGTGATCGAAGCGGCGGGTGAACTCGGCCTTCTTGGCAGCGTCGGCTGCGGCAAGGCGGCCTTCCCACGCTTCACGGGTGCCGATGGAGCGCTCGCCGGCAGCGCGCCATTCACCGAGGACGTCGTTCGGGATGACGAAGGGCTCGTAGGGCCAGTTGAGCGCGACGCGGGTCGCGGCAATTTCCTCGGCGCCGAGCGGCGAGCCATGGACCTTGTGCGTACCCTGCTTGTTCGGAGCGCCGAAGCCGATGATCGTCTTGCAGGCGATCAGCGTCGGGCGGTCGGACTTGTGTGCGGCTTCGATGGCCGCGGCGATGGCGGCCTGGTCGTGACCGTCGATTTCGATCGTGTTCCAGTGAACGGCCTTGAAGCGCATGATCTGGTCGGTCGAATCCGACAACGAGACGGCGCCGTCGATGGTGATGGAGTTGTTGTCCCAGAACAGGATCAGCTTGTTGAGCTTGAGGTGGCCGGCCAGCGCGATCGCCTCATGGCTGATGCCTTCCATCAGGCAGCCGTCGCCGCACATGGCGTAGGTGTAGTGATCCTGAAGTTCCGAGCCGAACTCCTCGCGCAGCTTGCGCTCGGCGATCGCCATGCCGACGGCATTGGCAATGCCCTGGCCGAGCGGGCCGGTAGTGGTTTCGATGCCGGTGGCGTGACCGTATTCCGGATGGCCGGCGGTCTTGGAGCCGAGCTGGCGGAAGCGTGTGAGCTCTTCGACCGTCATGTCGGGATAGCCGGTCAGATAGAGGACCGAATAAAGCAGCATCGAGCCGTGGCCAGCCGACAGGACGAAGCGGTCGCGGTCCGGCCAAAGCGGGTTCTTCGGATCAAAGCGCAGATATTTGCTAAAGAGAACGGTGGCAACATCAGCCATCCCCATCGGCAAACCGGGGTGACCGGAATTGGCCTTCTCGACAGCATCCATGGCAAGGAAACGGATCGCATTCGCCATCCGGTCGTGTTGTTCGCGAGAGTTCATGGGGTTTTTCCGCAGTGTTCCGGGTTCGGGGGGATGGCCACACGCTTGGGAGGGAGGGCCATCGGTTGAAAGGCGGGTGAAGGGGAGACGCTCTTCCGAACGCCATTTTCAACGTCGCCTCAGACGGTCGAGACATAGCAGTTAGGGCGAGCAAGTCAATAAATCGAGGGCCCAATACGGGCCTCTCGGGGCAATTTTTTGACATTTGCCCGTTCACTTTTACAAAAGACGACAATCATGCGACAAGGCCTGTGCAGGCGGCAAAGGCGGCATTCATCCACAGAATAGGGGGGCTGCCACATGACAGCCTTTATTGACGTGCTGTTGCCGAGTTGAATATTGTTGCGAAATCAGACAAGTGGCCGGATGTTTTGATTCGGGCCTTGCGCGGAGATGCGAAGGGTATGACACCTTCAGGCAAAACGGTGGACGCGGCGCTCGCCCAATTGCGCCAGGCGCTTTCGACTTTGGAGAGCGCGGTTGACGGACGGTTCGAGCGGGAACGGGCGCAGAGCGATATAGAAGGCGAGGTCCGTAGGGTTCACGCCGATCGATCCCGCCTTGCCCAGGAACTGGACCAGGCCGAGTTCCGCGCGAACCGGCTGGAAGAGGTCAATCGGGAAGTGTCGCGCCGGCTCGTGACGGCGATGGAAACCATAAGAGCCGTGCTGGACCGCTGATCCCTCGGGAGGCAGCCGTCGCAGTGCGGCAGTGATCGGAAAGTCGAATGGCACAAGTAACGGTAACGATCGACGGCAAAGCCTACCGGATGGCCTGCGAAGAGGGGCAGGAAGACCATCTGACGGATCTTGCCAATCGCTTCGATCGTTATGTCCTGCATTTGAAAAGCCAGTTCGGCGAAATCGGCGATCTCAGGCTGACTGTCATGGCCGGGATCATGATCATGGATGAGGTGAGCGAATTGACCCGGCGCGTGTCTGCGCTGGAGGCCGAGCTGGAAACCCTGACCAGCACCCGTGATACGACAGTGGCAGCCAATGCGAGGGCCGAGGAGACGCTGGCGAGCGTCATCGACGAGGTGACGACGCGCATTCACGGCATCACCGAGAAGCTTTTAGAGCGTCCAGGCGTCGAGCAGGCTTGAGTTATTTCTGGGGCTGCCCGTCGCAGCCCTCTGGTAGAATGCTTCAAAGCTCTTTATATAGTTCAGGCGGTCTGCGCTTCCCGACAGGAACCACAATCCCTGGGGCCATACTCGATCCAAAGGGAGCTGTCCCTGACCAGGCCCGTGGGCCTGGACACACGGTGCCCACCTACGTTTGTAGGCACCCAGGATCGTAAACATCCATCGGTCGTTGTGGATCGCTCTTAAATCTTCCTAGCTGGGTGCCAACTCTCTGGCAGATGGCCAAGGAAGGCGCCACGCAGTTCTTCCGCCGCGTTGACGCCAATCCTCCTCCCCTTAACCTTTGGATCGCAGGTAAGCGCCGCGCTCGAGTTCGGCGCGATTGGTCGCACTGCGCAGCCGCAGCAGGTCTTTGCGGGCGATGAGGCCGACGAGGCGGCCGGTCTGTGGCTCCACGACCGGAACACGTCCCGTATCCGCCTGGATCATGATATCGGCGACGCGTCCCACCGTATCTTCGGCATGGGCAACCGGAAGAGACGTATCCGAGATCACGTCATAGAGCGATTGATCCATGAGTTCCGGTTCGCTCTGCCAGCGCAAGGCATCAGCGCGCGAGATCATGCCGACGAGGCGGCTATTCTCCCCGACGACGGGATAGAAGCGATGCGCATCCGGCCGATCCGTCATCTGCGCCAGCGCTTCCGACAGGCGCATGGAGGCTGGCAGTGTGTCTACCTCGGCGATCATGATGTCGCGGGCACGGGTCAGCTCGAACGGGTCGATGCCGTATTCGCGGGTAATGTGCTGGCCACGCCTTGCGATCTTTTCCGTCAGAATCGATCGCTTCAGCAGAAGGACAGTGACGGCATAGGACGCGACCGTTGCCGCAAGCAGCGGCACCAGCGAATTCGTGTCACCCGTCAGCTCGACGGCGAAGAAGGTGCCCGTCAGCGGAGCACGCATCGTGCCGCCCATCATCGCCGCCATGCCGAGCATCGCCCAGAAGCCGGTATCGCCTGGCAGGGCAAGGCCGACGAGCCAGCCGAGCGCGCCGCCGAGGATGAGCAGCGGCGCCAGGACGCCGCCCGAGGTGCCGGAGGACAGCGCCACGAGCCAGATGCCCGCCTTGACCAGTAGGATTGCCAGAACGGCCCCGACGGCGATGCGGCTATGCAGGAGATCGGCGATGATGTCGTAGCCGACGCCCAGCGCGCGTGGCTCGATCAGCCCACCGAGCCCGACGACGAGGCCGCCGAGTGCGGGCCACCACATCCAGTGGATCGGCAGCTTCTCGAAGGCATCCTCGATCTTATAGAGCAAAGTCGTCAGCAGGCCGGATTGCAGGCCGGAGACGATGCCGAGGCCGGCGGCGAGCAGAATGCCCCACCAGGAGAGCGACATCTCGAAATGCGCGGGGAAGAGTGCGCCTCCGCCGATCAGCAGCGGCCGCCAGGCGACCGAAACGCAGGCCGCGACCGCGACCGGAATGAAGCTGCGCGGCTTCCATTCGAAGAGCAGCAGTTCGACGGCAAGCATGACGGCCGCGATCGGTGTGCCGAAGACCGCGGTCATGCCCGCCGCGGCGCCGGCGACAAGCAGGGTCTTTCTCTCGGCGGCGCTCAGATGGAAGAGCTGCGCGAAGAGCGAGCCGATGGCGCCGCCGGTCATGATGATCGGACCTTCCGCGCCGAACGGCCCGCCGGAACCGATCGAGATCGCCGATGACAGGGGCTTCAGCACTGCCACCTTCGGCGACATGCGGCTGCCGCCGATCAGGATCGCCTCGATGGCTTCTGGAATGCCGTGGCCGCGAATCTTTTCCGAGCCGAAGCGTGCCATCAGGCCGATGACGATGCCGCCAAGAATGGGAGCGGCAACCATCCATGGCGAGCGTGCCACAGTGGCGAAGGAGAGCGGCTCGGTGCTGATCTTGAACAGCCAGACGGCGTTGCTGACGAGCGCGATGAGATTGATGAGTACCCAGGCGGCGAAGGCGCCGCCGGTGCCGACGACGAGCGCCATGGCGATCAGAACCAGGACGCGCTTGTCCGTGGTGAAATCGCCATTGTCCTTGCGGGAGGCCCCGCCGGAGAAATCGTGATTGTGACTTGGTTGGATTGACGTGTCCTGCATGGGAGGCCTTCTGCGCCAGAGCATTTCCGCTTTTCTTCGAAAAGCGAAAGCACTCCATCTTCCTGTTCTTACGCATCCCGAACGGAAAACCGCTGCGCACTTTTCCTGGAATGCTCCAAGCGTGCGGGCTGTCCTTCAGCCGCTCCCCGCTTCGAGATGGCAAATATATCGTAATGCGATATAAATCAACTCAAGCGCATTGCGATCTGCAAGATTCGTTTTCGGCGCTTTTGGTCCTTGATCCGGAGCATGCGGTTGCCGCAAAACCGCTGAAGATTTTGCGCGACATGCTTTAGGACCGCGAACAGCGGCAATGAGGACGATTTGATGGTGCGACGTGTGGATGAAGCTCTTTCGCAGGCTGACTATGAGGCGCTGGCGACGCTGCGCTACACCCTGCGCAAGTTCATGGATTTTAGCACGTCGGCCGCGCAGGAGGCAGGCCTCCCGCCGCAACAGCATCAGGCGCTGCTGGCGATCAAAGGCAATGGAACGGCCGAGGCGATGACGATCGGCATGCTCGCGGAAAAGCTGCTGATCGCACCGCATACGGCGACGGAACTTGTGGGGCGCCTGATCGACGGCGGCTATGTCACCCGCCATCCAGATCCAACGGACAAGCGCCGGCAGACGCTGCAGTTGGCGGAAAAGTCCGAAGAGGTTCTGCAGACATTGAGCTCGATCCATCTGGTCGAAATCCGTGAGATGGCGCCTCGGCTGATCGAGATCCTTACGCAGCTTCAGGCCGGCGTTCGCAGCGACTGAGGGCGCCATTGCCCGGTGATACCGGCATTGGCGCAGGGCGATTATTGGCCGAAACGGATGCCACCGTCGCAGATCAGCGTGTGACCGCTGGTGAAGCCGTTACCGATCAGGAAGGCGATGGCTTCGGCGATCTCCTCAGGGCGGCCGACACGGCCAACGGGCGTGCGGGCTGCAAATCCGGCGAAGGTCTGCTCCCTCTGCTCCGCGGTGAAATCCCACCAGGGAGTATCGACGACGCCGGGCGACACACAATTTACCCGGATCGGCTTGAGCTCGACCGCGAGGATCGGCGCGAGGGCGGCTATGGCGGCATTGATGGCTCCGAGTCCTGCGGTTCCGGGCATCGCCGCCTGTGCCGAGACGGCAGAGACGAAGGTGATGCTGCCTTGCTTCGAAAGATGCGGAAGGCAAGCCTGGACACAGGCGAAATGCGCCATGGTCTTCTGTTCGAAGCCTTTCCTGAGATCGGCGAGGTCGACCGTGGCGAAAGGGCCGGCGCCATTGCCGCCACCCAATGCCAGGACGAGATGATCGACCGGTCCGATTGCCTGGAAGGCCTCGGCGAGGCCGGCAAAGTCAGCAGCATCCATGGTCACGGTGGCAATATCGCCGGTGAGGCTTTGCCCGGCTGCCTGAAGTTTGGCGGCATCGCGACCCGTGATGGTGACATGATAGCCTTTTTCGAGAAGATGGGCGGCGGTCGCAAGACCGATGCCGGAGGAGCCGCCGATAATAGCGACGTGTTGAGACGACATGCGTGTCTCCTTTCGAGGACAGAGAGTGGTGGGAGTGTGTGGTTCAGGCGAGGCCGGAAAGGCTTTGGCTGAGTGTTCGCAGGCGCTGTCGCGCCGTTGCGTCATAGGCTTGAGCAGAGGCGCGGGATGGGCGCAGTCCGTCGTAATAGAGGCCGGAGTGTCCCTCCAGGGCGCCGCCGGCGGCCAGATTGAGGATGGCATCCGCCCCTTGCTCGACGGAGCTTATCGGTGAAACGCCTGCCTGGCGCACCATGGTCGTGTCCATATAGGTCGCGGGGTGCAGGCAGTTGGCGGTGATGCCGGAGCCGGCAAGCTCCTCGGCGAGATCGAAGGTGAACATGATCTGCGCCAGCTTGCTCTGGCAATAGGCGCGCACTCCGCTATAGCCGCGCGTCAGCATGACATCGGAGAAGTCGATCGCCTGCTGGCCAACAGAGGATACATTGACGATGCGGGCGGGAGCACTTGCCTTCAACAGAGGCAGGAGCCGGTGCGTCAGCAGGAAGCCCGCGAGATAATTCACCGCGAAGCGCAGCTCGTATCCGTCTTGGCTTACCTGGCGTCCGCCGCCGCCGCCGCTGGTACCGATGCCCGCATTGTTGATCAGAACATCGAGGCGATCGATGTCGCGCTCGATGGCGTCGGCGAGGATGCGAACCTCTTCCAGCGAGGAAAGGTCGGCGAGATAATAGGCCGCTTTGCCGCCCTTATCCTGGATGCGGGAGACCAATTCTTCCGCGCGGGTCCCGTCGCGGCCGTGAACGATCACCGTCGCGCCTGCCGCTGCCAGTCGTTCCGCAACTCGGCGCCCGACACCATCCGTCGAGCCTGTAATCAGGACCGTCTTGCCGCTCATATCCATAGCAACCGCCTTCTCATTGTCTGCATGATGATATGTGGCAGCTTGCGGACGCGGCAAACAGTTCTGACTTTATCCTAGTATTGATCCTGCTATGATAGGGCATGACCATCAATCAGAGCCAGACCATCCTCGAAGCCAGGCGTCGCGAGTTCGGCGCCTTTTTGCGCTCGCGTCGGGAAAAGCTGACGCCCGCCGGCGTTGGACTTCCGGAAGGGTTCCGGCGGCGCACGCCGGGACTCAGGCGCGAAGAAGTGGCGCTTCTGGCCGGTGTCGGCACCACCTGGTACACATGGCTGGAACAGGGCCGGGACGTCCGCCCTTCTGCAGAGGTTCTATCGGCGCTGGCCGATGCGCTGCGGCTCGATCCGGTCGAGCGGCGGCATCTCTTCACCCTCAGCGATCGGCCGTCTATTGATATTCCGTCGCGCGGGCCTGAGGAGGTACCGGCCGCGCTGGTTCGCATGCTTGCGAGCCTTACCGGCCAACCGGCCTATGTTCTTGGCAGGCGTTGGGACGTGCTCGCCTGGAATGCGGCCGCCGTCGCGCTTTTCGGCGATTATGCCTTATTGCAGGGGGATGCGCGCAACAGCGTCCATCGGGTGTTCACCGATCCTGCGCATCGGCAGCTTCTTGTCGATTGGGAGATCGTTGCGGCGAATTCGCTGGCGATGTTTCGCGCCGACAGTGCCCGTTATGCCGGCGATCCCGATTTCGAACGGCTGATCGCCACCTTGACGCAGGCAAGCCCCGAATTTCGTGCGTGGTGGCCGAGACAGGATGTGTTGCGGCCGCTGACAGGTCACAAGCGGCTGCGCCATCCGGAGGGCGGCTTGATGACATTCGAATATACTGCGCTTGCCGTCATGGACCGTGCCGACATGAAGCTGGTGGTTTATACACCGCTCGAAGAGGACGGGACGAGCGACAAGCTGAAACGACTGTTGGGCCGCGCCGGCGCAGCCTAAATCCAGCTTCCTCCGAACCCAACCATTTCTCTTAGCCTTCCAGATCGTTCTTCAGCTGATGGAGAATGGAGAGGGCATGGCCGGCATAAGCGCTGATCCAGCGATCATGGATTTGCTTGATCGGCAAGCTGTTCAGATGGTTCCAGCGCTCGCGTCCTTCTTTCCTGGCAATCACGAGGTCTGCATCCTCAAGCACTTTCAGGTGCTGCATCACGGTGCAGCGGTCCATATCCGTGAAAGCCTCACAGAGCATGCCTGTCGTGCGTGGCGCATCCTTGAGCATGTCCAGGATTTCGCGCCGGCGACGATGCGCAAGGGCCTTGAAAATGAGGTCGCTATCCGATTCGTTTGACATGTTATATTTTTATAACATAATAGGGTCATTCGCAATGGAGCGATAACGACAGACAAACAGTGGAGGAGATGCCATGACATTGAATGTTCGGATTTCAGGACGGATCGGCCGCAAGGTGGATGAAGTCTTCGATGCTGTCGTCAACCCGAAGAAGCTTTCGAGCTATTTCACTACCGTCGGCGGGGCCAGCGCGCCCCTGGTGGCGGGAACGACCGTCATCTGGTGGAAGAACGCCCCCGTCGAGGTCAATGAAGTGGAGGCCAACAAGCGCATCGTCCTGCACTGGGAAGGCGGCACCGGCGAGGACGGCGTCCGTTACAGAACCAAGGTGGAGATGACCTTCGACGCGCTTGACGATGGCGGCACGCTTGTCATCATCGAGGAATCGGGTTGGCGGGAGGATGAGGCCGGCCGCCGCGGCACCTATCTGAACTGCGAGGGCTGGACGCAGATGCTCTGCTGCATGAAGGCCTTCGTCGAATACGGTATCAATCTGCGCGAAGGGTTCTTCCTCAGCGAGATGCGCGGCGAACCGGCGGAAGCGCCCGATCGCTGAATTCCGGCAAATCCTTATCGACGGTCACCGCCGTCCCGATCCCTTTCCCGGCTATCAGTCAGTGGCCCGGTGCCGATTTTGGTGCCGGGCCTATCTGTTTCCGGATTCAGCCACTCGGAAGTACGGTTGATGGCATGCGATGGATATCCATCTCACGTTGTAGTAGGCTTTGGATAATCGGAAGAAGGGCAGCGGCGGCGGCGAGGGCGCTCAGGACGGGATGGGAAGATCACTTTTGTGTGTGGATAAGCTCAAAAGCCGAGTGAATGACAAAATCCTTTAAATAATAACAGATTCATTGCAGCAGGGACGGGGCCTGCGCCAAAATTGCCTAAATTCAGAAGGATGGGAGCGCGCGTCACAACGGGCTTGTCGAAAGAAGTGTATACGGCAATTCGAAGACGCGTCGTCGATATTACTGAATATCCGAACAGTCGGAACCGGCGAAGATCATTAAAAACAGGTAGAGCATGTCGAGCCCAATCGATCTGGAAAATGCCGATGAGGAATTGGAAGAACGTGGCGGTATCGTCGGTCTGTTGAACCGCTACCGGGCGCTGATCGTCGCTCTCCTCACTGTGGCCGTCTTCTGCATCGCCGCCTATGCGATCTACGACCTGACGACCGAGGTGCGCTATGACGACGTCGTCCATGCCCTGACGACAACGAAGATCTCCTCGGTGCTGCTGGCGCTGCTGTTTACCGGTCTGAGCTTCGCCTCCCTGATCTTCTACGACCAGAATGCGCTCGAGTATATCGGCAAGCGGCTGCCGTTTCCGCATGTGGCGCTGACCTCCTTCAGCGCCTACGCGGTCGGCAACACGGCTGGTTTCGGCGCGCTCAGCGCCGGTGCGATCCGTTACCGTGCCTATACCCGGCTCGGGCTGTCGCCCGACGACATTACCCGCGTCATTGCTTTCGTCACGCTCGCCTTCGGTCTTGGCCTGGCTGCCGTCGGTGCTATCGCGCTTCTGGTCATCGCCGACGAGATCGGTCCGCTGATCAGCGTCGATGGCTTGTGGCTGCGGCTGATCGCCATCGCCATTCTCGCGGCGCTCGCCTTCGTGATCTATGCCGGCCGCAACGGCCGCGAGGTGCGCATCGGGCCGGTCGAAGTTCGGCTGCCGGATTCGCGCACTTGGTCGCGGCAGTTTCTAGTCACCGCATTCGATATCGCGGCCTCGGCCTCCGTGCTCTATGTGCTGCTGCCGGAAACCTCTATCGGATGGCCCGGCTTCTTCGCCATCTATGCCATCGCTGTCGGCCTCGGCGTGCTCAGCCACGTTCCGGCCGGCTTCGGTGTGTTCGAGACGATCATCATCGCCTGGCTCGGCAGTTCCGTGAATGAGGACGCCGTTCTGAGCTCGCTGGTTCTTTATCGCGTCATTTACAACGTCATCCCGCTCGTTATCGCGATCGCCGCGATCTCGGTGGCGGAGCTGCGTCGTTTCGTCGATCATCCGGTGGCTTCCAGCATGCGCCGCATCGGCGCGCGCGTCATGCCGCAGCTCTTGTCGGCCTTCGCGCTGTTGCTCGGCATGATGCTAGTCTTCTCGAGCGTCACGCCGACGCCGGATCAGAACCTGATCGTGCTGTCCGACTATCTGCCGCTATCGCTGGTCGAGAGCGCGCATTTCCTCTCGAGTCTTCTCGGGCTGACGATCATCGTGGCCGCGCGCGGTCTCAGCCAGCGCCTGGACGGCGCCTGGTGGGTGTCGAGCTTTTCGGCGCTGCTTGCTCTGTTCCTGTCGCTGCTGAAGGCCATCGCCATCGTCGAAGCGGGATTGCTGGCCTTCTTTGTCTTCAGCCTCGTCGTCAGCCGCCGCCTGTTCAAGCGGCCGGCCTCGCTGCTCAACCAGACGCTGACGGCCGGATGGCTGACGGCCATTGCCGTCATCTGCATCGGCGCGATCGTGGTGCTGTTCTTTGTCTATCGCGATGTCGGATACAGCAATCAGCTCTGGTGGCAATTCGAATTCGCGGACGAGGCGCCGCGCGGACTTCGCGCAGCCCTTGGTATTTCCATTCTGTCCTCGGCGATCGCGATCTTCAGCCTTCTGCGCCCGGCGACGAAGCGCCTGGAGCCCGTTACGGACGATGCGGTAACGCGTGCCGTCGAAATCGTCCGTAAGCAAGGCGTGGCCGATGCCAATC
The DNA here is from genome assembly GCF_057784475.1 of Martinezella sp. CNPSo 3795. Lineage (NCBI taxonomy): Bacteria > Pseudomonadati > Pseudomonadota > Alphaproteobacteria > Hyphomicrobiales > Rhizobiaceae > Martinezella > Martinezella sp. CNPSo 3795. The sequence continues at coordinate 560,219 of NZ_JBXSOQ010000003.1, read as the reverse complement.
TGGTGCGCATGGGCGACAAGAACATCATGTTCTCGGAAAAGGGCGATGCCTTCATCATGTACGGCAAGCAGGGCCGTTCGTGGATCGCGTTGTTCGATCCGGTCGGCCCACGTCAGGCGTTGCCCGATCTGATCTGGCGTTTCGTGGAGGCCGCACGCGCGGCAGGTTGCCGCTCGGTGTTCTACCAGATCTCGCCCGCACTTCTGTCCTATTGCGCCGATGCGGGCCTGCGTGCCTACAAGCTCGGTGAATTGGCCGTGGTCAATCTTGCCAATTTCGAGCTCAAGGGCGGCAAATGGGCGAACCTCAGACAGACGGCGAGTCGCGCGGTTCGCGACGGACTAGAATTTGCCGTTATCGAACCTCAAGATATACCTGAAGTCATGGATCAGCTTGCCCATGTGTCCGACACATGGCTTGCCGATCACAATGCCAAGGAAAAGAGCTTCTCGCTTGGCGCGTTCGATCCGGACTACGTGTGCTCGCAGCCGATCGGCGTGTTGAAAAAGGATGGTAATATCGTCGCTTTTGCGAATATCCTGATGACGGAGACCAAGGAGGAGGGCTCCGTCGACCTGATGCGTTTTTCGCCCGATGCCCCGAAGGGTTCGATGGATTTTCTGTTCGTGCAGATCCTCGAATACCTCAAGGGCCAGGGCTTTCAGCGTTTCAACCTCGGCATGGCACCGCTATCGGGCATGTCGAGACGGGAATCGGCGCCGGTTTGGGATAGGGTCGGGGGGACTGTCTTCGAACATGGCGAGCGGTTTTATAATTTCAAAGGGCTTCGTGCCTTCAAATCCAAGTTCCATCCCGAATGGCAGCCGCGTTACCTGGCTGTTTCGGGAGGTGTAAGTCCAATAATCGCGTTGATGGATGCCACATTCCTCATCGGGGGCGGACTTAAGGGGGTCGTGAGGAAATGATCTTGAAATACGCAATGTCATTGGCTTTCGCATGCATGGTGTCGATGGGCCTGCTGGTGTCGGGTCCGGCACGCGCGGAAGCCGACGATGCCAAATACGATCTGGGCATGATCCCGGCTCCGCACATCATGCGCCCGCAGGGCAAGGTTTCGAACGAAGTCGTACTGATTTCCGATCTCGCCGGCTGGGGCGACAAGGAAAAAGCGGTTGCCGACAAGCTGGTCGCCAACGGTTCGCTTGTGATCGGTATCGACTATCCGTCCTTCCTGGCTTCGCTCAACAAATACGATGTCAGCCAGAATGACGGCTGTATCTATATCGTCTCGGATTTGGAGTCGCTCAGCCAGCAGGTGCAGCGGTCCTTTGCCGACAGCACCTACCAGCTGCCTATCATCGCCGGTGTCGGCGCCGGTGGTGCCATGGCGCTGACGATTGCCGCGCAGACCCCCGATGCGACAGTTGCCGGTACGCTGGCCGTCGATCCGACCGCGGGCATCGCGCTGAAGCAGGAGCTTTGCACGCCGGCCGAGAAGAAAACCGATGGCGACATGGTGTCCTTCGGCCTGCAGGAAGGCGCCTTGCCGAACCCGATCCTCGTGACGTTCACGGCCAATGCGCCGAAGGACGGACGCGACCACGTCGAGGAGATCCAGAAGGACCATCCCGAAGTCCAAACCACGAATTCGGACAATGCAGACACCTATGCGACGCTTGAGGCATCGCTCGCCGACCTGATGAAGACGATCGACAGCTCCAAGTCGCCGCTTGGGCTGCCCGTCGACATCATGGAAACGACGCCGACCGAAGATACGCTTGCAATCGTCTATTCGGGCGATGGCGGCTGGCGCGACATCGACAAGGAAGTGGGCAGCTATCTGCAGGACCAGGGCATTCCGGTCGTAGGCGTCGATACCCTCCACTATTTCTGGACCGAGAAGGACCCGCAGCAGACTGCGAACGACCTCGGCCGGATCATCGATTTCTACACCAAGCGCTTCAAGGTCAAGCATGTGGTGCTGGTCGGCTATTCCTTTGGCGCCGATGTGCTGCCGGCGAGCTACAATCGCCTGCCACAGTCTGAAAAAGACAAGATCGTACAGATGTCGCTGCTGTCCCTGTCGCAGAAGGTCGACTACGTGATCTCGGTCATGGGCTGGCTTGGTGCTTCGAGCGAGGGTAAGGGCGGCAATCCCGTCAACGACCTCAAGTCGATCAATCCGAAAATGGTGCAATGCGTCTATGGTAAGGATGACGACGAAGATGTTGCCTGCCCGCTGCTGAAGGGCACTGGCGCGGAAGTCATCGCCATGGATGGCGGTCACCATTTCGACGACGACTATGAGGCGCTGGCGAACCACATCATCAATGGACTGAAGAGCCGCCTCGGCGAATAATTGCAAGCGGCGCGCGGCATGTATCATTGCCGCGCGCCCTTTCTCATCTTTCCCCACCGTCTCCAGCCGACTTTCTCGAGCGTCCTGTGCAGCATTTATTTGCTTCTTTCCACGGCTGCCGTTAGTCGAGAAGGGCATATCATGAGCGCCGCGTTTGCCGCAGGTGCTCACCGTCTCATCCAGAAAGGTCCGCCCTTGTCCGCCGCAACGAATTCTGCCTTCACCAAGACCTTTTCCGGCTTCCTGTTCGACATGGACGGCACGATCATCAATTCGATTGCTGCCGCCGAGCGCGTCTGGGGCAACTGGGCTCGCGCTCAGGGTCTTGATGTCGAGAAGTTCATGCCGACAATGCATGGCAAGCGCGGTGTCGATACGATCGGCCAGTTGAACCTGCCTGGTGTCGATCCGGTCGCAGAAGCGCTGAAGATCACCGAAGCCGAGATTGCCGATGTCGAGGGCGTGATCGCGCTGCCAGGCGCCGTCGATTTTCTTGCATCGCTGCCGCCGGAGCGCTGGGCAATCGTTACCTCGTCGCCCTATCGGCTGGCGCTGGCGCGGCTGGACGCGGCCGGGATCCCGGTTCCGCGCTTCATGGTCACCGCCGAAGACGTGAAGGTCGGCAAGCCTGATCCGCAGGGCTATATTCTCGGCGCCCAGCGCCTTGGCCTCAGCCCTTCGGAATGCCTGGTGTTTGAAGATGTCTTGGCCGGTGTCAAGGCTGGCGAAGCGGCCGGTGCCGACGTGGTGGTCATCACGGCGACGCATTCGCATCCGATCGAAACCGATCACACGATGCTGCGAAATTACGAAAATGTCCGCGTGCATGTGGATGGCGACGGAAAATTGTCGATCATCCGCAAGGATTGAAAGAGCGGACTTCCTTCTGCGACGGCTGGATGTCGCTTTCGCGCTTTGCAACGGGCGGCCGGCTCATTATGTTTTCGTGATATCATAGATATTTGCGAAGATCCGATGAGCCTCAAAGAGCTGAAAGCCCAATATCGCAGCGAGCGCCTGGCGGCGCGAGACGCTATTCCAGCGGAAGATCGTATCGAAAAAGCCCTCGCGATGGCGACGCATGGTGGCCAGGCAATCGATGTCGGGCCGGGGGAGATCATCTCCGGTTTCCTGCCGATACGTTCCGAAGTGGATATAAGGCCGTTGATGGCGCGGTTGCGGGAGCGCGGCGCGCGGCTTTGCGTACCTGTCATTCTTGATCGCAACACCATCGTCTTTCGCGAGCTTGTTGCAGGCGCGCCCTTGGTTCCGGTCGGATTCGGAACTTTTGGACCGGGGCCTGAAGCGGCTGAGCTGGACCCCGATGTCATGCTGGTGCCGCTTTCCGCTTTCGACAGGACCGGTCATCGTATCGGCTACGGAGCGGGTCACTACGACCGCGCAATCGAGCGTTTGCATCAAAAAGGCCTGAATCCGCGGCTGATCGGCATTGCATTCGATTGCCAAGAAGTGCCATCAGTGCCGGCTGAGCCGCATGACGTCCGTCTTGACGCGATTTTGACCGAGAGCGGGCTCAATTTCGTTTCGGAAGTGATTGGATAGCGAATGCGGCTGCTTTTTCTGGGAGATATGGTCGGCAAGACGGGACGGACCGCGGTGTGGGAACGCCTGCCGGGCCTCGTATCCGACCTGAAGCTCGATTTCGTCATCGTCAATGGCGAAAACGCCGCCGGCGGCTTCGGTATCACCGAGGATATCTTCCTGGAAACGATCAATGCCGGCGCCGATGTCGTGACGACCGGCAACCATGTCTGGGACCAGAAGGAAGCTGTCGTTTTCTGCGAGCGCCACGACCAGTTCCTGCGCCCCGCCAACTATCCGGCCGGCACGCCCGGCCGCGGCTCCGGCCTCTATTATGCGCGCAACGGCGCTCGCGTTCTTGTCGCGAACATCATGGGTCGCGTCTTCATGCATCCGGAGTTGGACGATCCCTTCAAGTCGGCCGAGGCCATTCTCGATGCCTGTCCGCTGAAGGAACAGGCCGATGCCATCGTCTTCGATTTCCATGCGGAGGCGACGAGCGAAAAGCAGTGTTTCGGCCACTTCGTCGATGGCCGTGCGAGCTTCGTCGTCGGCACACATACGCATGTGCCGACTGCGGACGCGCAGATCCTGAACGGCGGCACCGCCTATATGTCGGATGCCGGCATGTGCGGCGATTACGATTCATCGCTCGGCATGGAGAAGGAAGAGCCGCTCAACCGCTTCATCTCGAAGATGCCGAAGGGACGTTTCGAGGCGGCTTCGGGGCCTGCCACCATCTGCGGCGTCGGCGTCGAGATCTCCGACGCAACTGGACTGGCGGAAAAGATCGCACCGCTCCGGCTTGGCCCAAGGCTTGCGGAGACCATTCCGGACTTCTGGCGCTGATCGCTGCACTAGAGCCGGATGATTTTAGGTCAGGTCGACCTAAATCTGAATCCGCTCTAGAATCAAACAAGTAGAGCGTGATGTCGTCCGAAAACCGCATACACTTTTCGGCATCACGCTCTATAATTCATCATCACCATATGATGACGCGATTGTGAGCAATCTTGTCTGATTGCCGCTGGACCCATTTCCGGTCATGCCGCATCCTTCGGTCACTATCTGGCTTGAGGGGATGGCATGTTACAGCGATTTCCTGTCTTTGCCGCGTTTTTCCTGGCGCTGATTTTTTACTGGAGCGCGGCTGACGCCCAGCAAAAGCCTTCTCGTCCGCAACCCAGCCAATGCCAGGCGATCGCGCAATCTCTTCCGAGAGCAACTTTCGCCAGCTTTTCTTCTCCCGGTCCGACGCTCGCCGATGATCCCGTTAATGGCGACGTGAAGATCACCTTCCTTGGCCATGCCACGCTCTTCATCGAAACGCCAGGCGGCGTTTCTATCGCCACGGATTATAGCGGCACCTATCCGCCGCCTTATACGCCTGAGGTCGTGACGATGAACAAGGCGCATCCGAGCCACTACACGCTGACGCCGGACCCGGCGATCAAATATGTGCTGCACGGCTGGAGCGACACGCCGGGGGAGCCGGCAAAGATCCGCATGACCGTTGGCGATACATTGATCCGCAATGTCGTCACCGACATTCGCTCCTGGGGCGGCGGCATCGAAGCCAATGGCAATTCGATCTTCATCTTCGAGGTGGCTGGTCTCTGTATCGGCCATCTCGGGCATCTGCATTTCGAACTCACCGACCAGCAATATGCGGAGATCGGCCGGCTCGACGTGGTGATGGTGCCGGTCGATGGCGGCCTGACCATGGGGGCCGACAGCATGAGCCGCGTGGTGAAAAGGCTGCGTTCCTCGTTGATCCTGCCCATGCATCGCTGGGGTCCACCGGTCGATCAGTTTCTCGCCCTGTTCGGTCCCGACTTCGACGTCGCCTATGCTCCGACCCCGAGCGTCACGGTCTCGGTGAAGAGCTTGCCGCACAAGCCGCTGATCTATGTGCTCAAGGGGCTTTGACCATCGCGATCACTTTTGAGATCTTCTCGATCGCGACCGCTCTCCATCCCCATTATCCGGCTTTTCACTTGAATGAAGGCCGCTTCGCTCTTATAAGGCGGCCATTCCCAACAAAAGACGTGAACAGGGGTGCCATGGCTGGCCATTCACAGTTTAAAAACATCATGCACCGCAAGGGCCGTCAGGACGCGGTGCGCTCGAAAATGTTCTCGAAGCTGGCGCGCGAAATCACGGTCGCTGCCAAGACGGGTCTGCCCGATCCGGCCATGAACGCGAGCCTGCGTCTGGCGATCCAGAACGCCAAGGCGCAGTCGATGCCGAAGGACAACATCGATCGTGCCATCAAGAAGGCTTCCGGTGCCGACACCGAGAATTACGATGCGATCCGTTACGAGGGCTATGGTCCGGGCGGCACGGCGATCATCGTCGAAGCGCTGACTGACAACCGCAACCGCACGGCGTCCAACGTCCGCTCGATCTTCACCAAGGCCGGCGGTGCGCTGGGCGAAACCGGTTCGGTGTCTTTCTCCTTCGATCACGTCGGCGAAATCACCTACAAGCCTTCCGCCGGCGATGCCGACAAGGTCATGGAAGCGGCGATCGAGGCCGGTGCCGATGACGTCGAAAGCGACGAAGAAGGCCATGTGATCATCTGCGCCTTCGAATCCCTCGGCGAAGTTGCCAAGGCGCTCGAAGCGACACTCGGCGAAGCCGAAACCGTCAAGGCGATCTGGCGCGCGCAGAACAACGTGCCGGTCGACGAAGAAAAGGCCCAGTCGCTGATGAAGCTCATCGAAAACCTGGAAGACGATGATGACGTCCAGAACGTCTATTCGAATTTCGAAGTTTCGGACGAAGTTCTGGCCAAGCTCTCCGCCTGATCCTTTGTAGTTATTCAAAAAAGCCGGCTGCAGCGATGCGGCCGGCTTTCTGCGTTATGGGGCTGTCGCGCGGATAAAATCGTCGCGGAAGGTGGAGAGATCCGATGCGGCGACATCGGAGACCGCCCAGAAGACCAGCCCATCTGCATGCCATTCGGCGAAATTATAACCATCCTTCTCGGCATTGGTTTTGGCTCCCGCAGCACCGGGCCAGATGAAGAGATTGATGACATGGCCATGCCGGCGATAGATCAGTGCCGCCACCACCCGGCCGTCGAGATAATCCACCCTGCCGCCGACGAGAGGGAAGCCCTGTGTGGCGAGATCGACCACGGGCGGGGAGAAATCGATTTTGCCGTTGAACCATGGTTTGACCGTGTGCTGGTCCGAGGTCAGCACGTCGGTCAGGTGATCTGCGAGCATCGAGCGCACATGGCTTGCGAGAAGCTGATCTTCGATCGTCTGGCTCTGCTGCGGAAGGTTCAGTACCAGCATGAGGCTGACGGCGAGAACGGCAAGCGAGGGCACGAAGCTCCATTCGCGAACCAATCGCCAAACGCGCTGCCATGGGCTCTCCGTTTGGCTCGGGGCTCCGGTTGCACGCCTCATCATGGATTGCTCCAGCGTGAGTGCCGCCTGCACGCGGGCATGGACGGTATCAGGCGCTTGCCATTTCACACCCTCGCGCGCGGAAAGACGCTTGACCATCATGGCATTCTCCAACTCGCCGGCGCAGTCCCGGCAGGTCGCCAGATGCGCCTCGAAACGGGCAGTATTGGCCGCGTCCAGTTCGCCGTCGATGAAGCCGTGCAGCAGCTCGTTCCACTCGCCGTGATCATTATGGTCTCCGCCGCTCATCGTGCCGCCTCCGGTCCTTCGAGGCTATGCCAGACTTCACCGAAATCGCGGCGGGCGCGGGCAAGGCGCGACATGACGGTGCCGATCGGTGCGTCGATGATCTCGGCGATTTCCTTGTAGGAGAGATCTTCGAGTTCGCGCAGAACCAGAACCTCGCGCATGGCATCAGGCAACCGGTTGATGACCTCGCGCACCCGCTGCGTTTCCGACTTGCGGATGAAGGCGGCCTCGGGCGTGTCCTCTTCGGAGGCAGGATCAGGAGAGGACAAGCCCTCATCCGAATCCCGTTCGTCCGTCATCGGCTGCTCATAGCGGCTCTTGCGCCGCCCCTCCTGCAGCCAGGCGTGATAGCAGTTGCGGACGATGGTGAAGGTCCAGGCGCGGGCATCGCCATCGCGAAAGCCGCCAAAGCCGCGATAGGCGCGCAGATATGCCTCCTGCACGATATCCTGCGCGGCATCGGCGTCGCGGCTCAGGAAACGCGCAAAATTATAGGCGGCGTCGAGATGCGGGATGATCGTTTGTTGGAAGCGGCGCATGCTCTCGTCAGGCGAGACGATCACACGTTTCAATGGCGCCGCGCCGGCAGTGGATTGAGCGACCGCCATCTGGACGGCGTGATTGCCGGGCTTCGCCTCGGCAATGAAACGACGCAGGCGAGCCAGAAATCGCGCAAACCTGCTGATCGCGGTGTTTTGCGGCGAGTGCCATGTCCATGGGTGGAGCTGGCCGCCGAGCGTTATCGAACTCACAAGTCGGGCGTCTGTCATCATGATCCCCGCAAAACGCCGATACCGACTGTAAGCTTCGGATAAGGCGCTTGCAATGTTGCCTGAGAGGCTAGATCGCGCTCGCGCGGGTTTTATTCCCGGTCGGATGAAAAAATTCAACGCGAGGGAATGCGGAATGTCCGTCATCCCATCCGTCCAATCTCCCGCCGCTAAAATAATCGAATGAATTTCAATGGCTTGCAAGAAATCTTCGGTCGAGGGGGAATAAGCGCTCATCACCATCGATCTTCTTCCTCAGCGGACGGCCGCAGTCGCTTGCGACCTCCGCCTGGCCCGAAAAGCCATAACCCTGAGGAGATATTGCGATGTTTGATATGACCCGCCGCGCCGTGCTCGGCACGGCTGCAGCTGCGGCAGCCTTCGGGCTGTCGTCGAAGCTCGAATTCATCCCGCAAGCCTTTGCCGCCACGCCGCTGGAGCCGACGGTCGGCTTCTACAAATACAAGGTCGGTTCGATCGAGGTCACAGCCATCTATGACGGCATCTGGCGCAAGCCGCACGATCCGGCCTTCATCAAGAATGCTTCCGTCGAAGACACCAAGGAAGCGCTTTCCAAGGCCGGTCTCACCACAGACTTCATGCCCATTCCGCTGACCGTCGTCGTTCTCGATATCGGTGGACGCAAGATCATGATGGATGCCGGCTCCGGTGTCGGACAGTGGCAAACCAATGCCACGCATCTACCGGCCAACATGGCTGCCGCCGGCATCGACTACAAGAAGATCGATACGATCATGATCTCGCATTTCCATCCCGACCACGTCTGGGGCCTGATGGAAAAGGGAACGAATGCGGCCGTCTTCCCGAATGCCGAGCTGATCGTCAACGCGGCCGAATACAACTGGTGGACCGATCCCGGCCGTGTCGACAAGCTGGCGGAGGGCCGCAAGGAGGCCGGCCGGCGCATCGCCTCCGTCTTTCCGACATGGAAGAACTGGAAGCTGGTCGACGACAATGCCGAAGTAGTGCCGGGCGTGCATATGCTGGCCGCTTACGGTCACACGCCCGGCCATTCGGTCTTCCTCATCGACGGCGGCAGCGAACAGCTGATGGTCTCAGCCGACATCATGTATGTGCCGGCGCTGCTTGCACCTCATCCAGAATGGGAAGGCGCCTACGACCAGGACGGCCCGATGGCCGTCGCCACCCGCCGCAGGCTGATCGATCGCGTCATTGCCGACAAGATCAGGATTTGCGGCTCGCACTTCCCATTCCCTGGCTCCGGCACCTTCGTCAAGGACGGCAATGCGTACGGCTTCATCCCCACCATCCAGGCCTGAGCGGCCAGAAAGAGGAGCAACTACCATGTTCAGACATGCCATTTTCGGGATCGCCGCCTTGAGCGTCGTCGCCATCCTGCCTGCCGCAACGGCAGGCGTCGCCTTTGCCGTCGATAATATGGAATCGACCGATGCACCGGACCTGACCTCCGTGCGTGCCAAGATCGACGCGAAGGACTATGCCGGCGCACTCGCCGAGCTTCGCGATATCGCCGAGGAGCATCAGCAGGCTGATGTCTACAATCTGATGGGCTTCGCCCTGCGCAAGACCGGCGATTTCAAGACGTCGCTCACCTACTACACCAAGGCTCTCGAGTTGCAGCCTGATCACAAGGGCGCGCACGAATATCTCGGGGAGCTCTATGTCGAGACCGGCGACATGCCCAAGGCCCGCGAGCAGCTGGCAACGCTGACCAAGCTTTGCCCTAGTGGATGCGAGGAGCTTGAGGATCTGACCAAGGCGATATCAGCCAAGGCCAGCAACTGAGGCCCGATCTCCATCGTTCCGGCGGCATTTCCCTTTGACCATGTCTTGGAGGTGCTGCCGGGGATGATCGGAGCTTCGGTGAACTTATCACGGGAAGGAGAAAGGTCATGGAATTCGAAGAGGAGAATGCCATTCTGGTCAACTTCGCCGATATGGCGCTGCTGTTCGGCCGCATCCTCTTATCGCTGCTCTTTCTGGAAGAGGGTATCGAACTTGCCAGCAATTTTGACGTTGCGTTGGAGGCCATGGCCAAGCTTGGCGTCACGGCTCCCATCGCGATTGCCACCATCGTGCTGCAACTTGGCGCCGGCTTTGCCATTGCGTTCGGGTTGATGACCCGCCTGGCGGCATTCGGTTTGGGCCTGTTCTGCTTGTTGACGGCGCTGCTCTTTCACACGAACTTCGCCAGCCACAACGAATTGCTGCATTTCGAAAAGGATCTGGCGATCGCGGGCGGTATGTTTGCTCTGATCGTCGCCGGCGCCGGCAAGCTGTCGCTCGACATGCTCATCCGGCGTCATTGGAAGACGAGGCTCGTGGCTTGAGCCCGTCGATTATCCGGTGAGCCGCGTACAGGGGATCGGCTTACCGGACAGACTGCGCGCCTTCGAAAGTCAGGAGACCTTCTTGAAGCTCGGAAGCGTTGCGAAGAGTTCCACGGATTTCAGCCGTGCTTCGATGTCATGGATCGGCATCGAAATGATCACTTCATCGGCTTCGGTGTCCTTAATGAACTGCGAAATCTTCTTTTCGGCCGTCTCAGGCGAACCGATGACGGCATAGCGCAGCGTATTTTCCACATTCAGTTTTTCCATCGGCGTCCAGAAATCATCCATGTCACGGCGTGGGCGCGGGAAGGGGCCACGCACGTTGCGGCGGAGATTGACGAATTGCTGCTGTGCGGAGGTGAAGTGATATTGCGCCTCGTCATCCGTATCCGCCACAGCACCCATCGCGCCGACCATGACATAGGGCTTGTCCAATGTGGCCGAAGGCGTGAAGCGCTCGCGATAGATGGCGATGGCGTCCATCAGGGCTTCCGGTGCAAAATGCGAGGCGAAGGCGTAGGGGAGACCGAGCATGGCGGCGAGATGGGCGCTGTAGAGGCTGGACCCGAGCAGCCAGATAGGGATGTTGGCGCCATGGCCGGGAACGGCGAGGATGATCTGGTTGTCGTCGGCTGGGCTGAAGAGATGCTGTAGTTCGACGATGTCCTGCGGGAAGCTCTGCGCGCCGGCCTCGATATTCCGCCGCAGCGCTTGCGCGGTGCGCATGTCGGTGCCCGGTGCGCGCCCAAGGCCAAGATCGACGCGGCCGGGAAACAGTGCTTCCAGCGTGCCGAACTGTTCGGCAATGACGAGCGGCGAATGGTTCGGCAGCATGACGCCGCCCGAACCGATGCGGATGCGCGAGGTTGCCGCGCCGACATGGCCGATGACGACCGATGTCGCGGCGCTGGCGACACCCGGCATGCCGTGATGCTCGGCGAGCCAGAATCGGTTGTAACCAAGTTCTTCCGCCTTCTGCGCCATGCGCTTCGAACTCTCGAAGGACTGGCTGATGGTGCTGCCTTCGGCAACGGGCGAAAGATCGAGGATGGAAAAGGGGACCATGGCAAGAAACCTGCGTGGTGGAAGGGAGGGTCGCTAACACATGTAGGAGCGCGAGTTCCTCATTCCAAACCCTGACGCCGCAATTTCGTCACGATGTTTGCAGCGCGGCTCCGGCAACCCAATCCAGGCCTTGTTTTTGTTTTGTTCACATTTTGCTGGCACATGTGAGGCCTGAAAGATAGGGTGACCCATGCAGAATACGATTCGCATCATCGGCATCGATCCGGGCTTGCGCCGCACCGGCTGGGGTATCATCGATACGCTTGGCAATTCCCTGCGCTTCGTGGCGTCGGGGACCGTGACCTCGGATGGCGATATGGATCTCGCATCCCGCCTTTGCCAGCTTCATGACGGGCTCGCTGATGTCGTTCACAGCTACAAGCCGGATGAGGCTGCCGTCGAACAGACTTTCGTCAACAAGGATGCGGTGGCGACGCTGAAGCTCGGCCAGGCGCGTGGCGTCGTCATGCTGGTGCCGGCACGCGCCGGCCTGCCGGTGTCGGAATATGCGCCAAATGCGGTCAAGAAGGCCGTCATTGGCGTCGGCCATGGCGAAAAGCAGCAGATCCACATGATGCTGAAGATCCTGATGCCCAAGGTCGAGTTCAAGGGTAATGACGCCGCGGATGCGCTCGCCATTGCTGTCTGTCATGCCCACAACCGCGGTGCCAGCCGGCTGCGGCAGGCGGCGTTGGCAGGATAGTTTGTTCTTGACTTGTTCTTATGGTAATGATAATTCTTACTCTGTAATTGGAGAGTAAGAATGCGTGTGACATCCAAGGGACAGGTGACCATCCCCCGCGACTTGCGTCAGTTGGCTGGCATAGAGCTCAATAGCGAGGTCATATTCTCCATCGAGGATGGAAAGCTGGTTGTCTCGCCCAAGAACGGCAAGCGAGAGATCGAGGATCGGCAGCGGCTCGATCGGTTCATGGCTACCCTCAAGCGCCTGGAAGGCACCGGTGATCAGGATATCGACGCCGAAGCGCTGATGTCGATGACGCGTGACCGGTAGGCATGGTCACCATCGTCGACACAAATGTGTTGGTTGACCTGGCGATATCTGGTTCAGCCTGGCACGGCTGGTCCAGTGGGCAGGTTCTTTCCGCTTTCAAGCGAGGACCGGTGGTTATCAATCCCATCATCTATGCGGAATTCTCGGTGCGTTATAGCAGCATGGATCAAGTGGATGAGCTGCTGCCGCAAAGTGAATTTCGCCGTGAAAGCCTTCCCTGGCCAGCAGCATTCGCCGCAGCGGCGGCTTTTAGGGTCTATCGCCAGGCTGGCGGTGGGAAAGAGCACATTCTTCCAGACTTTCTGATCGGAGCACACGCTGCAGTGCGGGGCTACTCTATATTGACGCGAGATCCCAAGGGCTACCGCTCCTACTTCCCCTCCCTCGACCTCATCACCCCAGAAACCCATCCCTGACGGACATTATCCATGATCGGCAAGCTGAAAGGCACAATCGAAGAGATCGGCGAGGACTATGTGCTCGTGGACGTGCACGGTGTCTGCTACGTCGCCTATTGCTCGGCCCGGACGCTGTCGAAGCTCGGTTCCATCGGCGAGGCCTGCATTCTCTTCATCGAGACCTATGTGCGCGAAGACCAGATCCGCCTTTTCGGCTTCATGACGGCGCTGGAACGCGAATGGTTCAACATCGTGCAGACGGTTCAAGGCGTCGGCGCGAAGGTGGCGCTGGCGCTGCTGTCGACGCTGACGCCGGCCGAGCTTGCCAATGCGATCGCCTTGCAGGATCGCGCCGCCGTTTCGCGGGCGCCGGGTGTCGGTCCGAAGGTTGCCATGCGCATCGTGACGGAACTGAAAAATAAGGCACCCGCCTTTGCCGGTGATGCCGCTAATATCGGGCTCAAGCAGGAGCTTGGGGAGGGTGTTGCCGCAGTACCTGTTGCCGACGCCGTTTCGGCGCTCACCAATCTCGGCTATTCCCGTGATCAGGCTGCCAATGCCATCGCCGCGGCGATGAAGGCAGCCGGCGAGGGCGCCGACAGCGCCAAGCTGATCCGCCTCGGCTTGAAGGAACTGTCGCGGTGAGGCTTTGCACCTTCCGCAATCCTGACTATTGTCGCAAAGTCGGGAGATCGACATGTGGTGCTTTGTTGTCGAAGACTATTTTGAGTGCGGCAGAACGAATGCTGCCTTCGGCGCGGGACCTGCGAAACGCATACCGGGAATGGAACCTCTGACATGAGTGAAGCCGCACGTCTGATATCGCCGGAAAAGCGGGGCGAAGACATCGATGCGACGCTCAGGCCGCAATCGCTGGACGAGTTTACCGGCCAGGCGGAAGCGCGCGCCAATCTGAAGGTCTTCATCGAAGCGGCCAAGGGCCGCGGTGAGGCGCTGGATCATGTCCTGTTCGTCGGCCCGCCCGGCCTTGGCAAGACGACGCTGGCGCAGATCATGGCAAAGGAACTCGGCGTCAATTTCCGCTCGACATCCGGCCCGGTCATCGCCAAAGCGGGCGATCTGGCGGCGCTGCTGACCAATCTCGAAGAGCGCGACGTGCTCTTCATCGACGAAATCCATCGTCTCAATCCGGCTGTCGAGGAAATCCTCTATCCGGCCATGGAGGATTTCCAGCTCGATCTGATCATCGGCGAGGGGCCGGCGGCGCGTTCTGTGAAGATCGATCTCGCCAAGTTCACGCTGGTCGCCGCGACTACCCGCCTCGGCCTGCTGACAACGCCGCTGCGTGACCGTTTCGGCATTCCGGTGCGGTTGAGCTTCTATACGGTGGAGGAGCTGGAGCTGATCGTTCGGCGCGGTGCCAGGCTGATGGGCCTCGGTATGACCGACGAGGGCGCGCGCGAGATTGCAAGACGCGCTCGCGGCACGCCGCGCATTGCCGGCCGTTTGCTGCGTCGCGTGCGCGATTTCGCCGAAGTCGCCAAGGTCGAAGCGGTGACGCGCGAGATTGCCGATGAGGCGCTGACACGGCTTCTCGTCGACAATGTCGGCTTCGACCAGCTCGACAAGCGCTACCTCAATATGATCGCGGTCAATTTTGGCGGCGGGCCTGTCGGTATCGAAACTATTGCAGCCGGGCTTTCCGAGCCGCGGGATGCGATCGAGGATATTATCGAGCCCTATATGATCCAGCAGGGCTTTATTCAGCGTACGCCGCGCGGCCGTGTTTTGACCGCGATTGCCTGGAAACATCTCGGCATGCAGCCGCCCAAGGATCTGGAGGCCGCGCAGTTCGGGTTGTTCCGGGAGGAAGATTGAATGCTCGGCCGTCGTGCCTTCCTGAAGCTTTTCGGCGGCAGCATATTCGGATTGATGGCACTCGGGGGATATGCCCTCGGATACGAGCCGGTCGTTCGTCTCAACGTCACCCGCTATGCGCTGACCCCACCGGGATGGACCTCCGGATTGAAACTCAGAATCGTTGCACTCGCCGATTTCCATGCGTGCGAGCCGTGGATGAATGCCGAGCGCATCGCATCGATCTGTGCCCGCGCCAATGAGCTTGGTGGCGACATCATCTTGCTGCTCGGCGATTACACGTCAGGAACAGATCTCATTACCAGCCGTGTCGATCATCGCGTCTGGGCGGCAGAGCTTGCGAAGCTGAAGGCGCCGCTCGGTGTCCATGCTATCATCGGCAATCACGACTGGTGGCATGATTCGACTGCGCAAAGAACCGGTCATGGCCCGACATTCAGCCATCGGGCATTGGAAGCTGTCGGTATTGAAGTCTATTCCAATCGCGCGGCGCGCCTGGAGAAGAATGGACAAGGCTTCTGGCTTGCCGGCGTCGAGGACCAGTTGGCCTTGCGTCGCAGCATGCGCTGGAAGAGGCCGCTTACCAAGGGTCTGGACGATCTCGGCGGCACGATGGCGCAGATCGGCGACGACGCGCCGGTGATCCTTATGGCCCATGAGCCCGATATCTTTCCTGCTGTTCCCCAGCGTGTCTCGCTCACTTTGTCAGGACACACCCATGGCGGGCAGGTAAGAATTTTCGGCTGGTCGCCTTATTCGCCCTCGCGTTACGGTGACCGGTATGTTTATGGCCATATCGTCGAGGAGGAGCGCCATATTATCGTGTCCGGCGGCCTTGGCTGCTCCATCGCGCCGGTACGCTTTGGCGTGCCGCCTGAAATCGTCGTGATCGACGTGGGATAGGGATCATGTCGAAACGCAAGCTCATCAGATTGAATGCCGGTTCCCAGCGCTTCCAGATGCGCATCGCGGGGCTTGGATTTCGCGACGGCCATGTCCTGGTGCATCGCGCCGTGCATGAGACGTTTTGGACCTTTCCGGGCGGTCGGGCGGAGATCGGCGAGACCTCGGAGGAGACGTTGCGGCGGGAAATGGTTGAGGAGCTTGGCGTCGAGGTTACGGTCAGGCGTCTGCTCTGGTCGGTCGAGAATTTCTTCCATTACGAAGAGATGGATTGGCATGAGCTCGGCCTCTACTATCTGATGGAGATTCCGGCGGATTTTCCCTTCGATCCTGCGAAGATCGTGCATCGGATCCAGGATGGCGATGATGAGCTGGAGTTCAAATGGGTGCGAGCGACACGGGAAGCGCTGGTGGCGCTTGATATCCCACCCTACTTCATCGCCGAAGAAATCGAAAACCTGCCGCTGATGTCTCGTCATCTTGTCTGGCGGGATGGTGATCTCGACAAGGCTTGAGGAGGAGGCTTTATGTCCGCTTTCGATCCGGTTCGCAGCTTTCGCAAGCTTGCCTATAACAGCGCATTGGCGAATGTCCGACTGCATCGTGCCTGTGCGGCCCTGCGGCCCGGCGAATTTGAGGCCAAGCGCGTGAGCTTCTTTCCGTCGATCAAGGCAACCCTCAATCATATTCTGACGGTGGACTGGTTCTATGTCGATGCGCTGGAAGGCGGGACTCTGGGCCTCAAAGCTTTTGACATCGAGGAGCCCTATGATCGGCTGGACGAGCTGAGCCAGGAACAAGCCGATGTCGATCGCAGGCTGGTCGCGTTCTGCGAGGCGCTGACGCCGGAGACTGCGATGCGGATCATCGATATCCAACGCGACGGTCGCATCCAGCAGGAGAGGGCGGACGATGTGCTGAACCATCTGTTCCAGCATCAGACGCATCATCGCGGTCAGGTGCATGCCATGCTGGCCGGAACCAGCGTCGCGCCGCCGCAGCTCGACGAGTTCATCGTTTCAGACGATGCGCGGTTCAGGGGCGAAGAATTGGCAGCGCTTGGTTGGGACGAAACGAAGCTGATGCGTTGATACCGGCCTTTTGGTGCGCCGATTTAGCCAGTGTCTCTATTGTTTGCTTGAGCAGGGCCTTTCCGCCGCCTTGCCAGCCAAGGGCTTGGATTTTTGACGTATCCATGACATTGACTGCGCCGCGCTCCGCTGGCGCCGGCGGCGCGTGCGGACAGCCGGTTGCTGTCTGGAGATGGCTAAGGATCTCGCGCGTGTCGGTTAGAATATCCGACAAGTTGAAGGCCTCACCGTCCATGCGGCCGGCTTCTGTTTCCAGCAGAAGACGAACCGCACGACCGAGGTCGCGGCCGTGAACCTCGGTTCCTGACCGGAAAGGAACCGGCTTGCCATCCAGATAATCGTCGAACAGGTCATCCCATTTATTGGGCCGCAGGTCACCATAGACGCCCGTCGCCCTCAAGCTCGCGGTTATGAAACCGGGTGCGGACAGAGAAAAAAGTGCGTGTTCGGCGTCGCGCTTCACCTCGCCGTAGAGCGTGTTTGGCATCGGCTTGATCGCCTCGGTCAGCTCCTCTCCGGAAATCCCGTCTCCATAGACGGCGCGGGAGGAGAGAAAAATGCAGCGACGAATGCCGGCCTTCCGCGCCGTCTCGAACAACTTAACCGTCCCATTGAGATTGAGCCGGCGAAAGCCTTCCGGATCTTCCCCTTCGCCACCGCGATATTTACCGGCGACATGGCTAAAGGCGGCGTGCACAAAAAAATAGGCATCGTCGAAAGCGCCGCTCTGATTTCCCGTCGGATCAAGGCTTAAGGGGACAAAAGAGACAAGCTGCGAAAAGAGGCCCGAGGGAGGCGGATTGCGCCCGCCGATCGCAACCTTGTATCCGGCTGATAGCAGCTCTTCGGCGATGTATCGGCCGACGAGGCCTGTTCCGCCCGAGATGAGGACCTTCATGCCGCGGCCTGCGGATTTGTAAGTGTAGCGATATCGGGCAGGTTCCGGCCGGTATGGAAGCTATGCCACAGCTCGATCAGCGGTCTCAGCTGCTCGGCCTTGGGATGGTTTTCCTCCCAGGGCTTTTCATATTGATAGTGCAGGATCGAGACGCTGTTCCAGTTCCAGAGCTCAGGCATGCTGAACCAGACATATTGCAGCATGTTCATGAAGATGGGCAGTCCGTGCCAATCCGGGAAGAAGGCCTCGAGAAAGGTCTGGTCCGTGCGCCGCCAGAAGACGTCGGGGCGATCGAGCAGTTCCAGCATGTGCCGAAAGGTCGCAAGCGACGGCTTGGCGACGAAGACGCCGGAATTCAACCGATGGAAATCCGCAAGGCTTTCGTAGACGTTCGGTGCTGCCGAAAATTCCGGATAGTCGAAGAGCCTATCGACATTGCGCAGCACCAGAGCATCTGCATCGATGAAGACACAAGTGTCATATTCGATCAGCTGCCAGAGCCGCAGTTTGCAGAAATTGTCGAGCGGCGTGTGGAAGGAAGGCTTGCGACCCTTGGTAAAGGGGGCGGCGGTGTGCAGGTTGCCGCGGGCATGCCGCTCGTTGAAGGCATCCGACAAGGGAAGATGCTCGACTTCCACCAGCCGGCAGTCGAGTGCTGCCAATGGGGCGAGGTCGTTTTCGCTAACCCCTTCCGTATGCAGCACGACGATATCGGCCTTGGTGCCGCTGTGGACGATCGAGCGCGCCAGCGCAACGGCACCCATCGCGTAGTCGGCGTTCGTGACCAGTGTCACAAACGCCTGGCCGGCGCGGGGCCGGGTTTGCGGGCGCAATCCCTGCAGCATTTCGCTACCCGGCATCATGACACGGATTTCAACCTCTTGCCTTCGGGATCATGGTTGACCGTCGCGGCGAGATCCTTGGTCCAGGCGGAGATGGCCGGCACGCGCGAGCGGTCGACGCGATAGGCATATTTCTTGGCGACATCGACGATTTCGCCGAGGAGACCCGCCTCGAGTGTAATCGGCGCCAGGCCGAGATCGAGGAATTTGTCGTTCTTGACGATCAGCTCGTTCTCCGGAGCTTCCTTGCGCGGATTGGGCAGGCGCACGACTTCCGCGCCGCTCATCTTGGCGATCATCTCGGCGAGATCGCGCACGCGATGCGTTTCCGTCATCTGGTTGAAGATTTCGACGCGGGCGCCGCGGGCCGGCGGGTTCTTTAGCGCCAGTTCGATGCAGCGCACCGAGTCCTGGATATGGATGAAGGCGCGGGTCTGGCCGCCGGTGCCGTGTACGGTCAAGGGATAGCCGATCGCCGCCTGGATGAGGAAGCGGTTGAGCACCGTTCCATAGTCGCCGTCATAGTCGAAACGGTTGATCAATTGTTCGTGACGGCGCGTCTGCTCCGTATGGGTCCCCCAGACGATGCCCTGATGCAGATCGGTAATCCTCAGCCCGTCATTCTTGGCATAAAACTGAAAGAGCAGCTGATCGAGGCACTTCGTCATATGGTAGATGGAGCCAGGATTGGCCGGATAGAGGATCTCCTGGCTGACGGTGCGGCCATCGGTCGTCTCGATGCCGACCGGTAGATAGCCTTCGGGGATAGCGGCGCCGATCGTCGAATAGCCATAGACGCCCATCGTGCCGAGATGCACGAGATGCGAGTCGAGGTTGAGCTCGACGAGCGCGTTCAGGAGATTATGCGTGGCGTTGACGTTGTTGTTGACCGTGTAGTTCTTGTGCCGGTCGCTCTTCATCGAATAGGGGGCGGCGCGCTGCTCGGCGAAATGCACGATGGCATCGGGGCGATGCTCGGCCAGCCACTTCTTCAGGAGCTCATAGTCCTTGGCCAAATCGATCAGGTGGAAATGGATCCGGCGGCCAGTTTCGGCGTGCCATATGCGGGTGCGTTCCTGAATCGAATCCATCGGCGTCAGCGACTGGACACCCAGCTCGGTATCGATCCATCGGCGAGAGAGATTATCGAGGATGTGGATCTCATGACCGGCGTCGGAGAGGTGAAGAGAGGTTGGCCAACCGATGAATCCGTCACCGCCCATAACCGCAATTTTCATAGGATCTTCCTTCCATGCCGATCCGCTAGCCGGTGCGATTCCGGATAGTCGGAGTTTATGACAATTGTTCAAAGCTTGCTTGATGGCAGAACTTCGGCCAAAGAGGTGCCGGACATTCAAGGAGATGCGGCAACGATGAACAGCCCCTTTCTGATTGCTGGGGAACTGGAAGCCGGAAGCCACCGGCTGGTGCAGCGAGTCTACTATGAGGATACGGATTTTTCCGGGCTCGTCTATCACGCGCGCTACCTTCATTTCCTCGAGCGGGGACGCACGGACTATCTGCGTTGTCTCGGCGTGGAACAGCGTGAACTCCTGAATGCCGACGAGGAGGGGCTGGTTTTCGTTGTCCATCGCATGGAGATCGATTTCAAGGGGCCGGCGCGCATGGATGACGTGCTGACGATCCGGACCGTCACCGAAAAGGCTGGCGGCGCCAAGATGGTACTGTCCCAGGAGATCCGGCGCGACGATATGCTGCTGATAGCAGCCAAGGTCATCATCGCTGTCATCAACGCCAAGGGGCGCCCGCGCCGGCTGCCGGAAAAGCTGGCGGCACAGATGCTGACCGCATCGGAAAGTGCCGGTTGAACTCAAGTTCTCCTCGATCGGTGACGACGGTCTCGTCGAGGGCCGACGGTGATTGGCAACTGGCAGCTTGCAATAACTTGAGTTTTATGTGAAGGAATTCGCCGCGCAAGATTTGTCTGCGTTTGCCGCCGGTTTCGTCCGGTCAGTTCTTCCCTGGAGCTAGAATAACCTTCGCCGCCGTTAAATCCTTCATGTTTCGACGCTAACATTCTTTTAACCATAATAGTGTCTTACTGGTTATGTCGGAGTTTGTGCGGTGCACGCCTTCCTTTGACCAAATTTGACGGCAAGAAGGCAGTTGTAAGCTTGGAAGGCTTGACCAGGGCGTTCAGCGGCGGCTGCCAAACAATTCTTGTGAGATCACTTTTAGCCGCCCGGTCTAGCGCCGGGCGTTTGGATTCGGGGATTTTGGATCAATGGAACAAGTAGCACTGGCAGCGGCCACCACACCGGACATCACCCTCTGGTCGCTCTTCATGCAGGCGGGCCTGGTGGTCAAGCTCGTTATGATCGGCCTGCTGGCAGCATCCGTATGGACCTGGGCGATCGTCATCGACAAATATCTGAGCTACGCGCGGGCACGCAGGCAGTTCGATCATTTCGAGCAGGTCTTCTGGTCTGGCCAGTCGCTCGAAGAGCTCTACCGCACGCTTTCGGAGCGCAACAATACGGGCCTCAGCGCCATCTTCGTCGCGGCCATGCGCGAATGGAAGAAATCCTTCGAGCGCGGCGCCCGTTCGCCGATCGGCCTGCAGATGCGTATCGATCGCGCCATGGACGTGACGCTTGCGCGTGAATCGGAACATCTGGTCGCCCGCTTGGGTTCACTTGCCACCATCGGTTCGGCCGGCCCGTTCATCGGTCTCTTCGGCACCGTCGTCGGTATCATGACCTCGTTCCAGGCGATCGCCGGTTCGAAGTCGACCAACCTTGCGGTTGTTGCGCCGGGTATCGCCGAAGCGCTGCTCGCGACCGCCATCGGTCTGGTCGCGGCTATTCCCGCGGTTATCGCCTACAACAAGTTCTCGGCCGATGCCGGCAAGCTCTCGGGGCGCATGGAAGGTTTTGCGGATGAATTCTCCGCCATTCTTTCGCGTCAGATCGATGAGAAGCTGCAGCCGCGTCAGGCAGCACAGTAAGTAGCGGACAGAACCGGAGTAATTCACATGGCAATGTCTGTTGGAGGCAAGGGTGGCGGCGGTGGCCGTCGAGGCGGTCGTCGCGGCAGCGGCCGGGGCGGCCCGATCGCCGATATCAACGTGACGCCGCTGGTCGACGTCATGCTCGTGCTGCTGATCATCTTCATGGTGGCGGCGCCGATGATGACGTCGGGCGTGCCGATCGACCTGCCGCAAACGCAGGCGGGCGCGCTGAACGCCCAGACCCAGCCCATCACCATCTCGATCAAGGCAGATGGCCAGGTGTTCCTGCAGGAAACGCAGATCGACGTCGCCGAAATCGCCGCCAAGCTGCAGGCGATCGCGACCACGGGCTACAACGAACGCATTTTCGTGCGTGGCGACGGCAAGGCGCCTTACGGCGTAATCGCCGACGTCATGTCGCGTATCCAGGAAGCCGGTTACAAGAATATCGGCCTGGTTACGCAGCAGATAACGGACCACTGACGAGCCGACATGAAGCGCAGTCTTGCTACCTCTGCTGTCATTCACATCCTGGTGCTGATCGGCGCCATGGTGACGCTGAGTGCGCCGGCGCCGCTTGAGACGCCGGAAAGCACGGCGATGGATGTCGATATCGTGACGGCGGATCAGCTGCAGCAGGGCGAAAAGAAGGCGCCGGTGACGGATCACGCCGCACGCAAGCCGACGACCAAGCAGGATCAGGTCGCCAACGCCCAGAATACCGGCGAGAACAAAGTCGACATCAAGAACCCGGTCGTGCCGACGCAAAGGCCGGAGAGCGAGACTGCGGCCCTGGCGCCGAAAAAGGTGGATGCGCCCGTTCCGCAGGACGATCCGAAGCCGAACGACGTCAAGACGATCGAACAGAAGGAAACGGAGGCTGCGCCCAAGGAAGTGGCCGCCATTCCGCAGCAGAAGCCGGATGTAGTGCCGACGCCGAAGCCCGATCCCACGCCGCCGACCCCGAAGGCCGATGTAACGCCGACCCCGCCGACGCCGCAGCCGACGGAACAAGCTGAAATTCAGCTGCCAAACAACGTCCCTGTGCCGGATGTGAAGCCGCAGCCGACGCCGCCGAAGGCTGCCGAGCCGAAGCCGGAAATAAAGCCGACACCGAAGCCGGACGTGAAGGTCGCCGACGCCAAGCCGACGGACAAGACAACGACGCAGAGTACAAGCAAGACCACCTCGGCAGACGACGGCAAGAAGGACGCCGACAAGAAGCGCCAGACTCCAAAGGCCTCCAGCAACGGCCTTGACGATGGTCTCGCCGATCAGATCAACGATCTTCTCAACAACACCTCGTCGAAAGGCGGCGCGAAGCGCTCATCGCAGCAGGCTTCCGCAGGCGCCGATACCCAGGTCGCTTCGCTTGGCGGCAAGAAGTCGCTTGGCGCCGGAAAGCTCAGCCAGAGCCAACAGGACGGATTGCGCGATCTGATCCAGAAATACTGGAACCTCCCACCCGGCCTTGAAGGCGCTGGCGACGTGCGAATCAAGGTGCACTTCAAGCTCGACAAATCCGGACAGATCGTCGGTCAGCCGGAAGCCACGACGAACGGCGGACCGGCTTCGACACAAGGTGCCATGCAATCTGCCGCTGTACGCGCGGTTCTTCGCGCGCAGTCGGAGTTCATGACGATTCTTCCGGCGGACAAATATGAGGATTGGCAGGAAGTCGTCGTCAACTTCAGCGCAGCGGATCTGGGGATGTGATGCGGGGAGTGCGGCTTTTGACAAATCACTGTCCCCGTCTCGGCATGAGCTTGGTTGCGGCCTTGGGGATGACGTTAGCTGGTTCCATGTCGGCGCAGGCTGCGAACCCTACACAGCCGCATGGAAATTCGACTGGGGCCAGCATCCGCGATGAGGTCGCGAAAAATTGGAATCTTGCTCCCGGCATGGAGGGAGCGAAGCATGTCCACGTTCGGGTGCACCTCAAGCTCAATCGAAGCGGAGAGATCGTGGGCGAGCCAAAGCTTATCGTGACCGGTGGCCACAAGGCAACACAGCAAGCCATGGCCGCAGCCGCGATGCGAGCCGTGCTTCAGGCTGCCCCGTTCAAGAACTTGCCAAGAGATCAATATGAGGACTGGAAAGAAGTCGTAGTCAACTTCGATGCCAGCGATCCGGCGAATTAATGCTGAAAGGCTTGATACATATGATCAGAAACTCCCTCGTTCGTCTCCTGCTGGTGCTAGCAGGCTTGATGGCTGTGGCATCCACTCCGGCCTATGCCGTGGTCGAGCTCAACATCAACAAGGGCAACGTCCAGCCCATGCCGATCGCTATCACAGACCTTCTGTCGAATGATACGCTCGGCCCGCAGATCTCGAGCGTGATCGCCGCCGACCTGCAGCGCTCCGGACTGTTCGCTCCGATCAACAAGCAGGCCTTCATCGAGAAGATCACCAATCCGGATTCGACCCCGCGCTTCCAGGACTGGACCTCGATCAACGCGCAGGCTCTGGTGACCGGCCGCGTCACGCAGGAAGGCGGCCGCCTTCGCGCCGAGTTCCGCCTCTGGGATACGTTCGGCAACAGCCAGATGATCGGCCAGCAGTTCTTCGCCCAGCCGGATAACTGGCGCCGTGTCGCGCATATCATCGCCGATGCAATCTATCAGAAGATCACCGGCGAAAAGGGCTATTTCGATACCCGCGTCGTTTTCGTCGCCGAAAGCGGCCCGAAGACGGCCCGCAAGACGCAGCTCGGCATCATGGATCAGGACGGCGCCAATGTGCGCATGCTGACCGACGGCAGTGACCTCGTGCTGACGCCGCGTTTCTCGCCGAACCGGCAGGAAGTGACCTACATGTCTTTCGCCAACCAGCAGCCGCGCGTCTATCTGCTGCAGCTGCAGACGGGCCAGCGCGAACTGGTCGGCAACTTCCCCGGCATGACCTTCTCGCCGCGCTTCTCGCCGGACGGGCAGCGTGTGATCATGAGTCTGCAGCAGGAAGGCAATGCCAATATCTATACGATGGACCTGCGCTCGCGCACCACGACACGCCTGACCTCGACGGCCGCGATCGATACCTCGCCGTCCTATTCGCCCGATGGCACGCAGGTTGCCTTTGAAAGCGACCGCGGTGGACAGCCGCAAATCTATGTCATGAATGCCGATGGCTCCAACCAGCGCCGCATCTCGTTCGGTAACGGCTCCTACTCCACGCCGGTTTGGTCGCCGCGCGGCGATCTCATCGCCTTCACCAAGCGTGCCGGCGGCAATTTTTCCATCGGCGTCATGAAACCAGACGGTTCCGGCGAGCGAATCCTGACCTCCGGCTCCTACAGTGAGGGACCGACCTGGGCGCCGAACGGCCGCGTCATCATGTTCTTCCGCGCGCCGTCCGGCGCAAGCGGGCCGCAAATTTATTCGATCGACCTGACCGGTTATAACGAACAGAAGATCCCGACGCCGGGCTTCGCTTCTGACCCGGCATGGTCGCCGCTTCTCGAGTAATGAAGGGCTCGCCACTTTATCGCCGCAAAGTCCTGTGACTGGACCGTTTGGCGACAATTTTAGGACATCATTAACCATACTTGTTGGAATCGGATTAACCGAACCCGGTTACAGTCTGGCAACCCTGATAGAGACTTATAGGAGAGACCGGCCATGAGCCGTACCGCAACCCAGGCCGTTGGCCACATGCAAAACCTCGCACGCAACCCGATCATGATCGCGCTTTTCGTCGGCCTTTCTCTGGCTGGCTGCGCTTCCAAGAAGGGTTTGCCGAACGATGCCAACGGTCTTGGCCTGAACGGTGCCGGCAATGCTACTCCGGGCTCGCCGCAGGACTTCACGGTCAATGTCGGCGACCGCGTTTTCTTCGTTGTTGATAGCTCCTCCATCAGCTCCGAAGCTGCCCAGACGCTCGATCGTCAGGCCCAGTGGCTCGCCCGTTATCCGAACTACTCCATCACGGTCGAAGGTCATGCCGACGAGACCGGCACGCGCGAGTACAACCTTGCTCTTGGCGCACGTCGCGCAGCAGCTGCGAAAAACTACCTCGCTTCGCGCGGTGTTCCCGCGAACCGCATGAAGACGATTTCCTACGGCAAGGAGCGCCCGGTCGCTACTTGCGACAACGAATCCTGCTGGTCGCAGAACCGCCGCGCTGTCACCGTGCTCAACGGCGCCGGCTCCTGATAGGCGAAGAAAGACTGATCGAAATGCAAAAGGCGGCCTCCTGGCCGCCTTTACTTTTTTGACCACACTTTGGCCGAACTCCGTTGCTTTTTGAGAGCAATTGTAAAAATCTCCTGTTCGAGCCCTCCGGCCCGAAGAATCAATAGGACAGGACGATCCATATGAAAAAACTTGTCGTGGCGAGCATGCTTTGTCTCGCTGCCGTCGTGGGTAGCGAACGCGATGCTTCTGCCTTGTCGTTGTTCGGAATCCATCTCGGGGGCCGCGAGGCTTCCGCGCAATCGGCTTCCGGCAATTCCCAAAGACAAGCACAATACGGCCAGGCGCCGGTCATCAACGTTCAAAACAGCGATGCCGAAGTTCGCCTGCAGCAGCTTGAGGACCAGATGCGCCAGCTGAATGGCCGTGTCGAGGAAATGAGCTATCAGCTGTTGCAGATGCAGGAGACGATCCGCAAGGCGCAGGAAGACAATGAATTCCGCTTCCAGCAGCTTGAAAAGCGCGGCGGCGGTGCTGCGCCGGCTGCCGGTGGGACGATGAAGAAGAGCGAGGCCGACGTGCCTGCCCAGAGCGGCGGCCAGCAGGACGATATTGCCGGCGTCATCACCGATTCGCAGAACGGCAGCGCCGCGCCGCGCGGCGCCGGCGGTGGCAAGCCGCCGAGCCAGCTTGGCTCTATCCAGTTCGACCAGAGCGGCGATCAGATCGGTTCCTCGATGACGGGGGCCAACAATGGTTCGGGCGCGCCGCCAAGCGCGGGCTCCGGCTCGCAGACGGCTTCGCTCGGCAGCGAGAACGACCAATACAAGGCTGCCTACGGTCATGTCCTGTCCGGCGACTATAGCGTCGCCGAACAGGAGTTCCGTCAGTATCTCGACAGCTACCCGAGCAGCTCCCGGGCTGCGGATGCGAATTTCTGGCTCGGCGAAGCGCTTTATTCGCAAGGCAAGTATAACGAGGCCGCCAAGACTTTTCTGAATGCGCATCAGAAATATAGCACCTCCGAAAAGGCGCCCGAAATGCTGCTGAAGCTCGGCATGTCGCTTGCGGCGCTCGACAACAAGGACACGGCCTGCGCCACGCTTCGCGAAGTGACCAAGCGTTATCCCAAGGCCTCCAAGGCTGTGACCGGCAAGGTTGCCAGCGAAGAGAAGCGGCTTGCCTGCTGATTGCCATGCCCATTGACGCTGTGACCAGCGGTGCCACAGTCCTGATGCCCGAAGCCGCCGCGACGGAATTTCTTCATTCTCTTTCGAAGCCTGCTCATGTTCTGGTCGCCGTTTCCGGCGGCAGTGATTCCACCGGGCTTCTGATTGCCCTTGCCGAGCGGCTGAAATCTCATCCTCACAAAGATATTACTCTGAGCGCTGCGACCATCGATCATGGTCTGCGCGCCGCAGCAGCAGATGAGGCGCGCGAGGTCGCGGCATTCTGTGCTTCGCGCGGCATTCCGCATTTCGTCCGCCGCTGGGAGGGGGAAAAGCCCGAGACCGGCATCATGGCGGCTGCGCGTGAAGCGCGCTACGGATTGCTCGCAGACCTGGCCTCCGATATTTCGGCCGATGTGATCGTAACAGCCCATACGCTTGATGATCAGCGCGAGACGATGGCGATGCGCAGCGCGCGCCGCGGGCAGGGCGGTCATGGCACAGGCATTGCTGATGCGGTCTTGTTCGATCGGCGCATCTGGATCGTCAGGCCGTTTCTCGCCTGTCGGCGGGCGGATATCAGGACCTTTCTCGGGAGGCATGGCCTATCCTGGTTCGACGACCCGAGCAATGAGGATATAAAATACGAGCGTGTGCGTACGCGCAGAGATCTCCAAGCGGAGCCGATGGCCGGTGTGCCTGTGGATATCGGCGCCGATCGCGCAGCTCTTTCCGAGAGAGCGGCTGCATGGCTCGATGATTGGGTCACAATTCACGCACAGGCGTCTTGTGTCATCGATCGAGCCGGACTTTCGGCGGATCGGGCAGCTGTCGCTTATGCGCTTTCCTATCTTGCTGCCGTCTTCGGCGGCAAGGCGTATGCGCCTGGACATGTGCAAATGGAGCGCGTTCTCGAATTTGTGAACGGTGCCAGCCCCGGTCGACGTACGGCCGGCGGCGTGGTCTTCGACCTCAGGCGCGATGGACTCTATCTTATGCGGGAAAGCCGCAATATCGCGCCGCTGAGGCTGTTGCCGGGCGAGAAAGGCATTTGGGACGGTCGTTTCGAGATCAGTAATTCGAGCAACGCCCCGGTTCGGATTGTCGCAGCAGGCACGGAAAATATGATGATTTTTCCGGCGACTATGCCGAAGGGCGTGGTGCTGCGCGCCCGGGCGGCGATGCCGCTCGCGGCGACGGAAGGGGAGGCAAAGGCGGCAGCGGTGACGGTTGTGCCCTATCTTGCGCCCTTCGACCGCTTTTTGACACGATTTGACCTCACATTCGCCAATCGCCTTTCTGCGGCTTTTGGCCGCGAAGCCTATATGCGGCTGCCGCTTTCGGTCCTATAGACGGAAAAAACATGCGGCGATGCGGTTTGCCTTGGCAAGGGCTTGGCGCAACCCTATGTTAGGGATCAAGTAATGCCGTCGCTCAAGCGGCGGAAGTTTCAGTGCTGGGGAGTTCGATGAACCCTAATTTTCGTAATTTCGCTCTGTGGGCAATCATAGCTCTGCTGTTGATTGCCCTGTTCAGCATGTTTCAGAACGCGCCGGCACAAACAGGCTCCAGGGAAATACCGTATTCGCAGTTCCTCCGGGAAGTTGATTCCGGTCGTGTTCGTGACGTGACCGTCACGGGCAACCGCGTTGTCGGCAGCTATGTCGAAAACGGCACTCCTTTCCAGACCTATGCTCCGGTCGTGGATGACAGCCTGCTTGAACGCCTGCAAAGCAAGAACGTCAACATCGTCGGCCGTCCGGAATCGGATGGCTCCTCGAGCTTCCTGAGCTATCTCGGCACGCTGCTGCCGATGCTCCTGATCCTCGGCGTCTGGCTGTTCTTCATGCGGCAGATGCAGGGCGGCTCGCGCGGCGCCATGGGCTTTGGCAAGTCGAAGGCAAAGCTTCTGACGGAGGCACATGGCCGCGTCACCTTCGATGACGTCGCCGGCGTCGACGAAGCCAAGCAGGATCTGGAAGAAATCGTCGAATTCCTGCGCGATCCGCAGAAGTTCCAGCGCCTCGGCGGTCGTATTCCGCGCGGCGTGCTGCTTGTCGGACCTCCCGGTACCGGTAAGACGCTTCTGGCGCGCGCCATCGCCGGCGAAGCCAACGTGCCGTTCTTCACCATTTCCGGTTCCGACTTCGTCGAAATGTTCGTCGGCGTCGGTGCAAGCCGTGTCCGTGACATGTTTGAGCAGGCCAAGAAGAATGCGCCTTGCATCATCTTCATTGACGAAATCGATGCCGTCGGCCGTCATCGTGGTGCCGGTCTCGGCGGTGGCAACGACGAACGCGAACAGACGCTCAACCAGCTGCTGGTCGAGATGGACGGCTTCGAAGCCAATGAAGGCATCATCCTGATCGCCGCGACCAACCGTCCCGACGTTCTCGACCCCGCGCTGCTGCGTCCGGGCCGTTTCGACCGTCAGGTTGTGGTGCCGAACCCGGATATCGTCGGCCGCGAGCGCATCCTCAAGGTTCACGCCCGCAACGTGCCGCTGGCTCCGAATGTCGATCTCAAGACGCTCGCCCGCGGTACGCCCGGTTTCTCCGGTGCGGATCTGATGAACCTCGTCAACGAAGCCGCTCTTATGGCCGCCCGCCGCAACAAGCGACTGGTGACGATGCAGGAATTCGAAGACGCCAAGGACAAGATTATGATGGGCGCCGAGCGTCGCTCTTCGGCCATGACCGAGGCGGAAAAGAAGCTCACCGCCTATCACGAAGCCGGTCACGCGATTACGGCGCTCAATGTCGCTGTCGCAGATCCGCTGCACAAGGCGACGATCATTCCGCGCGGCCGTGCGCTTGGCATGGTCATGCAGCTCCCCGAGGGCGACCGCTACTCGATGAGCTACAAGTGGATGGTGTCGCGCCTCTGCATCATGATGGGCGGCCGCGTTGCCGAGGAGCTGACCTTCGGCAAGGAGAACATCACCTCCGGCGCATCCTCCGATATCGAGCAGGCGACCAAGCTTGCCCGTGCGATGGTCACGCAGTGGGGTTTCTCCGACGAGCTCGGCCAGGTCGCCTATGGCGAGAACCAGCAGGAAGTCTTCCTCGGCCACTCCGTTTCGCAATCCAAGAACGTTTCGGAAGCAACGGCTCAGAAGATCGATAACGAGGTTCGCCGTCTGATCGACCAAGCCTATCAGCAGGCCAAGGATATCCTCACCTCCAAGCACGATGAGTTCGTCGCACTGGCGGAAGGCCTGCTCGAATATGAGACCTTGACGGGCGAGGAAATCAAGGCGCTGATCCGCGGCGAAAAGCCGGCGCGCGACCTCGGTGACGATACGCCGCCGAGCCGTGGTTCGGCCGTGCCGAAGACCGGCGCCAAGAAGGACGGTTCAGTCGGTGCCAAGGGCGATGAACCCGAAGGCGGTTTCGAACCACAGCCGCGCTAAAGGCGCGAGGCGTTCAATCTCGGTTGAGAGGCCAGCCACCTGTTTCAGGTGACTGGCCTTTTGTTTAGGAGAGGGCAGAAGGACGTAACGCTTCCGATGTTGATCAGCCCTTGTGGCAACTGGCGGGTGGGGCAAAGTAATGCGGAGGCAGTAGGCTGTGAATTGGACTATTGTCGGTCTCGACCTGGTACGGTTTTTTAGTGCTTATTAATGGTAACGCGTTGTAATAGGCGTTCTCGGTAATTTAAGTGCCGAGTTTTACAATCTGTGGCATGAGCCACAAGCATCGATGTTTGCAGTGTCGCTTGCTTTGGGGCGGCGATATCGATGCCGCTGCAGTCCCGATGAGGACGCGGCAACGACAGGAGTGCATATGAAACGTCGTTATTTCGGAACTGACGGAATTCGCGGTCAATCCAATATCTATCCGATGACGCCGGATCTTGCCATGCGCGTAGGTATCGCTGCCGGCACGATCTTCCATCGAGGCAGCCATCGCCATCGCGTCGTTATCGGCAAGGACACGCGCCTTTCCGGCTATATGCTGGAAAACGCCATGGTGGCGGGATTTACCGCGGCCGGTGTCGATGCCTTCGTTCTCGGCCCTATCCCGACACCCGCTGTCGCCATGCTGACGCGCTCGCTGCGCGCCGATATCGGCGTGATGATCTCTGCCTCGCACAATCCCTACGAGGATAACGGCATCAAGCTTTTCGGGCCGGATGGCTACAAGCTCTCCGATGATCTGGAAATGAGAATCGAGGAGATGCTCGACAAGGACATGTCGGAGCATCTTGCCAAGTCGGAGAATATCGGTCGCGCCAAGCGTATCGATGGCGTGCATGACCGTTATATCGAACATGCCAAGCGCACGCTGCCGCGCGATGTGACGCTGCAGGGTCTGCGGATCGCCATCGACTGTGCCAACGGCGCCGCCTACAAGGTCGCTCCGGCCGCTCTTTGGGAGCTTGGCGCCGACGTCGTCACCATCGGCAATGAGCCGAACGGCACGAATATCAATCTGAACTGCGGCTCCACCAGCCCCGTTGCCCTGCAGAAAAAGGTAGACGAAGTCCGCGCCGATATCGGTATCGCGCTCGATGGGGATGCCGACCGTGTCATCATCGTGGACGAGACTGGCACGATCATCGATGGCGACCAGCTGATGGCCGTCATTGCCGAAAGCTGGGCCGAGAGCCAGACGCTGCGCGGCAATGGTATTGTCGCAACCGTGATGTCCAATCTCGGCCTCGAGCGCTTCCTGGACGATCGTGGCATGTCGCTTGCGCGCACGGCCGTCGGCGACCGCTATGTCGTCGAGCATATGCGCCAGCACAATTACAATGTCGGCGGCGAGCAGTCCGGCCACATCGTATTGTCCGACTATGGCACGACGGGCGACGGCCTCGTGGCTGCGCTGCAGATCCTTGCTGCGGTGAAGCGCACGGGCAAGCCGGTCAGTGAAGTCTGTCGCCGTTTCGAACCGGTACCACAGCTGCTGCGCAATGTCCGCATTTCCGGCGGCAAGCCACTGGAGGACATTCAGGTGCGCCAGGCAATTGCCGATGCGGAAAGCGAGCTTTCCCGCAACGGCCGTCTGGTGATCCGCCCTTCCGGCACCGAGCCCCTGATCCGCGTCATGGCGGAAGGCGACGATCGCGGCCAGATCGAACGTATCGTCGGCGGACTGATCGACGTGATCTCGAGTGTGCGTTCGGCCGCTTGAGCAAACGAAAGAAGTAATTCCGGAATAATACTATGGCCGCTTCGTCGAGGCGGCCATAGTATTTTCAGTTTCGGCATGATGGTCGGCCTACTGGAACATTTCTCCGGGATAGGCGCCCCAAAGCTTGTTCTGCCTGACATAGCCTCTGGCGGAATGCTCCCGGACCGAAACACGACACCAGGTTCCGGTGCAGGATTGCAGCGAGACCAGTACGCGCGGCTGCAGCTCCGCGATTGCCTTGGCGGCGGGATTCGGATCGGTGCGCAGCATGGCATTCTTCGTCAGCCAGGGGGCGACTACGGCCGTCCGTGTTCCGGAGAGCAGGGCGCTGTGCATCCAGCCGGTCACTCCGGTATCATCGCGCACCTGTCGCCAATGGCCGTATTCATCGATGATTTCCAAGGGAAGACCCGGCTTCATATAGATCCATTTCGTGGCATAGATCGTTGAAGGCCCGACGCGCATGCGTGCCTTATGAGCTCGGAGCGAAACGTAGCGCGGGATCGGCAAGCCCGTCTCGCGCCCTTTGTTCCAAGCAGTGGCCGTGGCTGCCGCCGGCTTGACCGGCATCGTGCCTGCCAGTGTGACGGAGCTCAAGAAGATAAGAGCAAGGCCCAGGCTGGCCCATATTGTTCGACGGTAAGTCAGCGACTTCCTCCTGAATTATCTCCCGGCCGAAGCACTGTAATGGTTCGTTTCTTGCCAATTGGTTTAGAGCGTCGGGCCTGGCTTTGTGCCCGGACGCTGTGTTCCTGTGAGGAAATAGAGGAAGCGGGTAATCGTATCCCATTCTCTTTATTTAAAAATCAATGTTCTCTAATATATAAAATAAAGTATAATTTCTGAATAAACAGGGTAAATATTCGTAGTTAATCAGGTTTTAACTCCTTTTCATCATTATCCCTGTCATGTCTTTTCAATTGGCAAGCATTTGCTGTGCCAAGGGCAAGAAATTTGGAGCCAAAGCCATGATGAAAACCCTGATAGGGGCACTTGCCACTTTGCTTGTTGGCACGTCGGCCTTTTCTGCTGATCTCTATACACCGGAACCGGTTCAGCCGGCGCCGGAAGTGACCGTCGCCCAATCCAGCGGCTGGTATCTGCGCGGCGATGTCGGCTATGCCTTCACGAACCTGCGCGGTGCCAACTACTTCCAGGGCTCCAATTCCAGCCTGGTCGATTTCGATCGTGCGAAGCTGGACGGCAATGTCACGCTCGGCGGCGGTGTCGGTTACCAGATCAACAACTACCTGCGCACGGACTTGACGCTCGATTATCTCTTCAAGTCCGACTTTAAGGGCTCCACGAAGGGCGATTGCGGCGCCTGTGGCCCGGGCTTTACTCCGACCGCGGCGACCTCGCGCGATCTCGCTTCGCTGACGGCCTATAGCTTGCTTGCCAACGCTTATGTCGATCTCGGCACTTACGGCATCTTCACCCCCTATGTCGGTGGCGGTCTCGGCGGCACCTATGTCAAGTGGAGCAATCTGAAGAACACGTCGTGCTCGGACGCCAACCCGGATTCCTGCGACGGCTCGGTCACGCATAATGGCCGCGGCAGCTGGCGCTTCACCTATGCGCTGATGGCCGGTACATCCATCGACCTGAGCTGCAATCTCAAGGCCGATGTTGGCTATCGCTACCGTCACGTTCAAGGCGGCGACATGTTCGGCTATAACGAGAATGGCGGTCCTGGCTACGACAAGGGTCTGAACCTGCACGAAGCCCGCATCGGTGCCCGCTACACCTTCGGCGGCTGCCAGACCGCAAGCTACATGCCGCCGGCTGATATCCCGGTTCAGCCGTCGGTCTACAAGTAAGCAATATCCAATCCACGTTATTAAAAAGCCGTCCGGTTTCTTCCGGGCGGCTTTTTCTTTTTCCCATTCCGTTAAGTAATTCCGCGCTGTTTTAAAGCTTCATTAACCATGAATTCCCTATGGTTAATGAAATGAGAATGGCCGCCTTCCTGCATCGGATCCTCTTTTTGAGGATATTGCGAGGAAGCACAGGCCAGCCGATTCGACGCGCGGGCGTCGGCCCGAGGATGGAAGGCGAGGGGTAATGATCCGTTTTGACGCTTTGGCGCTGGCCGCAGCGATGGCAGGCGCATCGGCGGGTATTGCCTTTGCGGCCGATGCAGCACCACCGGAAATCAAGATGCCGGAGGTCAGCGTCAAGGATGCCAGGGGATGGTATGTGCGCGGCGATGTGGGCTATGCAGTCAACGCCAGCCGCACGGATACGAGACTTCGTGCCTATGATCCTGCGGGTGGCGATTACAGTTCGAGCAGCTTTGATTCCACCCGGTTCGGCGGGGATTTCTCCGGCGGCCTTGGTATCGGCTATCAATTCAACGATCTGTTTCGCGCTGACGTGTCAGGCGATTTCTTCAGCGGTGATTTCAATGGCCGCATTTCGAGCGATTCGCCGTGTTCCGGCGGGTCCGGCGGCACGGGATGCTCCACGAAGGCCCGTTCCTCCTTCAGGGCCGGCAGCCTCATGGTCAACGGCTATGTCGATCTCGGGACGCTTGCGGGTTTCACGCCCTATGTCGGCGCCGGTCTTGGTGCCACGCGGGTTTCCTGGAACAGCGTCAATGTCACCGGCTCCTGTCTTGATGGCGCATCGGGTTGTGGCGGTGCTGCGTCGGTCAGTGCTCGATATCCTGGCGAAAGTGACTGGCGCATGACCTATGCCTTGATGGCGGGTGTCGCCTATGAAGTCGCGCCGAACGTCAAGGTCGATCTCGGCTATCGCTTCTCCCATATCGCCGGCGGTGACATGTTTGGCGATTCTGCGGCCAGCGCCACCACAGGCTGCGACGGGGCATTGTCGCGTCACGAAATTCGTGTCGGCCTGCGGATCACCACTTGGTAAAGCTCATCGCCTATGGCGTCGTCAGCACATAGGCGATGCGGCGAAAGAAATCCAAGGTTCGAAAAATGTGCGCCGGAAAACGCCGCAGGGCAGAAGATTTGGCTGCTCGATAATCGCGGCGCCAGCCGATCATGGTCGTTCTCTGCAGCCGGCTGAAACCGGCAATATTCGCGCGCGTGCTGACGATGGATATATGCATGTCCCAGCCGCGCTCGACGGCCACATCCCAGGGCAGCGACATCACGGAGAGCGATTTCACGATCTTCTCGGCGCCGTGGCGCGTGACGAGATAGCAGGCGGTGGAACCCTGTGGACCGAACAGGCAACGCCCGACGATATCTCCCTTGAGGCTGCGCGCCATGGCGCGAAAGCCGTTCCAACGGTGATTGACAAGCTTGATGAGATCGGCGGCTGGCGCGGCTTCCCTGGCTGCCGCGGCACGTGCCAGAAACTCGGCATCCAAGGCGACATCGTCTTCGATGATGATGGCTATTTCGCCGCCATTTGCCAGAAACTGGCGCAGAGCCGTCAAGTGACTGCGGTAGCAGCCGTATTCGCCGGGCAGAATGGTCCGGCCATGTCGGCGCTGGAAACGGACATGGTCGACATCGATCCATTGGTCGCGCGGGACGAGCGCGCCATCGATGCCATCGATGCGTTCGAATCGGAAGCCGAATTCCTCGCTTTGCCGCTGGATCTCGGCCAGCCGCTCTGCCGCGCGATCGATATTGATCAAATAGACCGGCATGGCCTGTACGGGCATCAAAGGGTTTTCGGCGAGTGCAGTTAGGGACATCGGGCACACTTGTTATTTCTATCGGCGCAAAATTGGCGCGCTCACCGTCTTATATGATTGCGCGTCTGCACGGAATCCAGCTTTTATGGAGCCAAATTTGGCTTATTTCCATTGCGCGTAACTTGCATGTCATCACACTTTCTGCACGACTTCGTGAGGGAGTGCCATCCATAATTTTTACTATTGCGCTTGCGGGCGGCTTCCAATATATCCGGCGGCGGGACACCCTTCCCCAACGAAGGGCTTTCTATCTGAGAGGATAGCATCATGACTAAGCTCGCCAAGCCGGACATCCGTCCGAATAATACCCATTTCTCTTCTGGTCCATGCTCGAAGCGCCCCGGTTGGACGCTTAACGCTCTTTCCGACGCGGCTCTTGGCCGTTCGCACCGTGCGAAAGTCGGCAAGGCAAAGCTGAAGCAGGCCATTGATCTCACTCGCGAAATTCTGGAAGTGCCTGCGGATTACCGCATCGGCATCGTTCCCGCTTCCGACACCGGTGCCGTCGAGATGGCGCTCTGGTCGCTGCTCGGCGAACGCGGCGTCGACATGCTCGCCTGGGAAAGCTTCGGTGCCGGCTGGGTCACCGATGTCGTCAAGCAGCTGAAGCTCAAGGACGTCCGCAAGCTCGAAGCCGGCTATGGCGAGCTGCCCGATCTTTCCGCTGTCGATTTCGACCGCGACGTGGTCTTCACCTGGAACGGCACCACCTCGGGTGTTCGTGTTCCGAATGGCGATTTCATCCCCGCCGATCGCAAGGGCCTGACGATCTGCGACGCCACCTCGGCAGCCTTCGCTCAGAACCTCGATTTTGCCAAGCTCGATGTCGTCACCTTCTCCTGGCAGAAGGTACTTGGCGGCGAGGGCGCCCATGGCGTCATCATCCTGTCGCCGCGCGCCGTCGAGCGCCTGACGACCTATCAGCCGGCCTGGCCGCTGCCGAAGATCTTCCGCATGACCAGCGGTGGCAAGCTGATCGAAGGCATCTTCACCGGTGAGACGATCAATACGCCCTCGATGCTCTGCGTCGAAGACTATATCGATGCTCTCCTCTGGGCGAAGGATCTCGGCGGACTCAAGGCGCTGATCGGCCGCGCCGATGCCAACGCCAAGGTCATCCACGATTTCGTTGCCGCCAACGACTGGATCGCCAATCTCGCCGTCAAGGCCGAGACAGCATCCAACACCTCCGTCTGCCTGAAGATCGTCGACAAGGATGTCGTCGCTCTCGATGCCGATGGCCAGGCGAATTTCGCCAAGGGCCTGGTTGCGCTCCTCGAAAAGGAAGGCGTCGCCTATGACGTCGGCCATTACCGCGACGCGCCGTCAGGCCTGCGCATCTGGGCCGGTGCCACGATCGAAGCTTCCGACATGCAGAAGCTGATGCCCTGGCTCGCCTGGGCTTTCGAAACGCAGAAGGCGACGCTCTCCCAGGCTGCTGCCTGAGGTTTGACGCGTTTATGGCTCCGCCGGTGAGGCGGAGCCCAGCATTCCGAATTCTCATTATTTTCATGCAATTCCGACCGGAAAGCCGTTTCGCATTTCGTGGGATTGCTCGTCTTAGCTGACTTTTCAGGAGGCCTCCATGGCACCTCGCGTTCTCGTATCCGACGAACTGTCGGAAACCGCCGTCCAGATCTTCCGCGATCGCGGCGTCGAAGTCGATTTCCAGCCGCAGCTTGGCAAGGACAAGGACAGGCTGTTCGAAATCATCGGCAACTACGATGGTCTTGCCATCCGTTCCGCCACCAAGGTGACGGAGAAGATCATCGAAGCGGCCAAGAACCTGAAGGTCGTCGGCCGCGCCGGTATCGGCGTTGACAATGTCGATATCCCGGCCGCCTCGCGCCGCGGTATCATCGTCATGAACACGCCGTTCGGCAATTCGATCACGACCGCCGAACACGCTATCGCACTGATGTTTGCCGTTGCCCGCCAGCTTCCGGCTGCCGATGCCTCGACACAGGCCGGCAAGTGGGAAAAGTCGAAGTTCATGGGTGTCGAAATCACCGGCAAGACGCTCGGCATCATCGGCGCCGGCAATATCGGCTCCATCGTGATTGCCCGCGCTCTCGGCCTGAAGATGCACGTCCTTGCCTATGACCCCTTCCTGTCGAAGGAGCGCGCCGAGGAAATGGGCGTTACCAAGGTCGAGCTTGATGAGCTCTTCGCCGGCGCCGACTTCATCACGCTGCATGTGCCGCTGACCGACAAGACCCGCAACATTATTGACGCCTCTGCCATCGCCAAGATGAAGGAAGGTGTGCGCATCATCAACTGCGCTCGCGGCGGTCTCGTCGATGAGGCAGCCCTTGCCGCCGCCATCAAATCAGGCCATGTCGCCGGTGCCGCTTTCGACGTCTTCGAGGTCGAGCCTGCCAAGGAAAGCCCGCTCTTCGGCCTGCCGAATGTCGTCTGCACGCCGCATCTCGGCGCTTCCACGACCGAAGCCCAGGAAAACGTCGCGCTTCAGGTCGCCGAGCAGATGTCGGACTACCTGATGAAGGGCGCTGTCTCCAATGCCATCAACATGCCCTCGATCACGGCGGAGGAAGCGCCCATCCTGAAGCCGTTCATCAAGCTTGCCGATGTTCTCGGCGCTTTCGTCGGCCAGGTCACGGACGATCCGATCAAGGAAATCGAGATCCTCTATGACGGCGTCACCGCCAACATGAACACCAAGGCTCTGACGAGCGCGCTGCTCGCCGGCCTGATCCGCAATCAGGTTGCCGATGTGAACATGGTTTCGGCCCCGATCATGATCAAGGAAAAGGGAATCGTGCTTGCCGAAGTCAAGCGCGACAAGACCGGTGTCTATGACGGCTATATCAAGCTGACCGTCACCACCGACAGCATGACGCGTTCCGTTGCCGGTACCGTCTTCTCGGACGGCAAGCCGCGCTTCATCCAGATCAAGGGTATCAACCTCGATGCCGATGTCGGCAATCACATGGTCTATATCGCCAATACCGACGTTCCCGGCATGATCGGCTTCATCGGCACGACGCTCGGCTCTGCCGGCGTCAACATCGCCAACTTCCAGCTCGGACGCGACAAGCAGGGTGGCGATGCCATCGCGCTTCTCTATGTCGACGGCCCGATCAGCGATGACGTTCTTGCCAAGCTGACGGCACATCAGGCGATCCGCCAGGCAAAGCCGCTGGTCTTCAACGTCGACTGAGCCTGCCTGCCCTGAAGAAGGGTGGCAGCCACAGAGTTCGCTCCTCCCAAGAGCCAGTCCGAAAGCCCGGTGCGACGCGAGTTGCGCCGGGCTTTCTTTATGGTTGTGAGGGTTGTGGATAAGCCCGGTGCGCAGACTATCGGGGGCAAGGAAACGCGCCTATCTCTATATTATGGAGGCTTTGCGGAAGGATTTTTTGGGAAAAGGGATGGGCACGCCGATCGAATGGCTGGCCAGGCCTGTCTCCGTGGCGATCGTGCTGTTTGCACGCGCCATCACCGCCGTCCGGGCGATCTGGCCCGAGAGCGGTATGCAAACCCGTCGCTGCATCTATTTCGCCAATCATTCCAGCCATGGCGATTTCATCCTGATCTGGACCGTCCTGCCGCCACGATTGCGCCGACGCGTGCGCCCGGTAGCGGGTGCGGATTATTGGCTGAAATCGCCGTTGAATAGTTTCATCGGCCGCGACGTTTTCAACGCCGTGCTGATCGAGCGCGATCGCGAAGCACGCAAGGAAGATCCGGTTACGCAGATGGCGCAGGCGCTCGACGCCGGTTCCTCGCTGATCCTGTTTCCAGAGGGCACCCGCAATCTGACCGATCAGCCGTTGCAGCCTTTCAAGAGCGGGCTTTTCCATCTTGCCCGGGCTCGCCCCGATATCGATCTCGTGCCCGTCTGGATCGACAATCTTAATCGCGTTATGCCCAAGGGCGAGTTCGTGCCTATTCCGCTCATCTGCACCGTCACCTTCGGTGAGGCGCTGCATATCGGCGCGACCGAGGAGAAGGCGGACTTCCTGGCGAGGGCGCAATCGGCTCTCTTGGCGCTGGCACCCAAGCGAGCGGGAGACTGAGCATGAGTGCGGCAAGCGCCGATCTGATCCATCTCGTTCTCGGCATTTTCGGTGTTCTGATCGTCGCCTCGGTCATTGGCTACGTGCTGGAACAGCGCCTGTCGCCCGACGGATCGAATGCGGCGATCGAAAACCTCAATGCGCGCATCAAGGCCTGGTGGGTGATGGTGGTGCTGATCGGCATTGCCTTCATTGCCGGGCGTGCCGGCGTCATCCTGCTGTTCGCCTTCTGCTCCTTTGCGGCACTGCGCGAATTCGTGACGCTGATCAATACGAAGCGGGCGGATCATTGGGCGCTTGCCGCCGCCTTCTTCGTCGCCTTGCCGGTGCAATATTACCTGCTCTGGGCCGAGCAATATGGCATCTATTCGATCTTCATTCCCGTCTACGCCTTTCTCTTCATGCCGATTATCGCGGTGCTGCGCGGCGATACAGAACGGTTTCTCGTGCGCATCGCCGAGGTGCAATGGGCGCTGATGATCTGCGTCTTCTGCGCTTCGCATGTGCCGGCGCTGCTGGCGCTGCATATTCCGGGATATGAAGGCCGCAACGTGCTGCTGATCGCCTTCCTGGTGATCGTCGTGCAGCTCAGCGACGTCCTGCAATATGTCTGGGGCAAGCTCTTCGGAAAAACCAAGATCGCGCCGCGTCTGTCGCCATCGAAGACGGTTGAGGGTTTTGTCGGCGGCGTCATCAGCGCCTCGTTGATCGGGGCGGCGCTCTGGTGGGTGACGCCATTTACGCCGCTGCAGGCCGGGCTTCTCGCCTTCATCATCACCATCATGGGCTTCTTCGGCGGGCTTGTTATGTCGGCGATTAAACGGGATCGCGGTGTCAAGGATTGGGGGCATCTCATCGAAGGGCATGGTGGGCTGATCGACCGGCTGGACTCGGTCGTCTTTTCCGCGCCGATCTTCTTCCATCTCGTGCGCTTCTGGTGGTCACTGTCATGAGCGGAAGGGTGAAAGCGCTTGCCGGCAACAGCATCGTGCACGTGCTTTTCGCCTTCCTTGCCATGGGCGGCTGGGCCGTCTTCGCCAATCGCTTGCATCCGATGCCGCGGCCTCTGGTATCAGGCCTCGTGCAGGGCGTGCTTTCTGGCTGCCTGACGCTGTTCCTGAAATCCGTGGTCGAGGCTTTGTCGCGGCGATTCAGCGGCCTTGTGCGCCTTTGGGCGCCGCCACTGATCGCCTGCCTGGGCTCGGCGACCATCCTGGTTGTCATCCATGCGCTGAGCGGCACGCCGGAGATCCTGAAGACCATCGCCGTGCCACTGCTGGTCTCCTCCAGCTATGCGGCGATCTATAATTATTCAATTTCAGGCAATGCCGCGAAGTCATGAAAGGTGAGGGGCGATGACAGGCGAGGGGATGGGCGGCAGACGACCGCTGGCGAGCCGCAACACGCGATGGGCTCAGACGCTGGCGCGGCGCATGACCGCGCTCTCGGTAACGCCGAACCAGATCTCACAGGCGAGCATGCTCATGGCAGCGCTGGCAGGGGCTTCGTTCTGGTTCTCTGGCGTCGCGGAAAGCGTCGGGATGCGAGTGGTTCTGCTGATCCTTGCCGCCTTCTTCTGTCAGTTGCGTCTGCTCTGCAATCTGCTCGATGGCATGGTGGCAGTCGAAGGCGGAAAGGCTGAAGCCGATGGGCCGTTCTGGAACGAATTTCCGGATCGGATCGCCGATATCCTCATCTTTGCCGGTATTGGCTATGGCATCACAATGCCAGGCCTCGGCTGGGCGGCGGCTGCCTTTGCTGTGCTGACGGCCTATGTGCGCGAGCTTGGCCGCGCCACCGGCAATCCCAGTGATTTCGTCGGCCCGATGGCCAAGCAGCACCGCATGGCGGTTGCGACGACGGCGGCTTTGCTCTCGCTCGTCGAAGCGCTATTGAGCGGCGGCAGCTGGGTTTTGACCGTTGCGCTCTGGATCATTGCCATCGGCTCGGCGGTCACGGTGTTGAGGCGCAGCCGCAATCTGATCCGGCATTTGAAGGCAAAGGGATGATTCGCGATTTCGCTCACCCCTTGCATGGGTTGGCAATCCTTTCTATATCCGTCCACAATTGAGGCTGGCTGCAAAGAGCGGCCCTTGTGATGAAAATTCGCCGCTTTTGCATGGCATCCGGCGGCAGGAAGCATGATCCCGAAAAGTGTGCAGCGGTTTTTGGATCAGATCATGCGAAATGAAATCGTGAGAGCGTGACGACGTTTCGAAGAAAGGTCATCCTGCTCGGCAGCATCGAAGATCGTTCAAGACTGGCGGCAACGACCGTGAATACACTGGATTTTGACAAGAGGCCGGAAGATACCCGCGTCGTCGTCGCCATGTCGGGCGGTGTCGACAGCTCCGTCGTTGCCGGCATTTTGAAGCGGCAGGGCTATGATGTGCTCGGCATCACGCTACAGCTCTATGACCATGGCGCCGCCGTGCATCGCGCCGGCTCCTGTTGCGCCGGCCAGGATATCGACGACGCGCGCCGCGTCTGCGAAACGCTCGGCATCCCGCATTACGTACTCGACTATGAAAAGCGCTTCCGCGAGACGGTGATCAATCCTTTCGCCGAGAGCTATGTCGCCGGCGAAACGCCGATCCCTTGCGTTGCCTGCAACCAGACCGTCAAGTTCGCCGATCTGCTGGCGACCGCCAAGGAACTCGGCGCCGATGCGCTGGCAACAGGGCATTATATCCGCTCGCGCCCGAATCCCTCCGCTGAACATCCGCATCGTCGCGCGCTTTATCGCCCGGCCGATGCCGATCGCGATCAGAGCTATTTCCTCTTTGCGACAACGCAGGAGCAGATCGATTATCTGCGTTTTCCACTCGGCGGCATGCCAAAGGCCGAGACCCGCGCGCTTGCCGAGGAGATGGGTCTCGTCGTTGCCAAGAAGGCTGACAGCCAGGATATCTGTTTCGTGCCGCAGGGCAAATATTCCGATGTCATCGCCAAGCTGAAGCCGAATGCGGCGCTTGCCGGCGAGATCGTCCACCTCGACGGCCGCGTGCTCGGTCATCACGAAGGCATCCTGCATTACACGATCGGCCAGCGCCGCGGCATCGGTGTGGCTACAGGCGAGCCGCTCTACGTCGTCTATCTCGACGCCCGCTCGCGCCGCGTCATCGTCGGCCCGAAGGAGGCGCTGGAAACGCATCGCGTCTACCTGCGGGATGTGAACTGGCTGGGCGATGAGCCGCTGATCGAG
Source organism: Martinezella sp. CNPSo 3795 (assembly GCF_057784475.1). Classification (NCBI taxonomy): domain Bacteria; kingdom Pseudomonadati; phylum Pseudomonadota; class Alphaproteobacteria; order Hyphomicrobiales; family Rhizobiaceae; genus Martinezella; species Martinezella sp. CNPSo 3795. The sequence continues at coordinate 517,204 of NZ_JBXSOQ010000003.1, read as the reverse complement.
GCCGCTTCCGGCGAAGGCTTTGCCTGCTTCGCCAAGGTCCGCTCCACCCGTGCACCGTCGCCGGCCATGCTGCACGCCGATGCCAGCGGCGTCTATGTCGATCTTACGGTTGGCGAGGCCGGCGTCGCTCCTGGCCAGGCCTGCGCGCTCTATTCGGCACCCGGCGACGACGCCCGCGTCTATGGCGGCGGCTTCATCGAACGCTCGGAGCGCGAGCCGATGGCGGAAGCTTCCTTAAAGGCGCTGCTCGCAAGCCCGGTCGCAGCTTGAACGATGATAGAGTCGGTTTGGAGAAACCACTGATTTTTCCAAATCATCCGCTTGACACCAAGCCGAGCCGCACCTTATAAGCCGCTCAACCGACGGGCCGGCGCTTTTTGAGTGGCGGTTCGTTTGACCTTTGTGTTTGGTGTTCGACATCAAGCGCAGCGTGGCGGAGTAGCTCAGTAGGTCAGAGCAGAGGAATCATAATCCTTGTGTCGGGGGTTCAAATCCCTCCTCCGCTACCATACGTCCCTCCAACAATTCTGCACGGCTGGCTAAGAAAGCGCTCGTTTGTTATGGGCGCGAATGTAGCCGGACGCGACTTTCCGGAATTTTGACACGCACTTCCGGAATTTTGTAAAGTTCTGAAGCGTCTTTAAAGCTGCCTAAAAGTCCTTCTCACAGCGATACCGAAATTCGGAAGAACGCCCCATCGTTCGTGAGATCACGGAAAAAAGGCTATAAGCCCAGCCATTCCCTAATGGCATCGTATACTATGCGCATCCATGACATCGCAGGCGTTTGGGCGATAAGATAGAAGACCGATGCGCTGAAGCTCGACAATATCGCCCTCGCCACGCTCTTCCGACCCTCGTCAACAACAGCCTTGGTGAGCCAAATTGCGATCGCAGACAGCAGGTTTCCCCATGTCCGAAGTCGCGCCTGCAGCCGACTGCCGCGATGTGCATTATGCAGCACCGGCCATCGTGCAGCGATATCGAGCGATTCAACAACGTCAGCGCCAACGCTGGCCGGAATAGAACTGAGCTTATCCGAGGCTTCGGCCGTCGCCGCCGAGATTAAGTTTTCGTCGGCTTCACTAATAGCAACCGCAGCGCTGCTTTCCTCGAATTCTCTCCATTCTTCAAAGCGACCCAAATAGCGGCCTAAGCCGGCCAAAAGGTCGGCCATGTCGGCGGTAAGGGCATCCATGAGATCAGCCTTCTCTGCCGCGAAAACTGCTTCCGCCGTCCAAAGAGACTGCCCCAACAAAAGAACCTTTGAGCGATCCGGCAGCTTCTCCGAAATCGATTGGAACGCCCGCCGAATTGAGGGGCTGACGTTTCTCTGTGCGAGGTCAACACTCAGCGCGGTGGCACGCTCGACAAGATAGGATCGTTCGCCGTCCGCATGAGCAGGATTTCCGCCAGCATGGCTTTCGACCTGCAATATCTCCAACCGGTCGCCAAAGAAATGATACTGAAATGGCGCAAGCTGTTGGCAAGGGGTAACCTCTTCGAGATACTGTTGCATGTCTCGCCATTCTCGATGGCGGTCCGAAATGTACGGCTCAATGGGTTGCCATGAAGAGACCTCATTGGCCACGAATTCCAGCACTCGCCTAATAGTGCAGAGATCGTCCGGTCCATCGGGGAGAGGGGTCGTGGCCGCTGAGATGATATCGCTAAAGTGGGGCGATAACGGAAACAAAATATCGGCAAAACCGCCAAACGCCGGTTTCCGTTGCACTTCTCTGACCCTCCAAAGAATATCATCGATCGTTCGATCATATGGGGCGAGCATAACATCTGACGACAGCATTGAGATTGCATGAAGAGTGGAATCTAAATCTGCTTGTACACGCCCGGATACCCGGTTCAGGATATCGCGCGCAATCACCTGTCCTACCTCTTGTAACAAGGAGCCAAGGAACTCTTGTTCCGTTTGGTTAACGATTCTGCTGCGACCTTGGTCGGCCATACAGGCGTCTTTCTGAGGCAAGGGTTCCGTGGATGGGACGGACACTACCCGAGTCTTTGTCATTTGCCGACAGGCGATCAGGGCGGAATGCGAGAATGGACGCGAATATCGCCGCCGTACAACACCAATTTCTGGTTGACTAGCCGAACCAGACTGGCTGATATTGTCTGATGCGACACCGGGGATAGGTCATGAATCCAGAAAAAATGCGCGACGAAGCGGGTCAATTAGAATTCGCAGCTAGTGAACTTGCTGCGATAGTTTCTGATCTCGACGCAGCGATCGAAAAAGGAGCCACCAAGGGTGATGCCGTCTTTGATGTGCTGCGCTCACATATGCTACGAAAAGCTGAAGCCTCTCGCGCGCAGGCGGCGTCGTTCCGGGAGACTGCAGAGCTTATGGAGTGATAGTTTCAAATTAGAATGCCGAACGCCTGTGCGTGTGCTTTGACCATAGCGTAGGTGTCGGCGATTTCATCGTCGGATATCGCCTGGGATGAAATCCCCGCAAAATGGGTCTGACTTTTACCCAGGAACGACGACGAATATCCACTGCCGACACGCAGCAAGTTCGCTGATACCTCAACCGGATTGTCGAGATTTACAGACGCCACAATGCCTGTTGTCGGATTTCGATAGATGATCTGTGTGCCGGTGACCTTGATAACGCGGAACGCCCATGCGCCGGGATCCTCAGAAGCCATGGCGCTCTTTACAACTGCAACGCCTGAATTGTTAACAATGACAGTCCCGCCCGTCTGACCGGTATTGAATGGGTAGAGGGATACCGAGCCGTACAGAAGCGTTGACGACCCATATCCTCCGACGAAAATTGGGCGTGTTGTGCCATCGGCAGTGATACCAATCGCGCGGCTGACAGACATTAGCGTCAGCTGAGCTGTCTGTTGTATTAACGTATCAACGAACGCGCTCTGCGAAATGAACTCAGCATATCCAGTTCCGAACCCAGGCGTTCCGGTGACCGCTGGCTTCCTGTTATGCGGCGCGAGGTTTCGCGGCAAGGTGGGAGCGCCACCATCGAAGAAGTTGAAATATTCGCAATCAGAAAACGGAGGATCTATTTCTCCGGATGCGGACGCGTCGAGCGCAGACAGAATGATAGCGGTCATAAAGGCCTCACAGGTGCAAAAGATTGTTGATGACGTGCGCGGCGTCGAAGTAGCCGTAGCGGTTTAGATGCAATGCGCTGGCAGCAAAGCCATCGGACGTACTTTGTGTATACGGCCCGAAGCGCGCCCCAAGATCTATGACCGGAGCGCCGACCTCATCAGCGACAGATATCATTTCATCGACATAACGGCGCCAAGGATAAAGTTTGATCCCGTCTGGTGAAAGGGAAACGATGATGACAGGATCCCCCCCAGCAGCCGTTACAGCTCCAGCAATCGACAATAATGCAGCCCGGAACAAAGCCGGGTCGCGCCCTTGATTGAAATCGTTCAATCCTAATTGGATTAGCCCAAGGTCAGGGGCGACGGCAGAAATTGCGTTTCGAGGAGAATAGTAGCTTGTTGCATCATCGTACTGGTCGGATCTCCATCCACTACGCCCCGCATTGTAGATATTCACGCCGAGGACATAAGACCGCGACACGCTCCAACCGATGATCTGCGCCGTTCCATCCACTCGGGCAATCTGTAGCGCCTGTACAGCTACAGACGGCGCTTGATAAGTGAGCTTGACAATGCCGCCTGTCGCAGGGGTAAAATTATGCAAATCGCCTGGAATACCAATCGTCAATGTCGAGGCCACATCGAGGGCGACCCAAATTTCGGCAACATCCCATGCCTCCGCTGGGTTGAATTCTATGGCACTTGTGTCCGTCGAATTAGTCCACATCTCCCCGCCAAGCGAGCTCGGGCCTATAGCCGACCAACCGGCACCGATGGTGGCTCGGGGATCGTAGGCAGAATACCCTGTGGTCCCGGTAAGCGCGCGGCCGAAGCCATCGTTGCACGAAGCTGAGAGATCAGACATCACCGCAGCCAGACCGACAGGATAACTCATTAGGCGACGATGAACGCCAGCGCCGTTCGCATCCCATCCCATTGTGTTGCTGTCACCGATGCAAAGGATGCGAGCTTGTCCCTCGCCAAGCCGCACCCGTGAACGCGCCTTGCGCCACTTTGGCAAGAGGTCCGCTGCGGACCATTGGTAGCCAATCGCATCTCGCCGCACCTCTTGATCGAATTGTGGCAAGCTCTCTCTCGTTGGGACGTCCTGGCCAAGTACCCGCAAGCCATTTTGATCGGCGCGAAACAGCAAAAATCCATTGCCGTCCTTAACTTTGAAGCTGCCTTCATTGATCTCCGAGAATGATGATCGACCGGGGAACGCCAAGCCATCTGTGTTGATCCGAGCGAGAACGTAACCATTCCCATCGACGACAACCAGAGATTTCCCATCAGCAGAAGCTTGGATAATGGCCTCTCTTGCTTCTTTTTCCTCGGCAATAGCAGCGGGATCGATCATATCCCCGGTTCGCACCCATGTCGCACCGTTCCAAGTGTATTCGCCCTTTCCCGGATCCTGCGTTACCTGTCCGGGCTGATTGACGCGTGTGCCCGCGCCAAGACCCGCGACCGATGTTGCGCGGACCAGCCCTTCGGATGCACCTATGAGCGCTGTGGCGAAAGCCCCCTGATTGAGCAGCTGCTGTGCCAATTGATCAAATGGCTGAACGGCAGTTGATCCAGCCCGGTTCACCAGAATCTCGTCCGCGAGTGCGACCGTATCTATATTTGTTGTCGTAACGCCGTCTGTCATTTCTTCCCCTATCGAATGGACGTGGTGAAGGGGCCGGCCAAGGGGCCGGCAACACCGTCAGAGTTTTGAGGTTCAAGCCAGAAGTAATGAACGCCGGCGGCCAGGCAAGTTGTCGTCTCTTCGAAGATCACGACGTTGTCGATCGAACCGACGAAGGTCGACGAAGCCGCGAAGGCCAAGTTGTTGTTTCCAGTGACGGCCTGGATGCGATCAGAGAACGTGTCGTTCGCCGATCGAGCCGCGCCGGATTGTGTAGTGCCGCCTGTAAGTTGTGGCGTCAGTGTGCCGGCCGTCACGCCGGAAAGCGTGAAGGCAAGGCGGTAGTAGGTGTTGACGGTCGTTGCCCGCGCTTGCGAAATGCTGGCGGCCGTCCCGGTCGCATGGCTCGCTACGCCGGCAGCAATCGTCCAGCCAGTTCCTTTCGTCCAGCCGCTATCGCTGTCAAAACCGCCGTTCGTTGCCAGATTGGAACGGGTCATGTCGCCGACAGGGACACTGAAGCTCCGCGATGGCGAGACACCAACCGGAGCGCCGACCGCATCCGTTGCACGGTCGAGCGTCGACGATTGCGACCGATAGATCTGCACCTGCGTTGTGGCCGCGTCGGTGCCGGTCGAGAACATGACCGTCGCGCCGCCGAGGAGTGCGCCGACGCTCACCATGGAACTGTCCAGCGCCTGGGGCAGCGCGGCGTCCTGCGCGCCGATCGTCACATTGACGACCACCGTGAAGGGACCAACCTGACCGGCCGCATTGAGAGCCGCCGCGCGGATCTGCACCGGCTGGCCGTTGCTGTAGCCGTCGATCGAGCAACCGCCGTTCGAAGCAGGAAAGTCGACAGTCTGCCAGTCTGTCGCACCGTTCAGCCGGTGCTGGACACGGAAGGTGACGCTCGGAACCGCTCCGCTGCCCGGCTTCAGGTTAACCTGGAGGCCGCCTTCGATCTCGGTACCCGAATATCCGGTCAGGATTGAATCGAAGACCGGAGCCGGCGGCAGGCCTGTATTGTTGCCGATATCGTCGCCGACGCGGCCGGACCATGGCGGCGGTACTTCAGCGTCTGTCAGCTCGTCGATGATCGGGCTGGCATCGATCATGGTGAAATTCGTCGCCATGTCCTGTGCGGCTTCGACGCGGGTGACGATCAGCGGCATGCTTTCGGTCAGCGCGCCGCCGAAATGGATCACAGCGCCGGCGACCGGCTCGTCGCCGTCATCCAGGAGCACAAGCACGGTATGTTCGCCGGCGTTGGTCTGGACGCGCCGAACGACGCTGACACCGATCGTGTCGTCTTCATCGGCAAAGACGCGGAAGCGGATCGCATAGTCCTGTCCCGACGACATGGTGACGGCATCTTGCAGTTCGACCAGCCGGCCTTCTGCCCATTTGACGCGCGTGGCGATCTGGGTGCGGTCGAGAACGTCGAAGCTGCCCATAACCAGGTCACCGCGTGTGGCGACGCGGATCGGGCCGTCGACCGTCGCCGTGTGCACGTCCGGACGATAGATCGCCTCGTACATCTTGCGGCGCGCTTCTCTCCAGATCTCGGCCGGATCGGTCTTGCCCGGCAGCTCCAACTGCTCGGTGAGCAGGATGTCGCCTGAATAGCCCGGCCACGGCACCAGGCGCTCCGCCTGCTTGTAATCGTTGGTCTGGTCGAGGAACTGGATGCGGAACCCGTGCGGCGCTTCGAAATAGGTTCGGGTGGACTGGAAATTCCAGCTGACGCGCGGATTGATGTGGTCGACCACGAGTTCCTGTGGCCGGTCGATGACGACGCCGTGGCGAATGCCGTCGTGCCAGGGCGTGGCACGGCCGGCCGCTGCGATCTCCTTCAGGCGATCGCCCAGCGTGCCCTCATCATCGATCGCCTTGTCATACTTGAGACCCTTTGAAGCGCAGAACTCATGCCAGCTCTGGAGAAGCGGCAGGTTGATTTCCGAATCGGGAACAGGTTTCGGATTGGCGGGAGACTGCAGGATGTACCGATAGAGCGATGCCGGATTGCGGGTCTCCCGTTCGATCCATGTCTGCGAGGCGCTATCCCAATCCAGGCAGATTCTGCTGGCAAGCGCATTGAAATTATCGAGCGCGCCGTTGAGCTGATAGGTTGCTTTGACGCGGAGTGAGACCAGTGCCAGCGGATACGGGAAGTTCAGCGGATATTCCGGCCGCAGCGTCTGCAGCGCCACCCATGTCGTGCGCCCTTGCGTCGATTGGCTGGTGAATTCGTCGGTCATCCGCGTGACCTCGATGTCGTATCGGCCGCGCGCAGCAAAGCCCCAGGTGTACTGCCGATAGAAGCCCTCGAACTTCTTGGCCGTGAAATCGAGCGTCGCGACATCGGTCCAGGCATCGGTGCCACTCGGCCGCTGGCGGATGCGCATGGTGACGGTGACGTTCTTCTGCTTACCTTTGTCGTCAACTTTGCCGAGGCCGGCCGGAAACCCGAATATGACGGAAGCGCCGGACGCATCGAAACCCGTGGTTCGGATGATCGGCGTCTCGATGCCAGGGCCGTCGATCTCGTTGCCCGCGTCATCGCGGTGCTCCGGCCGCGCAAGTTCGGCGCCGACGCTCTCTTCGTAGATCTGCGTGGGATAGAGCGTAATCGGTGCGTCGGTCGGCAAGCCCTCGCGGACTTCCTGCGTGATCTCGTCATAGTCGGAAAAGGCTGTGTCGCCGATCCGGAAATCCGACAGCGCGAGCCGCCCGTAGCCGAAACAGAAGTTGGCGCGGATGTACTGCAGGTCGCCGACGATCTCCGTATAGGACGTCGCGGCGAAGGGCGGCGCATAGCGAACCTTGCCGAGGATCAACGGTATGACGCCGTCCGGATCAAGTTTGTTGCGCCAGCCGGTGATCTGGTAACTCGTATTCTTGTCGTTGTCGCTAGAGACGGGCGGGATCAGGGCATTGATGAGCAGGTTACCAAGAACCGTTGCTCCCAGGCTGATGATCCCTGCCGCAAATTGGGTGCTGATGCCGAGCGTGCCGGCAAGCGCCGGAGCCCAAACCTGACCAAGAGCAACGGCAGCGATCGTGACCACCACGGACAGGATCGATCTCAGCGCATCCTTTCCCGGAACGATCCGGATGACAACGCGGACGCCGGCATGCGGGTAGACGCGCGCCCAATGGCTGCGCTCGATGACGGCGCTGCCGCGATCGGAGATCAGCACCACGCGAGCGTGGGCGAGATCGTATTCAGTCAGCCGAGGCAAGGCGGCAGCGACGATCTCAGCGACCGACAGGCCTGGTTGCAGTTCAAGGTTCACACGACCAACGCCCGGATCGAAGAACGGCGCTGCGAGGACAGGAATGACGGTCTTTTTATCGGTCATTCAAGCCCCCTTGAAGCGGCTTTTACATGCCGATAAATGCCCGCCAGCCGGTTGCCCCAGCGGCCGGTGCCATAATGCTCGAGACGTGAGTGATCGTCGGCCGAGGTGTGCAGCATCAGCCCCGGAGAGACGACGATGCCGACGTGCGTCTCCTCCCTCCCGCGCCGGAAGACGGCGATGTCCAAAGCGCGCGGATAGGCAACCGGCTTCCATGGGCCGGCGCTGGCAACATCATTGATCAGCGCCGCCAATTCGGCATGCTCTTCAGGCGACGTGAGCGCGTCCGCATAATGCGGAAGCGCAATGTCCAGCTGTTCGGCATAGACGAGAACGGCAAGCCCCCAGCAGTCAGCACCGCGCCGATCGCGGCCGAGCAATAAATACGGCAGGCCCACATAGGGTGTGGTCCAGTGGTTCATCGGTGCACCCCCGGGAACCTGTTCTTCGTCATGCGGCCGGATGGAACCTTCTCATCCTCGATCGGCTGGCGGCCGGCGCTAAGCGTGACCTCGCCGGGATTGATCTGGGAGCTCATGAGCTTGAGGCCCTGCCATTCGGCTTCGATCAGGTTTGGGGACTCTGCGAGCACGACGGCGACGCTCACGGTCGCAAAATCAGTGAACGACCGCAGGAGCTTCGCGATGTCGTTGTCGACGTTCTCCAGGACGAAGCTCATCTCGGTCGCCGCGTCATCGATGTCAGACGGCACGTTGGCGGAGGCCAGCACGAATAGATATGGATCCGTGATCGGGTTGACGCCCATCCAGGTAGAGCGCGTCCCATACATCAGCGGATCGTCTTGAAGGCGTTCGGTATTGTCCGTCGATAGAAGCACCGGCTTATCGAGCGATGAGTGCTCGATGTGGAATAGCGCCACGTAGATTTCGCTGGTGCTCTGGGCGTCCTGGGCCATCCGGGCGTTGAGAGACATCCGCCTCATGGCATCACCCACACGGAAAAGGTCATTCGGAATTCGATGCCAACGATCGTCTCGGCCGGGACGTCATCGCCAAACAGGCAGAGCCAGCGCTTCGAAAGTAGGATCTGCCGGCCGTCGCCAGTCTTCAGAGGACGGCCGTCGGCGGCGTAGAGCTTCCATCCGTCCGTCGTCGGGTCCGACATATAGAACGGCAGAGAGCCAGCCTTTGTGGTCTCGTCGTAGAACTGGTCGAACTTGGCCTTTTGGTTTCGATCGAGAAGTACAGAAAGGCTGACGTGAGACGCGGTCGAAGAAAACCGCCTGCGATAGCCCGGCGATCCCGTTTCCGAATTTCGCTTGAGACGGCTCTCCTGGCGGGATCTCTGCCAGCTGCTACGTTCCGGACGCGGAAGCTCGCTCGGCCATGTCGGAACGGTCATGCCATCCCCCGGCACGGATCGAGCGAGAGCAAGCCACAAGAGCTTGCGTATGTTTCCAGAAGCAGCATCGCCATCCATGAAAAAAGGCCGGCGACATCGCCGGCAGGATGGCTTGATTTCTCCCCATATAGGCGCAGCAAAACAGCCGAAAGGGCTTTCGGGTGTTCATGATTTCAATGTTTGGGATGCGCTAGGCCTACACCTTTCAAGGCGAATCCGCCAGCCCTATCACGTCATCGCGAGATGCCTTTGCGCTTCACGCCGTAGGTTCTGTTCAGGGTCTTTGCCGCGCCGCCGCCCTTCGTGCCCATGGCATCGCCGACCGTGTCAGAAATGACAAACTTGGTCTGCCGTGCGCCCCGCTCATCGGTTGTCTGCTCGGCTTGGACGTTGGCACCGGTGTAGTTGTGGATTTCGATCTTGCTATCGCCGCTGGAGGGATTGATGACCGTCTGCCCGCCACCGACGACGCTTCCGCGATCGTAGCCGCGATAGCCAAGCCGCATGGCTTCCACTGTGGCGACACCACCCGCACGTCGAACGTCATCCTGGCTCCAGACAACTTCACCCTTATGGACGACGCCTGCAGGTTCAAGGCGACCGCCAGGGCCTGTGAAGCCACCAACATCGTAGCCTCTCAGGAAGGAAGAATAAGTCGTGTTCGGCTTCCAAAAGATGCTGGACGGATCGGAGACGCTACCCCCGAAAAGCGAGGTGAAGAAGTTCGAGGTGCCGCTGATCAGCGAGCCGAAGATGCCACCGCCACTCGCAGTCATGCCGCCACCATTGAAGGCGGAGCCGAGGTTCTGACCAAACTGCCCGAGGCCGTTGCCGAAGACGCCCAGGTTCTGTGTTGCACCGGCCGATCCGGCAGCAAGTTTCGTGAGGGCTTGTGCGGCCTGATTTCCCGACGACTGGATGCCCGGCCAGAGGGATGCCTGTGCCGAGGTCAGGCCGTTCGCCCAGGAGCCGCCGCCCATGCCGACCTTGTTGCCGCCCAGATCGAAATGCATCAGATCCATCGCGCCGTACTTGCCTGGACCGCCGCTGAAGTATCCGCCCCAGCGGAATTGGTCCGCCAGCTCGGGATATTTCTCCATCTGCACCTGGCGAGCGACCTGGGCGAAGCGTTCGTAAGAGCCGAAGGTCGACGGATCCTGATAGTTGTTGAGGATCTTGCCGGTCGCAAGATCGGTCAACTGGATGTCGTCCGCCATTCCCTTCCCATGGAAGCGGGGATCGCCGGCACGATAGCCCGAGATCGCCTGTACGCCGTAACCGGGCATACGCAGCGCGGCAAGGTTCATGATGTCCGTCAGGCGCGGATCGACGTTGGCACCCTTGTAATTGCCACCGAAGGTGAGCGCATTGCCGACACCAGCCAATGGGTTGCTGGCAACGACGCCAAGAGCGTTGTTGTTCGCCGCCTGCGGAATGAGCGAGCCGGCGCCGGCCGTTATGCCGCCGTTGATCATGACGGAGCCTGCAGTAACCGCCATTGAGGCGACGGACTGACCGCCACCGAACATCTGTTTGAAGACGCCGGTCATGCCGCCCGTATCGGCAAGGGTGCCGTAGTTTGAGCCGGTCAGCGCGTTCTTCAGCGGATTGGTCACACCCAACTGAAGAAGGGTCTTTTTCGCATCCTCGGCTATACTGTCGAGAGCACCTTTGAAATCGCCGGAGCTGAGTTTATCGACAGCGCTGTCTATCGCGTCTTCTTCGGCACGACGGATCGTGTTCCAGGCATCTGTGGTGCGGGCAAGCTGCTGGTTCCATTCGGCCTGGGCGGTAGCGGCCGCGCGAATTCCTTTGGCTCGATCGCCGCTGGGATCGGTGCCCAACTCGCGAATTTTCGCCTCTGCATCATATTGCGCGAGCGCGAGCGCCTGGTCATTGGTACCACGGCCGGCAATGGAGGTCTGGAACCGCAGGCGATCAACATTGCGCTGCTGATCGCTCAAATAGCTCGCGGCATTCGCGTCACGCTGCGCCTGCGCCATGCCGTCATAGGCGGAACGAAGCTTGGTGATCGTATCCAGCAGTGCCGCGCGCTCTGCTCCCTCGGCCTTGGCGGCGGCGAGAATGAGCGGGCGCAATGCGAGTTCAGTCTGCAGCTGCGTGTTCGCCTGATCCGCCGTGATAGTGCCGGCGGCAACCTGGGCACTCAGCTTTGTGCGGATGTCGATCTCCGCCTGCATGTCGCCGGACTGCGTCTGCGCGGTCGAGATGGTCTCCTGAATGACCTTATTGCGTGCTCGCCCGACCGCAGCCTCCAGTTCACTCGTCTTGATCTCCTGGTCGGACAGCTGAAGGCGCGTGCGGCGCGCTTCTAACTCCGCCCTGATCAGGGGGTTGCGCTCATTCTGGATCTGAATGTCGAGGCGATCCAACTGTGCAGCGTTGGCCTGCTTGTTGATCAATGCGTCGAGGGCGCGTTCCTGGGCCGCGATCGCAGTTGTGATCCGCTGGCGCTGCGTGTCATCGATGCCCGACACATTCAAACCGGAGCGCATCGCAGCAATGCTGTTCCGATAGGCTTCAATCCGCAAAGAATCATTGTTGGAAGCGGAGGCATCGGCATTGCTGGTCGCGGCCTGGCTCAACCTGATATCGTTCGCTGCCTTTTGGCGAGCGGCAGCTTCCTCATCGCGCTTTTTTATTTGGGCTTGTATGTCGTCAATAGCGCTCTGAGCGGAACTTCCCACACCAAAGAACCGCGCTAGGGGATCATTCTTTGTGCCCTGAAGGCGCGCCTGTTGCAAAGCAAGCTGATCTTCTAACGATGGACCCGAAACGGCTCTGTCGACGGTTCGTCCGATCCAGTCCCATGCATTGCTGGAGTTCTTCGCCACAAAGTCCCAAGCACGTCCGAATGCAGTCGTGGCTTCGGCGGCGCTAGCAAGTTTCCCTGGCAGGGCGTCGAGCAAGACCGTTTGCGCCTCCGACTGCCGGTTTGAGCGGGCAAGATTGGTGGCCTGCCGAGCCGTAGCCGCGTCGATAAGGCCGTATTGCTGGTAGAGCTGCTGTGCGGCTTTCTCAGGGTCGGCAAACATCTGAGCGAGAGCCTGGCCGGCAGCGTCTGCATCGGTGCCGATCGTCGCCCCGAAATCCTTGCTGATCGAAATCAGTTTCTGGAAATTGTCGTTCCCGATCTTGCCGGTGCGAAGGAAGGCCGCTTCCATCGACTTGGCGGAGCTGACCGAGATCCCGGCAGCTGACGCGCCGGCGCGAGCAGCGGCATCCATGCTCGCTTGCGTGCCGGCGACGGCACGACCAAGGCCGGCTGCAGCCGTTTCGACTTCCTTCTCCGAAGCGAGATAGTCACCCCAGGCCTTGGCACCGAGCCCGAGGACGGCAGTCAGCCCCGCAACGCCGGCTGTTAGCGGAGTGATAAAACGTGCCGCTCCGGAGGCGAGCGAGCTGAAGTCCTTCAGCGCCGTGTTGACGCCGCCCTGTCCTGCATAGATCTGGGCAATCTGCGGAAGCTGCTGGGCCGCGATCATGCCGAGCGGCTGACCACCGATTGCGCCCTGACCAATGTCGAAGAGCTGATACGTCAGGTTCGTGCGACGGAAGTTTGCTGCAGGGCCGCTCTCTGCGGATCTGCCTTTGACCGCGTCGATCGCGCCCAGGGCGGCTTGGCGCTGGCGTGTGAGAGCCTGCGTCATCTCATCGGCCGAGATCGCCCCCAGCCTGTTGGCTTCGCGAATATCGGCGACCGCAGATTTATAGTTCGAGATGACCGCAAAGAGCGGATTGTATTTTGCTCGAAGCTGATCGAGCTGCTGACCATAAGCAGCGATATCGTCGGCGCGGGAATTGAGGTTTGCGGCCGGCTGCCCGATGCGCAGCTGCTGATCGATCAGGCGCTGGATCTGGCTGGCGCTGGCATCGGCGGCTGTACCGATGCCAGAAATCGCCTTCTGGCTCGTCTGGGCGCTCGGGCCGACTTGGCTGGTGTCAAGCGTGACAACGGCGGCAAGTCTGAGGGGCGAAGCCATCAAGTATCTCCACTATTGAGTATGGGGAGTGCGGCTTCCTCCATCACACGAATATCATCCCAGAGATCGTCCGAGAAACCGCGCCTGCGAAAGACAACGTCGCAGGCCGTATAATCGAGACCGACCCAAACCATTCCCGCCAGCCCAACCCCGCAGATGCGCCACTGCGTATCGCAAGCAAGGAAGGCCATCAGGCTTTCCCAATTGCCCCTGGCAACCGCGTCGAAATCATCGTCTTTCGACTGTTGCGGAGGAACGTTGACGCCAAACTCCGCGAACTCTTTTCGAACCTCGTCTGTCATTCGCGCGGGCCGGCGTCGATCGACCCGGCCCGTCCTGTTCATCGCCCAGCTCTTGGCTAGGCTTTCAAGTTTCCCAGGCGAGCCTTATCGTTCGAAATCGCCTGTTCGTAAGCCCCGTTCAGGCCGGCTCGGACGCGATCGAGGTTGAGCGCCATATTCAGTGCATCGGCGGTAAACGGAATCGGGTTTTCGGCCTCATCAAAGACGCCACGCCAGTTCCGGATCATGAGATGGAACATCTTCTGATCATGGGCTTCGATTTTCTTGCCGATCTTTTCAGCCTTCGCTTGAGCAGCGGCGCGGTCTTCCAGGAAGTCGGCCGCACTGGGCAACTGCTTCAACAGAGCATCACGCTCGTCCTGGTAGGGCTTCATTTCCTCCCGGCCGCGAATGACGAATTCCGCCTCGAAGGTGAATTCCTTCAGCTTGCCGGGATTGTCGTTATCGGGTTCGAGGACGGATACCGGCCACCATGCGGTCAGGGTCGGGACCAATTTGAACATATTTTAAAGTCCTTTGAAACTTACTTGACGGTGATGACGAATTCATCGTTGCCGGCGACCGGCTTGATGATCATCGGCAGCGAGTTGGTGATGATCTTCTGGCTTTCGTCGTAGCCATAGCGGCCGATCTGCACGGACGGAGCATCGAACTGGACGATGTTGCCAGCGACCGTGCCGTGCTTGGCGACCATCGCGCCCAGTGTCTTCTTTTTGGCTCTATCATCCCAGTTGATGACCGACAGAGCCTCGGCGTCCATGGTTGCACTCCCGGTCATCCGCCGATCCGTGAACTGGATCGACTCATGATTGATGAGCATTCGCGGCTGAACATCACCGCCATAATCGAACTGGAAGCTCTCGCAGGCGCCCGCATAGCCATGGAGGGTGAATGTCGTATTCGCCTTGGAAACCTCGACAGGATCGATGAATTTGGTGAGATCGACTGTCGGTGCCGGCGTATCGCTGACCGTTAGCAGAAGGCCTTGGAAGGTGAAGACGAAACGGGCGATCCCCGCAGGCTGGAATGCAAGCGTGAAGGTGCCACGCATGCCGACCATGGCGTGCTTGATGCCGTCCATAAAGTAGTAGATCGCGGCCGACTCGAAAGCCGATGAAATCGGATTGTACTTCACGTCCGTCGTGGCGGTGACCGTCTCCGCCATCGCACAGGCGCGCAGAAGCGGACCATAAGCCGGGGCATCGCCGGGCGTGCCTGCACCCGCCACTTCCACCTCGAAGCTTACTCGGCCGTAGTTGGCGGTAAAGATAGTGCCGAAGTGGCCCATATATGGCAGGAGAATGTCTCGTTCGACGTCCTGACCAACGAACGGCTCCGGCCTGAAGTTCGTCACCTGCATCGCATTCAGCAACCCGGTCGGCGTCGGGTCGGTGCCATAGACCGTTTCCATCTTCACAAGGATGGCCTTGTTTCTCGCGAACTTCGTCATCGCTTAGTTCTTTCCCTTCTTGCTGCCGGTATCGTCCTCGGCCGGGATCTCGGTCACGGCGGGCGCATCGGTTTGAGGTTCGGTGGCTGGCGCGGCTTCCGTCTGGGCAGCAGGATCGCCGGTTTGGGTAAAGGTGACGCGAGTGAGGCTCTCGTCTTTTTCGCGGCGATAGGAGCCGCCTTCCTTGGGATGCGTCATAGTTGTTCCTTCTGGTAAACGGCGGTGCCAAAGACGTCCTCGAACCAGACCATGTTGTCCCTGGCTTGCTGGATCTTTCCGACAATGTGTTCGAGCGGTTCAGCGCCGGTCGGTTTGAAGCCAAGCAGATGCTCGCGGCTCCACTTCTTCAGTGCCTCGATGTCACGCGCGGTGTCTTCATGTGTGCCGGCGTTTTCGGTGATGTAGACGATTGAGACATCAACCGCGGTGCGTTGAAGAATGGGACCAGTGGCGCGCTGGTTCTTTTCCGAAGCCTCGCCCGATACGAATACATACGCGGCCGGTATGGCAGGCGGGCGATCTGTGACCTGAGCAAGCTCGTTTGCACCCTCGACCAGCGCGAATGGCGTTCCGGCCGCGTTGAGCTGTGCTTTGATGTCGGCGATGATCACTGTGCGTCCCTCCCAAAGCCGTCCATGATGATTTCACCGATCTCTTGCCGATCGGCGTCGTTGATCCCGAAAAACGGCCTTGCCGGAATTCTGACGACGTGCGCGCCGATCGTGACGTCGCGCTCGGTCGCGCCCTTGGTCCCTGCCTTGACGAAGCGGACGCCGTTCTTGCTCCTGATGCGCTTCAGGCTGAGTTTCTGGCTCCGCTCGGGTTGCTGGATCTCCGCGCCAAATTGATGGGCTCCGGCGCGGATATCATTCGTGCCGGCAGCGGCGCTGGTCGCATCCGAGCGGGTGGTCAGCGAGCCATAGAGCCGCGCTGTATCCCGGAGAATGTGTTCGTAGCCGCGAACGGCCCGACCACGGCCGGCGCGTCGATTGGCGGTGCGCGGTGATAGACCCTGCCATTTCTGGCCATCGGGTCCGGTCTCACGCTCAAATCGTTGCTGGGTCGACGTAAGCAGGTAGCCAGCGACACCGCTCATGATCTCGGCCGGATTTTCGGCGGTTTCGAGCATCCGTGTCAGTGCTGGCGTCAGCTCGTCTTTGATCTCAATCGAGGCTCCGGACATCTCAATAGCCCCTCAAGGTATGGCGCGAGAACACACGCTCCGGAGCGATGATCTGAACCTGACCGCCGCCTGCAGAGGGCGGTATGTCGCCGGTCACCGGATCATTGAGCTGGACGAGCCCCTTCGAAATATCCTTCAGCCAAGAGAGCGCCTGGTCGTAGGCGCGCTGGACAGGGCTGTCCTTTTCGACGCCACGCGCATGGAGATAGTAGCGGGCGATATCGGCCGTCGCCTTGGTGAGCGTTGGCGGCACTTCGGCAAGCGGCAGACTGTAGACCTTGCCGATATAGCCGTCCGCCAATGCGGTGGCATCGGTGAGCGCGCGATCGACAACGACATCGTCGATCGTCGAGGCAGGCGTGTTTGTACGGTCGGTGAGCTGCGTCAGCTCCTTCTCGCCAAATCGGTCTATCAAATCCTGCTTCGTGCAATAGGTCATTGGTCCTGTCTCGAAATATTGCCGCTGTTTGCTCGTGGTCCGCACTCACAAGGTCAGGCTTCGGGGTTTGTCCGGGTGTCTGCCGTCGCGCCCCTCGCGGCTCTCCTCCCTGAAATCAGGCGTCGGTCGACTTCTTGTCCGAGCCGTCGTCTTCGGGCGCCGGCACGAAATCCGACGTCAGCGTCGGGTCGGCAAGGATCTGCTCGATCTGCTCTGGCCGGGTGAAGCTCTCCAGGTCGTGGATGACCGCGCCCTTGACGTGGGCGATGCCACCACGACGAAAGCCATCGACGGCCGAGACCACACGAAGGAACGGACGCTCGACGCCGTCCCATGCCTTCATGAGCGCATAGGTCAGCGGATACTTGGCCTTGAATTCTTCCTCGCGGCTCTTCAGCAGCTCGGTCAAGGCTCCATCATTTTCGGTTACGGCAGATGCACTGTTTTTCGGTGGCATGTTCAGTCCTCTTCGGTTCCTGGTGAAAAAGCCGCCATCCGGCTCTTGCATCAGGAACCGCCAGCTCTCGCTGACGGCTCCCGGCCTTGGGAGGCCGATGATCAGTCAAGCCAGGGAACGACCAGGACTTCAGCCGTGCCGAACCATTCGTTGGTACCGCCGCCGTCTTTGAGGGAATTACCCACAATCCTACGCGCCGCGCCTTCGTTGGAGGAACCGACGACCAGGAGTCGTGGTTTGATAGCAAGCTTGCGGCCGTAATCGGTTTCCATGCTGGTCAGTGCAACGCGGGCCGTCTCATAGTGAGCAGCGTCAAGCGTCTGCTTTGAACCCCATGCCTGTTGCCAGAAGCCAAAACCTACGTTGCAGCGGCCATCGACGCCGTAGATGTACTCTTTTCTGAAGAAAACATTGTCGTCTTCTTCCTTGTCCTTCTTCACCAGATTGGTGAACGCTCGTCGGTCCTGATAGATCAGCGGCTTGAGCGCGCGCGTATCGTCCACCAGGAACCATGCAGCGCCGGAGCCGCCGTCTGTGTTGGCGACAGAGGTGACATTGCCGTTCGCGTCGATAACAGGGTGATCAGTATCGAAGAAGAACTGACCATCGTAGCACTTCGTCGCAAAGCCAGCACCCAACAGGCCCCAGACGAGCGTGTCCGGGAACTCCTGAGCATTCTGGCCCAACTGTTGGAACATCGGCGCGTAGATGCCAAGGTTGTCGTCATCGAAGTCGTCACGGTCGACGCCGATCGTCGTTTCGAACGACTTGTTCTTGATCGAGTAGCCATGGCTCGCGAGGCCGTTGACGACACGATCGCCGATCCATTCGCGCATCTGCGGGAACTGACCGAGCCAGCCATATTCGTTCGTTTTTGTGGTGGAGGTAACGCGAGTTGCGATGCGTTGCCACATCGGAGTGGCGAGTGCGAGGCCGGCCTGGAACGCTGCATTGAAGCCAACGTTCGCCGACTGAAGAGCTTCGCGGGTGATCTGCATGAATGGTCCCCTTTAAGAGATCTTGACCCACACGCCCTGGGCGTCGACATCGTAGATCTTGCCGGCGACGGGACGAGCGGAGGAGTTGGAGGTTTTGGCGACCGTCTGATCGTCGACCGCGTAGCAGTCGGCGGTGATATCGGTGATCGCGATGGCGTCGGTCGACGTCGAGTTGTTGAACCGGAAGATGCCCGGCTTCACGTCGCCACGGACGGAGCCGTCAGCGCCGGTATTGATGATCTGCCGTTCGTTGCGACCGACAACCTTGAGAGCAGCAACGGACGCGGCCGGCACCAGCATGCCAGTTGCGTCGATAGCGACCATCGCACCGGCATAGAGAGTTACTCCTGCCTTCACCGGAAAATTCCGGTTGTCGCCAGAACGCTGCGGCGTGTTGCGATCTGCCGAGAGAGCCGTCATGCATCACCGCCTTTCTTGGCCTTCAGGAAGGCTTCTTTGGAGATACCCATCTGCCTCATGACCGCCAGATCCTCGGGCGTCAGATCGTCGTCGGCAGCCTTGCCGGCAACCGTGGTCGTTGTGCGCTGGGTTGCGGTCAGAACAGGGGAGCCCTCAACGAACGCCTTGAAACCGGCGGCATCCTTCTTGTGGTACTCCAAGCCCCAATTTTTGAGTGCGGGAGCGAGCTTGCCATCCTTGATGGCGGAGTTGACGGCGGTCTCCGCATCGTCGCCCGCCACCTTCTGCTGCAGCGCGTTTACGGCAGTCTGCAGAGCCTGGACCTGTTCGATCGGCACGAACTTCGCGGGGTCGACAGTGGTGCGGGCCGAATTGATCGCAGTTACGATTTCTTCCGGCTTCGCCGTGGCAGCGAGACCGGCCGCAACAGCGATGCTGGACGTGCTGGTCAGGGACTTGTTGATTGCGGTGAGAATAGCATTCTCATCCGCGTCCTCGGGGAGCCCCAAGGCAGCGGCAATGTTTTTCATGTCCGGTTCCTGTTGGTTGGGTTGGCTACTCGCGGCAACTGCCGCAAGATCGAGATTGGGCGTGTTGGTGAGCCCGGCCGAGATCAGGCGCAGCACCTTGCCGGACTTGTCGTGCTGATAGACCGGGGAGATGTAGCGGTACTCTTCGGCGCGGATCGACTGCGCAGCGCGGTCGGTCCACTTAATGCGGCCATAGAGACCGTCAGGGCGAGCCTGATATTCCTTGATCCAGCCAGCGGCCGGAGCCTTACCACCGACGCCGGGAATAGCGGAAAATTGCGACTGGTGATCATAGTCGACGACCAGATCCGTATTGCCGGCGCGCTGGGTCGTGGCGTCGATGACGCGGCGCATGCCATCCACGTTGTCAGTGGTATAGGGACCGCGACCGTCGCGGCCGGAAAACGACCCGGCCGGCAGCAGCATGATCCACTTGCCCTCAGAGGCGTCGGCCTCAGCGGCAGCATCCGGCCCAAGCATCACTGCATGGGCCGCAACCAGATTGGAAAAGAGGTTTGCGGTGCGTTTCGTCATGGGGCGAACATGCCCCGGCGCACCTGGTCAAAACAGCCGATAGGGTTTTCGGGTGAGGCCGGCGAATGTCGCTTACGGCTGACGGATACATATCACAGGCCCACGTAAGGGCAAGGCATCGATTTCGAACTACTTTCAAAGCCCACTGGCGCGTTTTCTTGAGTTTTTCGGCGCATCGTCCGTCCTAGATCAACAAGCGCGTGTGTGGCCGTTTATTTTGACCGCTGATCAATCCAGAGATCCAGCCAGGAGAAGATAGGAATCCCGGTCGCGTAGTTGGCGCTCATCGACGACCGAAATGCTTTTAACAGCATTGGTCACCGGAGGCGTCCGCTGCTGTGCGGAAGTGGCCAGCTTGAGAGGGAAGTCCAGTTGCAAGACAATGCGACGAGCAATCATTTCCGGGCCGCCGTAGACATAGAGCAAGGCACTCGTCCGTTTGTCGAGTAGCACCGCGTCCGGGCGGGATAGATGGAACGGCAGGCTGCGCAACAGGGAGGAACCGATGTTGCTAGACGCCATCCGCTGCAACACCGGCTGGGCAACCGTGATCGCGGCGCTCGCTGGTGGAAGGCCGCTCGACGTTAGCTTGGCGACCGTGTCCGGCTGGAGCGCGCCAACGGCAGCAACTGACCGATCCGTCTTCGCGCCGTTCATGGTGGCTTCGTACCAGGAGCGATATTCATCATCGACCGGGTTCACGAGCCATTGCGGATCCGCATTCATTTGCGCCGCCATCGCCGGGGGCGCGCTGATCAGTTTCTCGGCCGCATCCAGGGCAAGGAACCCCTGCTTGCCTGGATTGTGATCCCAGCCAGGATCGATACCGCGAGGTATTAACCGGATCTCGCCAGTGCGTCGGTTGGTGAATGGAATAAGATCGTCAGGCGGAGGCGTGAAATTCAACTGGTCGCGCATCCGATCGACATCACGATCGGAGAGGCTCTGCAGGCTGCAACGGCAGTTCCAGCCGCATGGCGGTGCCCAGGTGTCCCAATAGGGGTGATCGACGGGCAGGCATAGATTGTGGCGCTTGCGGTGTTCCGGCCGGGTGCGATCGTCGAGGATGCAGACATAGCGCAGCCAGGGGCGAAGTCTCCTGTTTCGTTCGAACGCGGTCCAATGGCCAGCCGCATAGGAGACACGCATATTCGCGTTGAAGATCAGCTGCAGGCGGCTCGTCGATCCCAGCTGCGCCGGCCGCTCTTTGCCGGTCAGCGGATCCGTGACCTTCTGGACACCCCACCAACCTTTGGCCTGCAAGAGCGGTTTCACCTGGGCGGCGAAATCCCGAAACGTCTTGCCCTCTTCAAGGCTGGTTTGAAGCCCGTCGAAAAGATCATTCAGAATATCGAAGCCGGCCGACTTGGCGACGGTGAACTGCCGAGCATGCTCCTCCGCATACACATCCTGCCAGGAGAACGAAGGCGACAAATTTTGGCCGCGTGCCTTCAGCGCCTTGATCGCATCTACCGGCTTCAGCGGCGCGAGGACGGCCGTCATGACAATGGCTCGTCCGTTTCGCCAGAGATGCGCGCCGCAAATGCGGCCCTTGCCAGCAACTGGACGAAGCTGTTTACGCCCATCGTGGCAACGCGCTTTGCCAGGATGGCCTGCGCTTCCTCGATCGAGGTGGCGGCTCCCAGCTCTTCATCCAGGCCGTCGACGATCGGAGAAGCGATTTCCTCCCAGTCTGAGCCGACGATATCGGCCGCAGCGCGGTCAATGGCGTCTGTGTCAGCCTTGCCGGAAACGCTCTGGGTCGCGATGGCGGCTGGGTTCTCCGTCGACGGCGGCGGACTGCTCGTATTGGGGCGAAGCAGCTCTTCATCTGCGCCAGGATCTGGCAGGCCAATCTTATCGCGGATGGTCGACATGCCAACCTTAAGGCCGAGCGGTACGAGCTTCGCGACATTGTCGACGAGAGCCTGTGTGTCGACTTCGTCCGGACGGCCGATCTTGATCCTGGGATACTTCTTGCGCGGGCCATTGTTGAGCGACACCAGCGGAATGACGGCATCTCGGTTGAGGCTCGCGGCAAGCTGACGGGCGTCGGCACGCTCGATATCTTCGCGCACACCATCATGGACCTTGCCAACGGCATAGCCGCCCGCCTGGGCATCAGTGGTGGCCGTCTGCCCTAGGACGAGCTTTGAGATCTGGCGATCGAGCCAATCCGCTCGACGCTCATAGAGATCCATGCTGCCGGACAGCTCCGCCTTAATAAAATCGATCTCCATGGAGGCTGGGATCATGCCGGCGAAGTCGGAGGCGATGTTCGCCAAGGCCCTCAGAAGCTTGTCTTTATCCTCGGGCGTGGCGTCGGGACCATACTTGCCGACCCTGAGTGGCTGACCGTATGCCTCGCAGAAGATCGCCCAATCGGAGACATTGAAGGCCTTGAACATGAACGCCCACGCCGCCGATCGCGCAAGACCGCCACGGACTGTCAGGCCTGACTTGATCTTTGCCCGGTGCACGATCCATTTGGCCGGCCACAGATCTTCATCGCCCGCTTCGCCGCGCAGCTTCAGTGTTTCGCCGTCGGTGCGATCAAATCGGAACCAGCGCGGATCGTTCCATTTCAGTTCGGCAATTCGCCACTGACTCTCGGACGTGTCCCAGATGATCTCGGTTGCCGAGAAGCCCTTGCCTACCGCGTCGAGAATATCGAACAGCTCATCTTCAAACGTCTCACGAGCGATGAAATCCCGAACAAGATCGGCATCCTTCTGGCTTTCAGCATCATCACCGGCTGCTTCAACAGTGATATCAAGGCCGGCGACCTGGCGCTTTCGGACACCGAGAACGCCGGCATAGTGCTCGTTGCGCTCTTCCATGTCCTCGGCAAGTTCAAGATATCGCTCCGGATCACCGTCGATCGCCTGACGCAAAATGCGGGCGAGCTTGGGCGGCGTCAGGCCGGGTGCCTGGTGATTACCATTAGGGCGGCGCACGCCAACGACGGTTGCGCCGCCTTGCTGCTGGGCCATGGCGGCTTTCTGGATAGGGCGGCCATATTGGTCGAGGATCTGGGCCATCAATAGCCTCCACGTCGGTTGCGCAGCGACGACATGCGGAATTGGCTCTCGTCATCGCCCTGCTGCTCTGAAAGTTTGTTCTTTGGAGGCGGCGCACCTTGATAGTCGTATTCACGCTTCATGCCGCGCGCGGCCTCAAGCGCCAACGCCAGCGCCCAAAAGCGGTCGGCGTGACCATCGGGAGTTCGCTCTGCTGTGAAACGGATGTTGCCGGTAACGCTGACCTGTTTGGTCACAGACCGAAGATCCGAGCGTATCCATTTGTCATAGGGGATACGCACACGACGATCCTCCATATGGGATCGAACCGGATAGGCGAGTGCTTCCTTGACACGCGGGGTGAAGGTCACCGCTTCGACAGCATGTTCGCCAAACTTAGCCTGGGCGTCGTCGGCCCAACCGATGCCAAGGCCCGTGGCGTCGAAGCAGCTGCGTCTGCAGCGTCCGATCCATGGCCAAAGTACCTTTTCCTGCTCCGGCTTGGACATGTTCTTCAACGTTTCGACGTGCCTGGTATAAAGTACGTCGCCCAGCCTCTCGACGATCCAGAGTACCGTCAGGTCATGTTTGCGCCCGATGTCGATGCCGGCATAAAGTTCCCGCCCTTCGATTTCCTGCCAGTTCGCATTGGCCGGATATTCGCAAGCGGCAATCAGGTCGTATTCCAGGAATGCCGCATTGTCGTCGGCGGGCTGGCACATGTATTCCTGGAGGAAGCTCTCCTCGTCGGCCGCGCCAGATCGAACCCAGTTGAAATACTCCCCTTCGTCCATCTCCTGACGTTCGTCGTCGGCAGGAAGGGATTGCTGGAGCTTGTAAAGGAAGCCATCGTTAAGCGCGTCTTCGAGCGTGACGCGATGCAGGCTGATCTTCTTCGGGTTCCCGCCCTCGCGGGCCTCGCGCACCAGGGTGTTGAAGAAGTTCTGCGAGCCACGATGCGTGGATATGACCTCCATCGCTCCGCCCCATGTGATACCGGGATAGGCGATCGACCAGAGCAGACGCGGATCAGGATGAAGAGCGAACTCGTCGAGAACACGGCCGCCGCGCTTGCCAGCCTGTGCGTCCGGATTGGAACTCATCGAATGGATGCGACGATCGTTGGCGAAGCGAAGCACATGCGCGGTGTGCTTCTTCTCCGGATCGATGATTTCCTCGCCAAGGTCGCGGGCAGCCAGTTCCAGGTTACCCGACCATAGCTTGCAGTCCTCCAGAAAGAGCCGGGCCTGCGCATCGTCTCGTGACGATACCCACTGATCATGACGTGCGTCTGCCAGCGCTGTGCGTGACACCGTCGCATAGGCGGTGGACCACGAGAGACCGATCTGGCGACCTTTCTCCATAAGCTTGAGGCGTGACTTGTCCGTAATCCACCGCCCTTGGTAGGGTAGGAAGATCGTAGACGGATTGGCCGGGATAATAGTTGCTCGGCCCATCAGATGATACCCAGTCGCCTATTGATCTCGTCCAATGTTTCTTGCGAGACACCGGCCTTACGAACAACTTGCCCGACCTCCTCAACGGCTTGCTGCAGCTTGGCTTTTGCTTCGTCTTCGGCTTTTCGCCGATGCTCGGCCGAATGCCGCTGGGCGATAACGGTTTCCTTGTAGGCCCTGGCCAGCTCCATGGCATTCTTGCTATCGAGCCCGTCGTGATCCAGGATCTCGTCGATGAGCGTCTTGAGGAACTCGCCCAGCACCATGTCGGACTTTCCGACTTCTTCCGGGGTCAAGCGTTCGGCAATGCCGGCGTAGATGAACTTACGCTCTTCAAGCTGCGCCGATCGGCGCGCCAGGCGCATAGAGCGACGGTTAAAAGCAGAGCGCGAAATCGGCTCAACACCCTTCACCTCGAGTCGGTCGTTCAGCTCGAACAGAATATCGGCCTGGGTGCGTTTGCGCTGGTTGAGTTCGGAGATTGCCCAGACCAGATCGTCCTGGGCCTCTTCCGGCAGTTCATCCAGGCTGGAAAGTCGGCCGCGTCCTGCCATGGCGGTTAGGCCCCTTCAGCCAGCGAAGGCCTGGTAACACCTTCCAGTGCGATTTCGCGGTCGATATGCCGCTTGCCGGTGGTGGTGAGCGTGGCAATTTTCACGGTGCCGGCCTCAACGATGCTGATGGCGCCGAGGTTCGCCAGATAGTCCATCTGTTGGTGCACCCAAGCGCGATCCTGCCGGATGGCAAAAACCGGCAGCACCGTGTCCTGAAGGACGTTGCTGGCCAGACTATCGTTGATCTGCTCTGCCAACGCCCTCAAAATAATCAGGCGGGCGTCTTCGCGAAACTTGCGGGCATAATCGATACCGAGGTTGTTGCTCATCTCTTTGCCTGTTCCATCAACAATTCATGCAGCCGCTCGCTCGTTGCGGCGATCGGCTTGAGTTTCTCTTCAAGAGTCGAGAATTTCCCGTTCATCTCAGATAGCGCCAGCTCCATGCGGTGAGTTGCATTCCGGTCTGGCAGATGCTTGATCTCGCTTTCGATCGCCTGGATCCGGCGGTCATGTTCGAGAAGACGCTTTTCGTTGATGTCCATTTCCCGGTTGAGGTCCGAGACAAGCGCCTTCATCTTTTCGGCGAAGTCCTTCAGGTCTTTGGCGAGCTGCTTTTCTCCGGACGAAAAATAGCCTTTGGCATGCCCCAACAGACTTAGGGTCGCCAGTGCCAGATTGAGGTAGAGGAGCGTCGATTCTGGCATCATCGGCAGTAGACTTCCCGTTCAAAATCGGTCTGGCATTCCAGGCAGCGGGTGGCGGAGGGATAGACGCGGAGGCGAGCGGGTGAGATGCTGCAATCGCAATCTTTGCAGCGAACACGGCCCGTCAGTGTCAGGGCGCGAGAGGCCGCAGCAATCTGCGCCTCTCGCTCCTCTTCAGTGCGCCGATCGGCGAGCTCGAAATCGCGCTCCGACATCATCAGCCCGGAGAGCTTGCCGCGACAGGTGGTGCGATATTCAGCGCGACGGCGGCCGGCACCAATGATGGCAGCTTCGATAGGATGATGTGCTCCAGCGCCTGGTCATCGACACCCAAGGCTGCGACGGTGTCCGGGTTCTTGGCCTTCACATATGCGATCGCATCCGCGATCACGCTTGCCGAGGCGGCAAGTGAGGGCGGCGCGCCTAGCTTCGCAAAGGCATATTTCAGCCCGTTCTCAGCAGCGAAATGGAGCGCGTCACGTAACTGGCCCTCGACTTTGAGGCGCGTGGCCTGATCGGTGATGCCGAGCAACTGAATGATCCGGGTAATGGCCCATGTCACCAGAACGCTGAGCAGCGCCTCGACGAATGGGACGCCGTAGGACATGATGACAGCAATAAGCGACTGATTGTCGGAGGGCACCGCAGCGTCGGCGGCAAAAACGAACCGCATACCGATGCCTAGGAAAGCGATCGCTGCAGTGGCGAAGAGGAAGAAGCGAAGCGGGAAATGCCGCTCGACCTCAAAGAAGAACTTGCTCATCTGAGTTCCTGAAGTTGGGAGTTTAGTGGGAACCGCCCGCCTTGGCGCGGGCGGCGTTGATCGCATTCAGCGCATCGAGGACCTTCTGCGGCGCGCTCTGCAGCGTGACGGACGAAGGGTCTGCGCAGAATTTCTCGGCTGCTGCGAAGGCTTCCTCTTCCGCATCAACGACGGATTGCGGGATCTTGAAAACGATCTTGAGGAAACTGAAGGCAAGGTCAGCGGCCTCGACCTTCGGGCAGTATTCGGCAAGGCCGGTCTGGATCTTGCCATTGACCTGATCGACCTTTTCCGTAGTGACGCAGCTCGTCACGCTGGCGGCCGCAAGAGACAGGGCGGCGATCGCCGCAATGGATGCGATGCGCAATGGAGCCTCCTAGGCTTCGTTGTTGGAGAGTTCACCGTTGACGGTCAGGTAGACGCGACCACCGACTGGAGCTTCACCGGTGGCAGGCCACCGAACATCTTCCAGCCGGCCTTTCTCGATACGAGTTATCGAGACGCTATTGCTCTGATTGCCACCGAGGACATGATAGGCGGTACCGTCTTCGCCGACGTACATTCCGACGTGGCCGCCGCCCGTACGGTGGAAGGTGAGGATCGCGCCCAGGACAGGCGTCTTGAGCTGCTTGCCGAACGTAGACCAGTTGAGAGCGCCAAGGGGATTGGCCGGAAGGTGCTCGGTTGGTAGGGTCTCGCCAACGCAGTGCGCAATGAAAAGGCCGCACCACGGAATATCGTCGTTGTTGTAGAAGCTCTTGATCCAACCACCGAGCTTCTGCGCCCAGGAGATGATGGTCGAATTGGATTTCGCCCCCGCAATCTCCTTCAACCCCATAAAGCGACGAGCTTCGCGCATCCACACCGGCTCCATGGGAGCGTCCGGAACAATCTGGTAGGTCGTAGAACTGGAGGGCGGGTCCTGGCGCAGCTGGCTGACGGTTTCCGCCGTCGCCGTGCCCGTCACCTTCAGATGATTCTTTTGCTGGAAGGCTGAAAGGCCGATGCTGATCGCACGGGCCGTTGAGGTGCCGGCCGCAGCCGAGTAGAAGCCGCGCGCTCTAAGCCGTGCGACCAGCCATTCATCGAAAGTCATGCGATGCCCCTAGCGTTAAAAGAAAAAGCCGGACAAAGCCGGCTTTGCTGAGGGGAATTTGCTCGTTATGGCCGCATCAAAACAGCCGGAAGGGTTTTCGGGTCAGTTGCCAAAAAGATCGAGCTGAGTGCTTTCGCCGACTTTGAGCCATTTGCGGACGGTGACGTGGGTCGTGTGCAGTTGGCGGGCGATGTCGTTCGTCGTGAGCCCCTTATTATACTTTAAATGCGCAGCGATAAAGGGCTTTCCTGTCGGGCACATAAAGCCCCCTGCGCCGACTTCTTTCGCGAGCGCGATTGTCGCATCGCGGCCTACCGCCTCGACGACTGGTGATCGCGACTGCGGATTTTCCGAGAGGTAAATGTAAGAACCGCCGAAGGCTAGAAGGAAGGTAACGGCCTTCTCAATGCCGATCGCAGTCACATACGGCTGGAGGTGTGCGGGAACGCGGATCTCAGCCACGGCACACCTCCAGCTTCTGTTCGATGACCAGGATCTGCGAAGTCACGGCTTTCAGTTCTCCGATGGTTTCGTACTTGCGGCGCTCATGTGGCCGCATGGTTTGAAGGCGTTTCAAAAGGGCTTCACGGCGGTTTCGAAGCCCCATCAATTCGTCATTGAGAAAGAGAGGCAGGACCGCTGTCATGATCAGTTCTCCGGGTTCCAGCGGATGATCACGCCCTCGAACCGACTGCCTTCGTGGTTCTCGCGCCAGAAACGCCCCATGGTTTCGCGGGCGGTCGATCCGATCAACCGCGCCGGAGCCATTCCGGCAAGCCGTGCCGGGCTGAAGCCGTCCGAGATGGCGAAGGGCTCGATCTCGTCGCGGTGCAGCGGCCGACCATCGATCTCGATGTAGGCAATGCCAGCGTCGATCAGGTCGCTCGACATGATGACGATCGGAAGGACGGCGATGCACTTAGGGTCGGGAATGATCTTGCGGCAATGGGAGGTCCGCATGCCGACGAAGAGCTGCACCAGCTCGTCGACGTGAGCGTGGCGGCGGCGATTGCCACGGATCGTGTGGGTTTTCGTCCGATCCTCGATCTGTGGGGCGAAGTAGGGTTTGAAGCCGTAGGCAACCATCATGCGCCTGCCTTTCCGGCGCGGATGCGTTCGCCAAGAGCGTTCATCACAATCTGCCAGTGCGACGGCTTCAGGTCCGCCAACCAGATGAGGCTTAGGCCCGCGAGCCCAGCTGCCTCCTCGTCGAAGCCTTTGCGAGCCATAAGGCCGACGCCCGGATGGAGGATTTTCCACTGCGCCCAGGCGATCTTCGCCCCGTCACTGGTAAGCCACTCGTAACCGCTCGTGTTGCCGAAACCAACGCCGGCTTCGCGCTTCAGCCAGCCTTTCAGGCCGTCGATCGCCTTGGCGGCATCGTCGGCGTAGACCAGGAAGCGGGTATGGTCGATACCGGTCTGGCGTTTCACGAAAGCCAGCATGGCCTTGTCGTCGCGGTCACGGACGATACCGAGGTTCCAGGCGGCGATCCAAAGCGCCTGGAGCTTCTTCGCATATTTGCCGGTGAGCTTCTGGCGACCATTGGCGCGGCGCTCGGCCGGTTTGAAGCCGAGGCGGCGAAGTTCCGTCACCACCGCTTCCTGCTCATCCGGCTTCATAAGCGTGAGGCCGGATTTGCCGGTGACGCGGGCATAGAGCGCGCGTCGATCGGCGTCGTCAGAAATGCCCAACTGTTTGAAGCCGGCGTGGATTGCGGCGATGGCGGAACTCATTGTTCGCCTCCCGAATTTGGCACCGGCCACGCTGCGTTTGCGATCACCTCCTCGTTCAGCCCACGGCCGAAAGCGACGGCCTTGGCGGCATCGATGTCGCTCGCGATAATCACGCCGGAGAGCCAGCGGTCGCCGGCTTCGTCTCGGAACTTTGTGGTAAAGAGCACCTTGCGTGCGTTCAGTAACTGGACTTGCTTGCGGCCAAACCCGAGGGTGTCATCAAAGACTATTCCATCAGCGATCGGCAGCGTGTCAGATACGACCATCATGCCGCACCTCCGATGAGAGCCTGCGGCTTGTTGGTATTCATCCCATGGGCGAGTGGCACTGCCTCCCCGGCAACCAAGCCAGAAATCGTCGCGACTGTAACCTTCCCGCGTTCAACTGAGCGCGGCGCGACTGACACCGTGTCAGGAAACCGCAATGCCAGTGCTGCTTTGGCCTCTTCCTGGGCGGCTTCAGAAGCCGATCCTGCGAAGAGTTCGTAGAGACGCTCTCGAAGGCGCAAGACCATCGCGTCAGTGAACTCCGCAACCGCCTGTCGCTTGGTCTTCAACAAGCGGCGGCGACGGTAGTATGTGCTGGCTTTGAAGTTCGCGACCGCGTTGTCGATCGCGCGATCAAGCACCGCATAGAGATAGCTCGCGATTTCTGGGCCGGGATACCTTCCAACGAAGGTGCGAACCGGTGTTCCGCCCTCGTCGTTTAATATGCTGGCTGTATTCGTGCACCACGCCACTCTGCGCCAAAGACTGTCCCGAGGACTGTGGCCTGCCGTTTTCCGTCTAACGGATTTCTGTTCGATGATGATGTCGGCTTCCGTCAGGCCATAATCTCGCATCAGCTCCGCTGCCTTTGCTGCAGCTGCCAACGCCTCAGCTTCCGTGCAGCCCCTGGCAGTGGTCATTGCCCGAAGCGCGGCGATACGTTTTTTTAGTGCTTCCGACTTCATGTCGCACCTCACGCGTCGGCAATATTGAGGGAGATGCGAACCCATTCAGCTTCGTGGCTATCGCGGAAGCTGAAATGCAGGTACTCCTTGGAACCAATCACCCGCACGGCGGCGTTGATGGCCTCCATGGCACTGACCCAGCGTGAATCGTCGCTCTCGATTTTGAACAGTTCGAATACCGCGTCCTTGCTGATCTTGCCGGCCTGATCGACATTGAAGGCACGCGTGACTAGGCCGCGTATTTCCGCGCGGCCGTCTTCCGTCCACTCGTTGAGGCATTCGTCGATCAGCCCCTTGGCAACCTGCAACTGAGGCCCGAACTCGATCAGCTTGTTAACGCGGGTTTCGACGGTCATTAGGCCGTCGATCGTGCGATACTTCTGATTTCCTGCTCCAGCTCGTCCGCGTTTGACGAGGCCGTACTTGGCTTCGAGAAGTCGATCGAACTCGGAAATGTCTGCGCGGGTGTGCCTTTTAAAGCGGGCGAGTTCGGCGGATAGAGACTTGGCGAAACCGATGATCTTGCGGACCATCTGATCTTCCAGAAAGTCCTCTGGCTTCACGAGGGCGAGAGGTGTGAGACCGCCTTCGGCGTTGGTGACGTAATCCTTGCCGTTTACGACGGTGATACCCGTCGCCTGCTTTGCTTCCAGAATAACTGCGTCCATGGTTTCAGCCTCTGATTTTCGGGAGTTGTTGAGGGGAGTTCGTTGCGAGCCGAAGGCGGCGCGCAGCCTTTTCGAGAGCGGTGCGGGCCGCGCGCTCGTCTCGGGAGTGATGTGCCTTTTCGAGGCGATCGTATGCCTTAATCACTTCGGAGATCGCCTGCGTGACCGATGGCTTTGCCAGAGCCGGGGTCGAGCTGGCGCGAGGCTTAGGGGCCTTCACGAGATAGAACTGCTCGGCCTCGGCTGCTTCGCCGTCGGCAGCAATATTCAGGGTCAACAAGCCGGAATGCCTCATGGCGCATCTCCGGGCTGACGATCGCGCGGGGTGAGGGCGCGGGTCACAAACGAGATGATGTTGCTGCCTTCGAAGTTGGTGTTGACCGGCAGATCGCCGGTCAAACGCTTTTCCATCTGCTCGCAGTCAGCTGCGATATGGTCCAGGAGCGCGCAGATATCGGCGGCGACGACCGCCGATATCTCACCGCCGACAAGGGCGTGATTGAGCATGGCATCGCGCAATGCTGCGAGTTTCTGAGAGGAACGCATTACTTCTTCCTCCCAAAATCCGGGCGAATGATCTTCGCTTCGTCGAGCATCATGTTGCCCATTGCCTGGGTCGCAAGATCGTTGACGACGGCGCGACCGATCTGGCTGACTTCCCCAAGGCGGAAGACGGACAGCTCCTGTTCCTGATTGTGCGCAAGACGAGCAAGCGACGTCAGGAAGGTGGAGAGATCATCGAGCTGGTCCGGGCTGAGGCTGGCTCCGGACTTCGAAGTCTCGCGAAGATCATCCGCGATGGCGAAAAGCTCTCTGGCCAGGGACATCATGCCATGTCCTCCACATCGCGCATTTTCCAAGCGGACTGGATATGACGCAGCTCGACGTTGGAGCCTTCGCCGATCGCCGCCATGATCGCCATGCGCATGGTCTTGTCGATCTGGCGAAACGCACCGCCCTTCATGCCGACGCCGGTCAGAAACTTGACGCAGGCCGGATCGGTGACGTTCCAGGCGGCAATGCAGGTTGCCAGATCTTCGTCATAGGGCTGGACGCGGTGAAGGCGCTTACCAATGCGGCTCTTCAGCTGAGCATAGGAGCGATCGGTCCGATGCTTGGTAAAGCGGCTGTAGACCTCTGAGTTGCCGACCACCGCGACGCCGCATTCGTAAACATCGACGAAATAGCGGAGCTGGTTGAGAGCCGCGTCGTCAAGGTGCTGACCTTCATCGACGATGAGAAGAGTGCCGCCGCCCGTCCGGCGCAATCGAGTGCCGATGGCGCGTGCCAAACGGGCCGGATTGTGCTCCCGAACTTCCAACTGCTCCGCCAGCTCGACGAGCATGCCGTGCACCGTCTTGGTGCTTTCCGTCACCGTGGTGTGATAGACGTGCGGTCGGGTGCGTGCGAACTGACGGCAGGTTGCCGTTTTGCCCATCCCGGCACCGAGGGTGATCATTACGAGGTCGGGAGCAAGCTGCGCCCAGGTCAACGTCTCGATGATTTCTAACGACCCGCGCAAGGGCATATATGGCGGCGATTGCGGGATGGTTGCAGCGATGCCAGCGGTTTCCTGAAGAGCGTCGAGCCACTGCGCGACCTTCTCGTTCAATGTGTCCAGGCGACCTTCATACTTGCCCGAATAATACTGGCTGAATGTGCCGTCCGGCATGCCGATGCGTCTTGCGACTTCGGCCTTGGTCCATCCGTAGGTCTTGCCCACGGATATGATCCGATCGACTAGTTCGCGCCACAGGTCCACATCAACCTGAGACTTGTTCCCGCCGACTTCGGGAGCGCGCAACGGGCGCTCCCATGTCTTGAGCTGGCTTGTGCTGATATGCGTATTCATCTATAAAGGCTCCGTGTGATGCCCTTAGGGGCTGATTATCGGGCGGGTTTTCCCGCCCTTCTTTTTTCCGGAACCGTACTCACTACTTTTCGGCTCTGCTGGAACGCCGGACGCAGTACTCGCTGGCGTATTTCCCGAAGGAAATTCAATGATCCCGTTCGCCTGGACGATGCCCAGGGCGCGGGAGAATAGGCTTTCAAAACGCTCTTCACTGATCGCGTCAGCTGGCGCTGGCGTGGGTGCCAGGGCGAGGTTGCCGCTGGTGACCAGCCGCGTGACCGTGGGACGGATTTTCTCGGGCTCGGCCGGCTTGGGCTTGTCGCCGCGATAGTAGATTTCGCCGAGCTGCTGCGCCGTGAGCGTGGCGTGAGCATCGGCAACCTGCTGGACGGCCTTGATATGATTTTTCACAAGGCGGGCCTGCATACGGGCGTCGTCGACGTTGTCGAAGCCCGTGTTCTCGATGCACTTCGCCTCGCAGATCAGGCGGCTTTTCAGGTCGTAGACCTTGACCGGCTGGTGCAGCGCATCGGGATCGAAGCGGATTACGACCTTCTCACCGGCATACTGATTGAGCGCGACGTTCCAATAACGGTTGCCCTGGAAGTGGATTTCGCCACTGCCCTTCTTCGTCTTGATGGCCTCAGATGCGAGCAGCCACAGCGACGATTGAGCAGCAGTCGGAACGCGGACGATCGTCGAAGGCGCATTCATGCTCGCCTCGAAGGTCTGCATGAAGCTCCGGCCTCGGCAGTTTTCAGCGCGACGGCCTTCCTGGTTGTTGTGTTCCTCGATCTGCTCTGCGACGTGGCGGCGGAAATCCTCATAGGGGATTGCCCGCGTCATGTAGTTTTCCGGCTTCGCGTCCGGTTTGTTGCCAGTGTACGCGCCGCTGCAAAACGGATGCTTCGAGATCAGCTCTGCGAGATCGCGCCATGCACGTTCGATAGGCTTCGACTGACCAGCATAGGGGCGGGTGAAGTGGACATCGATGCCGAGCGTGGTGAGTAGGCCGCGTGGGTCTTCGGGCTTGACCTTGAAGCGGAAGCGCTGGACGGCATCGCCGCTGATCCATTTCGAAGCGAAGGCCTTGCCGTTGTCGATGTACATCGTCTCGGGAATGCCGTGACGCTCGACCATGCCGCCGATGACCAGGCGCACCGCTTCCCATGTTTCGGCTTCAGCCAGACGGTGCGAGAGAATGAGGCCCGAATAGAGATCCTGAATGCCGATGAGATAGAAGCGAACCGGCTTCTTCGACCAGGGCACGTCAACGAACACGTCGATCTTGTGACCGTCCATGTTGACGGCCTGCATTGCATGGAAATGAGCGCGGCTACGGCGTTGGGCTGGTACCAGCGTTCGTGCCTTGTCTTTGCCGTCACGCTTGAGAAGAAGAGCGGCCTTGCCGACTTGAGCTTCCATGCGGCGACGCAACGTGCGCTCTGAGGGGATAGGTGACCATCCCTTTTTCTTCGCGGCACTCACGACGCGCCGGTAGCAGACGGAAAATGCGGGCTTTTCAGGCCGAAGGTAGTCCGACATGAGGGCTTGCCAAGCGTCTGGATGGCACTCCAGCAGATCAGGCGCGGTACCGTCGTTGCCAGCGAAGTCTGGCGCGAGCGCAGCCAGATGATCCTCGGGATCGAGACCTTCCGTCATCTTCCGCCACTCGTAATATGCCGACTTCTGGACGCCGGCATCAAACGTCGCCATGGCGACGGCAGCTTCGCGCCGGATCGAGCGATCGCGGACCAGTTCTTCGACGCGGCGAAGCACCTTCAACCGCGCTTCGCAGATGGCCTTGTGCTCCTTCGAAAGCTTGTTGAAGCGTGCCCAAAGGGCGTTTTTGCGCGCCTTCATGGCTTTCGTTTCTTCGGCCGTCGTCTCAGTCATGATGAAATTGAGGCGGTCCCTTGCTTCCTTCGGGAGCACAGAGACGTGATATTTGAAACCACCGCCGCCTTCGCGGCCATCCGCCTTACAGAATAGAGCGGGGTTTGACCGCCAGCCTTCGGCCTTCGCCTTCTTGGCGAAGCCGCTGAGCGAAGCGGGAAGGCCGGGGAGGGAGAGTGCCAGGAGTTCGTTGAAGGAAAGGAACTCGTTCATGCCACCGCACCCTTCTTTGCGGCCATGTAGGCGCGGATATCGGCTTCGTGTTCCCGGCAGAAATGCAGCGTTGCCAGCACCGCACGGATGCGGGCCATCAACATGTCGGCTTCCTCTTGTCTCATTCGCCCCTCGCGAACCATTTTGGCGTAGGACTGCTGACGCAGCCCAATTTCCCGTTCGATTTCCGAAATTTGCCCAATGATGGAGATCTTCGTGGCCATCAGCGCCCTCGCTTGGCCAGCGCAACAGGCCGAGCGGTCTGTCTGCGGATTTCCGCCTCGATGCGCTTTCGCTCCTGTCGGAGGCGCTCGATTTCGGCGAAGCGAGCCTCGTCACCGATCAGCACCGTGACGCCCTGGACGGACGCGACCTCATCCCAAAGCCAGAGTGCGCCGGTGGCGTGCACAAAGGCAGCGAAGCGGATTAGAGTTACGTCGTGGCCGGTCTTGCTTTCGGCAGTGTAGGCGTCCAGTGCGGCTTTGCTGATGGCAGAGAGGCCGAGATATTGCGCCATCCGCGCTGCGATCGTGGGGCGATCGTGGGGGCATTCACGGATGGCGCGTGCCATCGCGCGCTTGATTTTGGCGCGATAGCGGTCGATGTCGATGGATTGAACCGGCATGCGAACCGGGAAAATCTCCTGGCTCCAAAAGTCGAGCTGTGAAGGGTCGGCTTTCATTGAGCCTTCTCCATTGCTGACTTCACCTGTTTGCGAAGCTCCTCGGGGATTTGCGCTTCGACGAGCATGTCGAACACGAAGAGTACTCGCGTCATGCGATCGGCCCGCTTCCAGGCGAGATCGAGATCAGCGCGGATGGCACGCTGTTTATCGACCTCGGAAACCTCCTTCGGGGGCTCCTTTGCCGCTTGCAGGACTTTCGAAATATCCGGCTCTTTTTTTAGTGCGGCCGCAATTTGCTGCTGGCGCTTTGGCCCCTCTTTGGCGAGCTTTAGCAGAAGCGATTGGTTGTCGGCGGCGGGCGTTCCACGAAGTTGCGCACGCAGAGCAGGCTGGAGGTTTTGAGCGATCGCGTTGAGCCTGAAATAGGCTCGCTTGGAGAGGCCCATCCGATCGGCAACATGCTGCGAAAAGCCGCCGCTCTCTGCTTCCGCTTCGAATAATAGTGCCAAGTTGGCACTATTTCCGGGGCGGCCTGGCTCGACCTTGCCGTGTTTGTTCTCCCAAACGTCACGATAAGTTTGAACAAAGATCGCGCGATCCATAACGGACAGATCGTTACGGAAGAGATTTTCCGTTATCTCGATGAGCTGGGCCTCATCTTTGTCGCCATCGACGACAATGGCTTCGATCTCGGGCTCACCATTCAACACAAAGCCGCGCAACCGGTGCGCACCGGCAACCAACGTCCAGTTGCCACCCTTCGCGGCGGGTGTGGAGCGGACTGTGATTGGGTTGATAAGGCCGTGCTCGACGATGCTCTGAGCGATCGCGAGGGCATGCTCTTCCTCGACTGCGCGAAGGCGTTCAGGAATAACGATCTGATCAACTGGGATAAGTTTGAACTCGGCCATCACGCGGCCTCCGCTGCTTTGGCCAGCTCGGCCATAAAGATGTCGCCGGCCCGCGATGCGAGACGATGGTAGACCCGGTCAAAGACACCGTCGGTGCGACGTGCTTCGATGACGCGGATGGCCATCAACATCGTCGAGCGAGCGATGCCGAGCATCTTGACGATACGGCGACGTGGGACGTTGAACTCGGCGTGAAGAATGTAGAGGGCGACCTGTCGCGCCAGTGCCGCGTCCAACATGTGCTTTGGCGGGCTCACGAGATAGCGCATCGGCAAATGTGAGAAATGCGACTGCGAGGCCTTGTAGCAGCAGGCCAGCATGGTGGTGAGGCGTTCAGGCTCGGAATAGGGGTTCATGAAAATACTCCCATCTGACGAGCGACGGCGATTATGGCAGCTGCAATCCCGGCTATCGTGATGCTGCCGACGAGCAGCCGTTCTGCCAGCTGGCAAGCCGGCGAATAGGAGGGAATGAAGGGATTTCGCGCGCCAATTTTCCTGTGCGTTTTGGTCATTGTGGCATCCAGCGGAAAAAAGGATTGTCGGGGTGTGGCGCGGGCGGTGATGGCGCTGGACAGCCGGGGTTGAGCGATAGACGCCCTGCCGACCAACTGTATGAGTTGGCACCGGACAAAAAAGGCTAGAACAGGCATCCGCCCGCGCCGCGTCATGCAACGGCCCTCCGGCCGTCTGTGGACTCCGCACGGTACTCGTGCGAAAGAATTGTCGTGGTTTTTTTGGGATATCGGTCTGGAAATAGTTCGGCCACGGGGACACCGAGGAACGCGGAAATAATTGCCTCGTTGCCCTCGTTTGGTCGGGTCCAGATCGTGCGAAAGCCGCCAGGCGCTTTGTTATTCATCTCTGCTAGGCGCGTAAGGGTCATGCCCTTACGGCGCAGCTCAGCGAGGATGAGATGACGATCCCAGCGGATTGGCTTCGCCATTAGAACCTCCTGCATAAGGCGGGTGTTGGTCGCACTCGCCTTTTGTTGACACTTGAGTGAGCAATCGCAGCCAGCCGAAGCAGGCTGCTAATGATAGGTGTAGCCAGAAGTGGCCATATCGTCAAGAGCGATATGGCCAATAGTGGCTATATGACGTGTGGGCGCATGAGTGACTTAGGGAAGCGCATCAAAGAAGCGGCCGAGGAGGTAGGTGGATTGAACAATCTCGCAGGTGAGATTGGGCAGCCGAGGCGTTCCCTTGGCAATTGGGTCGCGGGGACAAGACCTAAGCCAGAAGTAGTTGAAAAAATAGCCGACGTGACAGGCGTAACGCTTAGCTGGTTGTTGAGGGGCGATCTCCCGAAGTACAGCCGCGAGGCCGGATCCCTTCGGCCGGCCCAGCCGACTGATACGGCCGCGTCTCTGATCTCAGCGGCTATTGAGCGGGCTGAGTCCCAGCTGGCCGATGAGATTCAGCGGGCATCGCCAAAAGTGGCTATAGAGAATCCATCCTCGGGCGAGGCGATGGAGCGCCTTATGGATCAGGTCGTTGACCTGATAATGCAGGTTCATCAGGAGCATAAAATTCGGCTGGGAAATGCGGCGGCGGCTAAAGAGGCATTGCGCCGCTTCGCGCAAGTGCAACGACAAGCTCATGATCCCTCGGATCCGAATGAGCTTCAGGCGCTATTACCATGGTTGCGCCACTTGATTGATAAAGATTTGTCGGATGCACGAACCAACCCCGGTTCTGGCAAACGCTCGGCCTCGTGATCGTCCAGCCAAGCCAGGATCATCAGACAACGCGGCAGCATTCGACCGGTCCCGGCAGGGTGAGCCAGGTGGCGAGCATCTGCGATTTGAGGTTGAGGGTCATGCAGTTCGTGGAAAGCATGACCAGTTGACCGCTTCCGGCGATCAGAGACCTAGAAACACTGCATGATAACTACCCGCCCCCCGGCGTTACTCATTACTATTTTGAAGCTAGTGATTGCGATCCGTGGTCGCAAGAGGCGATTGCCAACTCGCGCCCCGGTTCAGGCGTCGTTGCTTTCAGGAGGTTGTTTGCCGGCCGCGCGCTCCAGGCGCTGCAGCTCTTTCGAGACTGCCTCGCGGATAAATTTTGCGCGCTGGTTCTTTCCGACTAGGGCGTCAATGCGCTCATTCATGCCTTCCGGCAAGCGCACAACAGTTGGTTTCACTTTGAGTGGTGGTCGCCCCATGCGACGGGAACTATCCGATATCGGAAAGTCAGTCAATCTCGCCTCCAGACAGCATACATAAGCGATATCGCTTATAATTGTATAACCGATATCGCTTATATCTTCAACGGAAAACCGGCCGGGGCGACTTACTGGTATAGAGGTATGCTTACTCGCTTTGGTGTATCCACTGACGGGTCTTCTCGTCGTAGATCGGGTGCGGGACGCAATAATAGCCTGGCATGAGCTTTGCTGCCTTTTCGCCACAAGCACATTTCAAACGCGCCTCTATGTCCTTGAATTTTGCATGCGCTCCGGCCTTTTCTTCCAGAAACTGGCGGCTTACTTCGCGCATGTCGCCGCACGCTGTGCATCGCACCATGAATACAGAGCCGGGCGGGACGATGTTGAGGCTTCCGAAATCGCCATTGGTTTCAACGAATTTTCTCGGCATGGTCAGTCTCTCGGTATCTTGCGTGCGGCAAACTCGTTGCGCTCGCGGTTATTACATTTCGTGCAGCGCAGAAATCGACGCCATTGGACGAGCGGCGTTCGGGTTCCTCGACGACTGAGGATGCGGCGGCTAAGCGGCGCATTGTGACGGCAGCGGCTGCAGAGGCCGCGCAGCTCCCACCATTCCGGCAGGTCGGCGAGGCATATGTCAGTCAGCAGCGCAACGTCGCCAGCGGCGACGATGATCATTCCTTTAGCGAAGGTGAGGGGATACGGGTTTGCCCTGGCCTTCACCAACGGCAGCAGGGAGCCGAGCGATTGGCGACGTGGCGTCGGCTCGATGCTATCGATATAGGCAGTCCAGTTTCCGCGCATGGTCGATCAAAAAGCAGGTGCTATTGGTTGAGCTGATCGCCATAAGTGACGGTCCAAGGGACCACATATTCTTCGCACCACTGATCGATAGCTTCATCCGGCGTTGCACCATCACACCATTTCACCCGCGCGGGGATGCCTTCTCCTCGATAGAGAATGGCAGCCACACCCGCCGCTTCGCACCAGGCGAGTTCAAGCCAGTTGCCTGACGGGCCGGTATTGACCACTCCGTTGAACGCCTCTTCTCCCTTGTAAAAATATTCGAACTTGTTCCCCGATTGGAGCAGGAAGATTTCCCGTCGCAGAACGGGGTGCACTTCCTCGGGTGTTTGCGGGCATAGGATCGTAAAATACCCGTCGCGAAGATCGATGGTCGGCCACGTTCCGATTTCACTGAAATATTTCTCTCGCAGATACACGTTCTCATCCTCCAAATGCTGCACGCATGGCGGTTCGCGGATTGTCAATTCGGGTTAGATCGAGGCGGCCAACATTAGCCGCCGAAGCCAGCGGCATCATCGCCATCGCCTAGATGTTCTTATTATGTTCTCATGTGAGAAAGAGTCAAGCGCATCGAGCGGCGCTCGTCCGTCATCTCGCTATTCCGGGAAAATATAGATATTGCCTTCCTGCAGGGCGGCGATGAACGCATCCCGTGCCACTTCGGCATCGACCTCGCCATCATAAGCTCGGATCAATGTCTTTTTGCACGCATTGAATGCAGGTCCGTCTTCGACGGTGGGCCACTCGTGCAGTAGATACTCCGAGGCTCGTTCAATGCTCGAAATGGCCACTCGCTGACCGACTTTGCGCGTCTCCACGACTACAGGCTTACGCCACCAAATTCTCGCCATCTTCCATTTCCTCCCGCCGCCCGAACTATCGTACCACGACCTTGGTTCCGCCGGATCTGGGCAAACCTCGGACGAAGGGTTGAAAAGGTGAAAGCATCGACGTTGTGGGCTTTTGGGAAGGTTTGCCGGTGGTTTTCCCTGCAGGGCAAACCTGAAATTGGGTTTTGTGCGCCTTCGATGTTCGAAATCGGATCATCGCCCGCTCGGGCGTCCCGAAGCCAATCTTAGTAGTTTCAATGATTTGAAGGTCCGCAAGGCCGTTTTAAAGCGGATTTGAGGGCCATGTTCAAATTCCGCGCTGCCGCCGCGATTGCCGCGCTATTATCCGGCTTTTGCCGCCGTGCGCTGTCAAATCTTACTTCCCGCGATTTTCCCGCACATGCGGCGAAAGCCCTTATTTTTCCGGGCTTTGTCACTCAATCCCGCATATTCCCGGTTAATCCCGGATATTCCGGTTACTGGTGGCGGACAACAGCGAAAGCTAAACCCTTTCGACATTTGAAAGGGCTGAATTCAAGAACCGGCCGCGCCAATCCCCTTGGGGCCGTCGAGACGAGCGACGTCGTCATCCAAGGTTCTTACTGCCGCCGCCAAGGTTGCTAGTGCCGACATCATGAGGGCATGGTCTTGGCCTTCCTGGGATTGCGACTGGGCCAGAGCAAGAGCTCGATCATGAAGCTGCTGGCTGATGGTATCGAGCCGATCGATAGTGTCTTGGTTCATAGCCGTCTCCTTCACAAACCAATTCGGCAAAGCGCCATATGTTTGGACCATATGTTTGTGAATGCACGGTGCGGCTTATTTGTTCCGGGCGAACCTGATCGGTAGGGCGGCAACTGCGATTTGGGATATCGTTGGCAACTCCATATCGATCAGATTTGGCTGATAGCTCTTCCGGTATCTATGTTTTGCAAGGCGGCCAGAGGCATTAGCCGCCGAGGGACGGCCTCATACAAATTCGACGCCCATGCTGTTGATTTTTCGCCAGCGCACTGCGCAAGCCAATAATCTTTCGTCCGAAAGTTGCAGTTTGAAGGCGTTGGGTGCGGCGAGTGGGTTTTCGATTTGGATCATGGCGCCGGTATCGGACAGATTTCGGACGAGGCAATCGAAGACCGAGTGGCCGTCGTTAAATATGATTTTCGCGCCGAGAAGCGTTCGCTTTCGGGTGGCTACCCGGCCTTCGGGTGAGAATGCCGTCATCGCGCTGGCTCCTTCAGTCCTGTTTTTCACTAATATGGCATGTTCTAATATCGAAGATATTAATGGGAAGTCGCAAATTGAGCGCTTCCCGCCGTCAGATGCAGCGAAGGGGAGTGGCGGGTATCGGCAAGATACCAGCTGGACGGAGGCAGGCACAGCCCGGTGCATCGGCACCGCCATATCTTCGAGAGCCAATCTCTCTGGTTTGATCGCAAGCGGAATATCTCAGCGGTGTCTGATGAAGGCAGCCACCGGCGAACAAGTTGCCGTCAATTGCGTTGTATTTTCAAACGGCCAATGGAAATCCATGCAACATCTCTTGCAAGACGAAACATGCTCTGGCACCGTGCCGCCATAGGGGATCGGGATTTTCAATGAGATTGTTTTTGGCAGCGGCCACCATGCTGGTGATCGCCAATTCCGCGATGGCTGCAGACGATGCCGTGAGCAATGCGTTCCGGGTCTGCAAGATGATCGACAATACCGGCTTGTTTACAGCACCTTGCCAGGTTTCCAGCCGGAGGTACGCCGTCATGGCGACCATAGATCTGCCGAACGCCGATGCCAGGAAGGCCTGCGCGCAGATCACCGGCGTGGTTTCGTCAAAGGGGCTCCATTTTCCCGGGGGAGAATGGACCGTGCAGATCAAGTCACCGACCAGCGGCGACAAATCCATCGCATTTTGCAGATTGCCGAAATAGAGCAACTCCAGGAAAACTGCGTAGCGGTTTTCCGTCCGGAACTGCGAAAAAACAAAGAGATAGAGCGTTCTCGCAATTCAAGGAAGCGGAGAAGCTCTAACGCCGTCAGGCCGAGGCGTTCAGTTCCTCTTCGGCATAGGCAAGCTGCAGTTCCATCTGGACCGCATGCATGAAGAGGCCGGCTTGCCGCGAGATTTCGCCGTCTTCCACTCCCTGTTCGCGCAAGGCGTTGGCAAAAAGTGCCATTTCCGAGCGCCAGAAGCGGTTTGCCGCCTCACCATGTAGCTGCTGAAGGGCTGTGGCACACCGCCTGACATCACTGGTACGCCTGTCGGCCGGGAATGGTAGAAGCGACATATTCTCTCCGTCATCGGCAGGGGCGAATCGCCTGCCTCTGTTGGCAAAGATCGCCGGCACTCGTTCATAAAAAGTGAATAATGTCAGAGAGATCCCGCGTGGTGCGGGAAGGATGGGTGATTCACTGCATTACGGATATGCCTGCTTCCCGAGCAGCCTTGATCAAGGCCTCTCTTACGGCTTCGGCAGGGACGGCGCCAAGCATAGCTTCGAGGCAGACCCGTACCGCTGCGACATAGTCTTCGCCATTTGCCACCGGCCAATGTTCCAGCAGCAGCTCTGCGACCTGATGCACCGAATTGACGCGGCGGGTTCCGCCATTCTCACCCATGACAAGCGTGACAGCTGGAAATGGTCGTAAAGTGTTTCGTTTCAAAACGCATTACCTCCGAAACGTTCATGCTTCGGTAACACAGCAAGAAGCGTTCCGATTCGGACGCTTTCCGGCCGAGGTCAGTGAAACAGGTTCCGCTCCTTGGTACGTGGCGAGCAAATTCACCTTGTAAATTCTCGCAATGATTGTAGAAGTGCGACGAATTATCGTATCTCTCCCGCAGAATTGGATAGATCTTGGGAGAGCTTGTGGTCACGCACGCGCGGTGGCCGACGGCCCTATGCCGAGATACCGCATGCAGAGCACGGAAGCTTGCGTACTCAAACACGGATCGGCAACAGGTTCAGTATCGCTATCTAGTCGAGCACGCCGGCTTCGATGCAGGCCTCGATGAACACCTTCCTGGCGTACTCGCAAAGAAAGGGGTCGGTCACGGCTTCAAGGCAGAGGCTTCTGGCCGAATCGTATTTTTCGCCTCTGACGGTCGGCCAGCGGAAAAGGAGGTGATTGTGGGCTTCCTTCGGGCTTCGAATTGCTTCCGGCATGCCGTGGCCGATACGCAGATATACGGGCTCTGGCCAGCGGCTTGCGCCGGCCCTAAAGGTCATTTTCATTTCGATGATGCTCCGACATTGCGAGTGAAACTCCCGCCACGGCAAAAAGTTTCGCAATTTCCGGAAAATCGGTCCGCACCATTTCTGTAAGAGCGGTGCGGCGCCCAACAGTGTGGCAGCCTACCGGACATACCCCAATCAAGCCTTGTGAAAACGGTGCGCAGCAGGTCTCGAAACAGGGCAGCAATTCCTACTGAATCACCGGCATCTCAAGGGGGACGCCAGCCTCCGATGCTGCAGCGACAAAGCTATTGCGGGCTTCCAGCGGTTGTCCCTGGCCTCTTTCGACGTCGGCACAGACCTGCAGAGCCATCATGAAAGCCTTGCCCTCTGCGACAGGCCATGCGTTCAGCAGCATGTCCAGCGCTTCCTTGGTGTTCGCGACCGTATAGACTTTTCCGGTGCGCTTGCAGATGACCATGATGGGATAATTCCAGTCTTTATTGTTCATTGCAGGAGGCTCCGATCCGACGCCGCCGAAATTAACGCTACGGTGTGCGGAATCTCAAGTTAATTTCAAGACGATATCTGGAGCACTTCGGAACTGTTTCAATCGTCGGGAAATCAATTCGAATGCCGGTGTGATCAACTTTCGAGTCATAACTTTCGACGTCGTGTTTTTCACAGGAAATCATTGCGCGGAGATTACTTGCACTGGGCGATGAGATCATAAAAGACTTGGCCCACAGCGTGGCCGACAGGAGAGGGTGATGGGAAGCTTTGCCGAGATCAGGGAGCGGGCCGAGAAGCGCAAGGGAGGCGCCGACGGGTTAAAGGCGCTGATGCCCAAGGTGCCGAACCATGAAGTGCTGCGTGCTCTGCCCGATGATCGGATCTTGTCGGAGATGACGCGCTACATCTTCTATGCGGGTTTTGTGCGCAACGTCATCGATTCGAAATGGGCTGGTTTCGAAACGGCATTCTCCGGCTTCGACCCCGCTTTTCTCAATCTGGCGCCGGATGATTACTGGCATGATCTGACCTCGGACGCACGGGTCATCCGCAACGGCGCCAAGATCATGTCGGTGCGGGCCAATGCACAGTTCATCCGCGCGATTGCAGATGAGCACGGCAGCGCCGGCCGTTTCTTCGCCGATTGGCCGCTGGAGGATCAGATCGGCCTGCTTGCTCTCCTGGACAAGCAGGCAAACCGGCTCGGCGGCATGACCGGGCAGTATCTCCTGCGGGCAATCGGCCGCGACAGCTTCGT
The DNA here is from genome assembly GCF_057784475.1 of Martinezella sp. CNPSo 3795. Taxonomy (NCBI): domain Bacteria; kingdom Pseudomonadati; phylum Pseudomonadota; class Alphaproteobacteria; order Hyphomicrobiales; family Rhizobiaceae; genus Martinezella; species Martinezella sp. CNPSo 3795. Next base: position 472,736 of record NZ_JBXSOQ010000003.1, on the reverse strand, counting down.
CATGAGCCATGACGTTCTCGTCTGCCTGCGGCTTTCCGGCCTCCCTATCTCGGAGAATAAGCCCACCAAGAAGGATCTTCGACTGATCCAGGATCAGTTCAGCGCCTGGCACGTCGAGACGGGCCTACCGATGACTTATCTCTCGCGCATCTGCGCCTTCTCCGTCGGAATGCCGGGAGAAGAGGACGAGGCCTGATTGATCTCATCCATCGAATGATGTTGGATCGCGCCGCGAGATTGGAGGAGCAGAATGACGAACGATAGCAGACCCTTGGCCATCAGCGCGCCGGAGCCGCGCTCGCTCGAGCTTATCTTCACCAAGGATGCACTGTCGCTCCTTCATTCGAAATATCGCCTCGTCGAGGCGGATTCGGACGATATCGCCGGACTGGGCGACGAGGTGCTCGCTGAGGCGCGCTACATCATCGGCCAGCCGCCACTATTGAGGGAAACGCTGGACCGCATGCCGCAACTGCGCTGTATCCTGAATGTCGAGAGCAATCTCATCAACAACATGCCCTATGAAGTGCTTTTCGAGCGCGGCATCCACGTCGTGACCACTGGCCTCGTTTTTGCCGAGCCGGTCGCCGAGATCGGCCTGGGATTTGCGCTGAGCCTGGCCCGCGGCATCGTCGATGCCGACCTTGATTTCCGTGAGGGCAGGGAGCTTTGGGGCGGTGATGGCAATGCGAAGGCGCGCCTCGTTGCCGGCAGCGATATAGGCATCGTTGGCTTCGGCGATCTCGGCAAGGCGCTGAACCGCGTGCTTTCCAGCTTCCGCGCCAATATCAGGGTCTTCGATCCCTGGATGCCGCCTTCGATCCTCAGGGAGCATGGCGTTCAGCCGGCCGGATTGGACGAAGTCCTGTCCAACAGCGATTTCGTCTTCGTGGTCGCTTCGGTCACCAGCGAGAACAGGGGCTTTCTCGGTGCCGACGCCTTCGCGAAAATGCGCGAAGGGGCCGCCTTCATCCTGCTCAGCCGGGCCGATGTCGTCGATTTCGATGCGCTGATGGCGGCGGTGGCTTCAGGCCACATCGTGGCGGCAAGCGATGTCTACCCCGAGGAGCCGCTCGGCCTTGATCATCCCGTGCGCAAGCTCAAGGGCTTCCTCCGCTCGGCCCATCGTGCCGGCGCGCTCGACAGCGCCTTCAAGAAGATGGGCGACATGGTGCTGGAGGATATGGATCTGATGGATCGCGGCCTGCCGCCGATGCGCTGCAAGCGCGCCGAGCGGGAAACGGTATCGCGCATGCGCTCGAAGCCGGTGACGCGCAACTGATCTTTAGTCTTCACTCCCGGCGCAATATCTCTCTGCACCGGGAGTGGATTTGTATCGACGGAGCTAGCGGCGATCGAGTCGATTGGCGACGCGATCGCCCAGCCATTGCATACCCCAGACCAGAATGATCAGGATGATGACGACGGCGATCATGACGCTCGTCTCATAGCGTTGATATCCGTAGCGGATGGCAAGGTCGCCGAGGCCGCCGCCGCCGATCGTGCCGGCCATGGCCGAAGCACCGATCAGCGTTACCATGGTTACGGTGAAGCCGGCGACGATGCCCGGCATCGCTTCCGGTATCAGCACTTCGCGAATGATGGTCCAGCGATTGCCGCCCATGGCGCGCACCGCATCGATCAGGCCGCGATCGACATCACGTAGCGAGACTTCTGCGACACGCGCGTAATAGGGGATTGCGGCGATTGTCAGCGGCACGATCGCGGCCGTCGTGCCGAGCGCCGTGCCGACGATCAGGCGCGTCAGCGGAATCAAGGCGATCAGCAGGATGATGAAAGGCACGGCGCGGAAGCCGTCGACCAGGATGCCGAGGACGCGGTTGATCGCACCCTGTTCGGCGATGCCTCCGCGGCTGGTAACGACGAGGGCGAGGCCGAGCGGCAGGCCGATGATGAGGGAAAGAAAGCCGGATGCGCCCGTCATCCAGATGGTTTGCCAGAAGGAGCGCCAAAGCAGACCGAGGATTACATCAGTTGTCATAGCCTAGAACCTCCACCCGGGCGGAGCGGGCTTTCAAGAAATCACTGACCTGGGTCGGCAAACTCGCGTCGCGCGTCGGCACCGCGACGAAGAAGCGGGCGACGGGCTGGTTCTGGATATGGTCGATGCCGCCATGGACCAGCCGGAAGGAGCGGGGAAGAGCGGCCGAAAGTTCGGCAAAGAGCGCGCCTTGTGCGGCAGGGCCGGCGAGATCGACGCTGAGGATGGCTTCGGCACCCGATGTCGGGGAAAGGCGGGCGGCAATATGGTCTGGGAGTTGCGGACGCGCGCCGCTGAGCAGGCTGGCGGTGATGTCCTGCTGGGGATTGGCGAAGACCGTCCACACCGAACCTTCTTCGACGATGCGGCCGGCGTCGATCACCGCGACGCGATCGGCGATCGAGCGGATCACTTCCATCTCATGGGTGATGAGCAGGATCGTCAGGCCGAGCTTGCGGTTGATGTCCTTCAAGAGCGCCAGAATGGAGCGGGTGGTTTCCGGGTCGAGTGCCGATGTTGCTTCGTCCGACAGGAGAATGGCTGGCCGAGCGGCAAGAGCGCGGGCAATGCCGACGCGCTGCTTCTGGCCGCCGGACAGGGCAGAAGGATAGGCCTTGGCCTTGTCGGCGAGGCCAACGAGTTCGAGCAGCTCGCGGGCGCGCTGCAATCGTTCCGTCTTGCCAACGCCTTCGATCTTCAGCGGCAGGGCGATATTTTCCTCAACGGTTCTGGAGGATAGCAGGTTGAAATGCTGGAAGACCATGCCGATGCGGCGGCGCAGAGGCTGCAGTTCCTTTTCCGACAGACGCGCGATGTCCCGACCTTCGATATGGATTTCGCCGCTATCGGCACGCTCCAACCCATTCAGGCAACGGATCAGCGTCGATTTGCCAGCGCCGCTGCGGCCGATGATGCCGACGATTTCGCCGCGGCGCGCGCTGAGCGAAATGCCGTCCAGCGCCGGCGTGGTGCCGAACCGGCGGCGGACATCGACCAGACGGACGATCTCGTCGCCGCTCGAACGTTCAGGCGGCGCCTGTCCGTCGATGGCAGTGGCTGGGGTGAAAGAATTCATAATTCGTCTCTTCGTATAAAAGCGGCCTTCGAGTTTGTGGAGGCCATTGTACCCCCCTCTGTCACTTCGTGACATCTCCCCCACAAGGGTGGAGATTGTTGGGAGTTTGTTGGGCGCTTAGCAGAACAATCGGCAATGTGTCAGCAGATGCGATGCTTATTTCTTGGTTATGGCTTGCCGCGTATTTTCAATCTCCCCCCTTGTGGGGGAGATGTCACGAAAGTGACAGAGGGGGGTGCACACTCTCTGCGAATTCCATAACCACTATAAACGTCATCGCATCCCGAAGGAAAAACACTAAAGGCGGCCCGGGCAAGATGCCCCGGCCGCCTGCCGTTCAGCGCTGTCCCCCGCGCGGCCCTGATATCAGTAGGCGCTCTGGCCCGTGCCCTTGTAGACCTTGTCGAACTCGGCCTTGACGACGTCGTTCTGGTAGGAGGCGACCAGCGTCTTCACCCAGGCTTCATTCTCGCTGCCCTGCTTGACGGCGATGAAGTTGCGGTATGGGTTGCCTTCGGTCTGCTCCTGCGCGATGCGATCCTTCGCTGAGAGCCCTGCTTTCAGCGCCCAGTCGGTGTTGACGACGGCTGCGTCAAGATCGTCGATCGAACGGCCGACGATACCGGCATCCAGTTCCTTGATGTCGACGTTCTTCGGATTTTCGGCAATGTCCGCGACCGTAGCGAGGATGCCGGTGCCGTCCTTGAGCTTGATGATGCCCTCATGCTGCAGCACGAGAAGCGCGCGGCCCTCGTTGGACGGGTCGTTCGGTACGCCGATGGCAGCGCCCTTCGGAAGCTCGGCCACGGTCTTGTATTTCTTCGTGTAGAGACCGATCGGCCAGATGCCCGTATAGCCGGCAACGACGATGTGATAGCCGTGCTGCTTGATCTGATTGTCGAGGTAAGGCTTGTGCTGGAAGGCATTGGCGTCGATTTCGCCGCGTTCCAGAGCCTCGTTCGGCTGGGTGTAGTCGTTGAAGACGACCGGCTCGACCGTCAGGCCCTTCTTGGCGGCTTCAGCGACCACGACGCGCCAGACGTCCTCATCCTCACCGCTCATGATGCCGACCTTGACCGTCTTGTCTGCGGCGAAAGACGGCGTAGCGGTTGCCGTCAAGCCGAAAACGGCGACAGCGGACACAAGCATGGCGGCAAGGCCGGCGCGACGGGAAAGGCGCAGCGCGTCGAAACCTCTAGAAAGCTTTTCAGTCATGGGAAATCCTGTTCAGATGATCGAGATCGTCTCTCTTTTGACGATCGGATCATCTCAGACGTGCGTTCAATGCGCGAAGCAGGATCATGCGTTGTGCACCGCAGTTCTGAAAAACTCTTTTCAGTGCAGCGCAAAAGCGCAACTAATTTTCTATAAATGTAGTGGATTATTTATGCGGCAAATAGGCATTTGCTCAAATTTTAGGCGAATTAGCGGTGAATGGGGTCTTTCCAAAGCACCTCTTCGGGCTTTTCGACCGGTTCGATGTCGAGATTGACGACGACCGGCTCCTGGCCGGAGCGGACAAGCACGCATTCCAGCGTCTCGTCGCGGCTGGCATTGATTTCCTGGTGCGGCACATAGGGTGGCACGAAAATGAAATCGCCGGGACCGGCTTCGGCCACGAATTCCAGATTTTCGCCCCAGCGCATCCGCGCCCTGCCTTTGACGACATAAATGATGCTTTCAAGATCGCCGTGATGGTGGGCGCCAGTCTTGGCATTGGCGTGGATGGTCACGGTTCCCGCCCAGATCTTTTCAGCGCCGGCGCGGGCATGATTGATTGCGGTCGCTCGGTTCATGCCCGGTGTCTGCGCCGTATTCGGGTCGAGGGCATTGCCGGGGATGATTTTGATCCCATGTTCACGCCAGTCGATCGGTTGATGGCCGTGATCGTGCCCGTGTTGATGCTCATGTTCATGATCGCCGCACATGATCGTCCTTCCGGCTTCTGCTAGGAGATTCGCATGCCTTCCACAGATGCGCTGTTATTTCACTCTACGTGAAGTCATTCAAAAATAAAGAGAATTGCAGAAAGTTATCATTGAGGCTTTTCAAGTCGAGATTAATCTATAGACTTGATCAAGTTACATGACCGGTGGGAACATTTCGTGTGCGTCCCGCGTTGCGCCGGTCACAAGATGGTTTGCCGCGCCACTTGCCCCCATTGAATGCGTTTTGGGGCGCGCCAAACTGAAGAAGCAGCGCTTGGGTCTCGGGACGGGACCAATCATTTACATATATGCGCCGGACTTCCAATTGAAAGGAGACAGACATGTCGAATGCCTTGCCGCCCCTTCATGAGGGTCATGCCCCCATTACCCTGCAGCAGCTCTTCCGCGAGGCGCTCTACGCCTTCGAGGAATGGGACAGCGAAGTAACCGAGCCGATCGTGACATTCGAGGGGCGTATTCACCCCATCAGCGTCGTGTTCGAAACCATGCGCGAATGCACAGACATCGTGCCCAACAACATCGTCTCGGCGGTAACCGAGCGGCTGACCAAGCCCTGGGAGGGCGAGGGTCCGCTTGACACCATGACCTTTTCGACTGCCGCCCGCGTGATGGGCGTTCTGGTTCGCAAAAGATTGCTGGTCGTGAACAACGGCGTCAACGTCGCTGCTATTGCGGCAGATACCCAGGCGGCGGAAACGTCGGATCGCTAACAGCGAAGATTGTTTATGGAAGGCCCGCTGGCATGTGCCCGCGGGCCTTTTGCGTGTCATCGGCCGCCGACATCGAATTCCGGATCGACGGGGATCTGCATCGCCGTCACGAGATGATTGGTCTGTCCGGCAAGTCCGATAACCGCCAGCAGTTCCCCATGCTGGGCGTCAGTCATGCCCTTTGCTCTGGCGGCTGCGGTATGCGAATGGACGCAATAGGTGCAGCCGTTGGCCGTGGAGACGGCTATGTAGATCATCTCGCGCACGAGCGGATCAAGTGCGCCGTCCGCCACCATGACCGCTTTCAGGCCCTCCCAGGTGCGCTTAAGCAATGCAGGATCATTGGCGAGGCCGCGCCAGAAATTATTGACGAAATCGGATTTTCTTACCGCGCGAATGTCGTCGAACACAGCCTTGACCGCCGGGATTGCCTCGGCTTCCGCATCATCGAGTAACTTGACCGTCGCCATTCCTTATCTCCCTTCATTTCATCAGCTCTCATTATGTGGAACCATAATCTATTTCCTGACGACATGGGCGCGGGAGCTTCCATTATCCTTCCTCTTTTCGTTTGCAAAAGTCATCCATATGTGAAAATACTATTCACATAAGAAGATTGAGGCTGACGCGGGAACCGGTGACGAGGATAGTCCTCAAGGCGGAGAGGCGCTTTGGGCCGGGGTGATGTCGGGGAGCGGGAATATCAATGACACTGAAGAGGGACTTGCCGCTGGCCGGACTTGTCGTCGTCGACATGAGCCAGTTTCTGTCGGGTCCCTATTGCTCGCTGCGGCTGATGGATCTCGGCGCCAGGGTGATCAAGATCGAGCGTCCCGGTGGCGGCGATCTTTCGCGCGGGCTTTATCTCAGCGACGATGAAAGCGGTGATTCGACGATCTTCCACGCGATTAACCGCTCCAAGGAAAGCCTGGCGGTCGATCTGAAAAACGAGCGCGATATGAGCGCGCTGCGCAAGCTGATCTCCAAGGCCGATGTGCTTATTCAGAACTTTCGCCCCGGCGTGATCGAGCGTCTGGGGCTGGATTACGAGGCCGCAAGCAAGCTCAATCCGCGTCTCGTCTATTGCTCGATCAGCGGCTACGGCGAAGAGGGACCATGGGTCGGGCGGCCGGGGCAGGATCTTCTGGCGCAATCGCGTTCCGGCGTCATGTGGCTGAATGGCGACGAGGGACAAGGGCCGGTGCCTTTTGGTCTCGCGATCGGCGATATGCTGGCGGGTGCGGCTGCCGCCCAGGGTATTTTGGCGGCGCTGGTGCGGCGTGGCGTTACGGGCGAGGGTGGACTGGTGGAGACCAGCCTGCTGGAAGCTCTGGTCGATCTGCAGGTCGAGGTGCTGAGCGTTCACATGAATAATGGCTATAAGCTGCCCAAGCGCTCCCATGTTCGCAGCGCCCATGCCTATCTTTCCGCCCCCTATGGCGTCTATCCCGCCGCCGACGGCTATCTCGCCATCGCTATGACGCCGATTTCCAAACTTGCCGATCTGCTCGGGATAGACGAGCTTGCGGCCTATCGCGATCATGAGAAAAGCTGGTTCACGGCGCGCGATGAAATCAAAGCGCTGATCGCTGCGCGCATCGCCAGCCGCAATGTTGACGACTGGCTAGCGATCCTCGAACCTGCCGACATCTGGTGCGCAAAAGTGCTGAACTGGCCGGAGCTTCTGGGCAGTGAAGGTTTTCGCGTTCTCGACATGCTGCAGACGATCAGGCGCGATGATGGCGTCAGCCTGCGTACCACCCGCTCGCCTATCCGTATCGATGGGCAGCGACCGAAATTCGAGCGTGCGGCCCCGCACGTTGGCGAGCATAATGCGGCACTCTGGGAGGAGTTCGACCTTGGCTGAAGGGGTCGAGAGGTCGCGATGGATTTAGAAGGAGTTTTCCAATGACGCGCATCACCAATCTTCGCGTTTTCGATTTGCGCTTCCCGACATCGCAGAGCCTCGACGGTTCGGATGCGATGAATCCAGATCCGGATTATTCGGCAGCCTATGTCATTCTCGAGACCGACAGACCAGGTCTTGCCGGTCACGGCCTGACCTTCACCATTGGCCGTGGCAACGACATCTGCTGCATGGCGATCGAGGCGATGCGGCATCTTGTCGTCGGCACGGAGCTTGCGACGGTTCTGGAAAACCCCGGCAAATACTGGCGGCATCTGACCAGCGACAGCCAGCTGCGCTGGATCGGCCCGGAGAAGGGCGCGATGCATCTGGCGACGGGCGCGGTCGTCAATGCTGTCTGGGATCTGCTTGCCAAGGAGGCCGGCAAGCCGGTCTGGCGGCTAGTTTCGGAGATGGATGCCGAGCAGATCGCCGATATCGTCGATTATCGTTACCTGACCGATGTGCTGACCCGCGACGAGGCCGTCGCTATCCTGAAGAAGGCGGAAGCCGGCAAGGCGGACCGCATCGCCACGCTCGAGCGCGAGGGCTATGCCTGCTACACGACATCTGCCGGCTGGCTCGGCTATGACGATGCCAAGCTGCGCCGCCTGTGCCAGGAGGCGATCGACGCCGGTTTCAACCATGTGAAGATGAAGGTCGGCCGCGATCTCGAAGACGATATCCGCCGCCTGACCATTGCCCGCGAAGTGATCGGCCCCGACCGTTATCTCATGATTGACGCCAACCAGGTCTGGGAAGTCAATCAGGCGATCGACTGGGTGAAGAAGCTCGCCTTCGCCAAACCCTTCTTCATCGAAGAACCCACAAGCCCGGATGATGTTGCGGGACACCGCAAGATCCGCCAGGCCATCGGGCCGGTGAAGGTCGCGACCGGCGAGATGTGCCAGAACCGCATCATGTTCAAGCAGTTCATCGCCGAGGGCGCGATCGATATCGTGCAGATCGATTCCTGCCGCATGGGCGGTCTCAACGAAGTGCTGGCGGTGCTGCTGATCGCCGCCAAGTATGGATTGCCGGTCTGGCCGCATGCCGGCGGCGTTGGCCTGTGTGAATATGTGCAGCACCTGTCGATGATCGATTATATCGCCGTCTCGGGCACCAAGGACGGCCGCGTGATCGAGTATGTCGATCATCTGCACGAGCATTTCATCGACCCCTGCATCATCCGCGACGCAGCCTATATGCCGCCGAGCCTGCCGGGTTTCTCGATCGAGATGAAGCCGGAATCGATCGCGGAATATACGTTCAAGGGTTGAAACTGCTGGCTTGCTCGAAGCAGAAGCCCGCCATCTGGCGGGCTTTTGTCGTTTACATTCGGAAGATCCGCCTCAGGCGGATTTGTTCAACCAAGCCTGAATAACGGGCACGTCCGCATCGTCAAACTCGTGACCGCCTGGAACTGTTGCAAGCTCAACCACGGCGCCGCCATTCCGCAGACGTTTGGCTAGCGGTTGAGTATAGGGACCATACAGATCCTTCTCTCCGGCAACCAACAGCACCTGGGCATCCGACATGTCCGCTGCAGGCGGATTTTCGAGGGCCGCCATGGAGCGCAGCAGCACCGTGCGGCGGATAAGGTGCGGGTGCAGCGACAGCATGGCGTTCAGCAGGTTGGCGCCGTTCGAATAGCCGATATAAACGATGCGGTCCGGATCAAGCCCGTAGGCATGGACCGCGCCATCAATGAAGGCGGCAAAGGCTTCGGCCTCGCTGGCGATATCGGCCTGATCGAAGGACATCGGCCCATTGCGGCGGAACCAGCGCGGGGCGCCTTCCTCGAGTGCACGGCCACGTACGCTGAGCAAGGTCGCGTCGGCATCGATCTTGTGACCGAGCGGCAGCATGGTTGTTTCGTTGGCACCCGAGCCGTGCAGCAGGACGAAGATGTTGCCGTTGGGCTCATCGGGCGTGAAGAAGCGATGGATGAAGGGCAGATCGCGATAGATGACGCGGGGCTCGCCGGGCATGGAGAACTGCGGCAGAATCACGTTCAGCTCGGCCAAAAGCTTCGGACTGTCGCCGGGAGCGAAGAGGCGCGTGCCAAGCGTTGCCTCGTCCTCGTCAATCAACATGCCCGGCGCGTCCGTCGCGAGTTCGAACAGGATACGGCCGGGCTCGCGAACGTAAAGCGAGCGAAAATATTTGCGGTCATGCATCGTCGTCGGCCCGGAATCGATCGCCTGGAGTGCGGTGTGGACCGACTGCAATTCGGCATTGTCCGCGGCGCGAAAGGCGACGTGATCTACCGTGCCCGTGCCCGGGGCGCTTGCCCAGAAACCGCGGGCATCGCGGATATCGAGGATATCGCCGGGCTCCGAGACGAGCCGGCTGATCGCTCCGCTGGTGGCAAGCGGACGGTAGTCGAAGTAATCGACCAGCATGGCTCGCGTCTCCTCTGGCGTTTCGGTGAACAGCGTTGCGCCGCGGATGCGGGCAATCGCGTGCTCCTGCGGAATGGTGTCGCTCGTCCAAGGAGCTACGGCCTGCAGCGTGTTCGTTCCCACCAGTTTGACGATGACGCCGTCCGGATCCTTCAGCCGAAGCACAGGCTCGCCGAATTCCTCTGAGGGACCCTCCGGCTTCAGACCGGCGCTCAGGGCGCGTGTCAGCCAGAAGCCGATGCTGGCCGGATCGATGGCGAGCGAGATTTCGCCGACCTGACCGACGCCGGCCCGGCCGGGAGAACCATCTTCCCAAACCAGAAAGGTGATCAGCGAGCCCGGGGAGCCCACGGCATCGCCATAGAGGAGATGAAGCTGCGTGGCATCCTCAAAACCGCCGGTGCGCTTGACGAGGCGCAGGCCGAGGAAGCCGACGTAGAAATCGACATTCGCCTGGACCTTACGTGTGATCAGCGTGATGTGGTGGATGCCGGCGACCATGGGATGCTCCAGACCGTTATTTCGTTCTGGTGGTATTTAGGCTGGCGTCATTGTTCAATGCAATGCGCCGTCCGTGGAGGCACTGTTCACAAAACAGGTTATTGCCTGGCTTGGCAGGCGGCGAGCATCAGTGCTCGCCGAGGCTGTCTTCGGGCGATCTGCGGCGGTGGCCGCTGATTTCCGAACCGGCTGTGCGCGAAAAGCTGGCGTTCCAGATGACTGCGAGAAGCGCAATGGCCGTGACGACAATGAAGGCGACGGAGAAGTCGATCATCTCGGGCTTGGCGTGGCCAAGGAACTGCGTCGAGCCATGCAGGGCAAGGGCGGCGACGCAAATGCCGAGGGACAGCATCAATTGCTGGAAGGTGGAGTAGAAACTCGTGGCAATGCTCATGCGGTCGCGCTCGATCTCGTCATAAGCGATCGTGTTGTAGGCCGTGAACTGGAACGACATGAAGAAGCCGCAGAAGAACAGGATCACGAAAATGACCGGTAGCGGCCAATCCGGCTTGAAGATGGCGCACATGCCGTAACCGAGCGTGCCGATCAGGCCGAAGATGATAAGGGCGGTGCGGAAGCCGAGCGTGCGAAGGATGCGGACCTGCAGCGGCTTCATCGCCATCGAGCCGAGCGCGGTCGCAATGGCGATCTGACCGGCTGCGGCTGCCGAAAGGCCGAAGCCGAGCTGCAGCATCAGCGGAATGAGGAAGGGATGAGCCCCCTGGCTGATACGCGTCAGCGAACCGGCGATGACGGAGGTGCGGAATGTCGGCACCTTCATCAAGGAGAAATCCATGATCGGTGAGGGGTGCTTGCGGGCATGGCGCAAATAGGCGATGCCGAAGAGCAGGCCGATGGAGATCAGGAAGACCGCGAGATAGCCTTCGCCCTCGCGGCTCGACATCTCGAAGCCGAAGAGCAGAGAGCCGAGCGAGATGCCCGAGAGGATGAAGCCCGAGAGATCGAAGCGGCCGGTGCGCGGGCCTTTCACCTCCTCGATGAACATCGTCACCAGGATGAAGCCGATAATGCCGATCGGCACGTTGATGTAGAAGATCCAGCGCCAGTCGAGATAGGTGACGAACATGCCGCCGATCGGCGGGCCGAGAATGGGGCCGACCAGCGCCGGGATCAGCAGCCAGGACATGGCGTTGACCATATCCTTGCGGGCGACGCTGCGCATCAGCACGAGGCGACCCACGGGCAGCATCATCGCGCCGCCGAGACCCTGAAGGAGGCGCGCAATCACGAGGAAGAACAGGTTCGGCGCCTGCGCGCAGAGAAGCGAGCCGACGACGAAGACGGCGATGGCGGATCGGAAGACGGTGCGCGACCCGAAGCGGTCTGCAATCGCGCCGCTGGCGGGAATGAAGATCGCGAGGCTGAGAAGGTATGAAGTCAGCGAGATGCTCATGGCCGGCGCGCTGACGCCGAAGTCTCTCGCCATGGTCGGAAGGGCTGTTGCGAGCACGGTCGCGTCAAGCTGTTCCATGAACATTGCGCTTGCTACGATAAGCGCTACTACACGAAAATTCGGTGCGGCCCGCCTGACGGGGGCGGCCTGGAATATCTGATCCGACATTGTCGGGGATCGCTCTCGATGGTGCGGTGGGGTCCTAAGACAGAACCGCAAGTCTGGTCATGGCGCGAAGGCCTATTTGAACGGCGGCTTGTATACTCCTGCTTGCACGCGATTGCTATATCAGAAATCGCAAATCCCATTCATGGGATGAAAAAAATGACGCACATGCAGGGGCAAACGGCATCAAATGAACGTGAGGTGAATGAATAGGCGCGATATCGCGCCGAAATGCTCACGCTTGGTTTGTTCGCGTAAGATAATGTGCTCGTTTGGCCGGATGCCATAGGCAAAAAGACCGGTGCCAGTTGGTGATGGCACCGATCCGAATCATCGTTTTCAGCAGGCACCGAGGCGATCAGTAGCCTTCGGCCAGCCCCGAGCCGGCGCGGCTGTCCATGGCGCCGTTGTAGCGGGCGCCACCGCCCTTGGCGATGTCGCTGAGGCTCTTGCCGCCCACGAGAATGCCCGCGGCCTGGCCCCAGATCGGCCAGCTATTGTCGACCTGAACCGTATAGCCCATGCCGGTCAAAAGCTTGATCGTATCGGGCGAAAGTGCACGCGGCTCCATGTAGACTTTATCCGGCAGCCATTGGTGATGGATGCGCGGAGCGTCAATGGCTTCCTGAATGTTCATGCCGAAATCGATGACGTTGATGATCGCTTCCAGCGTGATGGTGATGATGCGCGAGCCGCCGGGGCTGCCGATCACCATGAAGGGCTTGCCGTCCTTGGTGACGATCGTCGGGCTCATGGACGATAGCGGCGTCTTCTTCGGCTGGATGGCATTGGCCTCGCCCTGCACCAGGCCGTAAAGATTGGGCACGCCGGGCTTGGAGGTGAAGTCGTCCATCTCGTTGTTCAGGAGGATGCCCGTGCCGGGCGCAACGACGCCGGCGCCGAAGGAGCCGTTCAGCGTATAGGTGACGGCGACGGCATTGCCGTCATTGTCGATGATCGAATAATGCGTCGTCTCGTGGCTTTCACCGAGGCCTTTCGGCATCAGATCCTTGGAGACGCCGGCCTTATAGGGGGAGATGCCATCGTGGATCTTCTGGGCATAGGCCTTGTCCAGCAGCTTGTTGACGGGATTGTCGACGAAATCGGGATCGCCGAGCGCCGAGTTGCGATCGACATAGGCGTAGCGCATGGCTTCGACCATGTAATGGACCGTGTCGGCTGAGGCATAACCGGTATAGGAGAGCGGGTAGCCTTCCAGCACGTTGAGGATTTCGCAGATGATGACGCCGCCGGAGGAGGGCGGCGGCGAGGAGATGATCTCGTAGCCGCGATAATTGCACTTCACGGGCTCGAGTTCGCGGACCTTGTATTGTTCGAAATCCTGGTTTGCGAGAATGCCGCCCTTGTCCTGGCTTGCCTTGACGATGGCGTTGGCGACCGGCCCTTTATAGAAGCCATCCGGCCCCTGATCGGAAATGCCTGATAGGGCATTGGCGAGATCCGGCTGCACCAACTTGTCGCCCGTGACAAAGGGTTTGCCGTCCGACTTGGTAAAGATCGCGGCGGTGGCCGGATCGCGCGACAGCCACTTCTTGCCCTCATTCAGTTCGGCGGCGTCGGCCTGGTTCAGCGTGAAGCCTTCCTTGGCATAGCGAATGGCCGGCGCGATCAGATCCTGGCGGGACTTTGTGCCGTATTTCTCGCGGGCGGTCTCGAAGCCCATGACCGAGCCGGGGACACCCACGGCGAGATAGCCATCCGTGCTGGCGCCTTTGACGATATTGCCCTTGTCGTCGAGATACATGCCTTTGGTCGCCGCCAGGGGTGCGCGTTCGCGAAAATCGAGAAAGGTCGTCTTGCCGTCGCGCATGCGGATGGTCATGAAGCCACCGCCGCCGATATTGCCGGCGGTCGGGTAGACCACCGCCAGCGCATAGCCGACTGCAACGGCGGCATCGACGGCGTTGCCGCCGTTCTTCAGCACCTCGACGCCGACATCGGTGGCGAGATGTTGAGCGGTGACCACCATGCCATGCTCCGCCTCGACCGGTGGCGGCGCGGCAGCTCTGGCGGTGACGGAAAAGAGAGCAAATGTGACCAGGGTTACCGACGAAATCGCCCGCTGGCGGAAGTGGCGCATGATGAGTATGCCTCCCATTATTATCTTGATGGAAAATCGCCAACGAATGACATGGCGTCGTGCATGAAAATGGCGATATCCGCTGTCACAATTTTTTAATGGAGCGGATCCCGCCATGGGCCGGAATCCGATCAGCTATGTCTTCCATGCACTACTACGGATAATTTTGGTCCTCCTGCCACGCAGAAAAACGCTTCGCACTTGCAATATTCTTTTATTAGTTGAATCTATTTTAGATTGTCGCTTGTCGAGGCGAGTGTTGCGTGGAGGGTAATCATGGCCGTGACGAAGCTCGAGCAATGGAAGAGCGAGCGCAGGATCAAGAGCAGGCCATTCATCGTTGGCGAAAGGACGCATGTCGTGGAAATCGAATGCGACCATTGCAGCCGACATTTCCTTCGATGGGCATCGACGGCAGCCGCCTATTGGCGCTGTGACGATTGCGCCGCAATTATTTAAGCTACCCGTTCCGGGAGCTACAGGATCAGGATGGCGCGGAAGTCGTTGACGTTCGTTCCCGTGGGGCCGGGGACGAAGAGATCACCGATCGCATTGAACGCCGTCCAGGCATCATTGTTCGCCAGCATTTCGGCCGGCACCATTCCGGCTTCACGCAAACGCGCCACCGTACCCGCATCGGCAAAGGCGCCGGCATTGTCCTCGCTGCCGTCGATGCCGTCCGTATCCGCGGCCATGGCATGAATGCCGGCGTGACCGTCGATATCGATGGCGAGCGACAACAGGAACTCCGAGTTTCTTCCGCCCTTGCCGTTGCCCTTCAAGGTCACCGTCGTTTCGCCGCCTGACAGTAGCACGATCGGCTTGGCGAAGGGGCGGTTGCGATGGAGCACCTCGCGGGCGATGGCGGCGTGGACATGCGCGGCTTCGCGGGCTTCGCCCTCGATGGCGTCGGAGAGAATGGCGGTTTCGATGCCGGCTGCGCGTGCCGCTTCCGCAGCCGCCTCGAGGGAAACGCTGGCCGACGCGATGATATGGACTTCATTGCCGTCAAAGCGCGGATCGTCCGGACGCGGCGCATCGGCGTCTCCCTTCTCGATATGGGCGAGAACGGCCGGTGGTAGGTCGATGCGGTAGAGACGGATGAGGTCGAGCGCGTCAGCGCGCGTGCCCGCGCCCGGTACGGTCGGGCCGGAGGCCACCAGGGCAGGGTCGTCGCCTGGAATGTCCGAGACGACGAGCGAGACGACTTTGGCGGGATGGGCCGCGGCAGCCAGCCGGCCGCCCTTGATGGTCGACAGATGCTTGCGAATGACATTCATCGCGGAGATCGGTGCGCCGGAGGCAAGCAGGGCCTTGTTGACGGCGATCTCATCGGCAAGGTTCAAGCCGCCAGCGGGCGAGGGTAGCAACGCCGAGCCGCCTCCTGATATTAGTGCGATTACCAGATCGTCCTCTGTGAGGCCATCAACGAGTTTCAGTAGCCGGCGGGAGGCGGTTAGGCCCGCCTCATCCGGCACGGGGTGGGCTGCTTCGACGATCTCGATCTGCCGGCACGGGGCAGAAAATCCGTATCGCGTCACGACAAGGCCTTCCAGCGGGCCTTCCCAGCATTGCTCCAGCGCGGCGGCCATTTGGGCAGATCCCTTGCCGGCGCCGATAACGATCGTCCGGCCCTTCGGTCTGGCAGGCAAATGCGCGCGGATGCCCGTCAGCGGATCGGCGGCGCGCACGGCTGCATCGAACAGCGAGGTCAGGAAGGCGCGGGGATCGGAAACGGTCATGTCGAACTGCCTGTCTGCGATGTACTTGTAACCATTTGGTGGCTTAACTGGAGGAAAGACGCAAGAGGCAGGAACCGCAATTGTGTCTTGCGCGACGAATCCCTATTTAGAAGGAAAGGGTTTCACGCTTTTATTTCAAGGATTTTCGATATGGCCGAATTGAAAGTGAAGACGAGGCAGACGGGCGCAACCGCTACGGTCGGCCGCACCGGCTTTCCGCATGTGACCTCGGTGACGGGCGGCGAAATCGACATCGTCACCTCGCCGTCGCAGCCCGGTTTCAATCCGCTCGATCTGCTCTACTCGTCGCTCTCGGCCTGCCTGGTCTTGAGCGCCCGCATGGCGGCAAGCAGCCTCGGCGTACTCGACAAGCTCACCGAAGTCACTGCCGTCGTCACGGGTGAGAAGGCGACCGAAGGCCTCTCTCGCGTGGAGAAGTTCAATATCGCCTTCACCATCAAGGGTGATTTCAGCGATGAAGTCCGCAACGCGATCGCGCATGCCGCCGAAGATGAGATTTGTACGGTGAGCAACACGATCCGCGGCAATCCGCAGTTTTCGACAACGATTTCGGTGTGAGTTTTAGCTCTATCCCGCCCCTGGCGGGCGGGAAAGCAAAATCAGCATTTAGCCGCAAGGCTAAGTGCTAGATTTTGCAAGGGAGGGGGTAGGCAGGTGCGTACCGGCTTTCCTAGTGCAATAGCAACAAGTAACGGACCCCCGCTCTTGCGATTTCAATGGCTTAGAAATTGCGCTGTCATTCTGAATATGTGTGACCTTCCGTGTCGCAATTCCTAAACCAATGACATTGCTTTCTCGCCCGCCAAGGGCGAGATGGTTCGGTGTCCGCCGTTGCCCCTCATTCCGCCGGAAACTCAAACCCTTCAAGATAAGGCCCAAGCTCCGGATCGATATCTACCTTTACCGCATTATTGTAGATCGCCGTCGCGATCATGATGCCGGCGAAGGCGACGAGGTTGGCGAGCGTCGGCTCGTCATAGCGCGCTTTCAACCGCGCCCAAATCTCTTCGGGAATGGCGTTGGAATCCTTGACGATCGCCTTGCCGAATTCGATCAGCAGCGCCTCGTCTTCGCTCGGTACGATCGTTTCCGGCGTCAGGCCGGCATTGATCAATGCGCGCCGGAAGAAGCCGACCGGAATGATCGAGCGGCATTCGAGCGCTATGGCATGGCAGAGCAGCCAGACGGCACGATCGTCCAGCGCCGGGCGGAATTCCTCGCGCAAAGGAAACCATTCCGCATAGATGCGATGCGCCACCGGCGAGTGCAGCAATGTCCGCTTCATATTCGTCATGCGGCCGCGCAATTGCATTTCGCGATCGTGTTCGGCTCGCACGGCTTCGGAAGCGGTCTCGTAGTCGATCGGGGTGATATGGCTCATGTCACTCTCTTTTACCGGGGCTCTGTTACTGTGCTGCCGCTGCCGATTTCGTGAAGAAGCGGTTTTCCGGGTGCGGCAGGCCGAGGTGTTCGCGCAATGTCGTGCCTTCGTAGTCGCGGCGGAAGATGCCGCGGCGCTGCAGCTCTGGAACGACGCGCGTGGTCACGTCAAGCAGGCCTTGCGGCAGGAAGGGGAAGACGACGTTGAAACCGTCCGAGCCTTCCTCGTACAGCCATTGCTCCATCTCATCGGCGATGCTCTCAGGCGTGCCGACGAAGGCGAGGCCGGCATAGCCGCCGAGGCGCTGGGCAAGCTGGCGCACGGTAAGCTTTTCGGCTTCGGCAAGGGCGATGACGCGCTCGCGGCCGCTCTTGCTGGCATTGGTCTCCGGAATTTCCGGCAGCGGGCCATCCGGATCGAACTTGGAAGCATCGTGTCCCAACGCGATCGATAGGGATGCGATGGCGCTATCGTAATGGACGAGGCTGTCGAGCTTTGCCCGCTTGGCCTTTGCTTCCTCGGTTGTGTCGCCGACGACGATGAAGGCGGCGGGCAGGATCTTCAGATGATCCGGATTGCGGCCGATCGCCTTCATGCGTCCCTTGATATCGGCAAAGATCGACTTGCCGTCGGCAAGGTTTCGGGGTGCTGCGAAGACGGCTTCAGCCGTTTCGGCGGCAAGCTGGCGGCCGGCATCCGATTGCCCGGCCTGAACAATGACGGGCCAGCCCTGCGGCGGGCGGGCGATGTTGAGTGGGCCGCGAACGCTCAGTTCCTCGCCCTTGTGCCCGAGGACATGCATCCGCTCGGGATCGAAGAAGATGCCGCTTTCGGGATCGCGGATGAAAGCATCGTCGGCAAAGCTGTCCCAGAGGCCGGTGACGACGTCGTAGAATTCGCGGGCGCGATGGTAGCGCTCGCCATGTTCCATATGCTCTTCGAGGCCGAAATTAAGGGCGGCATCGGGATTAGACGTCGTGACGATATTCCAGCCGGCGCGGCCGCCGCTGATGTGATCGAGCGAGGCGAAGCGGCGGGCGATGTGATAGGGCAGGTCGAAGGTGGTTGACGCAGTTGCAACGAGGCCGATCCTGTCGGTGACGGCGGCCAGCGCCGAAAGCAGGGTGAAGGGCTCGAACGAGGTAACCGTCTGGCTGCGCTTCAAAGCCTCGATCGGCATGTTGAGGACCGCGAGGTGATCAGCCATGAAGAAGGCGTCGAATTTCGCTTTCTCCAGTTCCTGCGCGAAGCTCTTGATGTGCTGGAAGTTGAAGTTGGCGTCCGGATAGGCGCCGGGATAACGCCAGGCACCGGTATGCAGGCTGACGGGGCGCATGAATGCCCCGAGCTTCAATTGCTTCTGTTCGGTCATCGGCTCTCTCTCGAAAATCGCCAGGCCGTCATGAAGTGGCGACGGCATTGCCCGTAGGGTAATGCACTACGACGTAGGCGTGCTGGCCGCGCATTCAAAGAGCCGATTTCATTTATTTGATCGCTTTCGCGGAATATTCATCCGGCCGCGACTTCGGGGTTGTTCTGTCCGGCAAAAACCTTGACCAGCCAGTCTATGAAGACGCGAACTCGCGGCGAAAGCTGGCGGCTGCGCGGATAGAGCATCGAGACGGGCGTCCTTGTCGGTGGATAATCCTTCAGCACATGCAGCAGTTGACCTGATCGTAGGGCTTCTTCTGCGTGATAGCGCGGGACCTGGATCAGGCCGAGGCCGAGCTTGGCCGCGGCGAAATAGCTCTCGGCAGCGTTGACGGAGATGGTGGCCGGTAGGGTGATTTCGCGCACGGCGCCGTCGATCTGGAATTCCAGCGGCAGCAATCCGCCCGTTGCGGAGGAGCGGAAGCCGACCATGCGGTGGCCGTCGAGCGTCTCCGGATGGGCGGGCATGCCGAAGCGCTCAACATACGCGGGCGCCGCAAGCGTCACTTCTTCCAGCATGGCGACGCGGCGGCCGACCATGTCGCTATCCTGCAGCGTGCCGACGCGCAGCACGCAATCGATCCCCTCGCGGATGAGATCGACGAACCGGTCGCCCTCGGTGATCTGCAATTCGATATCGGGATAGGTTTCGAGGAAGGAGGGCAGGTTCGGCAGGACGAAGTGCCGCGCAAGCGTTCCATGTACGTCGACGCGCAGGACGCCCTTCGGCTTCGCCCCGGCAAAGGCGCCCTCGGCATCCTCGATATCGGAAAGGATGCGCAGGCAGCGCTGGTAATAGGCCTCGCCATCGAGTGTCGGGCTGACATGCCTTGTCGTGCGCTGCAGCAGGCGCACGCCGAGACGCGCCTCGACCTGTTTGATCGCATCCGTCACCGTCGAGCGGGGCAGACCTGTGTCTTCGGCGGCCAGCGTGAAGCTGCGCCGTTCCACGACCCGGCAAAACACCCGCATGGCATCGAATTTGTCCATATTATTTGTTCGCTAAATTCGGATAGTGATGCCGATTATTGGCTGATTATCCGCACCATGAAAAGGGGCATCTTCTCCTCATCGAAACGCGCTGCGGCGCAAAGCAACGAAGGATGAGGAAAATGAGCAGCAATTCTAATAAGGTAGCGATCGTGACAGGCGCATCGCGCGGTATCGGCGCCGCGATCGCCGAGCGTCTGGCCGAGGATGGCTTCACCGTCGTCATCAACTATTCCGGCAGCGAGGTGGCAGCCGAGGAACTGGCCCGCAAGATCGAGGAAAAGGGTGGCAAGGCGCTGACCGCGAAAGCCGATGTCTCCGATGCCGAAGCTGTGCGCCGCATGTTCGACGCAGCCGAAGCTGCCTTCGGTGGTGTCGATGTCCTCGTCAACAATGCCGGCATCATGCAGCTTGCGAAGATCGCCGATGCGGACGACGCCCATTTCGACCGTCATATCGCTATCAACCTCAAGGGCACATTCAATACGTTGCGCGAAGCCGGCAAGCGCCTGCGTGACGGCGGCCGCATCGTCAATTTCTCGACCAGCATCGTCGGCCTAAAGCTCGAAACCTACGGCGTCTATGCCGCAAGCAAGGCCGGCGTCGAGCTTTTGACCGGCATTATGGCGAAGGAACTGCGCGGGCGCTCGATCACGGTCAATGCGGTCGCGCCCGGCCCGACGGCGACGGATCTCTTTTTGAACGGCAAGAGCGACGAGCTGATCGACCGCATGGCCAAGATGAACCCGCTGGAGCGCCTCGGCACGCCGCAGGATATCGCCGCCGCTGTTTCCTTCCTCGTCGGCCCGGATGGCGGCTGGATCAACGGTCAGACGCTGCGCGCCAATGGCGGCATGATCTGAGCCAATCAGGCGGCAGGCAATGCCTGCCGCCTGCCTCCCTCTCTCAATCAATCGTCAGCTAAAGCCAATTCAGCAAAGGAACAGGACCATGAGCAAGCAAGTCATCGTAATCACTGGCGCATCGAGCGGCTTCGGGGCTCTGACAGCACGCGCTCTCGCCAAGGCAGGCCATACTGTCTATGCCGGCATCCGCGAAACCAAGGGGCGCAATGCGCCGCAGGTCGAAGCAGCTGCGGCATTCGCTTCGGAGAACGGCGTCGATCTCAGGACCGTTGAACTGGATGTCGCCTCCGATGCTTCAGTGGAAGCCGGCATTGCCGCTGTTATCGCCGAGCAGGGCCGCATCGACACCATCATACACAATGCCGGCCATATGTCCTTCGGCCCGGCGGAAGCCTTCACGCCCGAGCAGTTTGCCGAGCTCTATGACATCAACGTGCTCAGCACCCAGCGGGTCAATCGAGCCGTGCTGCCTCATATGCGCAGGCAAGGAAAAGGACTGGTCGTTTGGGTCTCCTCGTCCAGCACGCGCGGCGGCACGCCGCCCTATCTCTCGCCCTACTTCGCAGCCAAGGCGGCGATGGATTCGCTTGCGGTTTCCTACGCGTCGGAGCTGACACGCTGGGGCATCGAGACCGCCATCATCGTGCCAGGCGCTTTTACGAAGGGCACCAACCATTTTGCCCATTCCGGTTCGCCGGCAGACAAGGCTCGCGCTGCGGAATATGACAATGGTCCTTATGCCGGCGTTCCCGATCAGGCGCTGAAGGGTCTAGCCTCGCTGGAACCGGCGGATGCCGATGCGGCTTCGGTGGCGACGGCAATCGTTGATATTGTCGACATGCCGTTTGGAACGCGGCCGTTCCGTACCCATATAGATCCTTCAGAGGATGGTGCTGAGATCGTCAATGGTGTTGCCGATCGGGTTCGCGCGGAGCTTTTCCGGCGCATCGGTCTGGAAGACCTGCTGAAGCCGCATGCAAAGGCC
This sequence comes from Martinezella sp. CNPSo 3795, assembly GCF_057784475.1. Taxonomy (NCBI): domain Bacteria; kingdom Pseudomonadati; phylum Pseudomonadota; class Alphaproteobacteria; order Hyphomicrobiales; family Rhizobiaceae; genus Martinezella; species Martinezella sp. CNPSo 3795. The sequence continues at coordinate 451,092 of NZ_JBXSOQ010000003.1, read as the reverse complement.
TAAGGCCCGCAATCATCCTTGGAACGTGTCAAATCGCCGCTTCTGTGCCACAGAAGCGGCGATCTGTTGCGTGCATCGGGGCTATTTTGCGTTGTACAGCATTCCAAGCCTTAGAGTTTCGTACTAAAGCGAATCCTTCAGAGGGTCGGGAGATATCCATGGACGCGAAGGACATTGGCGAAATTGCCAGCTGGCTCATGCAAGCCGGTCTCAAGGGAATGACGGAAGTCGATATCCTCTCGGGTTTCTGCGAGCAGTGCCGTCAGCATGGTCTCAACATCGATCGGGCCATGGCGCTGATGGATACGCTGCATCCGGTCTATGAGGGCCGCGCCTTCCGCTGGGATGGCAATCAGATCATCGAGCGCGAGTTCGAATATGGCCCGACGCAACAGGGGATCGCCTCCGAGAATTGGCAGCGTTCCGCCTTCTATCATATGCTGACGACAGGCGGAGACGAGGTGCGCCGACGTATCGGCTTCGGTGATCCGACCGATTTCTACGGGCTCGACACGCTGCTGGCCGATGGTCACACCGATTACATCGCCATGATCCACCGCTTCGAAGAGGGCGGCACGATCGGCGAAATGGATTGCTTCTATTCCAACTTCGCCACCGCCGCCGAAATGGGATTTCCGGAAGAGGATTTGCGCGTGCTGCGCAAGCTGACGCCGGCGCTTGCTCTCGCCATCAAATGCACCGGCATGAGCCGCATCGCCCGTACCATTGCCGAGGTCTATCTCGGCGAAGACGCCGCCCGGCATGTGCTTGAAGGCAAGATCACCCGAGGCAAGACGGAGCGGATTTCGGCGGCACTGTGGTTTTCCGATCTCGCCAACTACACGCGCATCTCCGATACGGCCGAGCCGGATGAAATCATCCCGATGCTGAATGCCTATGCCGATGCGGTCATCTCCTCGATCCATGAGGCGGGCGGCAACGTGCTGAAGCTGATCGGCGACGGCACGCTGGCGATCTTCAAGGCTCGCAATTCCGCTGACGCCTGCACCGCCGCGCTGATGGCGGAATCGCTGCTGCGCCAGCGGCTGCGTGACCTCAATTCGCAGCGGCAGATCGAAGGCCGGCCGGTCACGGACGTTTATCTCGGCTTGCATATCGGGGACGTGTTCTATGGCAATATAGGCAGCATGGACCGGCTGGACTTCACGGTCATCGGGCCGGCCGTCAACGAAGTCAGCCGTATCGCTTCGATGTGCCGATCGGCTGACCGTAACATCCTCATGTCGTCGAATTTCGTCGAGGCGCTGGCAGGCCAGCAAAGCAACGATCTCGTTTCCGTCGGCCGTTATGCACTGCGTGGCGTCAAGCGGCCGCAGGAATTGTTCACGCTGCTCTCTTCGGCGGCCTGACCCCTCCGCGGTGACGGCTTTCAGCGGCGGCCGGCCGCAAACATCGGGCCGCCCTTGCTTGCAGGGAAGCCATAGCCGTTGATCATCACGAGATCGATATCGCTGGCGCGGGCAGCGATGCCTTCCGCAAGCAACGCCTCGCCTTCGGTGGCCATGGCTTTCAGCAGGCGCCCGACGATCTCTTCCGCGGTGAAGCTCCTAGGTACAATGCCTTTTTCGGCGCGAGCGGCTTCGATCATGACCGCTACCTCAGGATCAACAGTCCGTTTGCCGTCGGGATAGGCATACCAGCCGCGGCCCGTCTTCTGGCCGAAGCGGCCGGCTTCGCAGAGCCGGTCGGCGATGACGACGTAGCGTTCCGAGGGATCGCGTGTTGCGGCCTGCCGCTTGCGGCGCGCCCAGGCGATTTCCAAACCTGCCATATCGAACACAGCAAAGGGCCCCATCGGAAAGCCGTAGGCTTCCAGTGCTGCGTCGATCTCCTGCGGCGACGCGCCATCCTCGACCATGTATTCCGCTTCGCGGCGATAGGCGGAAAAGATGCGGTTGCCGATGAAGCCTTCGGTGACGCCCGATACGACAGGCAGTTTGCCGAGCCGCTTTGCCAGGGCAAGGGCTGTCGCCAGCACGTCAGGCGCCGTCTGCTTGCAGTGCACGACTTCGAGGAGCCGCATGATATGGGCGGGCGAGAAGAAGTGCAGTCCCACGACGCGCTTGGGCAGCTTAGTGGCCGAAGCGATCACATCGGGATCGAGATAGCTGGTATTGGTCGCAAGGATTGCATCGGCGCGGACGATGCCATCAAGGCGTTGGAAGAGCTCGGTCTTGACGGCGAGATCATCGAAAATAGCTTCGATGACCATATCGGCTTTTGCGAGCTCTTGAATCTCCGCCGTCACGGTCAGCCGGCTGAGGCGATCTTCGCGGCCAGCTGTATCGAGGCGACCGGATTGCACGGCCTTGTCGAGTAGGCCGGCGATGCGCTCGCGCCCTTTGTCAGCCGCTTCGGCATTTTGCTCGACGCCGATGACGCGGTAGCCGCCGTTGAGAGCGGAGACCGCGATGCCCGAACCCATCAGGCCTGTGCCGACGATGCCGATGGTTTCGATCTTGCGAGCAGCGACGCCCTCCAGTCCCTCGACCTTGCCGGCGGCGCGTTCCGCGAAGAAGACATGCCGCAACGCCGTGGCCTCTTCGCTATCGCGAAGCGCAATAAAAGTGCGGCGTTCCTCGGCCAGCCCTTTGGATAAAGACACGGTCGCCGCTAGGCGCACGACGCGAATGGCTTCGACCGGTGCGCGCTGACCGCGCGCCTTCCGCAATGCGTCCGATGCCGCCTTATCGATCACATCTGTAGCTTCCGGAGGAACGGTCAGCGATCCCGTGCGGCGTAACGATGCGGCGTCGGCCGTCTTGGCGTCGGTGATAGCTTCGGCGATCAATTCACCTTTGGCCATGCCGTCCACGATACCGAGCTTGAGCGCTTCGGCGGCGGAGACGATGCGTGCATTGGCGATCATATCGATGGCGGCGGCGATGCCGGTGAGCCGCGGCAGGCGCTGCGTGCCGCCGGCGCCGGGTATAATGCCGAGCTTGACTTCCGGCAGGCCGAGCTTCGCGGTCGGCGCGGCAAGGCGGTGATGGCAGGCGAGCGCCACTTCCAGCCCGCCGCCGAGGGCCACGCCATTGATCGCGGCGACAACGGGTTTGGCAACGGTTTCGATGCGGGCGATGACATCAGGTAGGTGCGGCTCGACCGGCGGCTTGCCGAATTCCTTGATATCGGCGCCGCCGATGAAGCTGTTGCCCGCACCGGTGAGCACGATGCCGGCAATATTGCCATCCTTCTCCGCATGGTCGAATGCAGCCATCAGGCCGACCCGGACATCGGCAGAGAGCGCGTTGACGGGCGCATTGTCTATGGTGACGACGAGAATCCCGTCGGTCAGCGCCGCCGAGATGGTGTCCGAAAAGCGCAATGCCGACATGATCTTGACCGCCTATATTATTCCGGAATGACTGCCGTTGCCTGGATCTCGATCTTGGCACGATCTTCGACAAGGGCGACGACTTGCACGGCCGCCATGGCTGGAAAATGGCGCCCGATGATCTCGCGATAGGCCTGACCGATCCCCTTCAGGTTGCCGAGATATTCCTGCTTGTCGGTGAAATACCAGGTCATCGAGGTGATGTGCTTCGGCTCGGCGCCGCCTTCTGCAAGAATTGCAACGACATTCTTCAGCGTCTGGCGCACCTGCTCGACGAAATCGTCGCTTTCGAATTCGCAGGCGGCATTCCAGCCGACCTGGCCGCCGACGAACACCATGCGGCCCGTCGCCGCCATGCCATTGGCATAGCCGATCGGCTTGGCCCAGCCTTCAGGTTGCAGGATGGTGTGCATCGGTCGTCTCCAGATGAGAGGTCAGCGCGGCGCGGAGATCATCCGGCCATTCAATGGATTTATGCGTATCGAGCGAGGTGGCGACGACGCGGTGCTTGGCCGTCCACAGCACATGGCCGTTTGCCGAAACCTGGTGTTCGAGATCGAGCGAGGAACGGCCGACACCACGGACTGCAAGGACGAATTCGAGATCGTCACCCTGCAGGCCCGGCTTGATGAAGGTCAGATCGAGCCGCACGGTGGGGACACCGATGCGGCGGTCGTCGATCAACTTTCGCCAGGAGAAGCTGATCGAGGCGAAATAGTCTTCCAGCACCCCGACAAGGATGTTCAGATAGGATGGGAAATAGGCGATCCCGGAGGGATCGCAATCTCCGAAGCGCAGAGGTCTGGTGATCTTGAATGCCAAGGCGGGCCTCAGTTCGAAAAGGCGGCGATGCCGGTGATGGCGCGGCCGAGAATGAGGGCGTGGATGTCGTGCGTGCCCTCATAGGTGTTGACCACTTCGAGGTTGACGAGATGGCGCGCAATGCCGAACTCATCCGAAATGCCGTTACCCCCCAGCATGTCGCGGGCAGCGCGGGCGATATCCAGCGCCTTGCCGCAGCTGTTGCGCTTGAGGATGGAGGTCAGCTCGACCGGCGGATGGCCTTCTTCCTTCATGCGGCCGAGACGCAGGCAGCCCTGCAGGCCGAGCGTGATCTCAGTCACCATGTCGGCAAGCTTCTTCTGGATCAGCTGGTTGGCAGCAAGGGGGCGGCCGAACTGTTTGCGGTCGAGTACATATTGGCGTGCCCTAGCATAGCAATCCTCGGCGGCGCCGAGCGCACCCCAGGCGATGCCGAAGCGTGCTGAATTGAGGCAGGTGAAGGGACCCTTGAGGCCGGATACATTCGGCATCAGGTTTTCCTCGGGCACGAAGACATTATCCATGACGACTTCGCCCGTTATGGAGGCGCGCAGGCCCACCTTGCCGTGGATCGCGGGGGCTGACAGGCCCTTCCAGCCCTTTTCGAGGATGAAGCCGCGGATAAGACCGTCCTCGGTCTTCGCCCAGACGACGAAGACATCGGCGATCGGCGCGTTGGAAATCCAGGTCTTGGCGCCGGTCAGGCTATAGCCGCCATCGACCTTCTTTGCGCGTGTGACCATCGAGCCCGGATCGGAGCCATGGTTCGGCTCGGTGAGGCCGAAGCAGCCGATCCATTCGCCGGCCGCCAGCTTCGGCAGGTATTTCTGCTTCTGCGCTTCCGAACCAAAGGTCTCGATCGGCACCATGACGAGCGAGGACTGCACGCTCATCATCGAGCGGTAGCCGCTGTCGACGCGCTCGACCTCGCGAGCAATCAGGCCGTAGGCGACATAGCTGAGGCCGGCGCCGCCATATTCGGGAGAAATCGTCGGGCCAAGCAGGCCGAGCTCGCCCATTTCGCGGAAGATCGCCGGATCGGTCTTTTCATGGCGGAAGGCTTCGAGGACGCGGGGCGCGAGCTTTTCCTGCGCGTAGGAATGCGCGGTATCCAGCACCATCCTTTCGTCATCGCTCAGCTGTTCCGTCAGCCGGAACGGGTCGGCCCAGTCGAAAATCTCGCGGCTCATGCTGGTATCTCCCATTAATTGGTCTTCAAAAGTTCGCGCGCGACGATGAGTTTCTGAACTTCTGTTGCACCTTCATAGATGCGAAGCGCGCGGATCTCCCGATAGAGTTTTTCCGTTATCTCGCCCGATTTCACGCCGCGCCCGCCAAAAAGCTGGACGGCGCGGTCGATGACATTTTGCGCGGTTTCCGTCGCAGTCATCTTGGCCATGGCGGCTTCGCGCGTCGTCGGCAAGCGCTGTACGTCGCGGCGCCAGGCCGCCCGGTAGGTGAGCAGTGCCGCCGCGTCGATGCCGGTCGCCATATCGCCGAGGGCGGCCTGCGTCAACTGAAGGTCGGCCAACGCCGCGCCGAACATCGGACGTGACCGCGCATGGGCAAGCGATTCATCGAGCGCGCGACGGGCAAAGCCGAGGCCGGCAGCGGCGACCGAGGCGCGGAAGATATCGAGCGTGCGCATGGCGATCTTGAAGCCTTCGCCTGACGCGCCGAGGCGGCGCGATGCGGGAATGCGGCAATTGTCGAAGCGGATCGTCGCCAGTGGATGCGGCGCGATCACTTCGATGCGCTCGGCAATCGAGAAGCCGGGATCGTCGGCAAAGACGACGAAGGCCGAGATGCCTCGGGTTCCCGGCGCTTCGCCGGTGCGCGCGAAGACGGTGTAAACGTCGGCAATGCCGCCATTGGAAATCCAGGTCTTCTCGCCGTCGAGGACATAGTGATCGCCATCGGGGCGGGCAGCGCAGCTCATCGCGGCTACATCGGAGCCGGCGTCCTTTTCCGACAGCGCGAAGGCGGCGAGCCATTCGCCGGAGCGCACCTTGGGCAGGACGGTCGAGCGCAATTCGTGCGAGCCGGAAAGGCCGATGGCGCCGGTGCCGAGCCCCTGCATGGCAAAGGCGAAATCGGCAAGGCCATCATGCCAGGCGAGCGTTTCGCGGGCGAGGCAGACCATGCGGGAATCGATCAGCGGTTCGCTATCGGACGCGCCTGTCGCGGCAGCTAGAAGCCCGGCTTCGCCCAGCGCCTTGACCAGCGTGCGGCATGCGTCGTCGACATCGGCGTGATCGATGGAAGCCATGATGCCCGACCTCGCGAAGGCGTCGACCTCGGCGGCAAAACGGTGATGGCGCTCCTCGAAGAAGGGCCAATCCAGATGATCGCGGGTCGGGCCGGGGAGGCTGCTTGCCGTGGACATCAGCTCAATCCCCCTGGAATTCAGGCCGGCGCTTGGCCGCGAAGGCTTCGAAAGCGCGGCGGAAATCTTGCGTCGCCATACAGATCGCCTGCGCCTGCGCTTCGGATTCGATCATTTCGTCAATGCCCATCGCCCATTCCTGGTTCAGCATGGTCTTGGTCATGCCGTGCGCGAACCATGGGCCGTCGGCCAGCGAGCGGGCGAGTTTGAGCGCTTCGTTTTCGAGCTCGGCGCTGGCGTGCAGGCTGTTATAGAAGCCCCAGGCCTGTCCTTCCGCAGATGTCATCGAGCGGCCGGTAAAGAGAAGCTCGGCGGCGCGGCCCTGGCCGATGATGCGGGGCAGGATGCCGCAGGCGCCCATGTCCGCGCCGGCAAGGCCGACGCGGGTGAAGAGGAAGGCAGTCTTGGCTTCGGGCGTTGCCAGCCTCAGGTCAGAGGCCATGGCAAGGATGGCGCCGGCGCCGGCGCAAATGCCGTCCACCGCCGAGATGATCGGTTGCGGGCATTTGCGCATCGCCTTGACGAGATCGCCGGTCATGCGTGTGAAGGCCAGAAGCTCGGGCATCGCCATGCGCGTCAGCGGCTCGATGATCTCGAAGACATCGCCGCCGGAGGAGAAATTGCCACCCGCGCCCGTCAGCACGATGGCGCGGATATCCGATGCGTAAACGAGATCGCGGAACAGATCGCGCAGTTCGGCATAGCTGTCAAAGGTCAGCGGGTTCTTACGTTCCGGACGGTTCAGGCGGATGGTGGCGACACGGCCGTCTTCGCTGACATCCCAGAGGAAATGATCAGGCTTATAATCCTTGAAGGGCTTCAGGTGTCCCTTCATCGTCATATCTAGATCGCTCATCCCTCAAATCTCCCCACCGGCAACCGCGATTGCCTGTCCATTGATCGATGCGGCAGCCGGCGAGGCCAGCCACAGCACGGTATCTGCGATCTCTTCCGGTTTGATCAGCCGGCCCTGCGGATTGGATTTCGTGAATTCGCCAAGCGCCTGTTCTGCTGTACGCCCGGTCCTGGCGACAATCGTCTCGATCGAGCGCTGGATGATCGGTGTATCGGTAAAGCCGGGGCAGACGGCATTGACCGTGATGCCGGTCCTTGCCAGCTCCAGCGCCAGCGAGCGGGTCAGGCCGACGACTCCATGTTTGGCGGCAACGTAAGCCGAGACGTACCCATATCCCTTCAAGCCAGCCGTCGAGGCGATGTTGATGATACGCGCGCCGGGACCGTAAGCCTTCAGATCGGGAAGGGCAGCCTGCGTCACCACGAAAACGCCTGTGAGATCGACCGAGAGAACGTGATTCCAGGCCTCAAGGCTCGTCTTCTCGAAGGCTGCGCTCGGTGCCTCACCGGCATTGTTGACGAGGATATCGACGGAGCCGAACTTCTCACGCGCCTTGGCAAGGCCCTGGGAGACGGCTTCAGGGCTGGTGACATCGAAGCCATCGACCACGAGAGTCTGGGCACCGATTTCGGCGGCAACCGCTTGCAGCGGCTCGCGGCGGCGACCCGCGAGGCTGACGTGCGCGCCCTCGGCGGCAAGCGCCTTGGCGATCGCTGCACCGATGCCACTGCCGGCCCCGGTGACAAGTGCGTGACGGCCGGCGAGTTTGCCCGAAGTCGTCATTTCATCCTCATTTCGCCGGTGCTGCCGTGGCCGCACGGGCAAGGTTGGTTTCATACTGCGTCTTGCCGGAAAGATATTGCTTCGGCCAGGGAATGGAAGTCAGGCCGATCTTGGCAGCTTCATGCAGTGCCCAGGCCGGATCGGCCAGATGCGGGCGGGCGATGGCGCAGAGATCGGCGCGGCCGGCGGCGATGATCGAATTGGCGTGGTCAGCTTCCGAGATCGCGCCGACGGCGATCGTCGGGATGCCGATCTCGTTGCGGATCTTGTCGGAGAAGGGTGTCTGGAACAGGCGGCCATAGACGGGCTTTTCCTGCTTCGACACCTGGCCCGAAGAGCAGTCAATGAGGTCAGCGCCGGCCTCCTTGAACATGCGGGCAAAGATAGCCGCATCTTCCGGCGTGTTGCCTCCGTCAGTCCAGTCGTGGCAGGAGAGACGAACGGAGATCGGCTTGTCCGCCGGCCAGATGGCGCGCATTGCCCTAAAGACCTCCAGGGGATAGCGAGCGCGATTCTCATGGCTGCCGCCATATTCGTCGTCGCGCAGATTGGTGAGCGGCGACAGGAAGCTCGAGAGCAGATAGCCATGCGCGCAATGCAGTTCCAGCCAGTCCGCGCCTGTCTCAATGGCGAGCTCGGTCGAGCGGATGAAGTCGGCCTTGACGCGCTCCATATCGGCGCGATCCATGGCCTTCGGCACTTGGCTGTTCTTGAGGTAGGGGATTGCTGATGCCGAGATCAGCGGCCAGTCGCCTTCGGGGAGCGGCTGGTCGATGCCTTCCCAGGCAAGCTTCGTCGCGCCCTTGCGGCCGGCGTGGCCGAGCTGGATGCCGACTTTGGCGGCGCTGTTCGTGTGCACGAAATCGACGAGGCGCTTCCACTGCGCCACCTGCTCGTTATTCCAGAGACCGAGGCAGCCGGGGGTGATGCGGGCGTCCGGTGTCACGCAGGTCATTTCCGCGAAGATCAGCCCCGCGCCTCCAAGCGCGCGAGAGCCGAGATGGACGATGTGGAAATCGTTCATCACGCCGTCTTCAGCCGAATACATGGCCATCGGCGACATGACGATGCGGTTGACGAGCTGGACATCGCGCAGCCGGTAGGGCGTGAACATCGGCGGCAGGCAGCGATCGTTGCCGACGTCGAGGCCGGATTTTTCAGCGAACCAGCGCTCATAGCCTTCGAGCCAGGTCTTGTCGCGCAGCCGGAGATTTTCGTGGCTGATGCGCTGCGAGCGAGTCAGCATCGAATACATGAACTGCGGCGGCTCGAGCGTATCGGCATAGCGGCGGCCGACGACTTCGAACCATTCCATCGCATTGCGCGCGGCGTTCTGAATGCGGGCGACATCGACGCGGCGGATTTCCTCGTAGGTTTCGAGGACGGCCGGCATCTTGTCTTTGCCGTGCCCATGAATCTGGAACTGCCGGGTTAGCTCGATGGCATCGTCGATGGCGAGCTTCGTGCCGGAGCCGATGGCGAAATGCGCGGTGTGGGCGGCATCGCCCATCAACACGACATGAGAATTGCCGTTGAAATGGCTCCACTTGCCGCAGATCAGGCGGTTGAAATTCAGCCAGGCCGAGCCGCGGATATGGCGGGCATTGGTCATCAGCGAAGCGCCTTCGAGCACTTCGGAGAATAGGTTTTCGCAGAAGGCGATGGAGCCGTCCTGGTCCATCTTGTCGAGGCCGTGGGCGAGGTAGGCCTCTTCCGTCGTCTCAACGATGAAGGTCGAGGTCTTGTCGTCAAACTTGTAGATATGCGCCTGGAACCAGCCGTGATCGGTGCGGCGGAAATCGAAGGTGAAGGCGTCGAAAAGCTTGTTGGTGCCGAGCCAGATATAGCGGTTCGGCCGGGTGATCATGTCAGGCTGGAAGACTTCCGGATAATGATTGCGGATCTTGGAATTGAGGCCGTCCGAGCCGATGATCAGATCGGCATCGGGATAGTCGAGATCGGAGTTGACCTCCGTTTCGAAGATCAGCTCGACTCCGAGCGCTTCGCAGCGGCGCTGCAGAATATTGAGCAGCTTCTTTCGCCCGATGCCGACAAAGCCGTGGCCGGAGGTGCGCTGGCGGGTGTCCTTGAACAGGACTTCGATATCGTCCCAATGGTTGAAGGCATCCTCGATCTCGGCAGCACTTTCCGGATCCCATTCCCGCATCGAAACCATGGTTGCGTCGGAGAAGACGACGCCCCAGCCGAAGGTGTCATAGGGACGGTTGCGCTCGACGACGCGGATGGAGTGTTCAGGATGGAGCTTCTTCATTAGAAGCGCGAAGTAGAGCCCTGCGGGGCCGCCGCCGATACAGACGATGCGCATCGCTTTTCCTCCTTATTCGGCTGGAGCCGACCTCAAAATAATTTAAGTTTAAAATATCTTGTTGGAGCCATTCGTCAAGGCTTTTCCTGCTCCAATATGCAGCCTGTAGGCGCTCATAATAGCAGGAAAATCGAAAATAGCCTTTTTGAATCAATCAGGAGCCAAAAATATTTTAGGCTTAAAATTTCTTGCTTGAACATTGCAGCCTTCGGTGCGATCTTTTTTAGCAATGCCACATGGGCCGCGGGGAAACGGCTGTCGTGGCGATCGATCGATAAGAATGTGGGAGCAAGGCAATGCTGGGACCGACCGGTCATACCGATACATTCACGCGAGACAATCTGCCCCCTTTCGACCAATGGCCGGAACTGCGGATGGAGGGTTTCGATTATCCGGAATGGCTGAATGCCGGCTTCGAACTCAGTGACCGGATGGTCGAAAAGGGTTTCGCCGATCACGTGGCCCTGATCGGTAATGGCCGTCGTCGCACCTACAAGGAACTGGCGGACTGGACCAATCGCATCGCCCACGCGCTTGTCGAGGATTTCGGCGTCAAGCCGGGCAATCGCGTTCTCATCCGCTCCGGCAACAACCCAGCCATGATTGCCTGCTGGCTGGCGGTGACGAAGGTCGGTGCCGTCGCCGTCAATACCATGCCGATGCTGCGGGCCGGAGAGCTTTCGAAGATCATCGACAAGGCGGAGATCTCCTTTGCGCTTTGCGATACGAGGCTACTGGAGGAACTCGTCACAGCCGCCAAAGACAGTCGGTTCCTGAAGCAGGTCGTCGGTTTCGACGGCACCGCCAACCATGATGCCGAACTCGACCGGATCGCGCTCAACAAGCCCGTTCGCTTCGAGCCGGTCAAAACCGGGCGTGATGATGTGGCGCTGCTCGGCTTCACCTCGGGCTCGACGGGTGTGCCGAAGGCCACCATGCACTTTCATCGGGATATCCTGATCATTGCCGACGCCTATGCCAAGGAAGTCCTGCAGGTGACGCCGGATGACGTCTTCATCGGCTCGCCGCCGATCGCCTTTACCTTCGGGCTCGGCGGTCTCGTCATCTTCCCCTTGAGGTTCGGGGCGTCGACGGCGCTGCTCGAAAACGCCTCGCCGAAGAACATGGTCGAGATCATTCAGGAGTACGGCGCGACCATCAGCTTCACGGCGCCGACGGCCTATCGCGCCATGCTGGCAGCGATGGAAGAGGGGGCGGATCTGTCTTCACTTCGTATCGCCGTTTCGGCCGGCGAGACGCTGCCGGGCCCGATTTTCGAGGAATGGACGCGCAAGACCGGCAAGCCCATCCTCGACGGCATCGGCTCGACCGAGATGCTGCATATCTTCATTTCCAACCGCCTGTCCGACGTCAAGCCGAACTGCACGGGCAAGCCGCTGACGGGCTATGAGGCCCGCGTTGTCGATGACGATATGAACGAGGTTCCGCGTGGGGTCATCGGCAAGCTCGTCGTTCGCGGGCCGATCGGCTGCCGTTATCTCGCCGACCACAGACAGGCCGACTACGTGCGAGATGGCTGGAATCTGACGGGCGACAGCTTCATTCAGGATGAGGACGGCTATTTCCATTTTGCCGCCCGTTCCGACGACATCATTCTTTCGGCCGGTTACAATATTGCCGGACCGGAAGTAGAAGCAGCCCTTCTTTCGCATGCCGATGTGCTGGAATGTGCCGTCGTCGGTAAGCCCGACGAAGAAAGGGGCCATATCGTGCAGGCGCATGTGGTGCTGGCACCCGGCATCGTTGCCTCGGATCTGCAGGTTCGCAAGCTGCAGGATCATGTGAAGGCGGTCATCGCGCCCTACAAATATCCGCGTTCCATTATCTTCGTCGAAGCTCTGCCGAAGACGGAATCGGGCAAGATACAGCGTTTCCGCCTGCGCAACTGAACGTCCGAGTGCTTATCAGGCAGCGTTTTCCTGGCCCGTCTCGCGACCGAGCCAATGCGGATCGATTTCCGGCAGGGGAATGGCGTCGAGCAGCATTCGCGTATAGGCGGAAGCCGGCGCCGTGAAGACGCGCTCGCAATCGCCTTCCTCCTCGACACGGCCATGGCGCAGGACATAGACGCGGTCGCAGACGGCGCGGATGACGGAGAGATCGTGGCTGATGAACGCCATCGAGAGGCCGAGATCGCGCGAAAGCTCCTTCAGTAGATTCAGAACCTGGGCCTGGGTCGACACGTCGAGGCCGGAGACGATCTCGTCGGCGAGTACGAAATCCGGCTTCAGCAGAGCGGCACGCGCGATGCCGATGCGCTGGCGCTGGCCGCCCGAGAGTTCATGCGGATTGTGATCGAGGCATGCCTGAGGCAGCGTCACGCGTTCGAGAATTGCGGCAACCTGCCGCTCAGCTTCTTTCCGGTCCGAAGCCAGCCGATGTAGCAGTAACGGCTCGACGAGGATGCGGCGGATCGTGTGGCGCGGATTGAGCGAGGCCATCGGATCTTGAAAGATCATCTGCATGCGGCGGCGTAGCGGCCGCATCTCTGAATCGGGCAGATGCGCGATGTCTCGGCCATCGAAATGAATGCTGCCTGCCGTCACATCGACCAGCTGCAGCAGAGCGCGGCCGAGTGTCGTCTTGCCTGAGCCGCTTTCGCCAACGATGCCGATAGTTTCGCCACGACGGATGTCGATATCGACACCATGCAGCACCTTGATACCCAAGCCCGGCGGCCCGAAAAGGTGCCGCTTGGCGCCATAGGTGACCTCGATGCCTCTGGCCGAAAGGAGAGTATCGGAAACGCTCATCGGCTTCCCTCCGGAATGCCGATCTCGCGGCGCAATTGTTCGAAAACGGCTTGCGGCACCGGCGTCAGTCCGGCATCCGGCCGGTCGTAGCGCGGCCCGGCCGATATCAGGGATTTTGTATAGATATGCTTGGGATGCGTCAGCACGTCGCTCGTGCGTCCGTCTTCGATCACCTTGCCAGCGTAGAGCAGGGTCACACTGTCGCAGATCTGGGCGACAACGCCGAGATCGTGGGTGACGAAGATGACGGCGGTGCCGTGCGCTTCCTGCAGGCCGCGGATCAGCCGCAGGATCTGCTTCTGCACGGTAACGTCGAGCGCGGTGGTCGGCTCGTCGGCGACGACCAGTTTCGGCTCCAGCGCGAAGGCGGCTGCGATCAGGATGCGCTGGCGCATGCCGCCGGACAATTCATGCGGATAGGCGCGCAGCACGCGCTCGGGATCGCGGATATGCACCTCCTCCAGCAGCTTCAGCGCGCGCCGGCGGGCATTGTCCGATGACATGCCCCGCTTCAACCGCAGGCCGTCGGTCAGTTGCGCCTCGATGCGCCGGCCGGGATTGAGTGCCGTTTGCGGGTCCTGCGGGATCAGCGAGATTTCGCTGCCCATGATGTCTCGCAATTCCCTGGCGGAGAGTGTGAGCAGGTCGCGGTTCTCGAACAATATCGAGCCGTTTGTGATGCGGACGCTGCGCGGCAGTATGCCGAGCAGGGCTTTGGCGATGGTGGATTTTCCGGCGCCGCTTTCGCCGACAAGACCGCGCACTTCGCCGCGCGTGAGCGTCAGGGAAACATCGCGCAGGATCGGTGCGCCGCCGTCGCGGTCGGATATGGCACTGAGGCCCGTCATGGAGAGAAGTGGAGATGTCATCGGCGCATCACCGGATCGAGGGCGCGGCGCAGACCGTCACCGAGTTGATTGAAGGCAAGCACCGTCGCGAAGAGCGCGATCAGCGGTACGACCAGTACCCACCAGCCCTGATAGATCATCTGCCGCCCCTCGGCGATCATGCCGCCCCAGGTCGGCGTATCGGAGGCGACCGACAGGCCGACGAAGGACAGGATAGCTTCGACGATGACGGCAATGCCCATTTCCAGGCTGACGAGGGCGATCAGCACCGGCGTCACATTGGGCAGGATTTCGCTGAAGAGGATTCTGGCCCGCGAAAAGCCGATCGTGTGGGCGGCGGTCACATAATCCATCCGCGCCTGCGCCTGCGTTTCCGAGCGCACGACGCGAGAGAAGCGCGTCCAGTCGATGATGACGATGGCCGCGATGACCGAGTGCACGCCGGAGCCGAAGACGGCGACGAGCAGGATCGACAGCAGTACCGGTGGGAAGGCCATCCAGATATCGACAAGGCGGGAGATCGCCTTGTCGATCCAGCCGCCATACCAGCCGGCGAGAAGGCCGAGCAGCGTGCCGATCAGGGCCGCAAGCCCGGCCGCGACGAAGGCGACCGTGAGAGCGATGCGTGTGCCGAAGATGGCGCGCGACAGCACGTCGCGGCCGAGATCGTCGGTGCCGAATAGGAAGCCCGGATCGGAACCCTCGATCCATGCCGGCGGTAAGGTGCCGGACATCAGATCCTGCTCCAACGGGTCCTTCGGTGCGATATAGGGAGCAAAAATCGCGAGGATGAGGAGGATGAGGATGAAGCCGCCGCCAAAGATCACCTTTGGCTCGGCGAGCAGCGCGCGCAAACGTTTCGCCATTCTGAAGGGTGATTGCGGCATCGCGGGCGAGGTAACGTCAGCCATGAGCGAGCCTCGGATTGAAGGCCGCGACCAGCAGATCGACCGCCAGATTGACGAGAATGAAGAGGGCGCCGAAGACCAGCACCAGCCCCTGGATCAGCGGCAGGTCGCGGTTGATGACGGCATCGATCGCCATGTTGCCGATGCCGGGATAGGCGAAGATGCGCTCGACGATGACGGTGCCGCCGATCAGGAAGGTGAATTGCACGCCGGTCAGCGCGATCGTCGGGCCGACGGCATTGCGCAGCGCCTCCTGCAGCACCAGCCGCAGCTCAGACATGCCTTTCAGCTTGGCGAGCAGAATATAGTCCTGCACCATGGCCTCGGAGAGCGCTGCCTTCAGCACGCGGGCGATGATGGCGGCGAGCGGCAGGCCGAGCGCCAGGACCGGCATGACCATATGGGCGCAGATGTCGGCGAAGATCGCAAAGCGAAACGTTACGAGGCTTTCGATGAGATAGAAGGGCGTTGCGAATTGCGCGTCGATGCCCGGATCGATGCGTCCGGAGAGCGGGAAAAGCGGAAAAAGAACGCCGAGGACAAGGACCAGCGCCAGCGCCCAGACAAAATCCGGAACAGCCAGCAAAAGGCCGTTCAGGCTGTCGATCACGGGTTCGAAAATCGTGCGGCGGGCGAGCGTGCCGACAATGGCAACCGCGCCGCCGAGAAGAACCGCCAGGACCAGCGCGGCAAAGGCAAGCTCCAGCGTTGCGGGAAGGCGCTCGCGGAGCAGGGAGAGCACATCGCGTTTCAGGGAGATCGATGTCCCGAAATCGCCCGTCAGAACCGCTTTCAGCCAAAGCCAGAATTGCGTGGTCAGGCTCGCATCGAGCCCGTAATGGGCGCGCAGCGCGGCGATGTCGGCAGGGCTTGCGCCCGGCGAGATCATCATCGCGATCGGATCGCCCGGCACGACGCGCAGGAGGACGAAGACGATCACCGCCACTCCGAAGAGGGTGATCGCGGCCATGATCAGCCGGTTCAATATGGAGACTGCTATCATGCGTTATGAGTTCCGATGGCACGGCTATGGCGCTGAAGAGTCCTAAGCCCCTCATCCGACCTCCTGAGCCTGTCGAAGGGCGGGCACCTTCTCCCCGTTTTGACGGGGAGAAGGGGAAAGAGGCACCTGCAGCCTACCCCTAACAACGTGCTCCGGCGAGGATACAAAGGTCGTCCCCTCTCCCCGCCTCTTCGACAAGCTCAGGACGGGGAGAGGGCTAGGGTGTGGGGCAAGGCTGCACGATCAAAGCTCGACGCATCAAGCCTTCGACACCAGCGTCGGCTGCAGGGCGCCGGAAACGTTCGGCGTAACCTTCAGGCTCGATTTATAAACGATCGGCTGGGCATATTGCAGCAACGGGATCACGTAGCCCTGCTCGGCGATATATTTGATCGCCGCTTTCCAGCCGGCGATGCGCTTGGACTCGTCCTTTTCCACCCAGAGCGGCCCCAGCATGTCGTCGACATCCTTGGTTTTCCAGGCTGAGTGCGGCGAGGGGCCGAACATGGCGAAGCCGGTCGAGGTCGTCGGATCGCCGATGGCGTTGCCCCAGTTGTAGAAGGCGGCTGGGCCGAGTTGATGGGCGGCGCGCAGCTCATAATGCTTGGCGATTTCGTAAACTTCGATCTCAGCCTCGATACCGACCTTGCGCCACATGCCGACGATCGCCTGGATCATCTCGTAATCCTTCGGCTTGAAGCCGCGGGTCGTCTTGATGGTGAATTTCACCGGCTTGTCCGGCGAATAGCCGCTGGCGGCCAGGAGCTTTTTGGCCTGTTCCGGATCGTAAGGGATTTTGACTGACGCGTCGTAGGCTTCGTACTCCGGCGCCTCCAGTGTCGATAGCGGCTTGCCGTAGCCGCGCAGCAGCCGCTTGATGATCGCTTCCTTGTCGATCGCCATATTCGCGGCGAGGCGGACATTCTTGTCGAGCATCGGATCGACATTGCTGATGAAGATCATGCCGATATCGGAGATTGGGGTGGCGACGCCCGCAAGACCGGATTTCTTCTTCAGCCGGTCGAAATCCTCATAGGGGATTTCCAGCGTCACGTCGGACGAACCGGACTCGATTTCGGCGACACGGCTCGTCGTGTCCGGCACGAACTTGAAGATGACGGTATCGAAGGCGGGCTTGCCGCCGAAATAGTTCGGGTTTGCCTTCAGGCGCAGATAGGAATTGCCCTCATAGGCATCGACCATATAGGGGCCCGTGCCGATCGGCTTCTTTTCGAAGCCCTGCGCGCCCGCCTTGGTGTAATAGTCCTTGGGCAGGACATAGCCGGTGAGAAAGGCCATCCATTTGAAATAGGTCGGCTCGAAACGGACGACATCGCCGGTGATGCGGTTGCCTTCCACCTTGTAATTGTTGGCGGTCGACCAGATGAACTGGATCGGGTTGCCGGTGTCCTGCTTGGCGGCGCGCTCCAGCGACCAGACGACGTCATCCGGTGTAAACTTGGAGCCGTCGTGCCAGGTCACACCTTCGCGAACGTCCATCCAGACTTTTGTCTTGTCATCGTTCCAGCCCCAGGCCGTCAAAAGGCCCGGCTGGAACTTCAGGTCCGGTCCCTGGCCGATATACTGGTCGAAGATCGAGCGATAGATCGCCTGGATCGTCGGATTAACGGCCGACGGGCCTGTCGTCGGATCGAAAGAGGGCAAATTGACGTTGAAAGCGATGGTCAGTGTGCCGGCTTCCGCTGCTTCCACAGGCGTTCTGCCGGCTAAAATCCCAGTCATGAATGCGGCTGCGCCGAGGCTCAGGGCCTCGCGCCGAGTAAGCGTTGTCATGGTCACTCCGTTCCCCTGTTAAGCGACAGAAAAGCATGACGCCCAACTGCCGCTGGCGATTTATTGTCGGAATGTTTTAATCTTAAAATACATATTTTGGAGCGGCAAGCGCTTTCTCTGGTGCTTCCGTAAAATCCCGGTCCGCAATTCTTACTCGGCTTCACATGTTCGCATAAATTTTATGCATACGCATACATTTGAGTGCAACGGAGATATCCGAGTCAACAATAACGGCTGGCGTCAGCATATTGCTGCCCAGCCGATGTCGCAAAATGATGCGGCGATATCGCATAATTGTTCGTTGACAGTTCAAGGAAGTTCAAAATATGATTTTGCAAATGATTTAAAACAAGCCCGCAAGGGCAAAGGGGTAACGTCATGGCCGAGCGATCGTTTGCGCGCGAGGTCGAGGATCTGAAGCTCGGGGAAGGCGATATCTTCCGCGGCGAGGGTATTCTCGCGATCACCAAGGCACTTCTGCAATCCGGTGTCTCCTATGTCGGCGGCTATCAGGGCTCGCCGATTTCCCATCTTATGGACGTGCTGGCCGACGCCAAGGACGTGATGCAGGATCTGGGCGTCCATTTCGAGACATCGGCTTCGGAAGCGGCCGCAGCCGCCATGCTGTCCGCCTCCGTCATGTATCCGGTGCGCGGCGCCGTCACTTGGAAATCGACGGCGGGCACCAATGTCGCGTCGGACGCGCTTTCCAACCTGTCTTCGGGCGGCGTGACCGGTGGTGCGCTTATCATCATCGGCGAGGATTACGGCGAGGGTTCCTCGATCATGCAGGAGCGCAGCCATGCCTATGCGATGAAATCGCAAATGTGGCTGCTTAATCCGCGCCCGAACCTGCCGTCGATCGTGCAGGCGGTGGAAGAGGGCTTCGAGCTTTCGGAAGTGTCGAACACGCCCGTCATGCTGCAGGTCGGCATCCGCAGCTGTCATGTCCACGGTCAGTTCGTCGCCAAGGACAACAAGCGGCCGGCCTATACGCTGAAGCAGGCGCTGGAAAATCCGGTTCGCGACGTCAACCGCATCGTGCTGCCGCCGGCCTCCTTCCTGCATGAGAAGGAGAAGCTGGAGAAGCGCTGGCCTGCAGCGGTCAATTTCATCAAGGAGCGGCAGCTCAACGAGTATTTCGGCCCGTCCGAAGGCGAAGTCGGCATCATCCTGCTCGGTGGCGCCTACAATGGCGTGCTGCGCGCGCTGCAGCAGCTCGGGCTTGCCGATGTCTACGGCAACTCCGCCGTGCCGCTTTACGTCCTCAATGTCGCCTATCCGCTTGTGGATGACCAGATCGCCGAATTCTGCGCCAACAAGAAGGCGGTGCTGATGGTCGAAGAGGGGGCGCCGGAATATATCGAGCAATCCCTGAATACGATCCTGCGCCGCCGCGATATCCAGACCAAGGTCGCGGGCAAGGATGTGCTGCCAATGGGCGGCGAATATACCGCGCCCGTATTGATGAAGGGCATCAAGAATTTTCTGGAGATCCATCAGCGCGTGCTGCTCGGCAACCAGCCGCCGCTGCCGGATCCAACGCCTATTCTCAACGATCCGAAGATCAAGGCGCTAGCCGAAGTCGTGCCGCCACGTCCGCCCGGCTTCTGCATCGGCTGTCCCGAGCGGCCGATTTTCGCCGCCATGAAGATGGTGGAGAGCGAACTCGGCCAGCATCACATATCAGGCGATATAGGCTGCCACCTCTTCTCGATCCTGCCGCCCTTCAATATCGGCAGCACGACCATGGGCTACGGGCTCGGGCCGGCCGCCGCGTCTGCCTTCAATGTCGCGGCCGACAAGCGCGTGATTTCGGTCATGGGTGATGGGGGCTTCTGGCACAATGGCCTCGCGACGTCGGTCGGCAATGCCGTCTTCAACAAACAGGATGGCGTCATCCTCGTCGTCGACAACTATTACTCGGCGGCGACCGGCGGGCAGGACATACCGTCCTCGCGTGCGCTCAATCCGCGTCGCAAGACCAACAATTCCATCGTCAACGCCGTCAAAGGCATCGGCGCGACCTGGGTGCGTCAGGTCGACCGGACCTACGATGTCGCCAAGATGCGCGATACGCTCCGCGAGGCTTTGACCTCGAAGGAGCCGGGGCCGAAGATCATCGTTGCCTCCTCGGAATGCATGCTCAACAAGCAGCGCCGCGTGAAGCCGCAATTCGCCAAGGCCATCAAGGACGGCAAGCGCATGGTCAAGGAGCGCTTCGGCGTGGACGAGGATGTCTGCACCGGCGATCACGCCTGCATCCGCCTTTCCGGCTGTCCTTCGTTGTCGGTCAAGCATACCGACGATCCGCTGAAGGACGATCCGGTGGCGGCGATCGACAACAATTGCGTGGGATGCGGCAATTGCGGCGAAGTCTCGGAGGCGGCGGTGCTTTGTCCCTCCTTCTATCGGGCCGATATCATCCATAATCCGACGGGCTGGGATCGTTTTGTTGCCCGCATGCGTTCCGTCATCATCGGCTGGCTGCAGGCGCGTCGCCGCGCCGGCCGCATCGTCTTTTCAGATTGAGAGGGCGAGATGAACGAACATGTGAGCATGAGTGATCTCGGCGCTGCCAGGCTTTCTACGGATAAGCCGCTGTCGCTTGCCATTCTCGCCATGGGTGGGCAGGGCGGCGGTGTCCTCGCCGACTGGATCGTCGGCCTTGCCGAGGCCGAAGGCTGGATGGCGCAGACGACCTCCGTGCCGGGCGTGGCCCAGCGGACGGGCGCGACGATCTATTATATTGAAATGCTGCCGGCGAAAGATGGTCATGCGCCGATCTTCTCGCTGATGCCGACGCCCGGTGATGTCGATGTCGTCATGGCGGCTGAGCTGATGGAGGCTGGCCGCTCGGTGCTGCGCGGTCTGGTCACACCGGACAAGACCCTGCTGATCGCCTCGACGCACCGCTCCTTTGCGGTTGCGGAAAAGGAAAAGCCGGGCGATGGCATCGGCAATGCCGAGGTGGTGGTGGATGCCACGGATTTCGCCGCCAAGCGCACTATCGCTTTCGACATGGAAACGATGGCCGTCAAGAACGGCAGCGTGATTTCGGCCTCGATGTTCGGCGCTTTGGCGGGTTCGGGGGCGCTGCCGTTCGGCAAGCAGGCTTTCGAGGCGATGATCCGCGCCGGCGGCAAGGGCATCGAGCCGAGCCTGAAGGCGTTCAATGCCGCTTTCGATCGCGTCAAGGAGAAGCCGCGTGATGCGGTTTCCGCAACGCCGCCGAAGCACTTCGATGCTCTGCCCGAGACGGCCGGTCATCCGGCCTTGGACCGTCTGGTCAATCGCATCCGTTCGGAATTTCCGGAAGTTGCCTGGCCGCTGTTGTTTGCCGGCGTCAAGAAGCTGACCGATTATCAGGACCCGGCCTATGCAGACGAATATCTGAGCCGTGTCGCGGTGCTTCATGCGCTGGATCGCAAGGCCGGCGGCGCGAACAAGGATTTCGCCTTTACCGTGCAAGCGGCGAAGTATGTCGCAGTCGCCATGGCCTATGACGATGTCATTCGCGTTGCCGATCTGAAGGTGCGCGGTTCGCGCTTCGAGCGCGTTCGTAAGGAAGTCGGCGCCAAGGACGACCAGATCGTCTACATGACCGAATACATGCACCCGCGCATGGACGAGGTCTGTGGCACGATGCCGAAAGGCATGGGTCTCTGGATCGAAAACCAGCCGCGCCTGTTTGCCCGGCTCGACCGCTTCGTCAACAAGGGGCGTCGCGTTCAGACGGGCACGCTGTTCTGGTTCCTCGGCCTCTATATGCTCTCGGCGCTACGCCGCATCCGTCGCGGCACATTGCGGCATGCCCGCGAGGTGGAGCATCGCGAGGCCTGGCTTGGTGCGGCCTCCAATCTGGTGGCCACGAACTACGATCTTGCCGTCGAGGTGCTCGGCAACCGCCGGCTTGTCAAAGGTTACTCCGATACGCATGCACGCGGGCTTTCCAAGTTCGATCGCGTCATGTCGGCGCTGCCGCTCCTGCGCGAGCGCGAGGATGGAGCCGCGTGGATGCGACGGCTGCGGCAGGCTGCACTTCTGGACGAAAAGGGTACGGCGCTCGACGGAGCGCTCAAAACGGTCGGGACACTCTGACACGACCACGCCGGACGCAAATAATATCGGCCAAGACCGACAATTCCAAAAGGGAACAGTCGCATGGACACTCTTCGAAATGGCGCTGCGAAGGACCTTTCAAGTCCTCGCGGCGGTGAGATCTCGCATGCCAGAAGCCTCGTCGTCGTGCTCATTTGCTGGCTGGCGATCTTTGCGGAGGGCTACGATGTCGGCGTTCTCGGCGCCATTCTGCCGGCGCTGTCAACCGACAATGTCTGGCACCTCACGCCGCTCCAGCTCGGGGCCATGGGCAGCTATACCGTCTTCGGCATGCTTGTCGGTGGCATTGTCGTCGGTACGCTGAGCGATCTCTACGGCCGCAAGCCGATGTTTCTCGCCTGCCTTTCGCTATTCGCCGTCTGCACGGCTGTCACCGCATGGTCACCGACGCCGACATGGTTCGGTGTCAGCCGTTTTGCCGCCGGTCTTGGCCTCGGCGGCATCATTCCGTTGGCGGCGGCGCTGACCATCGAATATTCGCCGACCGCGAAGAAGAATCTCAATTACGGCATCATGTATTCCGGCTATTCGCTGGGCCTGTTTGCCGCTGCGCTCGTCGGTAGATGGTTGTTGCCGGATTATGGATGGCGGCCGGTCGTTCTTGTTGGCGCGCTGCCGGTATTGTTCGTGCCTATTATGGCATGGTTGCTGCCCGAGTCGCTTGATTTCCTCGTTGCGAAGGGGCGAGGCGAGAATGCGAGGCGGCTTGCTGCCCGGCTTGGCGTTCCCGTCCCTGCGGGAAGCGCGCCCAGGGAAACCGGCCTCGGCTGGCGCGCAGTGTTGGGCGAGATCTTTTCGCCGAGAAATGCCTTCGCCACCGCCTGCTTCTGGATCGCACTGTTCATGGGGTTGCTCCTCGTCTACGGGCTGGCCCAGTGGCTGCCGCAGATCATGCGCAAGAGTGGTTATGATCTCGGCGACAGCCTGCTCTTCCTCGCCGTCTTCAGCTTCACCTCCGCGATCGGCGGCATCGTGCTTGGCCAATGGGCGGATCGTTTTGGCGTGCGGTTGACCGTGACGCTATCCTATCTGCTTGGTGCCGTCGGTATAGCGCTTCTCGCTTTCAAGGGATCCATCTGGCTGAACTACACGGTCGTCGCCATTGCCGGTTTCGGCACGGTTTCGGCATCGCTGATCCTCACCGGCTATCTTGCCGCTTATCTGCAGCCTTTCGTGCGGGCAGCCGGCACCGGCTGGGCGCTGAGCTTTTCGCGCATTGGCGCGCTTTCCGGCCCCTTGATGGGTGGATACATCGCCAGCCTGAATGTCGGCCCGGAATGGAATTTCTATATTTTCGCCATTGTTGCCGCCATCGCGGCATTGGCAACGGCGCTGATACCGAACAGGCGGTGATCCGAACTGGAGCGGAATCTATCAGGCCGCTCAGATCTCGTGCTTCCTGATATTGTGCAGCACCTTGTGCAGCGTCGAGATGAAGGTGCGGTATTCGGCTTCGTCGACACCGTCGAACATCTGCAGGAAGAGGTCGTACATGGTCGGCCACACCTTCTCGAAGGCGGTGCGGCCCTCCTCGGTGATGGAGACATCGCGGATGCGCATGTCTTCGGCGCGCGGCTGGCGGCGGATGTAGCCCTGCTGCTCGAGGGAATCCAAAGTGCGGCTCATCGTCGATTGTTCGGTCACCGCAAAGACGGAGAGCTCGTTGATGGTGACGCTGGACGAGACGCTGAGGACGGCAAGCGCGCGCATCTTGGCGGTCGTCATATCGTATTCACGCAGCTCTTCCGAAAGATTGGCGTTCCAGCGCGCCATCAGCCGGTTCATGAGATAAGGCGCGAAGTGATTGAGGCCGATTTCGCCCATGGTCGGGCGCTTCGCGTTCTCATCCCGCTTGCGCCTCAAAATGGTGCCTGAAAACCGTTCCTCCATCGACGAAACTCCTCCTCCGGAAACGTGTTACTTCAGCGATGATGCGAGCAGGAAGCCGGAGCCCCCACCAAGGCCCGCACCGGGATGCGCCGAAGCGCCGATGTGGTAGAGGCCCGATATGTGGGTGCGGTGGTTAACAGATGACTTGAAAGGACGCCAGATGAAAAGCTGGTCGATGCCGCAATAGCCGCCGTAGGGATCGCCGCCGACAAGGTTCATGTTCATCGCCTCCAGATCGCCAGGAGAATAGGCGCGGCGCGCGAGTTTTATGCCGGAGAAGTTCTCGATATGGCTGGATAGAAGCGCCTCAATCCGGTCGGCATAGCGCTCGCGCACCTCTTCCGTCCAGCGGCCGTCCCTTGGCGTTTCGATCTCGCCGGCGGCATCTCCCTTGATGTGGCGAGGCGCTTCGGGAAGCTGCAGCCAGAGGATCGACTTTCCTTCCGGTGCGCGGCTGGGATCAAGCGCGACAGGCTGCCCGACGCAGACCGTCGGTTCGGCCGGCAGAAGCCCGCGCTCACATTCGTTGGCGGCGCGCGAGACGCCGTCGAGGCCGGGGGTGAGGTGCAGCAGCGCCACCTGGCCGAGTTCGGCATTGGCCTTCCAGCGCGGCGGCTCGGAAAGCGCATAGTGGATCTGCATATCGCCCTTGCCGTAGCGGTAGCTGGCAACGCCTGATTTGATCTCCGGCGGCAGCGGATCTGGCCAATCCTTCATCAGCCGCTCGTAAAGCTGATTGGGTGTGACCGAGCAGATTACGCCGGCCTTTGCTCTCAAGGTTTCGCCGTTCGCAAGACGTATGCCATCGGCACTGCGATTGGCGTCCGGAATGATGGCCTCGACATCGGCACTCACGCGAATCTCGCCGCCATTGTCGGTGATCAACCGTTCGAAGGCCGTCAGCAGTTTTTCGGCGCCACCCTTGACGATCGGCGCGCCGCCCAATTCCAATGCGAAGCCGATCACCTTCAGCATTTCGGCGGAATAGGAGCTTTCGGGCCCAAGGCCGCAATGAAGCACCCACGGCGCCCAGAGCGCATGGATATCCTCGGACCTGTAGCTGGTTTCGAGATAGCCGCGTGCCGGCGTCAAAGCATCGCCAAACCAGGCAACGAGCTTGCGCAGGCCACGGTTCCAGCCCTGCTTGCCGATGGTCTTGAGCATCGATCCCGACCACAATGCACCGCCGAGCAGCGAAAACAGGAATGGCGCATCTGCGGCCAGCGCATCCATTTCGCGCGCGAAGGTTTGCCCATCGCCGAGCGACAGTTCATCGAAGGTGGCGATATTGCGCCGCCGGTCCTTGGAAAAGATCACATGCGAACCGCCAGGTCTCAGCACGCCCGTGGGGAGGTCGGCATGGGCGAATTCCAGGCCTCGTGCCTCGAGATCCTTGCCGATGGCGCCATAGGCCGGCGAAGTGAGGAAAAGCACCATGGTCGTTGCCATGACGTCGTGGATGAAGCCGGGCTCGGTGATCTCCTCGGTGCGCAGGCAACCGCCGATGCGGTCGTTGCGCTCAAGGACAAGAACCTTGTGGCCCTTTTTGCCAAGCATGGCGGCTGCGACGAGCGCATTTATGCCGCTGCCGACGATGATGTAGTCATGATCGCCCATTGCTGCCGCCCCTCACTGGCAAGATGAACAGAAAGGAGGAGCCTGCCCCAGGCTCCTGCCTCTCCAGCCTATCATGCAATCAATGCCAGTGCGCGAACCGGCGAGCCGGTGCCCTTAACGAACTTCAACGGCGCAGCGATGAGAACAGCGCCCTTAGCCGGAAGCTGGTCGAGGTTCGAGAGGCTGGCGAGGCCATAGCGATTGGCCTTGTGCATGAGGTTGTGCGCCGGGAAAGGCGGGTTCATGCCGCCGGCGGAACCGGCATCGGTGCCGATGGTCTCCTGGCCCCAACCGATAATGCCCTTGGTGAGCAGATATTCGATCGCTTCGGCCGTCGGGCCGGGGGAATGCGGGCCGTTTTCATCGGCATTCAGGAAGGTCTCGGTCGAGCCGTTACGCTTGTACCAGTCGGTACGCAGCAGTACCCAGCTGCCGGCTTCGATCGCGCCGTTCTGGGCTTCCCATTCCTTGATGCTGTCGACCGTCAGCAAATAATCGGGGTTGGCGGCGGCTTCCTTGGAGCGGTCGATGACGTTGACCGGCGCCACAAAATTCTGCGGCGGAATGGTGTCCGTCGTGTTGTTCGGATGGTCCTTGCCGGTGATCCAGTGACAGGGCGCGTCGAAATGCGTGCCGGTATGCTCGCCGAGCTCCAGCCAGTTCCAGGCCCAGAAGGGGCCGTCCTGATTGTATTCCGAGATCGTATGGACCTTGACGTTCGGCGTGTTCTTGCCGAACTGTGGCGGCAGGTAGAGCACCGGAGTATCCGGACCGAGCGGCGCGGTGAGATCGACGACCTTGACGGAGCCCGAAAGAAGGGCCGAGGCGAGGCTGGCGAGTGTGGTGGCTGTCATATTTTGCGTTCCCCTTGTTGTTGCATGATCCATGCAAAGAGCCTTTTTGTGGGTCTTTTGTTCAGGATCAGGCATGAAGTTGGTATCGCCAGGCGTGGGGTGCCTTTCCTCCTGGCACCGGCTCCGCGCGGCGGCGGAATAAGGGGAGCCTATGTCACAATATATGATATTGCAAGCATTCCGCTGGGGTTCGCGGAGCCAATTTTGGCCTGAGATCAGCGGCCGTCATGAGTTTGTAAACTGCTGAAGTAAAACGGAATTCTTCTAGGTAATTCGGCAAAACACCATCATTGGTTGCTTTTGCCTCTTGTGACTCGCGCCAACAGATACTTGAAGCTTAAAACTCAAAATGTATGCATGTGATAATAATAATCACAAACCAAAAAGGGGCAGATGATGAGCTACGATGCGATCATAGTCGGGGCCGGCCACAATGGCCTGGCGGCGGCGGTGCATTTGGCCGCCAAGGGCTGGAAGGTTGCCGTCATCGAGGGAAATGCAGAGCCTGGCGGTGCCGTCAAGACTCGTGAGGTGACGCTGCCCGGCTTCCGGCATGATCTTTGTGCCATGAATCTCTCCATGTTTGCCGGCTCGGCCTTCTTTGCGCAATATAAGAACGAGCTTTCGGCCGAAGGGCTGGACTTCATACCTGCAGCGGATTGTTTCGCTAGCGTGTTTCGCGACAACACCTATCTCGGCGTCAGCACCGATCTGGAAAAGACCGCTGGCGCCATCGCCGATATCTCACCGCAGGATGCTGCAGCCTGGCGCAATATGCTCTCTACGTTCGGTGCGGATGCCCCGCATGTTTTCGGCCTGCTCGGCTCGCCCATGCCATCCCTGGCCGCCGCCAGGGTTGTCTGGAAGGCTTGGCGCGAAAAGGGAATGGGCTGGATTTATGACACCGCGCGTATGCTCTTTGCCTCGCCGCGCGATTTTCTCGATGCCCGTTTCCAGAATACCAAGCTCAAGACGATGATGGCCGCCTGGGGTCTGCATCTCGACTTTGCGCCCGATGTCGCCGGCGGTGCGCTGTTTCCCTATCTCGAATCCATGGCCAATCAGGCCTTGGGCATGGTGATCGGCAAGGGTGGAGCCGATACCATCATCAAGGCGATGGCGGCCGTGCTGACGAGCAAGGGCGGTGAGCTGATGCTGGGTACGCGCGTCGACAAGATCGTCACGTCGGGCGGCAGGGCAACCGGTGTTGTTCTCGCCGACGGGCGCCGCTACGAGGCGCGGCGGGCCGTTATCGCCAATGTCCATCCGCAGATCTTGTTCGGTAAACTTCTAGACCAGGACCCGTCACGCCGGGAGTTCGACGGCAAGGTGTCCCGCTTCCGGGCCGGACCCGGCACGATGATGATCCATCTGGCGCTGTCTGGCCTTCCGGATTGGACGGCAGGCCAGGCGCTGCAGAATTTCGCCTATGTGCATATCGCGCCGGATCTCGAAATGATGTCGCGCGTCTATGCCGAGGCAATGGGCGGGCTTCTGCCGGCGGAGCCTGCGCTCGTGGTCGGCCAGCCGACGGCCATCGACCCGTCGCGCGCGCCGGCCGGACAGCATGTGCTCTGGATACAGGTGCGTGTCCTGCCGGCGGAATTCCGCGGTGATGCCGCCGGCGAGATCACCGGCACAAGCTGGGACGAGATCAAGGATGCCTATGCCGAGCGTGTCCTCGATATCATCGAGCGCTATGCCCCAGGCTTGCGTGGCAAGATACTGGGCCGTTCGGTCTTTTCGCCCGTCGATCTCGAACGCGAGAACCCGAACCTCGTCGGCGGCGACAATCTCTCGGGCAGCCATCATCTCGACCAGAATTTCCTGTTCCGCCCCGTTGCCGGCTATTCGCGATACAGGACGCCCGTGGCATCGCTTTACATGTGCGGGGCTTCGACATGGCCGGGCGCCGGAACCGGCGCCGGCTCCGGCTTCATGCTGGGGAAAATGCTGGCAAAGTGACAGTTATGCGACTTGACGGCCAAACCTTTGACATTTCAAATATCGTCCCCTAGATCGCTTAGATTGATGATGCGGAATGATAGGCCGAGGCGACGTCATGACAGAGTCCGAGAGTGCAACCGTTGACCTGGAG
Organism: Martinezella sp. CNPSo 3795; assembly: GCF_057784475.1. Taxonomy (NCBI): domain Bacteria; kingdom Pseudomonadati; phylum Pseudomonadota; class Alphaproteobacteria; order Hyphomicrobiales; family Rhizobiaceae; genus Martinezella; species Martinezella sp. CNPSo 3795. Next base: position 422,653 of record NZ_JBXSOQ010000003.1, on the reverse strand, counting down.
ATCATTGTTCAGGGAGCGCAGGAAGGCAAAAAACTGGAGCTGCGGCTCTGGCTGCGCATGCTTTCGACGACGAAGCTGATCTCGCAGGAAATTCGTCGCCGGCTGCGCAACGAGTTCGGCGCGACCTTGCCGCAATTCGACCTGATGGCGCAGCTTTATCGCGAGCGGGAGGGTCTGCGGCTCGGGGAGCTTTCGAAGCGCACCATGGTCACCAACGGCAATGTCACCGGACTGGTCGAACGGCTGGAAGCGGATGGCCTCGTGCAGCGCGTGACGCCCGATGGCGACCGGCGCGTGACGGTCGCCAAGCTCACGGCGAAGGGCGAGACCCAATTCAGCGCCATGGCCGCCGCTCATGAAGGCTGGCTGCGCGACATGATGGCAGATGTGGAGCCCGCAATCGTTAGCGAGCTGTGGCGGGATATCGGTGCGGTGAAATCATCCGTCAGCAATCATCTTTCAGGTGTCGATTTCGATTGATGCTGGCCCTTATCTGGCACGTTCGCTCTTGAACTTCTTTTCAAGCACGCTGACGAGGCGGACCATCGGCCAGAGCAGGATGATGTAGATCAGCGCGGCCATGATCAGCGGCGATGGGTTGGCGTAGAAGCCTTGGGCGTTCTGCCCTTCTTTCAGCAGTTCCGGCAAAGCCACGCTCGAAGCAAGCGACGTATCCTTGAACATCGACACGCAATTGCTCGTCGTCGGTGGGATGACGATGCGGACCGCTTGCGGCAGCACGACCTTGTAGAGCGTGATCAGGAAGGGAATGCCGAGAGCGGCGGCCGCCTCGAACTGGCCGCGCGGCACGCTTTCGATTCCTGAGCGGAAGACTTCGGCCGAGTAGGCGGCCAGCACGATCGAGAAGCCGAGGATCGCCGACCACCATGCGGAAAAGCTGATGCCGACGAAGGGTAGCGCGTAATAGATCAGGATCAGCACGACCAGCATCGGCATGGCGCGCATGATGTCGATATAGGCGATCATCAGGAGCTGCAGCGGCTTGGGGGCATAGAGGCGCACCAGGCTGACGACGAGGCCGCCGGTGACGCCGATCAGGATGCTGACCACGCCGAGGGCGATGGTCATCCAAAGCCCGCGTAGCAGCTGCGGGAAGGCCGAGATCATGACGTCGGAATTGAAGAAGGTATCGACGAAAGACATTGGCACTCCCGCGTGCGAAACGAAGACGAGGTTTCCTGCATCCACGCCGGTCGTCGCGACCGGCGCAGTCTCATTTCAATAATGATCTTTTGATCACGCTTTGGGGATCGGCAGTTCGGTCACGGTGGAGGAGCCCGCAGGCGCCTTGCTGCCGAACCACTTCTCGTGGATCTTATCCAGCGTGCCATCCTTCTTCATCGCGGTGATCGCATCGTTGATCTTGGCGACGAGTGGCGAATCCTTGGTCATCATCAGGCCGTATTGTTCGCCGGTCTTGATGCGATCCTTGATGGCGAAGCCCTTGGTCTTGACGAAGAGATACTGCATGCCCGGGATGTCGCTGACGACGGCGTCGATGCGGCCTGCGCCGAGATCAAGGAACATGTCCTGCTGCGAGTTGTAGCCCTTAACGTCGGCAAAACCCTGCGCGGCCTTGTTGTCGTTGGCCCATTTTTCACCCGTGGAACCCGAAAGTACGCCGATAGTTTTGCCCTTGAGATCGGCAAGCGCCTTGATCGCGCTGCCATCCTTGGCGGCGACGCCCATATCGGAGTCGTAATAGGGCTGGGTGAAGGACTGCGACTTCAGGCGTTCCGGCGTAATCGTGATGGACGAGATCGCCACGTCGATGCGCTTGGAACTGGTTGCCGCAAACAGGGCCTGAAAGCCGTAGTCGGCGATATTAGTGGTCATGCCGGCGCGCTTGGCCGCTTCGTTGACGATGTCGACCTCGAAGCCTTCGAAGCCGCCATTCGCGGTCTTGTATTCGAAGGGCGGGTTGTTGGGATAGGAGCCGACGTTCAGCACATCGGCGGCATAGGCGAAGTGGCTTCCGCCGGCCAGGCCGACGGCGGTCGCAAGGACCAGCAGACTGCGACGAGTCATGGACATTCTTTAGTCTCCCTCTGGTTATGGCCGCCGGCTTTTCCTCTCACCCGCGGTATTCCCCGTCCGCCCGATTGGCGGCCGTCTTATGTCATCGCGTTGACCATGCGGTCGAGCGCGATACGCATCTGTTCGGTTTCGCGGAATGTGCACATGCGCAGGAATGCGCGTGATGCCTCGCCGAAGTGATATCCAGGCGCCAGGCCGACGCGGGCGGTTTCAAGAATGCGCTCGCAAAGTGCCGTTGCGTCGGGCTCGCCCTGCAGCGCGAAGAAGGCATACATGCCGCCGCGCGGCTTTTCCGGCAGGATGATGCCGGGTATTTTCGGCAGCTTCTCATAGGCGAGGTCGAGCCCTGCCTTGATCCGGCCCCGGATTTCTGAAACCAGCGGCTCGCCTTCACGAAGGGCGGCGGCGGCACCGGCCTGAACCATGGCCGAGGTGCCGCTGTTGATATACTGCGTCATGGCGCCAAGCTGGTCGGCAACGGCAGATGGGTGTGTCAGCCAGCCGACGCGCCAGCCGGTCATCGCCCAGGCTTTCGAGAAGCTGTTGATCGCGATGACGCGATCGCCATCCTCGGCCACTTGCAGGATCGAAGGGGCAATGTCGCCATCGAAATAGAGGCGGGCATAGACCTCATCGGAAATGATCCAGATGCCGGTGCGGCGGCTGAAATCCAGCAGTGCCTGCATTTCCTCGCGCGACGCTGTCCAGCCCGTGGGGTTGGAGGGCGTCGACAGGAAGATGGCGCGGGTGCGGGCATCGCAGCGGGCAAAAAGCTTGTCGAGATCGAGGCGCCAATCGGTATCGAAATCGAGTGACACAGCGCGGGGCTCGCCGCCGATCAGATGGATGGCGTTGTGGATGTTCGGCCATTGCGGCGCGACATAGACGACATTGGTGCCGACATCGACGAGCAGTTCAAGCGCCATGTAGAGCGCCTGCATGCCGCCGGGGGCGACCGTCGTGCGTTCGATCGGGATGGGGCGGCCGTGCCAATGCGTCTGATAGTCGGATAAGGCTTCGTTCAGCGTCGCCAACCCGCGCATATTCGGAACGTAGAAAGTTGCGCCGTCGTCGAGCGCTTTCTTCGCAGCATCGCGGATGAACTCCGGCGTCACGATATCGCCTTCGCCGAACCAGAGCGGAATGACGCCACCGAGTTCGCGGGCGCGCTTGGCGAGCACGGCGATATTGTCGGTGCGCATGTCGCGGATCTGGGCGCGAATGCCTTCAAGAGCATCGCGGCCCGTCATCGCGTTCGGCAGGTTATGCTGCGGTAGAGACAAGAAATTTCCCCTGGGAATTCTGTATTGGAGGGTTCAAACGGCTGCGGCAGCTTTCACTTGAGCAACCCCTCAATTTCGAATGGTTATCCAAAAGCCGTCGTATTTCAAGGACAAATTTTAAGCTTAAAAAGTCTGGCCTCTTGCTCGATTTTCTATTGCCCCTCGAAGTGGTAACACTCTGAAAGAGATCATCTTTCTTTCGTCTCCTTCACATGCTTGACTTGCTTCGCGGCATCGACACCGGCGGCCAGACTGGCGCCGAGAAACATCGCGTCGCTCGCGAGAATGAAGAAGCTGATACCGGCCTCGGACCATGCGCCGATATCATCGGGCGAGGGGCGGAAGATGCCGACTGAGCGGCCGGCGGCCAAAGCGGTTTCGGTGATGGTTCTGATTGCCGCATCGAGCCTGTCCTTGCCGGTTGGTCCCATGGCATCGATCGAAACGGAGAGATCGCCAGGGCCGATGAAGAGGAGATCGACGCCATCGACGGCGGCGATCTCGGCGATGTTGGTAAGCCCCTCGGCCGTCTCGACTTGGATGGCGAGCAGCAATTCATCATTCGCCTTGGCGAGGTAATCCGGGATACGGTAGCCATAGGCTGCGGCGCGGCCGGGGCCGACGCCACGGGCACCGAGCGGGGGATAGCGGGTGGCCTTGACGGCGGCGCGCGCCTGTTCCGCCGTCGAAACGCGCGGCACGAGAACGCCTGCGGCACCGGCATCCAGCACAGCCGCGATATCCTCCGCCGCATGGCCGGGCACGCGCACCATGGCGGGAACGTGATGGACATCGGCGGCGCGGATCAGATCCTCGATGCGTTCGCGGCTGATCTGCGAATGCTCCCAGTCGATGCAGAGGAAATCGACGCCGGAGGCTGCCGTGACTTCGATGGCGACGGGGTGTGGAATCGCCGCGAATGTACCGATAAGCAGCTTCTGCTCGATACAGTTTTGGCGGAAATCGCTCATCATCATCCTCATTTTAGCGGTCTCCCGACGAGGGATAGACCGAAAGATACAACTGCGAAACGGCAATCTGTTCTACGTTCAGAACAGCTTTTCGTGCCATCAAGCAGCGGCACGGAAGCATTGCGGTGGCGGAGTTGTTCGGGCGCCGCCACCGCTCTGAGGCACGGCTTACTTGCGCCGCGCCATGATCTCGGTCAGCACAGCGTCGAACCGCGCGATCTCCTCGACTTTGTTATAATGCACCAGCGACACGCGGATGGCACCCGTTTCCATGGACAAGCCAAGGCGCTTCATCAGGCGTGGTGCGAACATGTGGCCGTCACGCAGGCCGATGCGCTGCTTGCCCATCTCGTCTGCGAATTCTTGTGGCGTGATGCCTGGCATGTTGAAGCAGATCGTGGGAACGCGTTGCTCCAGGCGGTTCTCGTCGGAGATGCCGTAGATGGTGGCACCGTGGCGCTTCAACACGGTAATCATCTCGCGCGACAGCATCTGTTCGTATTGGCGGATTGCGCCCATGGCGGCGGCGAGCGCCTCGCGGCGGCTATGGTCACCGGTCAGCAGGAAGCGGCGGCCAAGGCCTTCCAGATATTTAACCGCGGCATTCATGCCGGCGACGTTCTCATAGGTAAAGGTGCCGACTTCGATCTTGTAGGGCGGGACGTCTGGAATGAAGTCTTCCTTGAATGTGGGAAGCTTGACCAGCGCGTCGTAGCGGCCCCAGAGGAAGCCCATATGCGGCGAGAAATTCTTGTAGCCGGAGCAGACGAGATAGTCGCAACCCCAAGCCTGCACGTCGATCAGGCCATGCGGGCCGTAATGGACGCAATCGAGAAAGGTTTCGGCGCCGGCAGCTTGTGTCAGTTTGCAGACGGCTGCGACATCGACGATCGTGCCGATGGAATGCGCGGTGACGGTGCAGGCAACGAGGCGGGTCTTGTCGTTCAGCAGCGGCTTCAGATCTTCCACATGCAGCGTGCCGTCCTCGCGCATGCGCCACCAGACGATCTTGGCGCCATCGGCTTCCAGGGCCATCCAAGTGGCGATGTTGGCATCGTGATCCATGTCGGTGACGACGATCTCGTTGCGTTCGCCGAGCAGCTTGGCAATGCCGAGGCTGACAAGCCGGATGAAGGAGGTGGCGTTCTGGCCGAAGGAGATTTCTTCCGGGCGATAGGCGTTGACCAGCATGGCGACGCTTTCGCGGGCTTCTTCCAGATTGCGGTCGACGCCCTGGCTGTGCTGGTATTTCGCCATGCGCTGCACGTTGAAATCGATGAGATGATTGGCAACAGCATCGACGACCGTCTGCGGCACCTGCGCGCCGCCCGCATTATCGAGAAAGACGAAATCGCCCGCCTTCCGGATGGCGGGGAACATGGCACGAACCTCGTCGACCGGGAAGCTGTTGTGAGCGGCGAATTGCGATGCGGAAGCGGCGGAGCTCATGGGATCTCGCTCTGGATGTTGGGATTGGAACCTCAATTTTGATCATTTGATCACAAAATACTTTAAGGTTCAACCAAATTTCTGATTCTCTTCTAGCAAGCTTAGCGGCGGCCGGAGCCTTTGCGCGGCTCGTCCTGCGTGGTCGGGCAATAATCCTGCAGGATTTCGTGGGTGCGTCTAATATCGGCGACGACGCCGTCGCGAGCTGCGGCGAAGTCTCCCGCCTTCAACGCCTTGACGATGGCAACATGCTCGCCGGCAGGGTCAAGCTCGCCGCTGCGCATCAAAGGTTCGACGGAGGCTGAGAGCATGCGCATATAGGGGCCGAAACGCAGCCATAAGGTCTCGATCAGCTGCAGCAGTACCTCGGAGCCAGAGGCGCGGTAGATGGTGAAGTGGAACTGCTGGTTCTTGGCCATCAGGTCGTAGATGTTGGCGCCGAGGCCGATCACATGCTGCTCGCCGGCGATGCGTTCCAGTGCGGCGATATCTGTAGGGGTCAGGTTCGGGATGCCGAGCTCGGCGGCGAGCCCTTCCACGGCGATGCGGGCGCGGCAGAGATCGTCCAGGCGGGCAAGCGTGACGATAGGGATGCGGGCCGAGCCATTGGCGGCAATCTCAAGCGCATTTTCGGCCGCCAGCCGGCGCAGGGCTTCGCGCACCGGCATATTGCTGGTGCCGAAGGTTTCGGCGAGCGAGGCGATGGTCAGCGTCTGGCCGGGATCGAAATTGCCTGCCATCAGCGCGTTTCGCAGCTGCTGATAGACGCTCTCCTGGATCGTCGTTCTGGAGGACACCGGTTCCAGGGCTATGCGCACGCTTGTTTCCTCTCCGTCTTTCGGGACTCGTTCATGGTAGAACGAAGGGTGGGCGGAAGGAAAGGGTTCTCTGAGCGGCGGTCAGGCTTCCTCGGTCTCCCAGCCTTCGTCATCGGCCGGGCCATTCTTCGTCCGAGGCTTGTGTAAGCCGAGCCCAACGCCGATGAGGGCGAGTGCCCCGCCGATAGCGTGATAGGAATACAGTTGTTCTCCAAGCAGCGCCCAGGCCAGCACTGCAACGACGATTGGCAGGAGATTGATCAGCAGCGACGTCCGGCCTGCTCCGAGCCTCTGAATGCCGATCATCCAGCAGAGGGGCGCGAGGAGAGAGGTCGGGATCGCGGCATAGAGGATCAGCGGCAGGTTGGCCGTGGTGATCGGCGAGATATCGCCCATCAGGAAGATCGGGATCAGCAACAGGGTTGAAAAGCCGATCTGCCAGAAAAGCTGCTGCCACATCGGAAACGGCATCGCCCACCGTCTCAGCATCACGCCATAAAGCGCATTCGAAAGGACGGCAACGATCATCAGGCCATCGCCGATATGGAATCCGCCATTCGCAAGACGCATCGGATCGCCCTGCGATGTCAAATAGACGAGTCCGATCAATGAAATGCTGCCGCCCATAAGGCTTGTCGCAGTCAGTTTTTCAGCGGCCAGCAGGCTTGCGAAAAACGTCGACAGCAACGGCATCAGAGCAACAATGACGCCCATGTTGACGGCGGAAGTCGTCTTAGCTGCCTCATAGGCAAGGCTCTGGTAGATCACCATGCCGAGTGCGCCGAGAACGGCAAGCTTTAGCCAGTACTCGCGTATCAGCGCGCGGTTGCGCCATGCCGCCCGGCCGACGAAGGGCAGGAGGACGATGAATGCGAGCAGCCAGCGGTAGAAAGAGATGGAACCTGGAGATATCACGCCGGCGGATGCCTTGGTGACAACGGTATTGCCGGACCAGATGAGCACCGTCAGCAGGGGCGCGAGCCCGGCGGTGCTTATTATGGATGCGGAAGCATTCTGCTCGGTGCTCATATGAATAGTCTCTGCGTCTTCTGGCTTCTGGCGAAACAAAGGAAGGCGGATAGGGCTCGCCGTCCCGAAGGTCTTGTACCGCTTGTCCGAATTCCGGTATATAACGAGATTAAGACAAGTGGTAGTGAAATGAGGACATGTCCAGCAGGCCTCCACGCATCGAGGGCGATCCGCCGAACCCGGTTTCCTTCCGAACCGAGAACTATCGGGCGGGTACGGTCTTTCCAAAAAAGAGCCAGCCCTGGGGCGAGCTCAATTATGCGCTTATCGGCGTCTGCGACTTCGATATTCAAGGCAGACGCTATTTGTCGCCGCCACATTATGCCATCTGGCTGCCGCCGGATACGATGCACGGTGCTTATAACCAGCACGATCTGCGCTATGTGACCGTCTATATCGAACGCGCCCTTTGCGCCGACCTGCCGGACAAACCTTCCACGCTCAGCATCAGCTCGCTGTTGAAGGCGATTCTGGCGGATTTCGCGGCCCGCGAGGTCACCATACCGGAAACGGCCGAAGATCTCAGGCTTGCACAGGTTCTGGTCGATCAGATTCGCCTGGCGCCGCGCTGCGAGAGCTATCTGCCGCTTTCCGACGATCCGCTGCTCGGTCCAGTCCTGAGCGCATTGCAGGCCGATCCCGGCGACCGGCATTCCCTGACGGAATGGGCGCGCCGGATGGGGACGACCGAGCGTACGCTGTCGCGCCGGTGCCAGGTGGATCTAGGCCTTTCCTTCAACGAGTGGCGGCAGCGATTGAAGCTCGTTGCCGCGCTGTCGATGATCGAGGCCGGTGAGCCCGTGTATCGGATTGCAGCGCAGTTGGGTTACGGCAATGCGTCGGCCTTCATCGCCATGTTTCGCAGACTGACTGGCACAAGCCCGACACAGATGCGCTAATTTCAGGTTTCAATCAAAACGATCTCCAGCTTGCGCAGTTCTTCCGGATCGGCCATCGCGTCGATGACGGTAATCATGCCATCTGCATTGAAGGTGCAACGAAGAGCGATGCGCAGCTGTCCGTCGATGACAACGATGGCACCCACCGCGCCGTTGATGACCGCCAGCCGCGCTCCCCGCGCACGGCCCTGGAAGGTCTTGGCGACATCCACGCGCCCGCGGATTTCGCCGGCCGCCCCCATGCGGGCGGCAACCACATCCGGCCTGAAGATGGCTTGGTGATCGAGGACGGCGAGCAGCGCCTGCAGGTCGCCGTCACGCGAGGCTGTGAAGAAGGCATCGACGACGTGGCGCTGGCGGGTAAGGTCAGCCTCCGTTGTTGATGGCGTATTCTGCACACGGCGGCGGGCGCGGCTCGCAAGCTGGCGTGTCGCGACCGTCGTGCGCCCCAGAATCGGGGCAATGTCATCGAAAGGGACGTCGAACATATCGTGCAGGACGAAGGCGAGCCGCTCGGCCGGGTTCAGTTTTTCCAAGACGACCAGAAGAGCGAGGCCGACGGAGTCTGCCAGCAAGGCATCCTGTTCCGGGTCGATGCCGTTTCCTGCCTCAGGCGCCACCATCGGCTCGGGAGCATGGATCGTCAGCTGCTCCTCGCGGCGGGATTTGCGAGCTCGCAGCAGATCGAGGCAGATACGCGCCGTGACTGTTGTCAGCCAGCCGCTCAGATTTTCGACGTCAGACCTATCGCTCCTCATCAGGCGCAGCCATGCTTCCTGCACTGCATCTTCGGCCTCCGTGCGCGAGCCGAGCATGCGGTAAGCGACGGCGCGCAGATGCGGCCGGTTCGCTTCGAATTTTTCGGCCTGCCACTTTTTTTCGTCCATCGGTCACATCTCCTCATTCTGCTCCGTCAAACCCATGACGAACGAAATCCCGCCGGTGTGACATCGTATCGGCGGGAAAATGCATCGTCGGAAGATGAGCCGCAACAGGGCTCTCACAATCAGAGGAAAGAATTATGCAAGCTCGTATGAAGAACCCAGTCCTCGTTCTGCCCGAAACCTTGCAGGCGCTCTTGGCCGTCAGCAATTCGATTAAAGATCGCGGCTTGTCGGAAAACATCATGGATCTCGTGCATCTGCGGGTCAGCCAGATCAATGGCTGCAGCGTCTGCACCGACATGGGCTTTCGCAAGCTGCAGAAAGATGGCGAGACCATGGAGCGCATCGTCGGTGTCTCCGCGTGGCGCGAAATGCCTTATTTTTCCGATGCCGAACGCGCGGCTCTGGCGCTCGGAGAAGCGGTCACCCGGCTTGCCGACCGGCCGGATGCCGTCACCGATGAAATCTGGAACGAGGCCGCAAGACACTACGACGAAAAGGCGCTCTCTGCCCTCATCGTCGCGATTGCGATCGACAACGTCTGGAATCGCTTGAACTCAACGGTCCGCCAGCAGGCTGGTGCTTCCTGGAACTGATTGTTCGCAATCGGCGCCACCTTCTTCCGACAGAGAGAAGAAGGTGGTCTGCCTCTCAAGCTTCGCCGACCCGCGAGGTTGCCAGCAGCTTCGCCAGCCAGTCGACGAAAACGCGCACCTTGTTGCTCAGATGCCGGTTGGGCGGATAAACGATGTGCATGGGCAATGTCGGCCGGGTCCAGCCGGAGAGGACCGGCACGAGGTCGCCCTTGGCAAGGGCGTCCCGCGCCATGAAGCTTGGAACCTGCGCAATGCCGAGACCGGTCATGGCTGCTTGCAAATAGCTGCGGCTGTCATTGACCGAGAGGATGTAGCGCGGAGTGATTTCCAACGACTCATTGCCGCGCTCAAAGAGGAAAGGAATCGTGCGGCCGGTTTGCGCACGGAAATAGCTGACCGCGTAGTGACTGGTTTCCAACTCCTCCGGCCGTTCCGGGATGCCGTGCTTCTCGATGTAAAGCGGAGCGGCGCAGGTGACGAGATGGATCTCGCCGACACGACGGGCGATCAGCGACTGGTCGCTCGGCATGCCGGCTCGCAATGCGCAATCGACATTCTCGGCCAGATAGTCGACCAATCGGTCGCCGACTCCGAGGTCTATATGAATATCCGGATATCGCTGGTGGAAATCGCAAAGCGCCGGCATGACGATCTTTTCGGCGAAGGCGCCGGCCATTTCCACGCGCAGGCGGCCGCTTGGCAGGCTCTGCGAATTGCTGATGCTGCCGTCCAGCTCCTCAATCTCGGAGAGGATCTGGATGGCGCGCTCGTAATAGAGTGCGCCATCCGTCGTCACCATGACGCGTCGGGTCGTACGGTTGAGGAGTTTCGCGTGCAAATGCGCCTCCAGCGACTGGATGAGCGTCGTCACCGTCGCTTTCGGCATGGAGAGGGCGGCTGCGGCGCGGGTAAAATTGCCCGTCTCCACCACACGCGCGAATGCCCGCATTGCTGATAACTGGTCCATTCCATGATGTCCCTCGACCCGATGAAAAAGAGGTCGATTGTTTGTAATGGTGAATAGTCTGATCGAATATAGGCTACTTATTCTCGAAGCGGAATAACAATATGTTGTTTCGTAAGTTGTTGCAATGCGGCATGGGGGCGCCAAAGACCGCATTTCGAGAATATGGTCGCAAAGCGTGGTAAACCGCTTTTTGGATTGGAACATATTCGCTCGAGCAGACAGGGATTTGGGTCGATGAGTGCGCCGTGGAAAGATGTTGTGCTGGAAAACGTGCCAACGGGGCCGGTGGAAGCGCGGATCTACAACGGTGAAGGTTTGAAGAAGGCGGCACCCCTTGTGCTCTATCTGCACGGCGGCGCTTTTCTTGATACCTGTCACGCGACCAACAGGCCGGTGGCGGCAAGCCTCGCTGAGGCTGGGGCCATCGTGGTTGCGGCGGATTATACCAGCTGCAATCAGAATGCTTTTCCGAAGGTGCTGGAATGCGCCTACGGGCTTCTCGCCTATCTCAGCAACAAGCGGAACATGCTTGCGCTGGGCGGGGCGAAAAAATCGCTGCTGTTTGTCGCCGGAGAGGAATCGGGTGGCAATGTTGCAGCGGGCGTCGCTTTAAAGGCGCGCGATCAAATACCCGGTTCGTTGGACGGACAGGTTTTGATATCGCCTTTGCTTGATCCCTTCATGGGGTCGAAATCTTTCCTCCAGGCGGAGGAAAGCGGCATGCGCGAGCGCTGGACGGAGGGTTGGAACCGTTACCTGGGTTTCCTGGGCGGTGTCTGTCACCCCTATGCAGCGCCTCGATACTGTTCGCGGCTTTCGGGCCTCGCGCCGGCATTGGTGCTCACGGCCGAGGACGACCCGCTCCGCGACGAGAGCATGGAATACGGCAGTCGGCTGAAAGCGGCTGGCGTCCGTGTTCGCCAGCAAGTCCTTCCCGCCGGGACAGGCTGGCCCACTCTCTATGGCGGGCAGTCGAAGGACAAGCCTTCATGGCAGCAGGATATCTGCTGTTGTTTCAAGGGTTTTGTCGAAGACGTGCAGGCTTGATCGACTAGGGTATGCGGTCCGCGAGGGATGAGCGCGGATTGGACTGATGTCGAAGGCATGAGACCGGAGCGATGGTCACGCGGATGCGCGGTGCTTCGGCCCCCTGATTTTATTGAGACGATAGGAATTTGTGGTCCCGTGTCCCAAGCCGGGGCCAAAGGAGAGACTAACATGAAGTCCAACGGTAAGAGCTGGGCCCTGTGGGGCGCCGGCATGGGTGTCGCTGCGGCTGTTGCAGGCGCAGCCTTCTATCTGGAGCTGCCGCGCGGCGCTCAGGCAACCGAGGCGGCGAGCCAGGCGGCACCGCCGGCTATCCCCGTTACGGTTGCTGTTGTCGAGCCGCGCGACGTTACATCCTGGCAGGAATTCTCCGGCCGGCTCGAAGCCATTGACCGCGTCGAGATCCGGCCGCGCGTGGCTGGCGCGATCCAGTCCGTGCATTTCCGCGAGGGCGCCTTGGTCAAGCAGGGTGACCTGCTTGTCACGATCGATCCCGCACCTTATGAGGCGGCCGTCGCCCAGGCTCAGGCGCAGGTCGGCGCGGCGAAAGCCACTCTCAACCTGACGAAAGTCGAGGTCGACCGTGGCCAGAAGCTCTTCGACAACAAGACGATCTCGCAGAGCGATATGGACACGCGCGCCAGCAACTATGCTGCGGCGGAAGCCAATCTGAAGGCCGCGCAAGCAACCTTGCAGACAGCGCAGCTCAATCTCGACTACACGCAGGTCCGCGCCCCGATCGCTGGCCGCGTCGGCAAGATCGCCGTCACCGTCGGCAACCTCGTTGCAGCCGGCGCGTCCTCTTCAGTACTGACGACGCTCGTTTCCGTCGACCCGATCTATGCGAGCTTTAGTGCCAACGAACAGACCGTGACCCAGGCGCTGTCCGAACTGCCGGCTGCCGGCGGCATCGTTCCGCCAGTCGAGCAGATCCCGGTTCAGATTGGCACGGCAAGCGACAATGGCACGCCGATCAAGGGCAAGTTGCAGTTGATCGACAACGAGGTCGATGCGGCGAGCGGCACCGTCAGCGTTCGAGCCGTCTTCGACAATCCGGGCGGCCGTCTCATCCCCGGCCAGTTCGTGCGGGTTCGCATGGGCCAACCGAAGGCCGAGAATAAGATCGTCATCGACGACCGTGCAGTCGGCACCGACCAGGATAAGAAGTTCGTCTTCGTCGTGGATGGCGAGAACAAGGTCAATTACCGGCAGGTCCAGCTCGGATCGGTTGTCGACGGTCAGCGAGTGATCGAGAACGGCCTGAAAGCCGGCGAAAAGATCGTCGTCAACGGGCTGCAGCGCATCCGTCCCGGTGCGGTCGTCGCGCCGCAGTTGGCAGAGAAGGTCGCGACCGCTCAGTAAGACTTCGCCTTCTGCCCGTGGGCAGAAGGCCGACATTCCAAAATCACATGATCCACCGGCGGCTCTCAAATCGTCGGACGGGAATTTTGCATCCGTTCTTACCCCAGAGGGGGCTTTGATATGAACATCTCCAGATTCTTTGTCGACCGTCCGGTCTTTGCCGGTGTTCTTTCGGTCCTCATCGTGGTCGCCGGCCTGATCGGCCTCAGGGCGCTGCCGATCTCCGAATATCCAGAGGTCGTGCCCCCGTCGATTGTCGTGCGCGCCACCTATCCCGGTGCTAACCCGACCGTCATCGCCGAAACGGTGGCGACGCCGCTTGAAGAGCAGATCAACGGCGTCGAGGGCATGCTCTACATGTCCAGCCAGGCGACATCGGACGGCGTTCTTAACGTGACTGTCACCTTCAAGCTCGGCACCGATCCGGACAAGGCGCAGCAGCTCGTGCAGAATCGCGTTTCGCAGGCCGAGCCGCGCCTACCCACGGAAGTCCGTGCCCTCGGCATCACGACCGTCAAGAGCTCGCCCGACTTCATCATGGTCGTCAACCTCGTCTCGGACGGGGCCGATCACGACATCACCTATCTGCGAAATTATGCGACCCTGAACATCAAGGATCGGCTCGCCCGGATCGAGGGCGTCGGGCAGGTGCAGGTCTTCGGCGCCGGCGATTATTCCATGCGCGTGTGGATCGATCCGCAGAAGGCGGCCGAGCATAATCTTGCCGCCGGCGACATCAGCAATGCGATCAGCTCCCAGAACGTCCAGGCTGCGGCCGGCATCATCGGTGCCTCACCCAGCCGGCCGGGCGTGGATCTGCAGCTCAACGTCAATGCCCAGGGCCGCCTGCGCACGCCCGAGGAGTTCGGCAACATCATCGTCAAGACGGGCACCAATGGCGAGATCACCCGCCTTCGCGACGTCGCTCGCGTCGAGCTGGGTGCGGAAGACTATACGCTACGCTCGCTGCTCGACGGCAAGCCGGCGGTCGCCGTAGCGGTTCTCCAGGCGCCCGGTTCGAACGCGATCGAGATCGCGAACAACGTGCGCTCGACCATGGACGTGCTGCAGCAGGCCATGCCGGCGGGCGTCAAGTATGAGATCGTCTACGACACGACGAAATTCGTCCGCGCCTCGATCGAGAAGGTTATCGACACGCTGCTCGAAGCTATCGCGCTCGTTGTCCTGGTCGTCATTCTGTTCCTGCAGACATGGCGCGCCTCGATCATCCCGCTGATCGCCGTTCCGGTGTCGATCATCGGCACCTTTGCCGTGATGTATGTCTTCGGTTTCTCGATCAACGCGCTCAGCCTCTTCGGCCTGGTGCTGGCGATCGGTATCGTCGTGGACGACGCGATCGTGGTGGTGGAGAACGTCGAACGCAATATCGAGGCCGGGCTCAATCCGCGAGACGCCACCTACAAGGCCATGAAGGAAGTCTCCGGTCCGATCATCGCGATCGCGCTGGTCCTCGTCGCGGTTTTCGTGCCGCTCGCCTTCATCTCCGGCCTGTCCGGCCAGTTCTATCGCCAGTTCGCGCTGACGATCGCCATCTCGACCGTCATCTCGGCCTTCAATTCGCTCACCCTGTCTCCTGCGCTGGCATCCCTGCTCCTGAAGGGCCACCATGCGCCGAAGGATCGGTTGACGCGGATCATGGACGCGGTCTTCGGCTGGTTCTTCCGCGGCTTCAACCGGGCGTTCGGAGCCGGTTCGAAATATTACGGCAAGGGCGTCGGCCGCCTGGTGTCGCGCAAGAGCATCGTCATGGTGGTCTATCTCGCGCTGGTGGGCGCGACCTATAGCCTGTTCACAACGGTTCCAGGCGGTTTCGTGCCGTCGCAGGATAAGCAGTATCTGATCGGCTTTGCACAGTTGCCGGATGCTGCAAGCCTTGACCGTACGGAAAGCGTGATTAAGCGCATGACGGATATCGCGTTGAAGCAGCCTGGCGTTGCCAATGCGATCGCCTTCCCGGGTCTGTCGATCAACGGCTTCACCAATTCCTCGAATGCGGGCATCGTTTTCGTAACGCTGAAGGACTTCGACGAGCGCAAGACGCCGGACCTTTCGGGCGGAGCGATCGCCATGGCACTGAACCACAAGTTCGGCGCCATCCAGGATGCCTTCATCGCCATGTTCCCGCCTCCGCCGGTGAACGGCCTCGGTACGACAGGCGGCTTCAAGCTGCAGATCGAAGATCGCGCCGGCCTCGGCAACCAGGTGCTCGATCAGGCGGCCAAGGCAGTGATCGCCAAAGCCTACCAGACACCGGAACTGACAGGTATCTTCTCGAGCTTCCAGATCAACGTGCCGCAGCTCTTTGCTGATCTCGACCGCGCCAAGGCCGAGCAGCTCGGGGTCTCCGTCACCGACGTCTTCCAGGCACTGCAGATTTATCTCGGCTCGCTCTATGTGAACGACTTCAACGCCTTCGGCCGCACCTACAGCGTCCGTGTGCAGGCCGATGCCAAGTTCCGCGCACAGCCGGAAGATATCGGCCAGTTGAAGGTTCGTTCGGCATCGGGTCAGATGATCCCGCTTTCAGCCCTGCTGAAGGTGGATGCCACGACCGGTCCGGAACGCACGAACCGCTATAACGGCTTCCTGGCGGCTGACATCAATGGCGGCCCGGCGCCCGGTTTCTCGTCGGGCCAGGCACAGGCGGCGATCGAGAAGATCCTGCACGAGACGCTGCCGCCCGGCATCGACTTCGAATGGACTGATTTGACCTACCAGCAGATCCTGGCGGGCAATTCCAGCGTCGTCGTCTTCCCGCTGGCGCTGCTCCTGGTCTTCCTCGTATTGGCTGCCCAATATGAGAGCCTGACCTTGCCGCTCGCCATCATCATGATCGTGCCGATGGGCGTCTTGGCGGCGCTGACCGGCGTCTGGCTCACGGGTGGAGACAACAATATCTTCACCCAGATCGGCCTGGTGGTGCTGGTCGGCCTGTCGGCAAAGAACGCCATCCTGATCGTGGAATTCGCCCGCGAGCTGGAATTCGAGGGCCGCACGCCGGTCCAGGCCGCAATCGAAGCCAGCCGCCTGCGCCTTCGCCCGATCCTGATGACCTCCATGGCCTTCATCATGGGTGTCGTGCCGCTGGTCACCTCGACCGGTGCCGGTGCCGAAATGCGCGCTGCCATGGGTGTCGCGGTGTTTGCCGGCATGATCGGCGTGACCTTCTTCGGCATCTTCATGACGCCCGTGTTCTACGTGCTGACCCGCCGGCTGACGGGCAACCGTCCGCTGAAGCAGCATCCGCACAATGACAACGAGCATTCGGCGGAGGTACTCCCGATCGCCGCCGAATAGGGGCCGTGCCGAACCGACCTCCAGTCCTCGACAGGCCAGGGGCGGGACCATAAGGTCCCGCCTTTTCTTATCTGCCGGCCTATTACGAATTCAGCGTCGAAGAATTTTCGGCCAGGCCACCGATTTTCTTTGCATGCTGGCACCATAGGTTTATCAAGCTCTTGGATGATTTGATTGACGTACATCGGGCATGAGGAGTGGCCCGTTGGCGCAAGGACCCAAAGGGCGATAGCATATAGTCTCGGGGCTGGTGCGCCGCATTCGGAGGATAGTTTATGGGCGGCAGGAAGATCGCTTTTCTCGGCACGGGATTGATGGGTGCGCCGATGGCGCGGCGTCTGCTGGCGGCCGGGTTTGCCGTGACCGTCTGGAATCGCGATCGCAGCAAGGCGGAACCTCTGGCTGCCGACGGTGCAACCGTCGCAGATACGGCGGTGGAGGCGGCGCGAGGCGCCGCGGTGCTTTTCACAATGCTGACGAATGGCGGAGCTGTCGGCGAAGTCCTGTTCGGCAGCGGCGTGGCCGATGTGCTGGAGGCTGGCGCGATCGTTATCGACAACAGCTCGATATCGCCGGCCGTTGCCCGCGAACATGCCTTCAAACTCGCCGAGCGCGGTATCCGACACATCGATGCGCCGGTCTCCGGTGGCGTGGTCGGGGCGGCCGCCGGAACGCTCGCGATCATGGCTGGTGGCGATGCCGGCGTCATCGACAGCGTGCGCGATATCATGGCGCCTCTCGGGCGCGTAACCCGTGTCGGTCCGAGCGGGACAGGCCAGCTCGCAAAACTCGGCAATCAGCAGATCGTTGCCGTGACCATCGGGGCCGTCGCGGAAGCGATGCTACTGGTCGAGGCCGGCGGCGGTTCGCGCGAGGCGTTTCGTGACGCTATTCGCGGCGGGTTCGCCGAAAGCCGGATTCTGGAGCTGCATGGCCAGCGCATGATCGAGCGCAACTTCGAGCCCGGCGGCACCGCCCGCAACCAGCTGAAGGACCTCGATACGGTGCTGGCGGCGGCGCAGAACCTGTCGCTTCATCTGCCGCTGACCGAAGCCGTTCGAGCGGAGTTTGCCGAATTCGTCGAAAACGGCGGTGGCGAGCAGGATCACAGCGGCCTGCTGCAGCATCTGGAAGACAAGAATGCCCGAGGAAAGGCTTGAGGAAGAGATGAGCGATAAGGGTGCATCCAAGCGTCGTCTGCGTTCGCAGGACTGGTTCGACAATCCGGATCATATCGATATGACGGCGCTCTATCTCGAGCGCTTCATGAATTACGGCATCACGCCGGAGGAATTGCGGTCCGGCAAGCCGATCATCGGCATTGCTCAGAGCGGCAGCGATCTCACGCCCTGCAACCGCCATCATCTCGATCTCGCCAAGCGCGTGCGCGACGGCATTCGTGACGCCGGTGGCATCCCAATCGAATTTCCGACCCATCCGATCTTCGAGAACTGCAAGCGGCCGACGGCTGCGCTCGACCGCAATCTCGCCTATCTCGGCCTTGTCGAAGTGCTCTATGGCTATCCGCTCGATGGCGTCGTGCTGACGACCGGCTGCGACAAGACCACGCCATCGGCATTGATGGCGGCCTCGACAGTCAATATTCCGGCGATCGTTCTCTCCGGCGGTCCGATGCTCGATGGCTGGCATGAGGGTGAACTTACCGGCTCCGGCACGGTGATCTGGCGTTCGCGCCGCAAACTGGCGGCAGGCGAGATCAACGAGGAGGAATTCATGGAAGCCTCGCTCGCCTCGGCGCCCTCGATCGGCCATTGCAACACCATGGGGACTGCCTCGACCATGAACGCCATGGCGGAAGCGCTTGGCATGTCGCTGACCGGCTGTGCCGCCATTCCCGGCGCCTATCGCGAGCGCGGCCAGATGGCCTATCGCACAGGCCGGCGGGCGGTCGAGCTGGTGCTGGAGGATATCAAGCCTTCGGACGTGCTGACGCGTGAGGCTTTCCTCAATGCCATAAGGGTCAATTCAGCCATCGGCGGCTCGACCAATGCGCAGCCGCATCTCGCCGCTATGGCCAAGCATGCCGGCGTCGAGCTTTACCCCGACGACTGGCAGGTGCACGGCTTCGACATTCCGCTGCTCGCCAATGTCCAGCCGGCGGGCGCCTATCTCGGCGAGCGCTTCCATCGCGCCGGCGGTGTTCCGGCCATCATGTGGGAGCTGCTGCAGGCCGGCAAGCTGGATGGAAGCTGTCCGACAGTGACAGGCCGGACGATGGCGGAGAATTTGAAGGGCCGGGAGGCGACGGATCGCGAGGTCATCCGTCCCTTCGGCGAGCCGCTGAAGGAGCGCGCCGGCTTCCTGGTGCTCAAAGGCAATCTGTTCGATTTCGCCATCATGAAGATGAGCGTCGTCTCAGAGGAGTTCCGCAGCCGCTATTTGCAGGAGCCTGGCCACGAAGGCGTGTTCGAGGGCAGGGCAGTCGTTTTCGACGGCTCCGAGGATTATCACAAGCGCATCAACGATCCCGCTCTCGGCATCGACGAAAAGACCATTCTCGTCATTCGCGGCGCCGGGCCGATCGGCTGGCCGGGATCGGCCGAAGTTGTCAACATGCAGCCACCGGATCATCTTCTTAAAAGGGGCATCAAGAGCTTGCCGACGATCGGCGACGGGCGTCAATCTGGCACGGCCGACAGCCCCTCCATTTTGAATGCCTCGCCGGAAAGTGCGGCCGGTGGCGGGCTTGCCTGGCTCAGGACCGGCGATATCATCCGCATCGATTTCAATCAGGGGCGCTGCGACATGCAGGTGGACGAGGCGGAGATTGCGCGTCGTAAAGGCGATGGCATTCCAGTGGTGCCGCCGGATGCGACGCCGTGGCAGCGCATCTATCGTCGTTCGGTCACGCAGCTTTCCGACGGAGCCGTGCTGGATGGCGCCGCCGATTTTCGCGACATCGCTGCCAATCCGCCGCGGCATAACCATTGACAGGCGCCGGCCGCTGGCAAGGATTGCAGTGCTGCTGTTAATTTGGGTAGCTTGCGCAGCCATTAAAGTTCGCGAAAGGGAGTAGTGCAACTATAATTGGCTGCGGTTAGTTAGTCTCTTCAGTTTCCGAACGGGGTGGTGCTCTTTGGCAGAGACGACATCAGGACGAAGCGAAGAAGAGTTCCAGGACCTTTTAAGGAGGCTGGAGCTGGCGCTCGAGGCGTCTCAAATCGGTGTCTGGCAGCATAATGTCAACGAGCAGGAACTGCTCTGGGATTCGCAGATGCACAAGCTCTACGGGACCGGACTTCACGAGCATAGGGTTTCCTCCGACGTCTGGATGAACGCGCTGCATCCGGAGGATATCGAAGGGGCCGTCCACGACTTCGATGTCGCGCTGGCCAGGAAGGGTTTCTATAATTCTCAGTTCCGCATCATCCTGCCCGGAGGCGAGGTGCGTCATCTGCGCTCGCGCGCGCATTATTATGAGGATGCCGAAGGGGCGCCTTCTTTCATCGGCGCGGAATGGGACGTCACCGCCGACGTCCTGCTCAATCGCGAGCTGAGCGGTCAAAAAGCTATCGCCGAAGCGCGTGCCGTTGCATTGGAGCACAGCCGGGCGCGAATAGAACATGCCGCCGATCACGATTATCTCACGGGCCTTCCGAACCGCCGGTATTTCGACCGGCGTCTGGCCGAATTGCGCAGCGATGCGTCTATCGGCACTCTTGCAATCCTCCATATCGATCTCGATGGATTCAAGGAGATCAACGACAAATGGGGCCATGCGGCCGGTGATGCCACATTGCAAAGCGCCGCCGCCCGCATTTCCGGAGCGATAACTGCCAACGACATTGTTGCCCGCATCGGCGGTGACGAGTTCGTGGCCGTGCTGGTCAATATCGCCAGTGTCGAAAGGCTTCAGGCGATCGCCGGCGATATTCTATCGCGATTGCGCCGCGAAGTGCGTTTCGGCAACGAGATGCTGAAGATCGGCGCGTCCATCGGCGTGGCGATGGGCCAGACGAGTGGCGCAGGCAATCTTCTGGCAGAATCCGATGTCGCCCTTTTTCAAGCCAAGAAACTCGGCCGCAACCGGGTGGAGTTCTTCACGCCACAGCTCCAGTCCGATCTGCATGCAGAACGCCGCCTGGCCGATGAGTTGCGATTGGCGCCGGTGCTGCGGCAGATCGAGCCCTTCTATCAGATTCAAGTGGATGCGCAGAGCCGCCGCATCGTCGGATTGGAGGCGCTGGCACGCTGGCGGCATCCGGGAAGGGGATTGCTAAGCCCAGTAGCCTTCCTCAAGGTCGCCGATGAATATGGATTTACCGCGGAGATCGATGCGGCCGTGCTGAAGCGCGCACTGGCGGATCGGGCAGCCTGGGTTTCGCAGGGTCTTTCACCGCCGCGCATCGCTGTCAATATCTCCGGTCGCCGGCTTGCCGATCCCGACCTGATCGACGGATTGAGGGCGCTCAGAATACCGCGCCACGCCATCGCCTTCGAGCTGGTGGAGACCATTTTCCTGGATGAACCCGACGAGGCGGTGCTTGCCAATATCGCCGGCATCAAGGAGATGGGAATCGATATCGAGATCGACGATTTCGGTTCCGGTCATGCCTCGCTGATTGGCCTCGTCAAACTCAAACCGAAGCGGCTCAAGATAGATCGGCAATTGGTGACTGCGGTTACGGTGTCCGAGGAGCAGCGTCGTCTTGTCGGCTCTATCATCGAAATCGCACGCACATTGAATGTCGAGGTGGTCGCCGAAGGGGTCGAGACCGAGGATCACGCGCTCGTTCTGGCCGAGGTCGGCTGCGATGAACTTCAGGGCTATGCTATCGGCTATCCTTCTTCCGAAAGCGAGACTGCAGCATTGCTGAAATCGGCCGAGGCGTCGAGCTCGGGGCGGTCTTCAGTCAGCGTTGCCGCACATGCTACTGAAGCTGCAGGGCGAGGATCAGACCATAGCTGATGGCGCCCAGCGTCAACAGCGATAGTGTCGCTGCCGCGATCACCCGGCCGCCGGCATGGGCGACGGAGCGGATGCTAACCGACAGGCCGAGCGCTGTCATGGCGATGACGGTCAGAATACCGGAAACAGTTTCCATCGGTGTCACCAGCATATCCGGGATCAGCCCGAAGGAGCGTAGCGTCATCAATCCCAGGAAGCCGCAGATGAACCAGGGGACCAGAGAATGGTGATGGCCGCTGCTTTCATCGCTGCCTGAGGCTTCAGCCTTGGTGAGGATGCCGAGCAGGAAGATAACCGGGCCGAGCATCAGGACACGGACGAGCTTGACGAGCGTGCCGGTCTGGACAGCGAGCAGGCCGACGGGCGCGGTCGCCGCCAATACCTGCGGCACGGCATAAACCGTCAGTCCAGCAAGTGTCCCGTATTGCGGTACGCTCATGCCGAAGTGGAAATAGAAAAGCGGCAGCAGGAACACGGCGACAATGCCGAGGACGGCGGTGAAGGCAAGTGCTGCGGCAATCTCCTGCGAGTCGGCCTCGATCACGGGCGCAACGGCCACGATCGCCGAATTGCCGCAGATCGAGTTGCCGCAGGCGATCAAGGTTGCGAGCTTCGGCGGCAGGCCGAGCGCCCGACCGATGAGATAGGTGGCGGCGATCGACAGCACGACGACGATGGCGATGCCGGCGATCAGCCAGACGCCGGCGCCGCGGATCGCCGAAAGGCTGATGGATGCGCCGAGAAGGACGATGGCGATTTCCAGAAGGAACTTGGCGCTGAAATCGACACCCGGCTTCATGGCCGGCTTCAGCGGCTTGATCGTGCAGACGGCGATGCCGAAGGCGATAGCAAGCACCAGGCTTTCGATCCACCGTCCGCCGAGGAGGCCCACTTCAACATGTTCCGCAGCATAGGCCGCAAGGGCTACGGCCGAGGTGAGGGCCAGGCCGGGAAGGATCTCGTTTGCGCGTTGAGCGATGGACATGGGTGCTGTCATTCGTTTCTTGTGATTTGGTGACGGCTGGAAAGTCTCATCTGTCGATGTCGACATCCATCGAATATTATCCTATGTTTTATTCGATAAATTAGAATGATTTCCCATGACCTTCGAACAGCTCGCCATTTTCGTCGCCGTCGCGGAGCGAGAGCATCTGACCAATGCCGCCGAAGCGATCCATTTGACGCCATCCGCCGTCAGCTCCGCGATCAAGAATCTTGAAGCCTATTACGGCGTCGAACTTTTTCATCGCGTCGGGCGGCGGATCGAGCTGACGGAAACCGGCCGTTCCTTCCTGGGAGAAGCAAGAGCGACACTCGCACGCGTGCGCTCGGCCGAACTCATGCTGTCCGAACTTGGGGGGTTGCAGCGCGGGCGGCTCAGCCTCTGCGCAAGCCAGACCATCGCCAGCTACTGGTTGCCGCCGCTGCTGATGCACTTTCACCGCGATTATCCCGGCATCGAGCTGGATCTGACGATAGGCAATACCCGGACCGTCACCGAGGCGGTTATCGATGGTGCGGCCGAGCTCGGTTTCATCGAGGGGGAAGTGGATGCGCCGGCATTGTCGATGAAGATCGTTGCGCAGGATGCGCTTGTTATCGTCGTGCCGCCACACCATCCCTGGGGGGACGGGCGACAGCTCACCGCCGCCGACCTAGTAAGCGGCACGTCCTGGGTGATGCGGGAGGAGGGGTCGGGCACGCGTTCCGAGTTCGAGAATGCGATCGTCAAGCTTGGTGCTTCGCCGCGTGAGCTCGATGTCGCGCTCGTCCTCCCTTCGAATGAGGCCGTGCTATCGGCAGTCTGCGCGGGGCAAAGTGCTGCTGCCATTTCCAGTGCCGCAGCGAGAGCCTATCTCGGGCAAGGGCTGCTGGTTCAGGCAAAGTTCGATCTGCCGGCCCGCAGTTTCCGGCTGCTGCGTCACAAGGAGCGCCACGCGAGCAAAGCCGCGCAGACGCTGGAGGCGATGTGTAAGGGCTGAACGGCGAAATCTATATATTCGATTCGACTAATAAGTGGGTTGGGTGCTATCGTGATAGTCGGTAACTGATAGGCGCCTTTGCGGCTTATGCAGGTGGCGTCATGATCCGAGGGATATCAATGGCAACCTTCACCTGGACCGGCAGCGCCTCCAACAACGCTTGGGGCGATCCCGACAACTGGTCGCCGAATGCCGTTCCCGGCAACGGGGATTCCATCATCATCAACAATGGCGACAATGTCCTTTGTTACCAGGGAGCGGGTGTTTCGACGGTTCTTGGCAGCGTCTTTGTTTCGTCGACAAGCACGCTGTCCGCTTATGGCGGCATCCACGCAACCTTCTTGACGATAGATGGGACGATATCCGGAGGTGGCACGCTCTATATCGGCCCTCTATCCACACTTGAAGCCGGCAGTGGGGTAAGCTCCGCTGATGGTGCGGTTGTTGTCTTCGGAACCTATCAATGGGGAGGAGCCGGTTCTTCTCAATCGGTCACGCTGAATGCTGGCGCACATTTCAATTTTTCCACGCAATTCGACGGGACAATTGATGAGCGTGGCACCGATGCGACAACCATCGCATATAATGGCGCGGGAGTGGTCTCGAATATCACGATCGACGGTCAGACGGCGACATTCGTAACGTCCGCGGGCAACTATGCGCTCAACTTCGCCGCCGATCTCGACCCTTCGGCATTTGTACTGGACGCCGCCACAGGAACGATCGTCGTTTGTCTTGTTACAGGGACGCTCGTCCGCACGACACGAGGAGATATCCCGGTCGAGGATCTGCGGATCGGCGATGTTGCGGTTACGGCATCATCGCAGCTTCGCCCCATCCGATGGATCGGAAGCACCGAGCTTGAGTGCGGCAAAGCGGCCAATCCTCGGAAGTGCTGGCCGATCCGTATTGCCGCCGGGGCTATGGGGCCGGATAAACCCTCGCATGACCTCATCGTCTCTCCGGCTCATGGAATTTGCGTCACTGTCGTAACCGATGTTCTGATGCCTGCTTCAGTGCTCGTGAATGGAGCAACGATCGACCATGTCGAATGCGCAAAAGTCACATACTGGCATGTCGAGCTGGACGAGCACGACATCCTCGTGACGAACGGATTGCCGACTGAAAGCTACGTCGATCATGGCAATCGAAGCTTCTTTTCTCAAACGATGGGCGCTTCGATCCAGCTGGTGAACGATCACGAACAAAGATGCCTGACCTATGTCTCAGATGGACCGCTGATCGAGGCTGTGCGAATGCAAATCCATGCACGCGCTCTGGATATGGGCTGGACCTTGAGTGACGATCCTTTCGCCGACATACATCTCATTGCCGACGGGCAACGCATTGATCCCATGATCGACGAGGGCAGGGCAGAGTTCCGCGTCCGGTCGTCAGTATCGGAACTATGGCTTGCCTCGGAATGGGGGGCGCCAAATCTCGTCAGTTCTTCAGGCGATGGCCGCCGGCTCGGCGTCTGCTTTTCGAGATTGGTCATTGAGGATGGCGTAGCGGAGCCCAGGCATATTTTCGCTGACGACAATAGGCTGAATGATGGTTTCCATTATGTCGAGGATGGCCGTCGGCGCTGGACTGCCGGCCGCGCGCACCTGCCTTCTTCGTTATGGGAAGGTTACGGTGGGATTCTTCGGCTAACTTTCGAATTTGCAGGTCCGGCGGTGCCGCGTTGGATCCCACCACAGTCTTCCGAAGAACCTGCAATCGAGCGAGACCAAGAGCAAGCTGCCTGATCGTTCATGCTAGGATCGATTAGGAGGCTCCTCCTCTTGCCTGACTGAAGCCTTATCGATGCAGTCGCGTCAGGATTACCTCAGAAAACTGATGCATCTCAGTTCAACGTCGTTCATCCCGTTGCCGGTTGGCGATGACGAGTTCGATCTCGTTGCGCTCCAGCATGGCGCGAATGTCTGCCGGCGGCTGTTCGTCCGTAACCAGAACGTTGAAGTTTTCCGGTTCACTCAGAACGATCGGCGCGCTGCGGCCGAACTTGGCACTGTCGGCAACGACGATGCGGTTTTCGGCGCGGCTAGCTGCCTCCCGCGAATATTCCGCTTCTTCCAGATCGTGCAGCATGAAGCCCGAGGCCGCGTTGATGGCGCCTACCGAAAGGATGGCGTGGCGTACATTGAAGCGCCGCAGGAAATTGGCCGCTTCCATGCCGAAGGCGCCGCCATCATGGCCGCGCAGTTCGCCGCCGGCGAAGAAGACGCGATTGCCGTTGCGGGTCGCGAGTGCATGGGCGACAGCGACCGCATTGGTGACGACGAAGAGGTTCTGATGCTTCTGCAGCGCGACGGCGATGAAGGCGGTGGTCGAGCCGACATCGAGGAAGAGCGCATCGCCATCCTCAATCATCGCGGCGACCGAGGCGGCTATCATCCGCTTGGCTTCGGCATTCTCGTTCATGCGCAGATGCAGCGGCGGCTCGATCATCGAGTCCTTGATATGGACCCCGCCATGCACCTTGGTCACAAGGCCGTTGGCCTCCAGGCTGCGGATGTTGCGGCGGATGGTTTCCTCTGAAACGCCGAGCCGTTCGGCCAAAAACTGGATGCGGCTTGCGCCGCCTGCCAGACGCAGCTCTTCCAGTATTTCGCGCTCGCGATGATTGGAGTGAAGCGGTGGCTGGGATATGCCCGACATGGTTCCTGATCCTGTTATGGGTATTGATCCCAAACTTGCGTGGCTTTCGACTGGCCGGTTCCGTTGCCGCCGGGGGCGTTAATGCACGCAACCTCAATCTGGTTGCTTCGCGCCTGAGTTTTTAAGACAAATCTCACCTACGGTGAAGCGCAGTCTTTGGGATATCCATAGCTCATCCGATTGGAGATGGCGCCTCAATTCCACAAAAAGCCAAATATTCGTTTCATTTTGTGGGAAAGTTCTTGACAGCTTTACGTTTGTGAGGAACTTTTCAGATCGGAAAGATGCTCAGCAGCAGGACCGGAGGGGGAATGACTGCGACGGCGGAAGACAGGATACATTCTCTCAGCATCTGGCGCGGGCCGATCGACATCGAACCGCTGGTGGGCGGCATTACCAATCGCAACTATCTGGTTGGCGATAATGGTCGCCGCTTCGTCGTGCGGCTTGGATCGGACATTCCGGTTCATCACATCAGCCGCACCAACGAGGTGGCCGCAAGCAGGGCGGCCCATGCAGCCGGTCTTTCGCCGGCTGTGGTCCATCACGAGCCCGGCATATTGGTGCTGGACTATATCGATGCAAAACCGCTGTCAGCCGATGATGTAAGAAATCCAGCCATGATAAGCCGGGTCGTGCCGCTCGTCCGGTCCTGTCATCGGGACGTCGCTAGGCATTTTCGCGGACCGGCGGCGATCTTCTGGGTCTTCCATGTGGTTAGAGACTATGCAGCCGTTCTGGAGACGGGCGGTAGTCGTCACAAACCGTTGCTGCATTCCTTTCTTGAGATTGCGGAGCGGCTCGAGCGTGAAGCAGGTCCTTTCGAGATTGCCTTCGGTCACAATGATCTGCTGGCGGCGAATTTCCTCGACGACGGCAAGCGGCTCTGGCTGATCGATTGGGATTATGCCGGCTTCAACACACCGCTTTTCGATCTTGGCGGGCTTGCCTCCAACAATGAATTTTCCGAGGCGCAGGAAGAGGCGATGCTGGAGGCCTATTTCGAGGCTTCTGTCAGCGATGATCTGCGCCAGCGCTATCAGGCGATGAAATGCGCCTCACTGCTGCGCGAGACGATGTGGAGCATGGTTTCGGAAATCCATTCCGACATCGAATTCGATTATTCTTCCTATACAGCTGAAAACCTGCGGCGGTTCGAGAGCGCCTGGCAGGATTTTCGCAACTCCTGAGGTGACATGATGAAGGAACTGCCGGCTACAGCAAAGACCATCGTCATCGGCGGCGGCATCATCGGCTGCTCGACCGCCTACCATCTCGGCAAGCTCGGCTTCACCGATACCGTACTGCTGGAGCGCAAGAAGCTGACCTCGGGCACGACCTTCCACGCCGCCGGCCTCGTCGGCCAGCTGCGCACCAGCGCCAATATCACGCAGATGCTCGGCTATTCCGTCGATCTCTACAAGAAGCTCGAGGCGGAGACGGGGCTTGCCACCGGCTGGAAGATGAATGGCGGGTTGCGGCTTGCCTGCAATGAGGAGCGCTGGACGGAGGTGAAGCGGCAGGCGACGACGGCGCAATCCTTCGGCCTGCAGATGCACCTGCTGACGCCGCAGGAGGCGCGCGATCTCTGGCCGCTGATGGATGTCGACGACCTCGTCGGCGCCGCCTTCCTGCCGACGGACGGACAGGCCAATCCCTCCGATATCACCCAGGCGCTGGCGAAGGGCGCCCGCATGAGCGGTGTGTCGATCTTCGAGGATACCGAAGTTCTCGATCTGGAGATGGACAAGGGCCGGATCCGGGCCGTCATCACCGAGAAAGGCCGCATCGAATGCGAGCGCGTCGTTGTCTGCGCCGGGCAGTGGACGCGGAGCTTTGCCGCCCGCTTCGGTGTCAATGTGCCGCTGGTCTCCGTCGAACATCAATATCTCATCACCGAATCCTTCGGCGTGCCCTCCAACCTGCCGACGCTGCGCGATCCGGACCGGCTGACCTACTATAAGGAGGAGGTCGGTGGGCTTGTCATGGGCGGCTATGAGCCCAATCCCATCCCCTGGGCGCTCGACGGTATTCCGAAAGATTTCCACTACACGCTGCTCGACAGCAATTTCGACCATTTCGAGCAGATCATGGAGCAGGCGCTGGTGCGCGTGCCGGCGCTGCAGACGGCCGGCGTCAAGCAGCTGCTTTGTGGGCCGGAGAGCTTTACGCCCGATGGCAATTTCATTCTCGGCGAGGCGCCGGAACTGAAGAATTTCTTCGTCGGTGCCGGCTTCAACGCCTTCGGTATCGCCTCTGCCGGCGGTGCCGGCATGGCGCTCGCCGAATGGGTCGCCAAGGGCGAGCCGCCTTACGATCTCTGGCCGGTTGATATCAGGCGCTTCGGCCGCCCGCATTTCGACACTGATTGGGTGCGCACCCGAACGCTGGAGGCCTATGGCAAGCATTACACCATGGCCTGGCCCTTCGAGGAGCATTCCAGCGGCCGCCCCTGCCGCAAGTCGCCGCTCTACGATCGGTTGAAGGCGCAGGGCGCTTGCTTCGGGGAGAAACTCGGCTGGGAACGGCCGAATTGGTTTGCCGATCTCTTTGCCGGCGAGGAGCCGAAGGACGAATACACGTATGGACGGCAGAACTGGTTCGATGCCGTCGGTCGGGAGCATAAGGCGGTGCGCGAAGCGGCCGTCATTTTCGACCAGACCTCCTTCGCCAAATTCGTGCTGAAGGGCAGGGATGCCGAGGCGGCGATCTCATGGATCGCTTCCAACGACGTCGCCAAGCCTGTCGGCGCCCTAACTTATACTCAGATGCTCAACGACCGCGGCGGCATCGAATGCGACGTCACCGTTGCCCGCATTGCCGAGAACGAATTCTACATCACCACCGGCACCGGCTTCGCCACGCATGATTTTGACTGGATCGCCCGCAATATCCCATCCGAGATGCATGCGGAGCTGGTGGACGTTACTTCCGCCTATTCCGTGCTGTCGCTGATGGGGCCAAGGTCGCGCGAGATATTGCAGGCCGTGACCTCGGCTGACGTTTCGAACGCCGCATTCCCCTTCGGCAAGGTGAAGACCGTCGGTATCGCCGGATGCCCGGTGAGGGCGCTGCGCATCACCTATGTCGGCGAACTCGGCTATGAGCTGCATGTGCCGGTGGAATATGCCACCACCGTTTATGACGTGCTGATGGCCGCCGGCCGCGAATACAGCCTTATCAATGCCGGCTATCGCGCTATCGAGAGCTGCCGCCTGGAGAAGGGCTATCGCGCCTGGGGTTCGGATATCGGGCCGGATCATACGCCGATCGAAGCCGGGCTTACCTGGGCGGTGAAGACGAAGAAGGACATCGCATTCCGTGGGCGCGAGGCGATCGAGCGGCAGTTAGCCTCTGGCGTCAAGAAGATGCTTGCCTGCTTCGTACCCGACGATCCCGAAATCGTGCTTCTCGGCCGCGAGACGATCTATCGCGACGGCCAGCGCGTCGGCTGGCTATCGAGTGGCGGCTATGGCTACACGATCGGCAAGGCGATCGGCTACGGCTATGTCCGCGATCCCGCAGGGGTGACCGAGGATTTCGTGCTTTCGGGGCGCTATGAGCTGGATGTCGCGCAGAGCCGCGTGCCGTGCCAAGTGTCGCTGAAGCCGCTTTATGATCCGCAGATGGTACGGATCAAGGGGTGATTGATATGAGGTCTATCGCCTGCTCGGCAGATCCCACGCCTGATAAAGGTTATTCAGAGCCTCCGCCGTATGGCATTCTACCGTTGGCAACCCGGATTCCTGGAGGATTTTTGCGTATTTGGCGCCGCTGTTGCGGGTCTTCACGAGTATCCAATGAATCATCTCCCATTTAACGCTGTCCTTGGCGCCTTCGAGATGCCCTGCTCGATCTGAGCGGTTGATCAGGGTCCGCTTGAGATAGCGGGAAAAGCGCAGCCAATGATTGGAGGTGATGAGGATGGCGCCGGTAGCGCGGGCCAAACGTTGCGGCATCAGACGCGTATAATTGCCTTCCATGATCCATTGTTCGCCCAGAATGGCCGCGTCGTGAAGCGCGGCAAATTCCGCTTCAGGGCGCTGTTGCCAATCGGTATGGGGCAGGTGATGAAGCTGATCGAGATGTACAGCCGGAAACCCCAACTTTTTGGAAAGGGCGACCGCCAGGGTTGATTTGCCGGCATTGGAGGGGCCGAGCACGACGATGCGCTCGCCAAGGGAATGCAAGGGAAGCATGAGACACCGGTCGGAAAATTGGGATGGCTTCCATTGGCGGAAGTGAGCGGCCTTGTCAACGCTTGCGTGTCCTGCTGCTATTATACGTCATTTACGAGATAAGCCCGGAAGCAGGCTGCGCTATCTCCAAAACCTGTGATCTCTCCACCGCGGCGTCCGCCATTTTCTTGACACGCCTGCTCTTTCATCCTCAATCGACATGCTGACAACAGACGGAGGCCGGAAACGATGGCTGAGGCGAACATCAAGCTTGAGGAGAGCTGGAAAGAGGCGCTGTCTTCGGAGTTTGAAAGCCCTTACATGCAGCAGCTCAAGGCTTTTCTTGTCGAGGAAAAGCAGCGCGGCAAGGTGATCTTTCCCCGCGGCAGCGAGTATTTCCGGGCGCTGGATCTGACTCCGCTTGACGAGGTGCAGGTGGTCATTCTCGGGCAGGATCCCTATCATGGTTTCGGCCAGGCGCATGGGCTCTGCTTCAGTGTGCGCCCCGGCGTGCGCATTCCGCCGTCGCTGGTCAACATCTACAAGGAACTGGAAACCGATCTCGGCATTCCGCCGGCCCGCCATGGCTTTCTGGAAAGCTGGGCGAAGCAGGGCGTGCTGCTGCTGAACAGCGTACTGACGGTGGAGGAATCGCAGGCCGCCTCACATCAAGGCAAGGGGTGGGAGCGCTTCACCGATGCGGTCATCCGCAGAGTCAACGACGAATGCGATGGCGTCGTCTTCATGCTTTGGGGTTCCTACGCGCAGAAGAAGGCTGCTTTTGTCGATACCGAGCGCCATCTGGTGCTGAAGGCGGCACATCCGTCGCCGCTCTCGGCTCATAACGGCTTCCTCGGCTGCCGGCATTTCTCCAAGGCCAATGCCTATCTGGTCGCGCATGGCCGGGATCCGATCGATTGGGCGCTGCCAACCAAACCGGATGCTCAGTAAGGCGCTGCTTTCTGGACCGCTACATCAGTGAACGATCGGAATTTATCGTTCACTCATTGAGGACAATCCGTTTGGCTATTGAGGGCTATCGAAACGCGGCCGACAAGATCATCTTCTGCCCATGAGAACGCCTGCTAGTGCAGGCGAGACAAGGGGTTTAAGATGCTTAACCAGATCAAAGGTCTTCACCACGTTACCTCGATGGCGGAAGACGCCCGGACTAACAACAAGTTCTTCACCGATACGCTCGGCCTTCGCCGCGTTAAGAAGACCGTGAATTTCGACGCTCCCGATGTCTATCACCTCTACTATGGTGACGAGATTGGCACGCCCGGCACGATCATGACCTACTTCCCGTTCCCGAAGATGGCGCGCGGTCGCCCGGGTACCGGCGAAGTCGGGAATACGGTCTATTCCATTCCCGAAGGTTCCATCGGCTACTGGACCGAACGGCTTAGCCAGCGCGGTGTCGAGGGCCTGAAGACCGACGAATCCTTCGGCCAGAAGCGCCTGCATTTTGCCGGTCCAGATGGCGATGGCTTCGCGCTTGTCGAGGTCAAGGACGATAAGCGTCAGCCCTGGACGCATGGTGGCGTCGATGCCGAGCATGCCATCAGAGGCTTCCACTCCGTGGCCATGCGGCTCAGGGACGAAGGCGCGACGGCCGAGTTGTTGAAGTACATGGGTTACGAGGTGGTCGATACGCATGACGGCATCAAGCGGCTTGCCATTCCCGGCGGCAACGGTGCCGATTATGTCGACCTCGAAACTATGCCGAACATCAACCGGGCGCTGCCGGGCGCCGGCTCCGTCCACCATGTCGCCTTCGCGGTCGAAAACCGCGCAAAGCAGCTCGAAGTACGCAAGGCGCTGATGGATACGGGTTATCAGGTGACGCCGGTCATCGACCGTGACTACTTCTGGGCGATCTATTTCCGCACACCGGGCGGCGTGCTGTTCGAAGTCGCCACCAATGAACCTGGCTTCGATCGTGACGAGGATACGGCCCATCTCGGCGAAGCGCTGAAGCTGCCGGAACAGCATGCGCATCTGCGTGGGCTGATCGAACAGCATCTCGAACCGCTGGAAGGCTAAGCCAGGAGAGATATCATGACCGATACGACTTATGTGCACCGGCTGAAGGCCGGTGCACCCGGAAAGCCTATCTTCTTTACCTTCCATGGTACCGGCGGCGACGAGAACCAGTTCTTCGATTTCGCCACCCGCCTATTGCCGGACGCTACCATCGTCTCGCCACGCGGCGATGTCTCGGAATATGGCGCAGCGCGCTTCTTTCGCCGAACGGGCGAGGGCGTCTATGACATGGCCGATCTTGCCCGCGCCACGGAAAAAATGGTCGCCTATGTCTCGGAGCTGGCGGCGGAATACGGAGCATCGCAGGTACTTGGTCTGGGCTTTTCCAACGGTGCGAACATCCTTGCCAATGTGCTGATCGAGCATGGCGATCTCTTCGATGCGGCCGTGCTGATGCATCCGCTGATCCCGTTCCAGCCGCAGGACAATGCAAGGCTGGAGGGCAAGCGCGTGCTGATTACGGCAGGCGAGCGCGATCCGATCGCACCCGCTCCAGTCACCAAGGCACTCGCCGATTACTTTACGCGGCAGAATGCCGAGGTCACTCTGGATTGGCATCCAGGCGGCCACGATATCAGGCCCAACGAAATCGAGGCAATCCGCAGTTTCCTAGCGCCCTACGCTTAGGGCCTGCGCAAAACACCGGTTGCGCGGCAGAGATTTTGCTGCGCAGCCTGCTATTTGCCGATCAGGCGCATCATCGCCTTCGCTTGAGAGGCTGCCGCGAGTTTTCCCTTCTGGTCAATATAGTCCGTTCCGCAGAAGCGGTTGAGATTGGCAAAATCCATACTGTCCGGTAGCGCATGCCTTGTCTCGACAATGACCATGCGCCAGGCGCAGCCGAGCATCCTGTCGGGTTGGATTGCCTGATCGCAGCCTGTGCTCAGGCATAAAGCGACATGTTTCTGCGCTCGATACCCGCCCGCTATGGCTTCCTCGTAATCGGCCTTCCAGCTATCGCGTGTATGTTCGCAGCGGGAGGGATTGCTGCTCTGGCTGCATTGCACCGTCTTGTCGACATAGGTTTGCGCCGGCGGCCATAGCGGACCGTCGACCAGGCTGACGCAGCCGCACGCAAACAAGGTGGCCGACAGCAGGCGCAATTGATTCTCCTTCGACGCGGACCGCCAGAACCGTAGAGCGATCACAAATATGTTCAAGATCAATATGATCCAGCCAATACCAATGGGTAGGTAGGCGTCTCCTGGTTGCCAGCGGGAAGGGGCGTGGCCTTCCTGCAACCCTTGCCATCTTCCGGCGTCCGCGACACGCAGCGACGCAAGCTTTGCTTGTGGGGATCCTTGCCGCCCGCTAATGCTCTGCCGCTATAGGGCGGAGGATTTCATCGTGACGCTGGCGGAACAGCAGCAATACAGGCTGGGCGTGGCCTATGTGGCGCTTTCGGCGCTCGCCTGGTCGACCTCCGGCCTGTTCGTGCGGGCGATCCATGCCGATCTGATGACCATTCTGTTCTGCCGTGGCATCGTCTCTGGCCTCGGCGTCTTCGCGCTGTTTTTCTATATCGAGCGCCGCAACGCTTTTCGCATCCTGCGTTCCATGGGTGGTCCTTCGCTGGCGGCGACGATCTTTTCCACCGCATCCATGATCAGCGGCATCGGCTCGATCTATTACACGTCGGTCGCCGATGCCATGGTCATCTATGCAACCGTGCCCTTTGTAACCGCGGGCGTCGCCTTCCTCTTCATCCGCGAGCGTCCAAATTTGCGGACGCTGATTGCGAGTGGCATTGCTTTTATCGGCGTGCTCGTCATGCTTTCCGGCCATGCGAGCGATGGCGGCAGCTGGCTCGGCAAGGGGCTTGCTGCCATCATGACGCTGACCGTCGCCTGCCTTGCCGTCGTCATGCGCCAGCATCGCGATGTGCCGATGCTACCGGCCATGGCGCTTTCCGCCTGGCTGTGTTCCTCCATTACCTTCTGGTTCGCCTCGCCGCTTTCGATCTCCGGCCAGGATCTTGGCCTGATCATCGCCTTCGGCATCATCCAGAACGCCATGGGTCTCAGCCTCTACACCTTCGGCTCGCGGCTGGTGCCGGCCTCGGATGCGGCGCTGCTGACGGCGCTCGAAGTGCCGCTGACGCCACTTTGGGTCTGGATGGTGTTCGCCGAGCGTCCTTCGACGGCGACACTCATCGGCGGGCCGATCGTGCTTGCCGCATTGTTCGGACATATCCTGTTGGAAATACGGCGAAATCGGGTGGTGACATCAACACGGACGCACTGACCGTCTTGCCCCTTTCGTCTCAAAATGCTGAAATCGGTTCAGTCATCAGGAGTCGGAATCGATGAAAAAGGTCTTCAACCCCGCATCCGTCCGCCGCCCTTTCGGCAATTACAATCACGGCCTGCTGGTGCCGCCAGGCGCCAGCCTGCTGGTCACATCCGGCCAGCTCGGCATCGGTGCCGACGATCGCATTCCGCCTGACGTCACCGGTCAGGCCGAGCTGTGTTTCAAGGCGATTGGCGCTATCCTCGAGGAGGCGGGCATGGGGTTTGCCGACGTCATCCGCGTCGGTGGTTTCGTGACCACGCGCGAGGATTTTCCCGCCTACATGGCCGTGCGTGATCGCTATGTCCAAAATCCCGCGCCGGTCTCTACGCTGCTGATCGTCGGCGGATTTACGCGGTCCGAGTTCCTGGTCGAGGTCGAGGTCACGGCAGCCAAGGTGATGTGATGACGATCGGTCATCTCGAGCATTCGGCCGATCCATCAATCCCCCGCATTCTGGGACTTTACGAGACGCATCTAACGGTTGCCGATCTCCAGCGCTCCATCGCCTTCTATCGCGACGTTCTGAAGCTGGAGGTCGGGACCGTCATCGAGAGCAGGAATGTCGCCTTCCTTTGGATCGACGATAAACGCATGGGCATGTTGGGCCTTTGGGAAACGGGCTGCTCCCCGCTCAAGATGCGCCTTCATATTGCCTTCAGAACCTCTCTCGCCGATGTACTCGGCTCCGCAGCCGCATTGAAGGCTCGTGGCATTCAGCCGAAGGGGTTCAATGGCGAGCCGCTCGATGAACCCGTTGTTCTAGGTTGGATGCCGGCCGTCTCGCAATATTTTTCGGATCCCGACGGGCATTCGATCGAATTCATCCATGTGCTTGAGGAGGCCGCCGAACCAGATTTCGGTGTAAAGCCCTATTCGGAATGGTTGTCGCGACCGAAACCGTTAGCATGACAGGCGCTGAACGAGGCTTCCTCATCATCGGCTTCTGCCGGCTCCCTTGTTGTCTATGTGAAGAAATGCCATCGATATTGCCGATCCAATGCATGTTGCGGAGAGGCATGGAAGACAAATATGACACAAAATATCTACGACGATCCGGGCTTCTTCGAGGGCTATAGCCGCCTTCAGCGTTCCATCAACGGGTTGGCGGGTGCGGCCGAATGGCCGGCGATCCGTGCCTTGATGCCGGACATGAAGGGCCTCGACGTCGTGGATCTCGGCTGTGGTTTCGGATGGTTCTGCCGTTGGACGGCCGAGCAGGGAGCGGCCAGCGTATTGGGGCTCGACGTCTCGGAAAAAATGCTGGAACGCGCGCGAACGGAAACGGCGGATGCGCGGGTTCGCTACGATCGGGCCGATCTTGAAAGGCTAGAGCTTCCCAAGGCGAGCTTCGATCTGGTCTACAGCTCGCTCGCCTTCCACTATATCGAGGATTTCGCCGGCCTTTTGGCGACCATCCGCCAAGCACTCAAACCGGACGGGCGTCTGATCTTTTCGATCGAGCATCCAATCTATATGGCGCCGCGACGGCCGGAATGGCTCGATGATGCCGAGGGTGGCAAGATCTGGCCGCTCAATGCCTATCAGATCGAGGGACCGCGGGTGACGAACTGGCTCGCCGAGGGCGTCATCAAGCAGCATCGCACGATGGGCACGACGCTTAACCTCCTGATCAAGTCCGGTTTCATCATCGCCCATGTCGAAGAGTGGTCGCCGAGTGATGACGACCTCGCCGCGCATCCCGATTGGGCAATCGAGCGCGAGCGGCCGATGTTTCTCCTGATCTCCACCCGGACCTGAGGCATGCTTCAGCATGCCGTGACGGCCTAGAAGGCTGAGCCGATCTATTTTTCTTTTTGTTGATAGATTTTATAGAAAATTAATTGCTCGCAGAGGACTGCTTCCGCAAAATGTCGTTTCTTGAGGCGCATCCTCCCCATCGATAATGTGAGGCTGTCGGCGCGATTTAGGGAAGAGTGCGATGAACATGAAAACGTCCGTGGCAATCGAGAAGGCGGTGCCTGTCGCCGATCCCGACATTGCGCGCACCGAGTTTCGCAATGCCATGGCGCGGATGGCGGCGGCAGTGAACATCGTCACGACCAATGGTCCGGCCGGGCTTGCCGGCTTTGCGGCGACCGCCGTCTGCAGCGTCACGGACAGCCCGCCGACCTTGCTCGTCTGCCTCAATCGCGGCGCTTCCGTTCATCCCGCTGTCACGCAAAACGGCGTGCTCTGTGTCAATGTCCTGTCGGAAGCACATCAGGATCTGTCGCGGCTTTTCGGCGGCAAGACCCCGGTTGCCGAGCGCTTTGCTGCGGCCGCATGGTCGGAACTCTCGACCGGCGCTCCGGTGCTGGAAGATGCTCTTGTCTCGTTCGATTGTCGCATCGTCCGTCAGGCCGATGGCGGCACGCATGACATCCTGCTCTGCGAAGTCGATGCTATTCGTCAACGTGACGAGGGACAGGGGCTTATCTATTTCGACCGGGCCTATCATCCTGCGGGTCAGGCTGAATAGGCTAGTTGTTCAAGCCTCTTCCGAAATTATCCATGCTGCCAAGGTCTTCGTCGTCTTGCGGCGAACAGGTCCGTTCACGCCAGAAAGTCTTCGATCGCCTTTAACACCAGAGCAGGATGCTCTCGGTGCGGCACATGCCCAGTATCCGGCATGATATAGACCGGACCACGCCCGGCGGCGATCCGGCGCGGATGGGCTTCGGAGCCATATTCGTCGCGGTCTCCATGAATGGCGAGCACCGGACAATGAAGCTTTTCAAGTGCCGGATCGAGCGACCAGCCGGCGCGTTCGGGAGCGAGCCAGGTGTCGATCCAGGCGTGCAGCACCCACTCGGCCTTGCTGCCGTGATATTTGGCAAGCCGGGCGAAGGTTTCGGCCGATTTGAATTCCTGCTGCGCGGTCCGGATGCCCTGAAGGGTCTTTTCCTCCACGAAAGCCTGGGCGGCAATGGTGATCACGGCGTGGCAGCTTTCGCCAAATCTTGCCCCCGTCTCCACCGCCATGCCGCCCCCGACGCTGTGCCCACAGGCGACGAAGTCCCGAATGGACAACTGCTCGCAAAGAAGCGGTACGAAACGCTCGGCTTCCGATGCAATAAAATCCTGCGTCAGAAGATCGTCGCGAGCATCGGACCGGCCAAAGCCTAGCCGATCATAAGCGATGACCCGGCGACCAAGGGAATGGGCGAGTTGTTCCGGGAAATCCCGCCAGAGCGTGATGCATCCGAGTGAATCGTGAAACAGGATGATCGGTTGCTGCGATCTCAGGACGGTTGGCGTCCATGATTTGGCGTAGAGGCGCCCGCCGGAACTCTCGATCCAATGGCCCGTTTCAGCGATCTCTGCCATTTGGTCAGTAATTTTCCTGATACCACTCGACGAAGCGCTTTACGCCTTCATCGACTTCGATCTGCGGCTTGAATCCCGTCAGCGCCACCAGGAGATCCGGCACGGCATAGGTGTTGTGGACGTCTCCGGGCTGCATGGGCAGCATCTTGCGGATCGCCTTCTTGCTGAGCATCGTCTCGATCGTCTCGACGAATGTCATCAGCCCGACGGGCTGGCCGCCGCCGATATTGACGATCCGGAAAGGGGCATTCTTCGACAGGGTGTCGATGACCGTTTCCGACACGATCCGGTTTTCCTCTGACGGCACGACACCGATGAGACGCACGATGCCTTCGACGAGATCGTCGATATAGGTGAAATCGCGACTCATCTTGCCTTCGCCGTAGATCTCGATCGGCCTGTCGTTCCTGATGGCATCGACGAACTTGAACAGCGCCATGTCCGGGCGACCCCAGGGGCCGTAGACAGTGAAGAAGCGGAACGCTGTCGTCGGTATGTTGAAGAGATGGGCGTAGCTGTGCGCCATCAGCTCCATGCTCTTCTTGGTCGCCGCATAGATCGTCATCTGCTCGTCGGCCTTGTCGCTTTCGGCAAAGGGGATCTTCTCGTTGGCGCCGTAGACGGAAGAGGTCGATGCCAACAGCAGGTGCTTCGGCTGCAGGTTTCTTGCCAGTTCCAGAATGTTGAACGAACCGACAAGGTTGGAATCGACGTAGGAACGCGGATTTTCGAGGCTGTAGCGGACACCTGCCTGGGCGGCGAGGTGGACGATCACGTCGGGCTCGGCGAGTTCGGCGGCATGATCCAGCGCTGCCTTGTCCTCCAGCATGCCTGTCACGGCCTTGAAACCATTGGAACGCGCGAGGATGGCGGTGCGCTTCTCCTTGAGCCGAACATCGTAATAGGGCGTCATCCCGTCGAAGCCGACGACAAAATGGCCCTCGTCGAGCAGGCGCTTGGCAAGGTGGAATCCGATGAAGCCGGCAGTGCCGGTGATGAGATAACGCATAATCCCGCCCTTACTTACAATGTTGCGTCACTGGAGGGTCTGCCGACGCTCGTATAGGCAAAGCCGTGCTTTGTGACCTCGTCATGGCGGTAGATGTTTCTGAGGTCGACGAGAACAGGCGCCTTCATGACGGATTTGAGCCGGGCAAAATCCAGCGCGCGGAACTGGTTCCATTCCGTCACGATGACGAGCGCGTCGGCATCGCGCGCGGCGCTGTAGGCATCCTCGGCATAGGCAATGTTGTCGATGACCAGGCGTGCATTGTCCATGCCTTCGGGATCGTAGCCCGTCACGGTGGCGCCGGCATCCTGCAGTGTCTGGATGATCGAGATCGCCGGGCTGTCGCGCATATCGTCGGTGTTCGGCTTGAAGGTCAGGCCGAGGACCGCGATCGCTTTGCCTCTGATATCGCCGCCCATGGCCGCGATTACCTTGCGGCCCATGGCGCGCTTGCGGTTGTCGTTGATCGACACGGTGGTTTCGATCAGGCGCACGGGGCTATCGTAATCCTGGGCCGTCTTGGCAAGCGCCAGCGTATCCTTCGGGAAGCACGAGCCGCCGTAACCCGGTCCGGCGTGCAGGAACTTCGAGCCGATGCGGCCGTCGAGGCCGATGCCGCGCGAGACTTCCTGTACATTGGCGCCGACCTTTTCGCAGAGATCGGCCATCTCGTTGATGAAGGTGATCTTCATGGCGAGGAAGGCGTTGGCCGCGTATTTGATCAGCTCGGACGTGCGGCGGGAGGTGAAGAGCAGCGGCGCCTGGTTGAGGTAGAGCGGCCGGTAGACTTCGGTCATGACGCCGCGGGCGCGCTCGTCATTGAGGCCGATGACAATGCGGTCGGGACGCTTGAAGTCCTCGATGGCGGCACCTTCGCGCAGAAATTCCGGATTGGAGACAATGGCGACATCTGCTTGCGGATTGGTTTCGCGCACGATGCGCTCCACTTCGTCGCCGGTGCCGACCGGTACGGTCGATTTGGTGACGATGACCGTGAAGCCCTTCACGTGCTCGGCGATCTCGCGGGCGGCAGCGTAGACGTAGGAGAGGTCGGCATGGCCGTCGCCGCGCCGCGAAGGGGTGCCAACCGCGATGAAGACGACGTCGCTTGCAGCAACGCTCGCCTCCACTTCCGTCGTGAAGGAGAGGCGTCCGGCGCGGACATTGTCTGCCACCAGCTGCTCCAGGCCCGGCTCGAAGATCGGTATTTCGCCGCGCCGCAGTGCCTCGATCTTGCTCGTGTCCTTGTCGACGCAAATGACATCATGGCCGAAATCGGCAAAGCAAACACCTGACACAAGCCCCACATAACCCGAGCCGATCATCGTGATGCGCATGAAATTTCAATCCTTTTACTGGCGCCGGGCTTCGCATGAAAACGCAAAGGTGGCATGGGCGATTGTCTGCGCTTATACACAGGATCGCAGGTGACGCCTATATGCGATGCTGGGTTTAGGAGGATTGCGACAGAAGTATCACAAAAGCTTGGTTGATTTCCCGCCGTCTTATTCGCGTAATCGCCTTGTTTTCCAAATGAAACGAAGCCTTTGCACTTTAAGCTTATCCTCCCATTGCTTGTGATTGGCAGCATGTTGTCACATGATGAATTTGGGCGCGGTCGTTCCACAGGGGCGGCGGTGTAGTGGGCGGTTCGGGACTATTGCATGAAATCGACTTTTGCCGTGCGGACAATGCGGGCTGGCGAGCTGGAGCTTGCTCTGGAATGGGCACGGCAAGAAGGCTGGAATCCCGGTATTGACGATGCGCTCGCTTTCTGGGAGGCAGACCCTGCCGGTTTTCTGATCGGCGCCATCGGCGAGGTGCCTGTCGGTTGTATATCGGTCGTTCGTTATGGTGAGGCCTTCGCTTTTCTTGGTCTTTACATACTGCATCCGGAGTTGCGTGGGCGGGGATACGGCAAGCAGCTCTGGAACAAGGGCATGATGCTTGCCGGCAATCGCATTGTCGGGCTGGATGGGGTCGTCGCGCAGCAGGAAAACTACCGGCGGCACGGTTTCGAGACGGCCTATCGGACACTGAGGTATGGCGGCATCCCCAAAGTGCCTGAGGTGGACGAACAGCAGGCAAGGCAGGTGATGCCGGTCGTGGACGGCAAGCTTGAAGCGCTGGTGCACTATGATGCGGAAATCTTCCCCGGCCTGCGTCATTCTTTCATCCGGGCCTGGTGCGGTGCTCCCGAAAGGCGTGCATCCTTCATCGTCGGTGGTGGCAGCAGGGTTCGGGGCTACGGCACGATCCGCCGCTGTTTCGAGGGTTACAAGATCGGTCCGCTTTTCGCCAATAAGCCGGAGGTTGCGCTTGCGTTGATGAGCAAGCTGCTTGCCAAGACCAATGGGCAGCCTGTGTATCTTGATGTGCCGGTCGATAATGCCCAGGCGATCATGCTTGCGGAAGATTGCGGTCTTTCTCCGGTGTTCGAGACGGCGCGCATGTATCGCGGCAAGGCACCGGAAATCCCGCTCGATCGCGTGTTCGGTGTCACCACGCTCGAGCTCGGCTAGAGCTGGCTCGTCCGACTGCTGGGAGCAGGCGGCAACATTAACGTTAACAAACGAATAACGGTCCCGCCGGAGGTTTAATCAACCTTAACGGCTGCTTCTTCGACCCAGCCGCTATATAAGTCCTGCGGGGGCGCCAAGGGGAAGTTGAACAATGATTGTTCATTTTCTGTTGGAGTCGGCTATGCATGTCATGGAAAGTATTAACCGGCAGACCTGGCGTAATCCCTGGGCCTTGCGCGACTATCGCCGCAGCAGCGGCTATCTCAACGAAGGCGAGCGTGCCGCCTTTGCTATAGCTGCCCCGCAGACGGGCAGGGGACGCATTCTTGATATCGGTGTCGGCGGGGGCCGCACCGCGCAGCTCTTGCGAGATGTCGCCAGCGACTACATAGGCATCGATTACACGCCGGAGATGGTCGCGCTCTGCCGAAAGAACCATCCAGACCTTCGGTTCGAGCATAGGGATGCACGCGATCTCTCGGCATTCCGAGATGCCAGTTTCGATATGGTCGTCTTCAGCTATAACGGCATCGATTCCGTCGATGCGGCAGGGAGGCTAGCCATCCTGAACGAGGTGGCGCGCGTTCTTGTTTCCGGCGGTGCTTTCGTCTTTTCGACGTTCCATCGCGGCTGGGGTGGCTTCGATCATCGCATCGACTATCGCCGGCTGGAATGGACATCCAATCCGGTGCGGCTCGGTTTGCGAACCCTGCGCTATGTCGAGGGCCGCATTTCCGGCACGCTGCGCCAGCGTCGGCTCAGACCGCTCGAAGAGCGAGATGGCGAACATGCGATCCTGCTGCATGGCGCCCATGATTTCGGTGTCATGGTCTATGCGACGACGCCGGCGCAGGTCCAGTCGCAATTGGCAGAGGCCGGTTTTGCCATACCGGTGCTGCTCCTCGATCTCGATGGCAAACCGATCGGTGCGGTGGCGTCGTCAGAGCATGAATATTTCCATGTCGTCGCTCACAAGCCGGGCCTTTGACAGGCAAGGCAATCGGCCAGATAAGGGTAATCTGGAGGCCCTGTCTGGCCGATGGCCGGGAAAATTCCTGTTGGAGGCGCTGATTCGTCATGCAAAAAGCCGAATCTCCTGAGACAACAGGGTCGCTTTCCCAAAAACAAAGCTTTATAGATGCGCGGGTTTGAGCAAGGCGCGCCGCCGCGCGCAGGAAGCGGGAATGGATAAATGACGAATGTTGTAGTGATCGGCTCGCAATGGGGTGACGAAGGCAAGGGCAAGATTGTCGACTGGCTTTCGGAACGCGCCGATGTGATTGTACGCTTTCAGGGCGGCCATAATGCCGGTCATACGCTTGTCGTCGATGGCGTCAGCTACAAGCTCGCGCTTTTGCCTTCCGGCCTCGTGCGCGGCAAGCTCAGCGTCATCGGCAACGGCGTCGTGGTCGATCCCCATCACTTCGTCGCCGAAGTGGAAAAGCTGCGCGCCCAGGGCGTTGCCGTTACGCCTGACGTGCTTCGCATCGCCGAGAATGCGCCCTTGATCCTGTCGCTGCATCGCGATCTGGATGCCATGCGCGAAGATGCCGCTTCCAATAGCGGCACGAAGATCGGCACCACGCGCCGCGGCATCGGTCCGGCCTATGAGGACAAGGTCGGTCGCCGCGCCATTCGCGTCATCGACCTTGCCGAGCCGGAAACGCTGCCGGCCAAGATCGACCGGCTGCTGACGCATCACAATGCGCTGCGCCGCGGCATGGGCGTCGATGAAATCTCCTTCGATGCCTTGCACAACGAGCTGAGCTCTGTTGCTGAGCATATACTTCCCTATATCGACCAAGTTTGGCGCCTGCTCGACGAGCAGCGCAAGGCCGGCGCCCGCATCCTCTTCGAAGGTGCGCAGGGTGCATTGCTGGACAACGACCACGGCACTTATCCGTTCGTGACCTCGTCCAACACGGTTGCCGGCCAGGCGGCCGCCGGTTCGGGCCTCGGTCCGACAGCGCTCGGCTATGTGCTTGGCATCACCAAGGCCTATACGACCCGCGTCGGCGAGGGGCCGTTCCCCTGCGAACTGCATGACGAGATCGGCAAGCACCTGTCGACGGTCGGCCGCGAAGTGGGCGTCAATACCGGCCGTCCGCGCCGTTGCGGCTGGTTCGACGCCATGCTGGTGCGCCAGACCGTGAAGACTTCTGGTATCACCGGTATTGCGCTTACCAAGCTCGATGTGCTCGATGGCCTCGACGAACTGAAGATCTGCGTCGGTTACAAGCTTGACGGCAAGGAAATCGATTATCTGCCGGCAAGCCAGGCAGCGCAGGCCCGCGTCGAGCCGGTCTACATCACGCTCGAGGGCTGGAAGGAATCGACCGTCGGCGCTCGTAAGTGGGCCGATCTGCCGGCGCAGGCGATCAAATATGTGCGTCAGGTGGAAGAGCTGATCGGTGCGCCCGTGGCGCTGCTTTCGACCAGCCCGGAGCGCGAGGACACCATACTTGTGACTGACCCCTTTGAGGGCTAAAGTTGCGTATCTATGACGAATCCCGGCCCGGCTGCACACCGGGCATCATGAGAAAGTACTGATGGCGGATTTTGTAGCAGTTATTCGACGGGCCGTTGACGGCCTGACGGACAATACTCCCGAGATGCGGGTCAAGGTTTACGATCGAGCTCGTGGTGCCGTGCAACGGCAGCTCGAGAGCATGAAGCCGCGCCCGCCCGAGGAAATGCTGCGCCGCCAGCTCGACAAGCTTGAAGCGGCGATCGTCGAGGTCGAGGCCGAACATGCCGAGGCCCTGCCGGGCGGCGAGGAGCCGCCGGTTGCCGAAGCGCCCGTGCCGCACGAAGAGACCGCTGCCGAGTCCGTTCAGGACCATCATGTGACCGAGGAAGTACATGCGGAGCCGCATGCAGAAGAGCCTGCACAGGCTCCTGCCCAGGTGCATGCCCCTGAAGAACCCAGCGTCGCGCAAGCCGAGCACGGGCAGCATGCCTATGAGGAACCGGCCGCACCTGCCGAGCCGGATCATGCGCATGAGCACCAGCCGGCAGAGGAATGGCGGGAACCGCATCACGAAGAGGAGCCCTATGCTCCGGCCGCTGAACATGGCGGCGTCGAACACCATGCCGAAGTTCACGAGGAGCCGGCTCCTGAGCCGGTTTATCATGAAGAGCCGAAGGGGCATGGCAACGAGCCCCAGCCAGAAGAGGCACCGGCAGTCACTGCCGAGCCTGCCCCCGCGCCGCGCGTGCCGCTGCCGGCTGACGATGTCATAAGCCAGGTTGAGCAGATCTGGGCGGAGGTGGATGCTCCGGCTTCCCATG
Organism: Martinezella sp. CNPSo 3795; assembly: GCF_057784475.1. Taxonomy (NCBI): domain Bacteria; kingdom Pseudomonadati; phylum Pseudomonadota; class Alphaproteobacteria; order Hyphomicrobiales; family Rhizobiaceae; genus Martinezella; species Martinezella sp. CNPSo 3795. The sequence continues at coordinate 377,731 of NZ_JBXSOQ010000003.1, read as the reverse complement.
CTGCGTCCCAGTCGTCCGCCTCCCGCTACAACGAGCCGGTCATGCCGGCCGCAGCCTTTGCGGAAGCACCCTTCGGTCAGCCCGTCGAGGGACCTGTCAATGCGAAGGCGGCAGCCACCAATACCGGCTTTGCCTGGGACGCGGATGTCTTCGAGGAAATGCAGCCCGCACCGGCTGCTCCCAAGCCGGCGCAGCAGTCGGCTCGGCAGATGCCGGAAAATGCCTTCGACGATGTCGATCTCTTTGCGGATGTGCATCCGTCCAGGAAGCCGGCGTCCGAGGCCGATGCCGCCAATGACGGCTGGCGCGAGCTCAAGGAGCTTGCGGGTTTCGACAAGCGTGCTGAAGACGAACGAGGCGGCGGCGCTGCTGTTCCGCCCGATCTCGATCAGGCGATGGCAGCGAAGCTACAGGGCCGCAGCTTCCGCATGGAGCCGAAGCGCCGTCGTATCAATGTCACCGGCATCATCGTCACGCTCGTCGGCCTCGCAGTCGTCGGAGGTGGCGGTTATGCAGCCTGGCTGAATCGCGATGCGCTCAACAACATGGTGACGAAGCTCGTCAGTTCCGCTCCGAAGAATGCGACACCTGCGACTTCGGATACGGCAAGCAGCAATGCACCGAGCAACGGCAAAGCTGCAGCTCCCGCCCAGCAGGCGGCTGCGCCGCAGCAGACCAACACGGCCGCTCAGCAGCCGGCAGGCGCCGGCAATACGGATGTTGCGGCTTTGGGCAGCGACCCGAATACGGTCAATACGAAGTTCACGCAGCGTCTTCTGGCCAATGGCACGGAAGAGGACGAAGGGCCGGCTCCGAACGGGCAGCCCGGCGTCGTGGAAGGCAAGTCTGTAGCCGAGCAGAATGTTGCCTCTGCAGCACCTGCCGCCGCGGCAACGCAGCCGGCCGCCAACAATGCCGGCACCGCTGCTCCGCAGACCCAGGCGCCCGCAACTGCCGCGCCGAATACGCCATCCGCCTCGACGGATCAGCAGGCACCCGCTGCCAGCCAGCAGCAACAGGCGACCGCCAACCAGCCGCCGCCCGTGACGCAGCAGACCGCTCCTGCAACCGATGGGCAGAAGGTTTTCCTTTATGAAGAGCGCCTCGGCCAGACGTCGCCCACGGCTTTCCAGGGCACGGTCACCTGGTCGCTGCAGGAAGGCAAGGGGTCTGACGGCCGGCCTGAGCCTTCGGTGCAGGGCCTCATCACAGTCCCGGATCGCGGCCTGACCGCGACGATCACGGTATCGCGGAATTCGGACTCCTCGCTTCCGGCGAGCCATCTGATCGAGCTTGCCTTCCAGGTGCCGCCGAATTTCGAAGGCGGGGCGATCGATAACGTCCAGCGCGTCGCATTGAAGGCGACCGAGCAGGATCGCGGCGATGCGTTGATCGCGGTACCGGCCAAAGTGACCGACGATGTCTACATGGTCGCGCTCAATGATTTCCCGGATGCACGCAAGACCAATCTCGATCTTTTGAAGAGCCGCAACTGGATCGATATTCCGGTGGTCTATCGCAATGGCCGTCGCGCGCTTCTGACCATGGAAAAGGGGCCGACCGGTACGGATGCCTTCAACAAGGCGATTGCGGAGTGGCAGGCTCTCGGCGGCGTTGCCTCAAGCGGCCAGTAAACCAACCGGACATCGATGACATGCAAAAGGCGGGCTCTAGGCCCGCCTTTTTTATCCGTCAAATCTTCTGAGCGGCAGCTGTTACGCGGTCGCCTCGACGACACGCAACGCCTTGGCGCGTTCCAGCGCATCCTTCTGAACGGCTTCCTGCACCTTTTCGAAGGCGCGAACCTCGATCTGTCGCACGCGTTCGCGGCTGATGTCGAATTCGGACGACAGGTCCTCCAGCGTCACCGGCTCGTCGGCGAGGCGGCGTGCCTCGAAGATGCGGCGTTCGCGGTCGTTCAGGACGCCCATGGCGCGCGCCAGCATGCGGCGGCGCGTGTCGAGCTCATCCTGTTCGATCAGCACGTCTTCCTGGCTGTCGTGGTCATCGACGAGCCAATCCTGCCACTGGCCGGAATCGCCTTCGGAAGCCTTGATCGGCGCGTTCAGCGAAGCGTCGCCGGAGAGGCGGCGGTTCATCGAAACGACCTCTTCTTCCGAGACGTTCAGCTTGGTGGCGATCTCGGTGACATGCTCGGGCTTCAGGTCGCCGTCGTCGATGGCCTGAATGCGGCCCTTCAGGCGGCGCAGGTTGAAGAACAAGCGCTTCTGGTTGGCAGTCGTCCCCATCTTTACGAGCGACCACGAGCGCAGGATATATTCCTGGATCGAGGCCTTGATCCACCACATGGCGTATGTTGCTAAACGGAAACCGCGTTCCGGGTCGAACTTCTTCACAGCCTGCATCAGGCCGACATTGCCTTCCGATACGACTTCGCCGATCGGCAGACCATAGCCGCGGTAACCCATGGCGATCTTCGCCACGAGGCGCAGATGGCTGGTGACGAGCTTATGCGCAGCCTGACGGTCGGCATGTTCCGCATAGCGCTTGGCGAGCATGTATTCTTCCTGCGGTTCCAGCATGGGGAACTTGCGGATCTCGTCGAGATAACGATTGAGGCCGGCTTCTCCGGCAGCGATGGACGGTAAGGTATTACGGGCCATGATTGTGCACCCTCCTATTCGAGATTTGGTTCCTTCTGGGGGCGTATTTTGCGCGCCTTCTGCGAAGCGGACCAAGGCGTACGGGTCCGAGGACCCCGCACTCAACCAATGTAAAGATAAGTACGGCGAAACGGTGATTCAAGGATGCGGTCACGCAAGTGTTATAGCGGCGTGACCGCAGGTCTCGCCGGAACATTGCCCTTGGGATTACCCTCCCGAATTGTCCGGTGCCATGTGGCGCGGCCATATCGACCTCCCAAACGCGGTCGCGTTTTCGGCCAGCACAGGCGCTCGGACTTCGGTCCTTCATACACGATATTATAGGGCGGGAGGGGGCTGGCGTCCAGTCATTGTGATGTTCGGCTATTCCCTGAGCGCCGCCACCAATTCTTCCATATCCTCAGGCAACGGCGCCTCGAAATGCATGACCTCACCCGTGCGTGGATGCTCGAATTGCAGCATATAGGCATGCAGTGCCTGGCGCGTGAAACGATGGACGGCCTGTTTTGCGGCTTCCGGCAGGAGATTGGCCTTGGTCTTGAAGCCGCCGCCGTAAACGGCGTCGCCGAGCAGCGGGTGGCCGATATGCGCCATGTGCACGCGGATCTGATGCGTTCGGCCGGTTTCCAGATGGCACTCGATCAATGAGGCGAGGGCGGTTGCGTCCGGTGTCTCATGGAAACGCTCCAGCACCTCGTAATGCGTGATCGCCTCGTCGGCATCCTGCGAATCCGGACGCTTGACGGCGCGGCGCGTGCGGTCGCTGCTCGACCGGCCGAGAGGGGCATCGATGGTGCCGACGAGCTGGCGGGGACGTCCCCAGACGATCGCCTGATAGGCGCGCTCGAGGGAAGTTGTCCGGCCGTGGTCGGCAAATTGCAGGGAGAGGTGCCGGTGGGCAACATCATTCTTGGCGACAACCATCACACCAGTCGTATCCTTGTCCAGCCGGTGCACAATGCCTGGGCGGCGGACGCCGCCAATACCGGAAAGGCTGTCGCCGCAATGGTGGATCAGCGCATTGACCAGCGTGCCCGTCCAGTTGCCGGCTGCGGGATGAACGACCAGCCCGGCCGGCTTGGAGATGACGATGACATCGTCGTCCTCATAGAGCACGTCGAGCGGGATATCCTCGCCCTGCGGCGTCGGGTCCTCCGGTTCGGGCAACGTGATCTCGTAGACGTCGCCAGGGCGCACCTTGCGCTTGGCGTCTGTTACCGCTGCGCCCTTCAGCGTAACGGCGCCATCCTTGATGAGTCCTTGCACGCGGCTGCGGGAAAATTCCTCGCCGATCTCGGCCGTCAGCCATGAATCCAACCGTCCTTCGGCATTTTCATCGGCGGTTAGGACTTTTCTATTGTCCGCGGCTTCTTTAAAGGGGTCGCTCAAACATATTCTCCGGCGCACAAAGCGCTCTACTGGAAGCAAGGACGCATCGATGACGAATCTCGAGCCAGACGATCAAGAGGAAAAGCCCCTCGATCCGGCCCTGGAGAAAGTCCGACGCAAGATGATCCGCCTGCAGATCGTCTCCGCGGCCGTCATGGTGGTGAGCCTTATGGCCGTGTTCGGCGCCGTTGTCTACAAGACGATGAAGCCAGCGGCGAAGCCCGCGGGGCAGGCGGCGTCCGGCATCCCGTCCGATGCCCCGGTTGCGGTGACGGCGTTACTGCCGGCGGGCTTCACGGTGCAGTCCACGGCGCTCTCGGGCAATCAGGTGCTGTTCTACGGTACGCTTGCCAGCGGCCAGCGTCAGGCTATCGTCTTCGACTATGGTATCGGCCGCATCGTGGCGACCATATCGCTGTCCAACTGATGGCATGACGATGACGAGCGCGCGGCTCATCGAGATTACGCATCCTGACGATCCGCGTATCGCCGAATTCCGCAATATCCGCGAACGCGATCTGACAGGTCGGGAGAACCAGTTCATAGCGGAAGGGACCGTCGTGCTGCGGCTTCTCGCCGGTGCGCATGCGGCAGCCGGGGATTTCCTCGCTGAGAAAGTGCTGCTGCTCAAAAACCGCGTGGCCGGGTTGAGCGATATCATCGACACCTTCCCAGCGGATGTCCCGATCTACGTCGCCGAAGCCGAGGTGCTCGATGGTATTGTCGGCTTCCATCTCCATCGTGGTGTTCTGGCCCTGGGGCGAAGAACAGCTGAAGACGAGACGAGCGGCCTATTCGACCGCCTCCCAAAGCAGTCGCTGGTGCTCGTCGGCTGCGGCATTTCCAATCATGACAATATGGGCTCGATGTTCCGCAATGCCGCGGCCTTCGGCGCGGCTGCGGTGCTGCTCGACGAAAGCTGTTGCGATCCGCTTTATCGCAAAGCGCTGCGGGTTTCGGTCGGATCGATCCTGACCGTGCCCTATCGCCGGCAATCAAGCGGCGTTCAGCTGCTTGCGGGGCTTGTCGAGCGCGGCTTTGCGATCTGGAGCCTGTCGCCGCGAGGGGCGGTCGATATTCGCGATGTCCCGGCTTCGGAGCGTATGGCGCTCGTGGTCGGCACGGAAGGGGAAGGCTTGCCGGAAAGCATTCTCTCCGCCTTCGGCAGTGTGCGGATTCCGCAGGCGCCGGGGTTGGATAGCCTCAATGTCGCGACGGCGAGCGGCATCGCCCTTTTCGAGATGGCCGCGAAGAACGGGCGCATCTGAGCGGGTTGCTCCCTGGAGCTTATGGATGCTTCGGCAGTATGGCGGCGACGCGGTCGGCTAGGCTGATGCGCGCGCCGGGTTCGGCGGGCTCCTGATCTTTCGGCAGGAGATCGAAGATCGGCGAGCCGTCGCCTTCCTTGAGTGCCGTCAGCGCCACCATGCTGGCGGCGATCTTGGCAATCTCCTCGCGCATGGCATCGTCATGCGCTGGCGTGCGGGCCTTCAGCAGGCGGTCCGATAGGGCCGCCGCACGATTGCGAACCTCTTCCGTCATCTGGGCGATTTCGTCTTCCACTTTTCGTTCCGGTTCCGCCATCTGCGGCGGCTCGCTTATGGTTCCTTGCTCACCGGCGCTGCCCGCAATTATCGATGCGGCAGCGAGTTTCGGCGTTCTTGTGGCCCTCTTCGGCGGTGTGAGGCCAGCGGCGCGCAGCGCCTTGCCGGCTTCCTTCGATTCCTTGATGGCAGCCTCCAGCCGCTCCCTCAGGCGAACGACATCCTGGGCGTGGCGTTCGATCGCGGTTTCCTTGTCGGCGCTGCCGGCAATCTCGCGGTTGAGGCGTTCCTCAAGCCGCTTGTTCTTGTCGCTTTCCTGGCGCAGCGATTGTTCGGCATCTGCGGCGCGCAGGCTTGCCGCATTCAGCTCCTGGCGCAGCGTATTGCGCTCGTCGCGTAATGTGTTGATGCGCAGCTTGAGACTCTCGATCTCGGTTTCGCGGGCTGCCAGATCGATCCTGAGATTGTCGGCATCAGCACCCATTTTCGTCATCCGTTTGCGCAGGCTGTCAATATCCGCCTCTTTCTCGGCGCTGGCCTGCTCGGCCGCGTGGATGCTCGATTTCAGCTGGCTGATATAGCTCTCTTCCTGGCGCAGACGCGAGCGCAGTTCGCCTGCCTCCACCTCCAGATCGTCGATGCGCGTCTGCAGCTCCCCGCTTGCGGCGGAGAGCCGGCTCGCTTCCTGCTGAAGTTTGCTATTCTGAATCTGCAGCGCAACGGTCTTGTCACGCTCCTGCGTCAGGGCATGTTCGGTCCGCGCGTTTTCGGCTGCGAAGAGCGCGCGCGCCATGTCTTTCTGCGCGCGCACTTCCTGCGGGCTCAAGGGCATGGTCGCCTTCAAGCGTTTCTCGGTGAACCAGACGATGCGACGATGGATTGCCGGCGCGATGAGAAAGACCAGTAGAGCGGCCGTCAGAAAGCCCAATCCGAACAAGAGAGCAAATTGAATCACGACGCAGCCAGTATCCTGGAGTTATGTTCGATATCGATAAAATGATTAATCATGGGTTAGCCATGCGGGCAAGCTTTTAACGCGGATATGGTTTATCGGCGCGGAGCCGGTTTTGCGGAAAGAAAAGGCCCGCAACTGAAGCGGGCCAAGGCGTGCGCTGCTTGGGAGATCGTATCAGAGGATCGGTTCAGAAAGGATTCCAGGTCGGGTTCGGCGTGACTTTGAGATAGCCCATGTTGATGCCGAGGCGTGCGCCAAGGCCGGTGCGGATCGGAACGAGCACGATGTTGTTGTTCTTCAGGACAGTCATGCCGAAGCCGGCAACCACGAATGCCTGGCCGCTGACGCCGCCGAAGCGGGTGTAGACGCTGTTGATGCTCGGCAGATCATAGACCAGCATCATGACGCGGGTGCCCTGGCCGCCGTAGTCGAAGCCGAGCGATGGTCCCTGCCAGTAGAGCGGATGCTCGCCGGCATTCTTGGTGTTGAGCTGGCCTTCGCCGTAGGTCAGGCCTGCGAGGAACGCGCCGGAACCTTCCTGACCGAGGATGTAGCCATTCGGCAGGCCATACTGCTGGAAGGCGCGCTCGACCACCTTGGCAAGGCCGCCGCTGGTGGAGCCGAAGAAGGAGTGGCCGGCATCGACGATTTCCTGAGCCGAATATTGATTGGTGGGCGCGGCAGCGGCCTGACGGGCCGGCAACGCGAAACTCACAAATGCGACAATGGCCAGAATCAGGCCGAGGCCGAGCGTTCTGGTGCCGGGGCTTGGCATTCTCTTCAGGAATTCATAGCGCATGGAAGTCTTCCGTTCATCATGGTCGGTGCAACAGGGACGAATAGGCGACGCATTCGCCTGAATGCGCCATGCATGGCACGCCCCCATTTTTTCAGACCATTTCGCCCATCTCTCGCAGGACGAATCGCGTGCGAAAAAGTCTGATGGTGATGAATGCATTTTGCGTCGATGGTCTTAACAATCGGTTTACCAAATATGGTGTCATTATGGCGCGCGGTACACTGGCTGCGAAACCCTCGAGCAACCTTACCGTGGCAAGGTGGAACTACTCGCTTTGCCCTGTCAGCATTCAGGAGACAATGAATGTCGAAAAATCCCAATCTCACTTTGACCGGACCGGATCTGGCCGCGCTGCTGTGCAGCCGCGTCTGCCATGACGTGATCTCGCCGGTCGGGGCGATCAACAATGGCCTGGAGCTGCTCGACGAGGGTGGTGCCGACGCCGATGCGATGGATCTGATCCGCACCAGTGCGCTCAACGCTTCCGTCCGCCTCAAATTCGCGCGTCTTGCCTTTGGCGCGTCCGGTTCGGTCGGCGCGTCGATCGACACCGGCGAGGCGGAGCGGGCCGCCAAGGATTTCGCCGCCGCCGAGAAGAAGACCGAGGTTAGCTGGGTCGGTCCGCGCGCGATCATCGCCAAGAACCGCGTGAAGCTGCTGCTCAATCTCTTCCTCGTTGCCTATGGCGCCATTCCGCGCGGCGGCAATATCGAGGTGACACTCGAAAATCCCGAATTCGAGGCAAAGTTCACGATCACCGCCAAGGGTCGGCTGATGCGAATACCACCGAAGTTCGCCGAGATTTGCTCCGGCACGCTGGAGGAAGCCATCGATGCTCACTCGATCCAGCCCTATTACACGGTGCTGCTGGCCGAGGAGAGCGGCATGGAGCTCTCCTACAATGCGACTCCGGAGGAATTAACCTTCGTAGCGACCATGGCTGCCCAAGCCGCGGAGTAAGCGGCTCGATTCATTGATGTGTTAGCCCGCAGTCGGTCATCGGCTGCGGGCTTATCTTTTCGTGTATCGAAAATTCTGTGCAATCTTTGAGTTGTCCGCTCAATTGATAATGTAGCGGTAACGAATCCTTAGCTTGCTGCTCCTATCGTTTCAATTTGAAGCCGGCATCGATGATGGCGGCTGATGCCAGGGAGCTCACACATGCAGCGGTTCATGATAACGGATACATCGGATGTCGTACGCAAGGTCGGCAAACGAATCCTGTCCGAGCTGGATTTTCTCGTGAGCGAAGCCGGAGATGCGCGCGAAGCGCTGATGCGCTGCCAGGCCGAAATGCCAGATTATCTGATCGTCGATGCCGGCATGGAAGGGGCACTCGAGCTCATCGCCAGCATCCGCGCCATGCCCGATGGCAAGGACGTAAAGATCTATTACTGCGTTATCGAGGCCGACCTTCGCAAGCTGATGGCCGGAAAGCGCGCGGGCGCAACGGATTTTCTGCTGAAGCCATTCGATCGCAAAATTCTTACGGCCATCTTCGGCAATCGCGCCGCGGCCGCCTGATTTCAACGAGACACATAGAAACAAGGATTAGCCGCCCTTCGAGGCGGCTATTATTTTGCGCTGCGCTGACGCCAACAAAAAATCCCGCCTCGAAAGGCGGGATTTCTGTGTGACGGCGGTAAAGGCGGGGAGGCGGCTCAGGCGCTTTCGGCGAAATCGCTGCTGTCGGGCTCGCGCAGCACATAGCCGCGGCCCCAGACCGTTTCGATGTAGTTGGCGCCGCCGGCGGCATTTGCCAGCTTCTTGCGGAGCTTGCAGATGAAGACGTCGATGATCTTCAGTTCCGGTTCGTCCATACCGCCATAGAGGTGGTTGAGGAACATTTCCTTGGTGAGCGTCGTGCCCTTGCGCAGCGAGAGCAGCTCCAGCATCTGATATTCCTTGCCGGTCAGATGCACGCGCTGACCGCCGACTTCGACGGTCTTGGCGTCGAGGTTGACGATGAGCTCGCCGGTCATGATGACAGACTGGGCATGGCCCTTGGAACGGCGGACGATGGCGTGGATGCGGGCGACCAGCTCATCCTTGTGGAAAGGCTTGGTCATATAGTCGTCGGCGCCGAAGCCGAGGCCGCGAACCTTGTCCTCGATGCCGGCCATGCCGGAGAGGATGAGGATCGGCGTCTTGACCTTCGAGAGGCGCAGCGTGCGCAGCACTTCGTAGCCGGACATGTCGGGAAGGTTGAGATCGAGAAGGATGATGTCGTAGTCGTAGAGCTTTCCGAGATCGACGCCTTCTTCACCGAGATCGGTGGTATAGACGTTGAAACTTTCGGATTTGAGCATCAGCTCGATGCTCTGCGCTGTCGCGCTATCGTCTTCAATGAGTAGAACCCGCATAATTGTCCCCTTTACCGCCGCCGAAAGGTCGTCAGCCCCTTAACGCGATACCGATCAAATCACTGCTTGATTTGGAAGCTGCCATGCAATGGTTAACAAATTCTGATTCACTCTGGCAAGTCGTATCGAATTTATTAAATAATTTTTCCATTGCACTGTTTTCCAACGACAATCAGTAAAATCGACTCCTAAAGTATTGCATTAACAACCAACGCCAAGTGATTCATCTGACTCACCAATGCCGACATGTCGAATTCCGACCACAACATTTACCGAGCCTTAAATCATTGCGCCTATCATTAACGATGCCCGTAAACGAAAGGTTACCAGCGGTAGGCTTTTATTAAGACCGCTGGAAATTTTTTTAACCAAGCCGTCTCAAAGCGGTTCGGCGAACGGGAATATCGAGAGCCGGGGTCTCGCATCACGGGAGTAATGCGTATGAAGTCACGTGAGAGCCTTGTTCGCCTGAAAGAGTTTCAGGTGAACGAAAAACGCCGTCAGCTGCAGCAGCTGCAGATGATGATGGCGGAATTTGACCGCATGACGAAGGAACTGGAAAGCCAGATCGTCGTCGAGGAGAAGAAGTCCGGCATTTCCGATCCGAGCCATTTTGCCTACCCGACCTTTGCCAAGGCTGCCCGCCAGCGTGCGGACAATCTGCAGGTGTCGATCCGGGAGCTGCAGGTTCAGGAAGAGGCGCTGGAAAATTCGCTTGAGGAAATGCAGGCCGAATATGCCAAGGCCGCAGCGCTTGAAGAGCGTGATGGTTCGGGTCCGGCGCGGGCACGCGCCTGAGATCGCAATTCCGTCTTCTCCTTCGGATCAAGCATGATTGCGTTCCGGTACGGAGCTTATCTTCGGAATGCGAAGAGTATGATGGAAGCGCATGAAGGCTGCGCATGACTGGCCGTGACGGGGCCGGCCATGCGCGGCTTTTGCGTTTTCGAAGATAATCCGACCGATTGGACGGATTTTGTTCCGCTTGGTCATGCGATGCGCGCGTGCTGCCGTGCTTAAAGCACCGCGTTTTAGAGATTGACGACGTCGCGCCAGTCATCATGACGTTGCGCCTGAGCCTTGAAGAAGGGGCAGAGCGGGATGATTTTCCAGCCGCCACGCCGCGCCTCTTCGACGGCGTGAAGCGCCAGCGCCTGGCCGACTCCCTTGCCACGCAGGGCATCCGGCACGCCGGTATGATCGACGATGATCAGCCTGGGAGACGTGCGGGAAAAGGTCATCTCCGCCTCGTGGCCTTCGACCGTTGCAACATAACGGCCGCCGGATGCATTGTTTTCGTTGCGGATATCCATGATTTTCTCCCTTGTCGCATCTGATGCAACGAGGATTGCATGTGCTCCGGCGTCTGCCAACCATCGAGATTATTAACGGACCGTCTCCGTTTAGGTTGATGTCGAAAATACGGACCGGCCAAGCCCTTTAGCGTAGGCGAGGCGAGCAATGCGCGGGCGCCTTTCAATAAAATAATTCGGGCCTCTTTCGCAAGAAAAGAGGCCCGAACACAAAATAGAATAAAGGTGGTGCTGTCGCTGCTGTCAGTGGCGATACTGCTGTATGCGGGTCGTCCGGAGGCCGGCAAGGCCATGGGTATTGATGGACGACTGCCAGGAGAGGAACTCTTCGACGGTCAACGTATAACGTTCGCAGGCTTCTTCCAAGCTGAGCAGACCACCACGCACGGCGGCGACAACCTCAGCTTTACGACGAATGACCCAGCGGCGCGTATTCGGCGGCGGAAGGTCTGCTATCGTCAGCGGGCTGCCATCGGGGCCGATGACATACTTCACTCGGGGACGTATCATTTCGGTCATTGGACTCTCTACACACACTCAAGACCACGTGTGGCACTCTAGCTTGCCACATTTAAAAATTGCCTAAGCACATGGTAAGACTTTGCTAATAATTTTAATCAATGTGGCGAAGTGCTGATTTGCGTATGTTTCGCCTGAGAAAAATGCGCAAAAGCCCCTGTTATTTCAGGGAAGATCGCATTCATTCTATGATTTTTTGTCAGTGAAAACTTACGCTTTCGGGCCGAAATTAGCCGGTCCGCTCCGCTACTGGCGCGCTCAAGAAAAGCTGCAGGAATTGTTTTTACTTGCAAAAATAAACTTACGCCGAGACGCCGTGCTTCTGTCCGCCCCAGCAGATGAAGTGCGGATTGGCGAAGTCGGCGTCCGCGTACTGGTCGGTCTTGCCGTAGGTCAGAAGGCCACCCTCGACTGTGACGGTCTTGCCGCCCGCCGCCCGCAACACGGCATCGCCGGCTGCCGTATCCCATTCCATGGTCCGGCCAAAACGCGGATAGACATCTGCCTTGCCCTCAGCGAGCAGGCAGAATTTCAGCGACGAACCGATCGATGTACAGCCAGAAACCGCATTGTCGGTGAGAAAGCCTTCGGTTTTCGCATTGCTATTGCAGCGGCTGGCAAGCGCCGTCAGCTTGGCCGGCGGTTCACGCACCGCAATATTGACGCGGCTAGTAATGGCAAAATACTTGTCCACCATCAGCTTGCGCGCCCTGCCGGGCTCGCCAGTAAAGGCGACGCCGAGCGCCGGTGCGTAGACGATGCCGATGAGGGGAATACCGTCTTCGATATAGGCGATGTTGACGGTGAATTCATCGCGATGCTCGATGAACTCTCGGGTGCCATCGAGCGGGTCGACGAGAAAGAAGGCGCGGCCGCGCACATCCGGAATCTTGCCGGCTGAAACCTGCTCTTCGGCAATGGCCGGGATATGCGGAAAATCGCGCTCGAGGTGTCTGAGAATGATGTGTTCGGCCCGCTCGTCGGCCAGTGTGACGGGGCTCATGTCCTGCTTTAACGCAACGGAATAGCCGGCACGATAGACCTCCAGGATGGCCTTTCCTGCCTCGAGTGCCGCCTTTTCAAATGTTGCAAGCATGTGCTTCTTCGTCTTCCGCGCGCAGTCCGCGCCTAAACTCTCCGGACATTATATATAAGAATATATAAGAAGTTGCGATTGCGAAGTTTAGACTTCCGATGCCCCCGGCTTTCCTGGCCATAGCGCTTGCGCGAGGGTTTAGCAACAGCGGCCCGGAAGGCAGGTCTTTTGGCAGGCCGGCCATGTATCCCTTCCGCAGCAGATACCGTCCATCACTGCGCATTCGGAAAAGATCATGTTCTGTTTGCGAAGCTTTTTCGCTCTTTCGGGACTTGTCGTTTTTATTGCATATGCGAATGTGCGGCCGGGTAGTGATCAGGATGAATGCATGCGTTATTCGGCTTATCAGCTTCTAAAACAGGCGTTTTCAGGCAATCGCCATTGGCAGTCGGTGTGGCGGACGCCGGAGCCGAAACCACATTATGACGTGATCATCGTCGGCGGCGGCGGACATGGCCTGGCAACTGCCTATTACCTCGCCAAGGAATTCGGCATTACCAATGTCGCAGTGCTGGAAAAGAGCTATATCGGCTCCGGCAATGTCGGCCGCAACACGACGATCATCCGTTCCAATTATTTGCTGCCCGGCAACGAACCCTTCTACGAATTCTCGATGAAGCTGTGGGAAGGGCTTGAGCAGGATTTCAATTATAATGCCATGGTGTCCCAGCGCGGCATCGTCAATCTGTTCCATTCCGATGGCCAGCGCGATGCCTATGCCCGGCGCGGCAATGCCATGCGCATGCACGGCGTCGATGCGGAACTGCTCAATCGCGAGCAGGTCCGCCGGATGATGCCCTATCTGAATTTCGATCATGCCCGCTTTCCGATCCTCGGCGGCCTTTTGCAGCGCCGCGGCGGCACGGCGCGGCACGATGCGGTTGCCTGGGGCTATGCGCGCGGCGCCGACAGCCGCGGGGTCGATCTCATCCAGCAATGCGAGGTGATCGGCATTCGCCGCGACGAGGGCGGTGCTGTGACGGGGGTCGAAACCAACCGCGGCTTCATCGGCTGCAACAAGCTGGCGCTTGCGGCCGCAGGTCATACGTCGATTCTCGGCAATATGGCTGACCTGGAGCTGCCGATCGAAACGCATGTGCTGCAGGCTTTCGTTTCCGAAGGGCTGAAGCCTGTTATCGACAATGTCATCACCTATGGCGCGGGACACTTCTATATATCCCAATCCGACAAGGGCGGCTTGGTCTTCGGCGCCGATATCGATTACTACAGCTCCTATGCGCAGCGCGGCAATCTTGCGACCGTCGAGCATACGATGGAGGAGGGGGTGGCGCTTATCCCCGGTCTGTCGCGCGTCCGTGTGCTGCGCACCTGGGGCGGCGTGATGGATATGAGCATGGACGGCTCGCCGATCATCGATCGCACGCCCATCGAAAATCTCTATCTGAACTGCGGCTGGAACTATGGCGGCTTCAAAGCGACGCCGGCCTCGGGCTTCTGCTTCGCGCATCTGATCGCCAGGGGCGAGAGCCATGAGGTCAGCCGCCTTCTGCGGCTTGACCGTTTCGAGCGTGGCTTTGCGATCGACGAAGGCGGCAAGGGTCCGCAGCCGAACCTGCATTGAGGGCACAATACCAATGGCAAGCTTGATCAACTGCCCGCATTGCGGCGTGCGACCCAAGGAAGAATTCTCCATTCGCGGCTCGGCCTCCGTCGTCCGGCCGGTGCCGACCGCGCCGGATGAGGACTGGAACCGCTACGTCTTCATCCGAGACAACGAGCGCGGCCGGATTGAGGAATATTGGCATCATAGCGCCGGATGCCGCCGCTGGCTGGTCGTCGAGCGCAGCAATGTCACGCACGAGGTCTTTTCCGTTACCGATGCCGAGGACAAGGCAAAGGAGGCGGCGCGATGACCTCTTATCGTCTGTCGAGCGGCGGTCTCGTCAATCGCAGCCGCCCACTGTCCTTCCAGTTCGACGGCAAGGAAATGAAGGGTCTGGAAGGCGACACACTCGCCGCCGCCCTGCTCGCCAATGACCAGATACTGGTTGGCCGCAGCTTCAAATATCATCGGCCGCGCGGCATCCTGACGGCCGGTTCGGCGGAGCCCAACGCGCTCGTCACCATCGGCAAGGATGGCCGGACCGAGCCGAATACGCGTGCTACCGTCGCCGAGCTCTATCAGGGCATGAGTGCGGTGAGCCAGAACCGCTGGCCGTCGCTGAAGTATGATTTTGGCGCGATCAATGGGTTGTTCTCGCCCTTCCTCGGCGCTGGCTTCTACTACAAGACCTTCATGTGGCCGGCTGCCTTCTGGGAAAAGGTCTATGAGCCGCTGATCCGACGTGCTGCCGGCCTCGGCAAGGCGGTCATGCAGGCCGATCCGGACCGTTACGAGAAGGCCTGGGCGCATTGCGACCTGCTCGTGATCGGCTCCGGTCCGGCGGGGCTAATGGCGGCTCTGACCGCCGCCCGCGCCGGCTTGCGTGTCGTATTGGCCGACGAAGGCTTTAGACTTGGCGGCTCGCTATTGTCGGAAAAGCTGACGATCGGCGGCGCTTCCGCTGACGTTTTCGTGCAGGCGACGCTTGAGGAATTGCAGAGCTTCGAGAACGTCACCTTGATGCCGCGTACCACCGTATTCGGTTGGTATGATGGCAATGTTTTCGGTGCCGTCGAGAAGGTGCAGAAGCATGTGGCGATGCCATCGGCCGACCTGCCGGTGGAGCGGCTCTGGCGCATCGCCGCCAAGCGCGCCATCCTTGCCTCGGGCGCCGAAGAGCGACCGCTGGTGTTCGGCGGCAATGATCGCCCGGGCGTGATGATGGCCAGTGCCATGCGCAGTTATCTCAATCGCTATGGCGTCGTTGCCGGGCAGAAGGTTACCGTCTTCACCAATGGCGGCTCCGGATACCGAACTGCCGCCGATCTCGCCGCTGCAGGCGTGGAGATTTCGGCAATCCTCGACACGCGAGCCGCGTCGGCCGATGTTGCTCCTCAAGGCGTGCGCGTGGTTCATGCGGCAAGCGTCCACGCGACCAAAGGCAAATATCGCATCAGTGGCGTCATTGCAGACCGCGGCGGGCTGGATGAGCTGATCGCCTGCGATGCGCTGGCCATGTCGGGTGGCTGGTCACCGATCATCCATCTTGCCTGCCAGCGGGGTGCCAAGCCGGTCTGGTCCGACGAGAAGCAGGCCTTCATCGCACCGATCATCTCTGGCGAGCTGGAGATTGCCGGTTCGGCTGCGGGTATCGAGAGCGTTTCCGGCTGCCTCGCCGATGGCGCGCAGAAGGCGCGAGGGGTCATCGAAAGCCTGGGCCGCACGGCTCATGCGGAAGATTTGCTTGAAGTTGATGGCGAGTACGATCCATCCTTCGCGGCGATCTGGCATGTGCCGGGCGCGAAAGACAAGGCATTCGTCGACTTCCAGAACGACGTCCATACCAAGGATCTTGGCCTCGCGCTGCGCGAAGGCTTCGGCCATGTGGAGCATGCCAAGCGCTATACGACAAGCGGCATGGCGACGGATCAGGGCAAGCTTGGCAATGTCAACGCCGCCGGCATCATCGCCGGCATGCGCGGCGTCAGCCCGGCCGCCGTCGGCACTACGACATTCAGGCCCTTCTACACGCCAGTGTCCTTCGGTGCGCTGGCGGGAACCGCACGCGACAAGCATGCGCAGCCGGTTCGGGAATCGCCGCTGCATGGATGGGCGAAGAAGAATGGCGCGAGCTTCGTCGAGGCCGGCCTCTGGTATCGTTCGTCCTGGTTTGCCCGACCGGGCGAGAAGGGCTGGCGCGACAGTGTGGACCGCGAAGTCCTAAACGTCCGCAACAATGTTGGGATCTGCGACGTGTCGACTCTCGGCAAGATCGAGATTTTCGGCAAGGATGCGGCTGAGTTCCTCAATCGCCTCTATTCCAACGCCTTCCTGAAACTACCGATCGGCAAGGCGCGCTATGGCTTGATGCTGCGCGAAGACGGCATGGTTTTCGATGACGGCACGACGAGCCGGCTGACGCCTGACCATTTCTTCATGACGACCACGACGGCGATGGCCGGCGAGGTGATGACGCATATGGAATTCTGCGCCCAGACGCTTTGGCCGCAGCTCGACGTTCGCTTCGTGTCCTCGTCCGATCAATGGGCGCAGATGGCGATTGCCGGCCCGAAGGCGCGGCTGGTGCTGGAGCAGATCGTGGAAGACGATATCTCCGACGCGTTCTTCCCCTTCCTTGCTGCAGCCGAAATCATGCTGAAGGGGGGGCTCAGGGCACGCCTGTTCCGCATTTCTTTCTCGGGCGAGCTCGCCTATGAACTCGCGGTGCCGGCCGGCTATGGCGAGACGGTGGCTGATGCCATCATGGAGGCCGGCAAGGCGCATGGCATCTGCCCCTATGGCGTCGAAGCGCTCAACGTGCTGCGTATCGAGAAGGGGCATGTCACTCATAACGAACTCGATGGTCGCACCACGCCCGACGATGTCGGGCTTGGCCGCATGATGTCGACGCAGAAGCCGGATTTCATTGGCAAGCGGCTATCTACCCGCTTCGGCCTGACTGCCGCCGACCGCGGCCAGCTTGTGGGCTTGAAGCCGATTGATACGGCCAAGGAAATTCACGCTGGCGCGCATATTTTGAAGGAAGGCGCGAGACCTTCGACGGTGAACGATCAGGGGCATGTTTCCTCAGCGTGCTTCTCGCCGACGCTCGGCCATTCCATCGCGCTGGCTTTCCTGAAGTCGGGCCGGGAACGCATCGGCGAACGCGTGGTCGTCTGGGACGGATTGCGGGGTGAGGAAGTGGCAGCAGAGGTTTGCAGCCCAATTTTCGTTGATCCCGACAACAAGAAGCTTTTGGGGTGATGGATTGATGAGCGTCGCGTTTCAGAACAGGCATGTGCTGGAAGATCATATTTCCGGCTTCGAAGCTGCCGCCAATCCGAATCATCTCGCCGTCGTGCGTCATCCGGCCATCTTCTCTGTGCTCGCCAGGGCCGGCGATCAAGACGGTATTCTGGCAAGCCTGAAGGCATTGAAGGATGTATCGGTTCGCGATGTCGGGCCGAGGGAATGGTTCGTGGTGTCGGAGACGCTCGGTGCCGATAGCGTGGCACGAGATCTTTTCACGCTCGATCCCGCCCGGACCTCCTTCTTCGAGCAGAGCGACGGTCGCGTGCTGCTTCGCATCTCCGGCCCGAGCGTTCGCCGTATCCTTGCCAAATGCGTGGCTGTCGATCTGCATCCGCAGGTCTTTGCCGAGGGGCAGTCGGCCAACATGCTGTGCTGCCATGTCAGCGTCAATGTTGCCCGGACCGGTCCGGATCATTTCGAAATCATCGTGCCGCGCTCCTATGCCGGCAGTGTCTTCGAAGAGATCATGGAGATGGGGCGGGAGTTCGCGCTCACGGCCGGTTTCGCCGACTGAAAAGCCTCGTGGCGGCGGAGGTCGAGCGCCTTACCGACCGGCCGTTGCCGTCGATAGCCGATGGCGCGATCCGAACAATTGCGATGGCGCAAACAGACATATTGGTTTCGCAGTTCGGGCTATTTGGTCTCTCGGATAGTCTCTAGGTTTCCTCTCAAATACGGTCGGTCGCGCGGGAAGACACCCGGCGGCTTCGTGCCGAAAACAGGGGATTCCCAATGAAAAGCCATGCCAAGGTCGTCGTCATCGGTGGCGGTGTCGTCGGATGTTCGGTGCTCTATCACCTGACGAAATTCGGCTGGACCGATGTCGTGCTGCTCGAGCGCTCCGAGCTGACATCCGGCTCGACCTGGCATGCTGCCGGCGGCATGCATACGATCAACGGCGATCCGAACGTTGCCAAGCTGCAGAAATATACGGTCGAGCTCTATAAGGAGATCGAGGAATATTCCGGCCAGGACATCGGCCTGCACCTCACTTCCGGCCTGATGTTGGCGGCCACCCCGCAGCGCTTCGACTGGCTGAAATCCATTCTCGCCAAGGGCCGCTACAATGGCCTGGAAGCGACGCTGCTGACGCCGAAGGAAGCGCATGAAATGATGCCGCTTCTCGATCCCGATCAGTTTGTCGGCGCGCTTTACGACCCCGTCGAAGGCCATCTCGACCCCTATGGCACCACGCATGCCTATGCTCGCTCGGCCAAGAAGAACGGTGCGGAAATCTACCTGCATACCAAGGTGGAAGAGCTCGTACAGCGCGAGGATGGCTCCTGGCGGGTCATCACCAACCAGGGCGAGATCATCGCCGAGCATGTCGTCAACGCCGCCGGTCTCTGGGCGCGCGAAGTCGGCCGTATGGTCGGGCTGGAGCTGCCGGTGCTCGCGATGGAGCATATGTATCTGATCACCGAGGACATGCCCGAGGTCATCGACTTCAACAAGACGACGGGCAAGGAGCTGATGCACTGCGTCGACTTCGATGGCGAGATCTATCTGCGCCAGGAGCGGCAGGGCATGCTGATGGGCACCTATGAAAAGGCCTGCCGTCCATGGTCGCCGGTGACGACGCCCTGGGATTTCGGTCACGAGCTGCTGGCCGAGGATATCGAGCGGATCACGCCGGAACTGGAAGTCGGCTTCCGCCATTTCCCGGCCTTCAACAATGCCGGCATCAAGAAGATCATCAACGGCCCCTTCACCTTTTCGCCTGATGGCAATCCGCTCGTCGGCCCCGTGCGTGGCTTGAGGAACTATTGGTCGGCCTGCGCTGTCATGGCCGGCTTCAGCCAGGGCGGCGGTGTGGGGCTCGCACTCGCCAACTGGATGATTTACGGCGATCCGGGCTTCGACGTTTTCGCCATGGACGTTTCGCGCTATGGCGACTACGCGACGCTCGCCTATACGAATGCCAAGGTACGCGAGAACTATGCCCGTCGCTTCTCGATCCGCTATCCTAACGAGGAGCTGCCGGCCGCTCGTCCGCTGCTGACGACGCCGATCTACGATAAGCTGAAACAAGCCGGCGGCGTATTCGGCGCTTATTATGGTCTCGAGCAGGCCCTGTGGTTCGCGCCGCAGGGTGAGCTCGACCAATTCTCCTGGCGCCGCTCCAACGACTTCGATGTCGTCGGCGCCGAAGCCAGGGCGGTGCGCGAGAGCGTCGGCCTGATGGAGACCTCCGGCTTTGCCAAATATTCGATTAAGGGACCAGGAGCGGAAGCTTTCCTCGATCGGCTGTTGAGCTGCCGCATTCCGGCCGTAGGTCGGATGACGCTGGCTCCGATGCTGAAGCACGACGGCAAGCTGATTGGCGATTTCACGCTGGCGAAGCTGGGCGAGGGGGATTTCCTTCTCATCGGCTCCGGCATTGCCGAAGCCTATCACATGCGCTGGTTCGAAGGACTGCTGCCGAAGGACGGCTCGGTCCGGCTCGAAGCACTCGGTCTTTCGCTTCTCGGCCTGTCGATCGCCGGTCCGAACGCCCGCAAGCTGCTGCAGAAGCTGACCCACCAGGACCTCTCGACCGCCGCCTTCCCGTTCATGTCCATTTGCCGCATGGATATCGGCATGGCGCCTGCGATCGTCGGCCGCGTTTCCTATACGGGCGACCTTGGCTATGAAATCTGGATGAAACCGGAGCATCAGCGCTATATCTTTGACCTTCTGATGCAGGAAGGTGCCGAGTTCGGCATCCGGCTCTTTGGGCTGAGAGCGCTGAATGCGCTGCGCCTCGACAAATCCTATGGCAGCTGGGCGCGCGAATACCGACCACTCTACGGGCCGTTCGAGGCCGGCCTCAACCGATTCGTGGCGCTGTCCAAGGAGGCCGATTTCATCGGCAAGGCGGCCGCCGCCAAGGAAAGGGCGGAGGGCGGCACGTTGCGCCTGCGGACCTTCATCCTCTCGGCCAGGGATGCCGATGTCATCGGCGATGAGCCGATCTATCACAACGGGGCGGTCTGTGGCTGGGTGACGTCAGGCGGCTATGCTCATGCTTCCGGTCTTTCCGTCGCTGTGGGTTACGTGCCGAAGGAAATCGCCGACGAGGTGCAAGGCTGGTCGATCGAACTGCTCGGCGAGCTCTTGCCGGCAAGGCTGCAGGCCGAGCCGCTGTTCGATGCGGATGGTGCCAGGATGCGGGCGTAAAGTCGCGGTTCAGGCGATCACTATGGCGGGCCTGACGAGGCCTGCCTCTGACAAGAGCTCTTCAGAGTGCAGGCGCCGCTTCACGGTTTTGGCTAATTTTGAGCCATGGCCTGCCGCTTTCGTGTCATTTTTGGTCGGATTCGCATCAGCGCACGGCGATTTGAAAAGAATTTGTCAATTTCTCGCCTTTTTGGCTTCACATTTCCTTCGAAACCAGTATGGAATCGCGCCCATAGGCCTCTAGAAGGAACCTAAAAAAGCAATAAGAGATGCGGTCGTATGACGCCGCATCCAGGGGAAATGATATATGGATTATTTTATCCAGCAGCTCTTAAACGGGCTGACTCTCGGGTCGATCTACGGCCTGATCGCCATTGGTTACACCATGGTTTATGGCATCATCGGCATGATCAACTTTGCTCACGGTGATGTGTTCATGCTCGGCGGTTTCGCCGCTCTTATCACCTATCTCGTTCTCATTTCGCTCTTCGCCGGCCTGCCGGTCGCGATCATGCTGCTTGTCATGCTGATCGTCGCCATGCTGATGACGAGCCTGTGGAACTGGGTGATCGAGCGGGTGGCTTATCGGCCGCTGCGCGGATCGTTCCGCCTCGCGCCGCTCATCACGGCAATCGGCATGTCGATCGTTCTGTCGAACTTCATCCAGGTTGCACAGGGCCCGCGCAACAAGCCGATCCCGACGCTGGTGGGCGATGTCTACAATTTCGGCGGCGTCTCGCTGTCTCTGAAGCAGATCATCATCTTCATCATCACCGTCGTGCTGCTCGCCGCCTTCTGGTACATCGTCAACAAGACGGCGCTTGGGCGTGCCCAGCGGGCGACCGAGCAGGATCGCAAGATGGCGGCGCTGCTCGGCATCAATGTCGACCGCACCATCTCCATCACTTTCATCATGGGTGCGGCACTCGCTGCTGTCGCCGGCACGATGTATCTGATGTATTATGGTGTGGCCAACTTCACGGACGGTTTCGTGCCGGGCGTCAAGGCTTTCACGGCGGCGGTTCTGGGCGGCATCGGCTCGCTTCCGGGCGCTGTTCTCGGCGGCCTGATGATCGGCTTCATCGAGTCCTTCTGGTCTGGCAATTTTCCCATCGCGTATAAGGATGTCGCCACGTACGGCATCCTTGCCTACGTGCTGATCTTCAAGCCGACGGGCATTCTCGGTCGGCCGGAAGTCGAAAAGGTATAACGCCATGGCAAATTCAAACTTCGTTGCAGGCAAGACCGCGCCCGGTCTTGTCCAGAAGGGGATTACGGACGCCCTCTGGACCGCTGTCATATCCTTCGGCATGTTCGTCCTCTATATCGGTCTCAAGACCGATCAGAATATGGACAACAAGCTGATTATCGTGCAGCGCTGGGGTCTTCTGGCGATCATCGTCGCGATCGCTACCGTCGGCCGCTTCATCATGACGGTCTTCGTCCAGCCTTATCTGGCAGCGCGAAAGGCAGCCAAGGCCAAGGTCGTGCAGGTAGAGGGCGAACAAAGCTTCGTCTCCAAGCATTTCAACAAGATCGCCCTTGTGTTTCTGCTGATCTATCCGATAGCGGCGGTGGCAATCCTCGGCCCGCAAGGGGCGCTGACCTATGTCGACAATTTCGGCATCCAGATCCTCATCTACGTGATGCTTGCCTGGGGTCTGAACATCGTCGTCGGCCTCGCCGGTCTGCTCGACCTGGGATATGTCGCCTTCTATGCGGTCGGCGCCTATTCCTATGCTCTGCTATCGATGCATTTCGGCCTATCCTTCTGGCTGCTTCTGCCGATTTCGGGCATTCTGGCAGCGCTTTGGGGGATGGTCCTGGGCTTTCCGGTGCTGCGCCTCAGGGGTGATTACCTGGCGATCGTGACGCTTGCCTTCGGTGAAATCATCCGCATCGTGCTGACCAACTGGACCGATGTGACGCAGGGAAGCTTCGGCATCTCCAACATCACCAAGGCATCGCTTTTTGGCCTGTATACTTTCGATATGAAGGATCCGCACAACTTCGTCCGCAGTTTCGGTCTGCCGATCTCGTCGGCCTGGTACAAGGTTTTCCTGTTCTACGTGATCCTGCTGCTCTGCATGCTGACCGCCTATGTCACCATCAGGCTGCGCCGCATGCCGATCGGACGTGCGTGGGAAGCGTTGCGTGAGGATGAAATCGCCTGCCGTTCGCTCGGCATCAATACGGTGACGACGAAGCTGACGGCTTTTGCCACCGGCGCCATGTTCGGCGGTTTTGCCGGCTCCTTCTTCGCGGCGCGTCAGGGCTTCGTCTCGCCGGAATCCTTCGTGTTCCTCGAATCCGCCGTGATCCTCGCCATCGTCGTTCTCGGCGGCATGGGGTCGCTGAAGGGCATCGCGATTGCCGCGATCGCCATGGTTGGCGGCACCGAATTGCTGCGCAACATGAGCTTCCTCAAGACCGGGCTGGTCTTCGGCGATACCACGATCATTCCCGGTTTCGGCCCGGACTTCACACCGGAACTCTACCGCATGCTGATCTTCGGCCTCGCTATGGTGGTCGTTATGATCTTCAAGCCGCGCGGCTTTGTCGGCACGCGCGAGCCGACCGCTTTCCTCAAGGAGCGAAAAGCGGTTTCAGGCAGCTTTACCAAGGAGGGCCACGGCTGATGAACGCTGTGACCGCAAACCCCAGCGACGTCCTCTTGAAGGTCGACCACCTGTCAATGAAGTTCGGCGGCCTGATGGCGATCAACGACTTCTCGTTCGAGGCCAAGCGTGGCGATATCACCGCGCTGATCGGGCCGAACGGCGCCGGCAAGACGACCGTGTTCAACTGCATCACCGGCTTCTACAAACCGACGATGGGCATGCTTACGCTGCAGCAGAAGAGCGGCAAGGAATATCTCCTGGAACGGCTGCCGGATTTCCGGATCACGCGCGAAGCCAAGGTGGCGCGTACCTTCCAGAATATCCGTCTGTTTTCGGGCCTCACGGTGCTCGAAAACCTGCTGGTGGCGCAGCACAACAAGCTGATGCGTGCCTCCGGCTACACGATCCTCGGCCTGCTCGGCATCGGTCCCTATCGAGCCGAAGCGAAGAATGCGATCGAATTGGCGCGCTTCTGGCTCGAAAAGGCCGATCTCATCGATCGCGCCGACGATCCTGCAGGCGACCTTCCTTACGGCGCGCAACGCCGCCTGGAAATCGCTCGTGCCATGTGTACGGGGCCGGAACTGCTTTGCCTGGACGAGCCGGCTGCCGGTCTCAATCCTCGCGAATCTCTGGTTCTCAACGAATTCCTTCGCAGCATCCGCAAGGACACCGGCACATCGATCCTGCTGATCGAACACGACATGTCCGTGGTCATGGAAATTTCCGACCATGTCATCGTGCTCGAATATGGGCAGAAGATCGCCGATGGCACGCCGGATGAGGTCAAGAACGATCCTCGCGTGATTGCCGCCTATCTGGGCGTCGAGGATGAGGAAGTGGAAGAGGTGATTGCCGAAGTCGAGCACCTCCAAGAGGGTGAACATTGATGGCGGGGCAACCACTTCTCAAAGTTGCGGGTGTCGAAACCTATTACGGCAATATCCGCGCCCTTGCCGGCGTCGATATCGAAGTCAATAGCGGCGAGATCGTCAGCCTGATCGGCGCCAACGGCGCCGGCAAATCGACGCTGATGATGACGATCTGCGGCAGCCCGCAGGCGCGCACCGGCTCGGTCACCTTCGACGGCCGCGATATCACGCGCATGCCGACGCATGAGATCGCGCGGCTTCGCATCGCGCAGTCGCCCGAGGGTCGGCGCATCTTTCCGCGCATGACCGTCTATGAAAACCTGCAGATGGGCGCGAGTCTCGACAAGCTCAAATATTTCAACGAGGACGTCGAGAAGATCTTCACGCTCTTCCCGCGGCTGAAGGAGCGCCAGTCGCAGCGCGGCGGAACGCTTTCGGGCGGCGAGCAGCAGATGCTGTCGATCGGCCGCGCACTGATGGCGCGTCCCAAGCTGCTGCTGCTGGACGAACCCTCGCTTGGCCTGGCGCCGCTGATCGTCAAGGGCATCTTCGAGGCGATCAAGGTTCTGAACCAGACCCAGGGGCTGACTGTGTTCCTCGTCGAGCAGAACGCCTTTGCGGCGCTCAAGCTTTCCGACCGCGCCTATGTGATGGTCAACGGCCGGGTGACGATGAGCGGTTCCGGCAAGGAACTGCTCGCCAATCCGGAGGTGCGTGCCGCCTATCTCGAAGGCGGTCACCATTGAGTTTCGTTTCGCGGAGAATTTAAGATGCAGGGACTTCTCTTCGACACCGATACCGGCGGGCGCATGGTCATCCGCGCTGTTATCGTCATTCTCGGTTTCTGGACCGCATGGCGCGCTGGCCGCGCCGTTGCATCCAGCTGGGAAACCTATCCGCTTGTCGTCATCTACAGCTTTCTGATCGGCCTTGGCCTGCAGTTTCTGCACCATGCGCTGTTCAATGGCCCGGTTTTCGACGTCACCATCTACATCATCGATGTCGTGCTTCTGCTTGTTTTTGCGACGGCGGGATACCGGTATCGACGTACCGATCAGATGGTGAATAATTATTACTGGCTCTATGAAAAGACCTCGGCCTTTTCGTGGAAGAAGAAGAATTGACAGTGCGCCTAAACTAGGCACAGTCTGCGTACAACCAAGAGCGTCACCCAGCCCCATAAAAACAGACGGGAACGGGCAGGGGTCATGCTTCCAGAGTTCGGAATGCAAGCGTTACCGGCGTGATGATTGGTGGGTATCGCGCAGGGCAGATCAAACGGAACCCGCTTAAAAATTGGGAGTAATAATATGAAGAAGTATCTTCTGTCGGCGGTGGCCTTGTCGGCGATGATCGCTTTCGGCGGCGTTGCGAAGGCCGACATTATTGTTGGCGTCGGTGGTCCGTTGACGGGCCCGAATGCTGCGTTTGGCGCGCAGCTTCAGAAGGGTGCAGAGCAGGCAGCTGCGGACATCAATGCGGCCGGCGGTATCAATGGCGAAAAGATCAAGATCGAACTCGGCGACGACGTCTCCGATGCCAAGCAGGGCGTTTCGGTCGCAAACAAGTTCGTCGCTGACGGCGTGAAGTTCGTTGTAGGTCACTTCAACTCGGGCGTTTCCATCCCGGCTTCGGAAGTCTACGCTGAAAACGGCATCCTGCAGATCACGCCCGCTTCGACGAACCCGAAGTTCACCGAGCGCGGCCTGTGGAACACGTTCCGTACTTGCGGTCGTGACGACCAGCAGGGCGAAGTTGCCGGCAAGTATATCGCCGACAATTTCAAGGGCGCCAAGGTTGCCGTCGTTCACGACAAGACCCCGTATGGTCAGGGCCTAGCTGACGAGACCAAGAAGAACCTCAACGCCGCCGGCGTGACGGAAGTTCTTTATGAAGGCATCACCCCCGGCGACAAGGACTACTCGGCCCTGATCGCGAAGATGAAGCAGGCTGGCGTCGACTTCGTCTACTACGGCGGTCTGCACACGGAAGCTGGCCTCATCATGCGTCAGATGGCCGACCAGGGCGTGAAGGCTCACTTCATGTCCGGTGACGGTATCGTCTCGAACGAGCTGGCATCGATCGCCGGCGACGCCGTCGACGGCACGCTGATGACCTTCGCGCCGGATCCGCGCAAGAACCCGGCTTCCGCCGATCTCGTCGCCAAGTTCCGCGCTGCCGGCTACGAGCCGGAAGGCTACACGCTGTACTCCTACTCGGCTCTGCAGGTTATCGCTGCCGCCGCCAAGGCTGCCGGTTCCAACGATCCGATGGCCGTTGCCGACGCGCTGAAGGCAAAGGGTCCGTTCAAGACCGCAATCGGCGACCTCGGCTTCAACGCCAAGGGCGACATCACCCGTCCGGACTACGTCATGTACAAGTGGTCCAAGGGCTCCGACGGCAAGTACAACTACGCCGAAATTTCGAAGTAAACTTTGCGACGCCGGTTTCCGGCATCAGCAAGATTTGGGAAGCCCGGCCACTGGTCGGGCTTTTTCATATCTGCGATATCGGTTCGCCATTTCCTTCATGCCGAAGCTGCTTTAAGTCTCCCTTGTATCGGCAGGAGGATCACAGCATGAGCAAACCCCGTATTCTCGTGACCCGGCGCTGGCCATCGGCGGTCGAGGCGGTGCTTTCGGAGCGTTTCGACACCACTTTGAACAGGGATGACGCAGCACTCGATGCGGGGCAGCTGCGCGAGGCGCTGCTCACTTATGATGCGGTCCTGCCGACGGTTTCCGACAAGCTTCCGGCCGCGCTTTTCGAGGGGGCGATCCGCTCAAAGGTCCTTGGCAATTTCGGTGTCGGCTTCAACCACATCGATATCGCTGCTGCCAAGGAAAAAGGCATAGCCGTCACCAACACGCCGGGCGTGCTGACGGATTGCACGGCTGATATCGCCATGTTGCTGCTCCTCTCCGTTGCCCGACGCGGCGGCGAAGGCGAGCGCGAGGTTAGGGCTGGCACCTGGGCCGGCTGGCGGCCGACGCATCTCGTCGGCACGAAGGTGACGGGCAAGACTGTCGGCATCATCGGCTTCGGCCGTATCGGTCGTGCCTTCGCGCAGCGCTGTCACTTCGGCTTCGGCATGGATGTTGTTTTCTATAATCGCTCGGCAATAGATCCGATGGAAGCTTCGCGCTATGGCGCCATGCAATTGCAAACCGTCGAAGATGTTCTGGAAGTCTCCGACTTCGTCTCGCTGCACTGTCCGGGCGGCGCCGAGAACCGCCATCTGATGAATGCGGCTCGCCTCGCAGCCATGAAGCCCGGCTCTTTCCTGATCAACACGGCAAGGGGCGATGTGGTCGACGAGGCGGCGCTGATATCGGCATTGGAGCAGGGAACGATCCGCGGTGCCGGTCTTGATGTCTATGAAGCGGAGCCGCATGTTCCCGAACGGCTGCGGGAGTTGGAGAATGTCGTGCTTCTGCCACATCTCGGCAGTGCCACGGAAGAGACGCGCACGGCCATGGGTATGAAGGTGGTGGACAATATCACTGCCTTCTTTGCCGGGCGCGAGCCACCGGATCGTGTGATCTAGGCAGAAACACAGAAACCCAGACTGCGATACGACGTTGCCGGACAGGCCGCGCGTCCACGAGGTGGCGGCATCAATCACTTGAAGTGCTGTCATATGTGCCGTTTTCCGGCAAGGAGGAACAGTGTCTGAGAATGACTATGATGCGTTCGCAGCCGCCTATCAGGCCGACAATGAGAACAATGCCTGGAATGCTTATTATGAGCGACCTGCAATTCTCTCCCTCGCCGGCGACGTTGCCGGACTTCGCGTTCTCGATGCGGGTTGCGGAGGCGGGGCTCACGCTACCGCCCTCGTCGATCGGGGAGCGGTTCTGACCGGCGTCGATGCGAGCGCGGGCTTGCTCGAAATCGCACGGCGCCGCCTGGAAGGGCGGGCGCGATTATTGCTGGCCGATTTGAACGAGCGATTGCCTTTCGAAGACGGCGCCTTCGATTTGGTCATGGCCTCCTTGGTCATGCATTATCTGCACGATTGGTCGCGGCCTCTTTCGGAATTCAGGCGTGTCTTGTCCGATGGCGGCCGCCTGATTTTTTCGACGCATCATCCGTTCATGGATCATGATCCGGTCAGCGGAGAAAGCTATTTCGAGACCTATAATTTCAGCGAGACGTGGCACCGTGGCGGCAAGGACATCACCATGCGATTTTGGCATCGGCCGCTGCATGCCATGTTCGATGCGCTAAGATCGGCCGGATTTCGGATCGATATCGTGAGCGAGCCGCAGCCAGATCCCAGGGTCAGCACTCTTTTTCCCGGCGCATACAAGAGCCTGACGACCAAGCCGCGCTTCCTCTTCTTCTCGGCAGTGAAGGGCTAGATGCGCTTTGCAGGGAGAGCTTTGTGTCGACCTGCTGCCGATACCTGTTCAGCCCACTGAAGCTCATTGCCTTTCTTTTCGGCGTTTGACGAAAAATTCAGCTGATTTGGCCGGTTTCAGATCGACATTGCGGGAGATCGCATAAGGCACAGGAATTGCTTGCATTTATTCCTTGCCGGGCTTCAATGGCCGGGCTTTGGCATGACGTGATGTGTGGAGAGGCTGATGGCAATGATGGCGGCAGGCACGAGACCGCAGCGGGCGCGGGGTCGCGGCCATCTTGCGGCGAAGTCGCTTGGCGGCCGTACGCGTCTTGCCGAGCTTTTCCAGGAAGGGGCTGCCAAGATCAGGCTGCCGGAAACCTTCGATCATTCGATGGAGGCGGTCATCATCAACACCGCCGGCGGTCTCACCGGCGGCGACCGGATGGATTGGAGTGTCGTTGCCGGGCCGGGCACGCGCATCGACGTGACGACACAGGCTTGCGAGAAGATCTACAAGGCTTCGAGGGGCACGGCTGAAGTTGAAACCTCGATCAAGGTCGGCAGTGGCGCTCGGGTCGATTGGCTGCCGCAGGAGACCATCCTGTTCGATCGCGCCTCGCTTTCACGTGCATTGAATGTCGAGCTTGACGAAACGGCCGAATTCCTTGCCGTCGAGGCGATCCTGCTCGGGCGGAAAGCCATGGGCGAGGCGATGGAGCAGGGGCTGTTTCGCGATCGCTGGCGCATCCGCCGCGGTGGTCGTCTGGTTCACGCCGAGGAGTTGCGGCTGGATGGCGATGTGGCTGCATTGACCGCCAAGATGGCCGTGTTGAACCGTCAGGTTGCCTTTGCGACCTTGCTTTACGTCGGGCCGCTGGCTGAGACCTATCTCGGCCGCGTCCGGCCGCTTCTTGAAACGCATATGGGCGGCGCCAGCCACTGGGGCGAGAAGCTCGTCGTGCGGCTCGCTGCCGCCGATGGCTTCGCGCTCAGAAAAATCCTTATTCCGATCATTTCTGCCTTGCGCGACGGAGCGCCCGTGCCGAAAGTCTGGAATCTGTAAATTGAGCAAACAGCAATCACATAGGTAGGCGATGAACCTCACTCCGAGAGAAAAAGACAAGCTGCTGATTTCGATGGCGGCGATGGTAGCGCGGCGGCGGCTGGAGCGCGGCGTCAAGCTCAATCATCCCGAAGCCATTGCGCTGATTACCGATTTCGTGGTCGAAGGCGCACGCGACGGCCGCCCGGTCGCCGAGCTGATGGAGACCGGCGCCCATGTCATCACGCGCGATCAGGTGATGGAAGGCGTTGCCGAGATGATCCATGACGTTCAGGTCGAGGCGACGTTCCCCGACGGCACCAAGCTCGTGACCGTCCACGAACCCATCCGATGAGGTTGCCATGCTGGAGCTGAGGCCCAATTGCGAATGCTGCGACAGGGATCTGCCGCCGGAAAGCGAGGAGGCGATGATCTGCACGTTCGAGTGCACTTTCTGCGCCGATTGTGCCAATACGGTGCTGGACGGCGTCTGCCCGAACTGCGGCGGCGACTTCGCGCGGCGTCCTGTCCGTCCGGCAGCCTTGCTCGCCAAATATCCCGCTTCGACCAAGCGTGTTCTGAAAGCTGAGGGATGCGCGCCCGTCCGGGCCGCATGAGGAGAGAACCATGATCCCAGGTGAAATCATCGCCGCAGGCGGCGACATCGAACTCAATGCCGGAGCGCCGACTGTGACGCTTGAGGTTTCCAATACCGGCGATCGGCCGGTTCAGGTCGGGAGCCACTATCATTTTGCCGAGACCAATGCCGGGCTTTCTTTCGATCGCGACAAGGCAAGGGGCATGCGGCTCGACATTCCCGCCGGAACAGCCGTGCGCTTCGAGCCGGGGCAGACGCGCGCGGTAACGCTGATCCCGCTGTCGGGCAAGCGCGAAGTCTACGGCTTCCGTCAGCAGGTCATGGGCAAGCTGTAGAGTCTCCGGGGAAGCGCAATGTCGATGAAATTGCTTGCATCCGCTGCCGCTCTTGTCGCCGTTCTGGTTTGCGGCCCGGTCTTTGCGCAGAAAACCGCGAAGAAATCTGGGGCCGATTGCGCCAATGCACAGACGCAGACGGACATGAATATCTGTGCTGTGCTCGAATTCGGTGAGGCCGACAAGGCGTTGAATGCGCAATACAAGAAGACGCGCGCGGCGATGGTCGCCATCGACGCGGATCTCGACAACAACATGAAGGGCGCGGAAAAGGCGCTTATCAAGGCGCAGCGAGCCTGGGTGGATTATCGCGACGGCGAATGCGAGGCCCAAGGGTTCCAGGCGCGTGGTGGCTCCATGGAGCCCATGCTCGTCTCCGGCTGCAAGGCGGACCTGACGAAGAAGCGGACCAAGGAATTGAAGGACCTCGCCGATGGACCGGAGGGCAACCAGTGAGTTCCAGGCGTAGCGTAATGATTGTCGGTAATGGTGAGGTTGCGGCAGGTGCCGCAGCCGTCATCGATGCCGCCGATCTTGTGATCCGTTTCAACGATTGCCGCTCGATGGGGGCCGGCGGCAGCCGAACCGACGTCGTTGCGGTGTGCAATACCGGCCGGCCGGCGCGCGCCATGCTCGGCTCGGCCGAATGGCGCAAGAGCCCTGCCGTTGCTTCCGCATCCGAGATCTGGAGCGTGCGCGATCCGGTCAAATTCGCGGCGCTGCGCACGCCGCTGGCGATCTCGCATCCGGAACTCGACGATTTCTGCGACGACTATACCGACCAGTTCACCGCCTTCTGTCAGGCAACCGGCAAGCGGCATGTCGTGATCGGTCAATCCATTCACGAAGGCGTCGATGCGGCACTCGCAGAGCATGATCCCGGCTCCTACGTTGTGCCGAGCAGCGGCATGATCGTGATTGCCGATGTGATGGCGCGTTATTCCGACGACGATATCGCCATTACCGGTTTCAGCCACACGGGCTGGGAAGAACATCCCTTCGCCGCCGAGAAACGGCTGGTGGACGCCTACATATCCCTCGGCCGCCTGAGGCGACTTGCCGACACGAACCTCCTCTCTGCCTCCCAAGGAGATTGATTGATGCCCTACAGGATTTCCCGCGCCGCCTATGCCAACATGTTCGGACCGACCGTCGGCGACAAAGTGCGTCTGGCCGACACCGAATTGTTCATCGAAGTGGAGAAGGATTTCACCACCTATGGCGAGGAGGTGAAGTTCGGCGGCGGCAAGGTCATTCGCGACGGCATGGGGCAAAGCCAGGTGACGCGAGCAAATGGCGCGGTCGATACCGTCATCACCAATGCGCTGATCCTCGACCATTGGGGGATCGTCAAGGCGGATATCGGTTTGAAGGACGGCCGCATTGTCGCGATCGGCAAGGCCGGCAATCCGGACATGCAGCCCGGTGTCAACATCATCGTCGGACCCGGCACGGAAACAATCGCCGGCGAGGGCAAGATCGTCACCGCCGGCGGCATGGACAGCCATATCCATTTCATCTGCCCGCAGCAGATCGAGGAAGCGCTGATGTCGGGTATCACCACCATGCTTGGCGGCGGCACCGGGCCGGCGCATGGAACGCTGGCAACAACTTGCACGCCCGGCCCCTGGCATCTGGCGCGCATGATCGAATCCTTCGACGCTTTTCCGATGAATATCGGCCTCTCGGGCAAAGGCAATGCGTCTTTGCCCGCTGCCTTGGAAGAGATGGTGCTCGGCGGTGCCTGCTCACTCAAGCTGCATGAGGACTGGGGCACGACGCCGGCGGCGATCGACTGCTGCCTCAGCGTTGCCGACGAATACGATGTGCAGGTGATGATCCACACGGATACGTTGAATGAAAGCGGCTTTGTGGAAGATACGATCGGTGCCATCAAGGGTCGCACCATTCACGCCTTCCACACGGAAGGCGCGGGCGGTGGCCATGCGCCCGATATCATCAAGATCTGCGGCCAGTCGAACGTCATTCCGTCTTCGACCAATCCGACGCGGCCCTATACGGTTAATACGATCGCAGAGCATCTGGACATGCTGATGGTCTGCCATCACCTATCGCCGTCGATTCCTGAGGACATTGCCTTTGCCGAAAGCCGTATCCGTAAGGAGACGATCGCCGCGGAGGATATTCTCCACGATATCGGCGCCTTCTCGATCATTTCATCCGACAGCCAGGCCATGGGCCGCGTCGGCGAAGTGGCGATCCGCACCTGGCAGACCGCCGACAAGATGAAGCGCCAGCGCGGCCGCCTGGCGCAGGAGACCGGCGACAACGACAATTTCCGTGCGAAGCGCTACATCGCCAAATATACGATCAATCCGGCGATCGCGCATGGCGTCAGCCACGAGGTCGGTTCGATCGAGGTCGGAAAGCGTGCCGATCTGGTACTCTGGAATCCAGCCTTCTTCGGCGTGAAGCCGGAGATGGTATTGATCGGCGGCTCCATCGCGGCTGCTCCCATGGGCGATCCGAATGCCTCGATCCCGACGCCGCAGCCGATGCATTATCGGCCGATGTTCGGCGCTTATGGCAAGAACCGGACGAATTCCTCTGTGACCTTCGTTTCGCAGGCGGCGTTCGATGCCGGGCTTGCCGGCAAGCTCGGCGTTGCCAAGGCGCTGCTGCCCGTCAAGAACACGCGCGGCGGCATTTCCAAGGCATCGATGATCCACAACAGCCTGACGCCGCATATCGAGGTGGACCCGGAAACCTATGAAGTGCGGGCCGATGGCGAGCTTCTGACCTGCGAGCCGGCAACCGTGCTGCCGATGGCGCAGCGCTATTTCCTTTTCTGAGGATATTTTGGACGCCGATTATCGGCAGATATGAAAACCCCGGTTTTCCGGGGTTTTCATATGTTGCGCACTGGACGCAGCAATATCAATGACATGGCATGGTGGCTTGCCATTGCGCATTTCTGCCGGCAAACCGGATTTGGTGGATGTACCTTCCCGTCTGTTCACAACTTGGGAAATGCGCAGCATTTTAATCATTCCATTAAAGACCTGGAAGCGTCTTCACCCCTATCTCACATGATTGAAATAGTGGGCTGAGGAAGGTGAATCGCATGAAGCAATGGATTTCGCTGCAGGCCGAACTCGGTAATTTTCAGCAGCGACGTGCGATTTTTATTTTCGCGCTTAAGATGAGTTTCGTCGCCGTCATCATGTCGCTTGCCATCATCCTGGTGCTGCTTTTTGTGATGCAATGGCTTGATCTTCTGCCATTGCCGATCTTCGAGGCGATGCGTTTTGGCGTTTTGCTGGCATGGATCATCGGGGGCACCGTGTCCGGCGCGCTTGCGGTGCTGGCAGGCTTTTCCATCCACAGGCTCGCGGTCTCCCGTGCTGAGTTCGAGCGGTTGAGCCGCACCGATATGCTGTCCGGCCTGCTCAACCGCCGTGCTTTCACCGAGGCGTTGAGTATGGCCGGAGATGGCGCTTCCCTGGCGATTTTCGATCTGGATCGGTTCAAGGCGATCAACGATCGTTTCGGGCATGCATCCGGTGATGCCGTGATCGTTGCGGTCTCGCGGCTATTTTCCGATGCCTTCACCGGAGAAGACGTGATTGCACGGCTTGGCGGTGAAGAATTCGGCGTCATCATTCATGGCGGCGATACGGCCGAGCGTATCGCGCGCGTTGAGGAGATCAAGGAGCAGATCGCCGAACATTCGATCGCCATTGAAGGCGGGTCGGTGAAGATCACCATTTCCGCCGGGATTGCCGATATTGGCGCGGATCGCAAGACGGAGACCGTCTACGCCGCCGCCGACAAGGCGCTTTATCTTGCCAAGACGCTCGGCCGCAACCGTGTCATGCACGAGCGCGAGCGTCTGTCGCAGGTCTGGCATCGCTGCGCCACGGAGCAGGAACAGGAGGCAACGACGGATGTCAGGGAACTGCAACGCTATGTGCAGCGGATGTGAGGCTTCCATGCGCCATTGATGCTTGCGCGGGAGGCGACTATTTTGCATGGTCTGACAAAGTATTAAACTGGAACAGTCATGCTACGCGTCACTTCCTATCTGCCGGCCGGCACTCCTTCCTCCAATCCGATCGATCGTGTCGTCCTGCCGCATGATCTCAGGCATCTGCGCCGCAAACTGCTGCATCTCGAAAATGGCGAGATGGTCATGCTCGACCTCAAGGAACCGGTTCTGTTTGCCAGCGGCGATCTGCTGGTGCGCGAGGATGGCGAGCTGATTGAGATCGTTGCAGCTGATGAAAAGCTTTTCGAGATCCGCCCGCGCGATCGCAGGCATCTGATCGAGCTTGCCTGGCATCTCGGCAACCGCCATCTCCCCGCGCAGATCGAGGAGGAGCGTATCCTGATCCTGCGTGACCATGTGATCCGGTCCATGCTTGAGGGGCTGGGGGCTGTCGTGACCGAAGTCAGCGAGCCTTTCCAGCCCGCGCGAGGCGCCTACCACGCCCATGGAGGCCATTCGCACGGCCACGACCATCATCATGGTCAGGGGCATGACCACGGACACGATTATCACAACCATTCGCATGATTGAACCGTGATGACTAACGCGGTGGTTTCAGATGATGGCGACCTGCAGGCGCTGTTGCGGCTGATGGCATGGCTGTCGCCAGCGTTTCCTGTGGGATCGTTTGCCTATTCCGGCGGTTTGGAGCGTGCGGTGCATGACGGCCTGGTGCGCGACAGCACCGGCCTCAGCAATTGGATTGCCGCGCTCATTGAGCATGGCTCCGCGTGGAATGATGCAGTGCTGCTTGTGGAGGCGCACGGGGCGGGCACAGATGTGCAGCGGCTTGCGACCGTTGCGGAACTTGCCGAGGCGCTGGCTGGCTCGAAGGAGCGGCATAACGAGACCATGCTGCTTGGAGATGCCTTTCTCTCGGCCGCTGCCGCCTGGCCACATGCGATCTTTTCCATGCTCCCGGCAAGGACGGCCTATCCGGTTGCGGTTGGCGCCGTCGCAGGTGCGCATGGCATTGCCGTCGAGAAGGCGGCTGCCGCCTTCCTGCATGCGCTGGCCTCGCAGATGGTATCTTCCGGCATTCGGCTTGGTGTCAGCGGCCAGAAAGATGGTGTCGCCGTTCTGGCGCGGCTGGAAGGTCTGTTTGCAGATGTCGCGCGCCGCGCTGCTCAATCCAGCCTAGACGATCTTGGCGCTGCGACCATACAGGCCGATATTGCGAGCCTGCGGCATGAGACCCAGGGCACGAGGCTCTTCAGGTCATGATGGCGTTACAAAGAAGATATTGAAATTGAGGCATCGCCTACGTCATTCGCCTCTGTGCGGCCGCCCGACGCTTAGCTATGCTATCACTTTATCGGAGTTGCGAGCATGAAATCGAGACATGGACCCTTGCGCGTTGGGATCGGCGGCCCGGTCGGTTCCGGCAAGACGGCGTTGACGGAGAAGCTGTGCAAGGCGATGCGCGAGGACTATTCCGTCGCCGTCGTCACCAACGACATCTACACGACCGAGGATGCGGAAGCGCTGGTGCGCATGCAGGCGCTGCCTTCGGATCGCATTGTCGGCGTCGAAACGGGCGGCTGCCCGCATACCGCGATCCGCGAGGATGCGACGATCAATCTGCAGGCCATTGCCGGCCTGAACGAGCGGCTTCCTGACCTCGATGTCGTTTTCATCGAATCCGGCGGCGACAATCTGGCGGCAACCTTTTCGCCCGATCTCGCCGATATCACCATCTACGTGATCTCGGTATGCCAGGGCGAGGAAATCCCGCGCAAGGGCGGCCCCGGCATTATCAAATCCGACCTTCTCGTCATCAACAAGAAGGATCTGGCGCCTTTCGTCGAGGTCGATCTCGAGGTGATGGATCGCGATGCCACCCGCATGCGCCAGGCACGCCCCTTCGTCTTTTCCGACATGAAGCGCGGCGAGGGCGTCAGCAGGATCGTCGACTTTCTAAAGGAACAGGGCGGCCTTTGAGCCGCCCGTCCTTGTTCCCATATCCGCTGAGACTGTTTTATTCTGCCGCAAAGGGCGGCAGCTTTAGCACATTGGTGCCCACCGACCTGTTTCTTCCATCCTTGTTTTCGATGGCCTCCAGGCGCTCTTCCAGATTGGTGAGCGACTGGCGGTTTTCGTTGACGGCGACGGCCAGGCCTTCCTTGGTCACGACCTCGTCGTCCGCATCTTTCTTGCCGACAAGCCTGCCGAAGAGGTAGCCGAGCAGGCGCGACAGGTCGTCCATGATCAGGAAGAAGGACGGCACGACCACAAGGCTGAGTACCGTCGAGACAATGATGCCGCCGATCACGGCGATCGCCATCGGTGCGCGGAAGGAGCCGCCTTCGCCGACGCCGAGAGCGGACGGTAGCATGCCGGCCGACATGGCAATCGAGGTCATGATGATCGGGCGGGCACGCTTGCGGCCGGCTTCGACGACCGCTTCCAGCCGCGGCATGCCCTGATGCATCATCTCGATGGCGAAATCGACCAGCAGGATGGCGTTCTTCGTCACGATACCCATCAGCATCAGAATGCCGATCATGACGGGCATGGACAGCGCATTGCCGGTCATGATCAAGGCCAGCGCCACACCGCCGATCGCCAGTGGCAGCGACAGCAGAATGGTGAAGGGCTGGATCACATCCTTGAACAGCAGGATGAGCACGGTCAGAACGAGCAGAAGGCCGAGCAGCATGGCATTGCCGAAGCTTTGCTGCATTTCCTTCTGAACCTTGGTATCGCCGCTTTCGGCCAGATGCACGGTTGCCGGGATCTTGGCGTTGTTGACGATATTGAGGAAATGTTCCGATGCCGTATCCAGCGCCACGCCCTGCGGCAGGTCGGCGCCGATCGCAACGACGCGGAAACGGTTGTTGCGCTTGATGGAGGAGAGGCCCTCCGAATAGTCGATGTCGGCCACGCTCGATAGCGGTACAGTGGTGCCGGTGGACGCCTGTCCGGTGGTGCCCATGGATGTCTTGATACGCAACGCACGGATCGCGGCCAGATCTCGGCGCATGCCGAGTGAGGCCTGAACGCGGATTGGGATCTGGCGATCATCGAGCGAGATCTTCGCAAGTGAAGCGTCGATATCGCCGATGGTCGCCACGCGAATCGTATCCGAAATCATCTGCGGCGTGATGCCAAGGCGTGCCGCCTCGTCCTTGCGCGGGAAGATCTGCAACTCGGGCCGCGGCAGGGCGCCGTCGGCGCTGACATTGGCAAGCGCCGGATCGGCGCGCAGCTTGGCTTCCAGAATACCGACGGCCTGATTGAGGTCCTTTTCGTTGCGCGAGAGGAAGTTATAGGTCAGGTCGCGGTCGCCGCGATCGTTCAGCTTGGTGATGCGGACGTCGGGTATCGAGCGCAGCTTGGCAAAGACTTCCTTTTCGATCTCCCATTGCGGGCGCACGCGGCCATGGACGGTAACCTTCGGCAGGTGGGGGCCGATAACGGGGATAGAGCCGAGCACATCGTTCACGAGCTTCTTTGTCAGCGACTGATCGAGCTTGCCGAGCGTCAGCGTCACGGTGGCGCGGCGCAGTTCCAGATCGCCCTTCGGTGAGGCGCCGCCGAGCACGAACACACTTTCGACGCCGTCGATACCCTTCACGCGCCGATAAATCTCGTTGGTCGCCTGCTCGGTATCATCGAGCCGGGCGTTCGGCGGTAGTTCCGCCGACAGAACGATGCGCGAGGAGTCTTCCGGCGGGATGAAGCTGCCGGGGACGAAGACGATGAGAGCGAAGACCGAAACGACCGAGAAGGCGAAGGCGGCCAGCAGCGTCGGATAACGCGTGTACCACTTCTTCGTCGTTAGCCGCACCAGCCAGCTATAGCCACGCATGAAGCGGCCGTCATTGTCGTGATGATCGTCAACGCCGTCTTCGGCGCGCATCAGATAGGCGGCCATCATCGGCGTGATCAGACGCGCCACCAGCAGCGAGAAGAACACCGAGAAGGCGACGGTCAGGCCGAACTGGATGAAGTATTGCCCCGGAATGCCCGGCATGAAGGAGACGGGCACGAAGACCGCGATGATGGTGAAGGTCGTTGCAATGACGGCCAGACCGATTTCGTCTGCAGCGTCGATGGCAGCGCGATAGGGCGTCTTGCCCATCTTGATGTGGCGCGCGATGTTCTCGATTTCGACGATGGCATCATCGACGAGAATACCGGTTGCCAGCGTCAGCGCCAGGAAGCTGACGAGGTTCAGCGAGAAGCCGATCTGGTTCATGATCCAGAATGTCGGGATCGCGGAGAGCGGCAAGGCAACCGCCGATATCAGCGTCGCGCGCCAGTTCCGCAGGAACAGGAAGACGACGATGACGGCCAGTATGGCGCCTTCGATCAGCGTATGCATCGCGGATTCGTAGTTGCCATAGGTGTAGTAGACGGAGTCGTCGATCATCTCGATCGAGACGTTCGGGTTCTCCGCGCGCACCTTGTCGAGCGTGTCGGCAACCGTCTTGGCGACGGTCACCTCGCTGGCGCCCTTGGCGCGGAATACGCCGAAGGTGACGACGGGGGCACTGTTGAACCGCGAAAAGGACTTCGGTTCCTGATAGGTGTCCTTGATGGCGCCAAGATCGGAGAGTTTTACGAAGCGCCCGTTGGTGAGCGCGATCGTCGTGTCGGCGAGCTGGGCGACATTGCGGGCGTCGCCGAGCACGCGGATCGCCTGCTCGCTGCCGGCCACCTGGCCGCGGCCGGAACCAAGATCGATATTGGTGCTGCGGAGCTGCTGGCTCACCGAAAGCGCTGTTATGCCATAGGCGTTCAGCTTGTTGGGATCGAGCTCGATGCGCACTTCGCGATCAGCGCCGCCATAGCGGTCCACTCGGCCGATGCCCGCCTTGCCCTGCAGCGCGCGCTTGACCGTATCGTCCACGTACCAGGACAGCTCTTCGAGCGTCATGTTCGGCGAGGACACGGCGAAGCTCTGGATCGCCTGGCCGACGACATCGACCTTGGAGACGATCGGCTCATCGATGGTCGATGGCAGGTTGCCGCGGATGCGGTCGATGGCGTCCTTGGTGTCCTGAACGGCCTGCTCGGTCGGCACCTCCAATCGGAAGACGACGACGGTCTGCGATTGGCCGTCGGTGATCGTCGATTGTATCTCGTCGATGCCGTTGATGCTGGCAACGGCGTCTTCGATCTCCTTCGTCACCTGCATTTCGAGCTCGGCCGGCGAGGCGCCGCTTTGCGTCACGGTGACATTGACAATAGGGACGTCAATGTTCGGGAAGCGGGTGATGGGCAGATTGAAGAAGGCATGCGCGCCCACGACCATCAGCAGGAAGAAGCCGAGGAGCGGGGCGACCGGATTTCGGATGGACCAGGCGGAGAAGTTCATCTTGTCGTTCTCGCTCAGTTGGAGGCTTGCGACGTATCGCGAACCGGCGTGATGTGGTCGCCGTCGCGAACATAGGCACCGGCCTTGGCGACGACATCATCACCGGCTTTCAGGCCCTTGACGATCTCGACATAGCCTGAATCCTGGATGCCGGTTTCGACGCTCACGAACTTGACCACGCCGTTTTCGACCTTGCGGGCGGAAGAACCGTTTTCCTCGCTGTTGACTGCCGTCAGCGGCAGCGCAACGCCATCTTCCTGGCGAATGATGATCTCGGCGCTACCATACATGCCGGCGCGGGCCTTCTCGCCTTCGTCGATCGTGATATGCACCGCGCCGAGGCGGGTGACGGGATCGACGATTGGAGCAACGAGACGGACCGTTCCGGCAAGCTTTTCGCGACGGCCTGAAAGCGCGATCAAGGCCTTCTGTCCGCTCGTGATCTTGGTGATATCGCTCTCGGACACATCGACCACCAATTCGAGCTGGCTGTCGCGGATGATGGTGAAAAGCGGATCGCCATTGCCGTTGGCGATGGCGCCGACGCGGGCATTGCGCGACGCGACGGTGCCGGCGACGGGGGTCTTAATGCCTGTTCTGGCAAGCTTGAGATCGGTATCGGCGATCTGGCTGTCGGTAACTTTCAGATCGGCCTCTGCAACGGCGATCGCCTGCTCGGCGGAAACGACGCGCGCCTTGTTGGCGGCGGCGGCGGCATTCGCCTGTTCCACCGAGGAGGTTGACATCGTGCCCTTGGCGCCCATTGTGACGGCGCGAACACGCTGCAATTCTGCCTCTTCGGCATTGGCGCGGGCTTCGGTGAGCTGGGCGTGCAATTGCGCAAGGCTTGCTTCGCCCTTGGCCCGCGTCGCCTGCATCTGGCTCTTCTGCAGAATAAGAGCATCATCGTTCAGCGTGGCAAGCGTGCTGTTCGCGCTGACCTTGTCGCCGACATCTGCGTTGAGAGAGCGGATGGAGAGGCCATCCACCTGCGGCTGGATGTAAACTTCCTCGACGGCCTTCACCGTGCCGGTCGCGACGACCTTATCGGTCAGGTGGCGCATCGTGGCTGTGGTGATGACGATTGCGGGCAGGTTCTGTTTCGGCGCGGTAACCGGGGGTTCTTCCGCCAGGGCGGCAGACACGCCCGGCAGGGAAAGCAGGATTGCGGTCGTGCTCAGAAGTCTAAACGGCGTAAGGGCCATGCGTCCGGTTCCAGTTCGGCGTTTGATAAAATGAGATTTCGCTGTTTTCCGTCGCGAACACGGGGATGCGATGCATGCGGGCCGGCTTCTCCGGCGGATCAATATCCGTCTGTCATGCCTTGCAGTTCCCTCATCCTAAAATCGCCCTGTAGATGGGATCGGTTTTCAATTATCGCAAGATCACGAGAAAATGATTTCGCGGGCATTTCTATCGTCTACAACCTTGCGAAGCAATCACGGCATTGTGATGTCAGCATTCGAATAGTTGATGGCTGAGGGCTTTTCAGCCAGACGGAGCGACAAAGCCAGCGTTTTGTTGCTGCTGTTACAAAATGAAAAAAACGCACGAGGCGGAAACCTCGCGCGTTTTAGTCTCTGTGAGTGCTCCGAGCTTATTTCAGAGCAGCGTCCGTGATCTCATGCGTATAGGCGCCATCCGGCTTCTTGTTGATGATCTTCTGATCGAGCAGGGCTTCGACCGTGCGGTTATAGGTCTTCATGTCGAGCTTGCCGCTGCCGATCAGCTTGGCGACTTCGCCCGCCATGCGCTTCTGGTGGTTTTCATCCTGGCCGCCATTGTCCATGACGATTTCGGCGGCTTCATCCGGATGCTCGACGGCATATTTCCAGCCCTTCATCGACGCGCGGACGAATTTCACCATGTCGGCCTTGAACTTCGCATCCTTCAGCTTGTCTTCTTTGACGTAGAGGCCGTCTTCCAGAAGGTCGTTGCCGAGCTTCGTATAGTTGAAGACGGTCAGGTCTTCGGCCTTGAAGCCGGCATCGATCGCCTGCCAATATTCGTTATAGGTCATGACGGAGATGCAGTCGGCCTGCTTCTGGACGAGGGGCTGCACGTCGAAGCTCTGCTTCAGAACGTTGACGCCATCCTTGCCGCCGTCGGTCTTGAGGCCGAGCTTATGCATCCAGGCGAAGAAGGGATATTCGTTGCCGTAGAACCAGACGCCGAGGGTGTGTCCCTTGAAATCCTTCTCCGTCTTGACCGGGCCATCCTTAGGGCAGATCAGCTCCAGACCGGATTTTTCGAAGGGCTGGGCGATATTGATGAGCGGCACGCCCTTTTCGCGGGCAACCAGTGCGCCGCCCATCCAGTCGACGATCACATCGGCACCGCCGCCGGCGATGACCTGCTCCGGAGCGATATCAGGCCCGCCCGCCTTGATATCGACATCGAGGCCCTCTTCCTTGTAGAAGCCCTTGTCCTTGGCGACGAAGTAGCCGCCGAACTGAGCCTGGGCCACCCATTTCAGCTGCAGGGTCA
This sequence comes from Martinezella sp. CNPSo 3795, assembly GCF_057784475.1. Classification (NCBI taxonomy): domain Bacteria; kingdom Pseudomonadati; phylum Pseudomonadota; class Alphaproteobacteria; order Hyphomicrobiales; family Rhizobiaceae; genus Martinezella; species Martinezella sp. CNPSo 3795. The sequence goes on along the minus strand of NZ_JBXSOQ010000003.1, from coordinate 335,459 downwards.
ACTTATCCGCCGCCATTGCACCCTGGGTGGCGGCAAGCGTCATGGCACTTGCCATCAATGCAAACATTATTTTTTTCATGTCTTCACCCTTTCCCTCTGAAGTTATGCCTTGATCCCTTGGAGGGGATCCTGGATTACGTCTGCCCACCACGGATAGACGGATGCCAGAACGTCACCATTCGTTCGATGATGGCGACGATACCGTAGAAGACCGAGCCGGCAATCGCGGCAACCGCGATCTCAGCCCAGACCATATCGAGGTTCAACCGGCCATTTTCGGTTGAGATGCGGAAACCCATGCCCGACATGGGCGTGCCGAAGAACTCCGCCACGATGGCACCAATCATCGCCAGGGTCGAGTTGATCTTCAGCGCATTGAAAATAAAGGGGGCGGCGGCGGGCAGGCGCAGCTTGAAGAGCGTCTGCCAGTAGCTCGATGCGTAGGTGCGCATCAGGTCGCGTTCCATATTGCCGGCGGCGGCAAGGCCTGTCACCGTGTTCACCAGCATTGGGAAGAAGGTCATGATGACGACGACGGCGGCTTTCGACTGCCAATCGAAACCGAACCACATGACCATGATCGGTGCGACGCCGATGATCGGCAGGGCCGAGACGAAATTGCCGATCGGCAGCAGGCCGCGCCGCAGGAAGGCAAAGCGGTCCGCAAGAATGGCGACGATGAAGCCGCTGGCGCAGCCGATGATATAGCCGATCAGGACGGCGGTGAGGATCGTCTGGCGGACATCGATCCACAATGTCGGAATCGAATTGGCGATCCTGGCACCGATGGCGCTCGGCGGCGGCAGAAGGACCAGGGAGACGCCTGCGCCGCGAGTGACGGCTTCCCAGATGATCAGTATCCATATGCCAAAGATCGCCGGGATCAGCAGCCGCAGCGTATAGTTGCCGGCGGTCGAGTGCGAACGCATCGACGACAGGACGGAAACGCAGCGCCAGGCCAGCAGCCATGAAGCGGCAATCAGAATGAAGAAGGATAGCTGTGCCTTGCCTTCATTGCCGGAAATTCCCGCAAGCAGCAGCCATGCCGCCGCATGCGCGCCGAAGAAGAGGACCGCCGCGCTCAAGTCTGCAGATAGGCGCATGAAGGAAAGGGCGGCCGCCGCAGCAATCAGAATGAAGATGACGAAGGTCGTTCCGCTGCTGACGGGTGCAGCGGCATCCGCTGCGAGCAACGGCAATGCGGGGATTGCTGCAAGACAGAGAAGAAGTGCAAGAATGCCCTGCCAGGAGAAAAGAAAGGATCTCATGCCGTTCTGCCTCCCATCGAACGGTCGACGATGCGCGCCGCGATGCTGACGATACCGACGAGAACGGCGGCGAGGACGGAACCGGCGACCAAGGCGGCCCATATGTCGATGGTCTGGCTGTAATAGGAGCCTGCCAGCAGCTTCGCGCCGATGCCGGCGACTGCGCCCGTCGGCAGCTCGCCGACAATCGTTCCGACCAGGCTTGCGGCGATCGCGACCTTCATGGAGGTGAAGAGGAAGGGGACCGAAGCCGGCACGCGCAGCTTCCAGAAGGTCTGCCAGCTGCTGGCATTATAGGTGCGCATCAGATCGAGATGCATGATTTCCGGAGAGCGCAGGCCCTTCGTCATGCCGACTGTGACCGGGAAGAACGACAGATAGGTGGAAATCAACGCCTTCGGGATCAGCCCGTCTATGCCAAGGGCACTGAAGACGACGATGATCGTCGGCGCGATGGCGAGGATCGGGATCGTCTGCGACGCGATGATCCAGGGCATGAGACTGCGGTCGAGCGCGACGAGATGGACGATACCGACTGCAAAGAGGACGCCGAGAATCGTGCCAAAGGCAAAGCCGACTGCTGTTGGCGCCAGCGTTATCCAAGCGTTGTAGACGAGGCTGCGATTGCTTGTCGGCACTCGCAGGAAAGTGTTTTCAAAGACATTCTGCGCTACCTGGTGCGGCGCGGGCAGGGTCGGTTTCGGCTGCGACAGCGTCTTGCCGATGAATTCTACCATCGTCGGTGTTACGTTGCCGCGCCGGTCGAGATCGCGTTGGAATGGCGCATTGAGAATGACGGCGAAGACATACCAGAGCAGGACAATCGCCAGGATGATCGTCGTGACCGGCAGGAACTTGTGCTTGAAGAACTCTTCCTTTTCCATGCTCATGCCCTTCCTTGCGCGGGAAGCAGCATGAGGATCATGGCGATGATGCCAAGACCCACGCCGGCAAGTTGCTGCAGGCTCAGCCGTTCGCCGAAGACGATGAAGGCGATGACATTGACGACGACGAGCTGCGCGATGGAGGAAGCGGAGATCGCCAGGCCAAGTCCGCCCTCGCGCATCAACCGCACCATCATCAGATTGCCGATACAATAGAGCGCGAGCGACAGGATCAAGACCAACATGTTGTTGTTGGCGATATAGGCGCGCGAAGCTGTGGCACCGCCGATAAAGATCGCCATCGCGCCGACAAGCCAGAGGAGGAATTGCGGGTTCATGATATTCCTCCGATTGCGGAGCGGCGTTGTTTTCCCGGCTCCGACAGTACGGCAATTGCATGAGAATGAGGCTGCTTCAGCGCACCTCCTTCTCCCCTCGGGGAGAAGGTGCCGCCAGGCGGATGAGGGGGCTTGCCAAGAAAGCGGAAGCCGATGGCTTTGAAGCGGTTAACCCCCTCATCCGACCCTTCGGGCCACCTTCTCCCCGAGGGGAGAAGGTAAAGACCGCACCGACCTGCTCCTATATGCGATTGCCTTGGGCTCGGTACGGTGAGGGGCCGTCGCGCGACGGAGCCGTCCATCATCCTATTCCTCATAGCTATGCCCTGCTCTCAGCCCTTCCCGGACGCGGTGGGCGATTTCCAGGAATTCCGCCGTTTCGCGAATGTCAAGCGGCCGCTCCGTCGGTAGCGTCGATTCGATGACGTCGGTGACGCGGCCCGGCCGCGGCGACATGACGACGATCTTCGTCGAAAGATAGACAGCTTCCGGGATGGAGTGGGTGACGAAGCAGATGGTCTTGTTCGTCTGTTTCCAGAGTTTCAGCAGCTGTTCGTTGAGGTGGTCGCGAACGATTTCGTCCAGTGCGCCGAAGGGCTCGTCCATCAGGAGAAGATCGGCATCGAAAGCCAAGGCGCGGGCAATGGAGGCGCGTTGCTGCATGCCGCCGGACAGCTGCCAGGGAAACTTGTGTTCGAAGCCGTTGAGATTGACGAGTTCCAGCGTCCGGGCGATGCGCTTGGCCTGCTCTTGCTTGTCATAGCCCATGATTTCGAGCGGCAGGGCGATATTCTTCTCGATCGTCCGCCAGGGATAAAGGGCTGCGGCCTGGAAGACATAGCCATAGGCGCGATTTTTTCGGGCATCTTCCGGCGACATGCCGTTGACGCTGATATCGCCCGATGTCTTACGCTCGAGGTCGGCGATGACACGCAGGAAGGTGGTCTTGCCGCAGCCCGAAGGGCCGATGAAGGAGACGAAATCGCCCTTGCGAACATCGAGATCGACATTGCTCAGCGCATGCACCGGCCCGTCATTCGTATTGTAGGTGAGACAGAGATTCCGCGCGGAGACGACGGAGGAAGCGGATGACGTCATTAACACCTACCAGTCCTGTTTTCGCCGCATGTTTGAGGCGGATTGCGTGTTATCCTGTTTGGCATTGCCGCAGTCCGGAGAGGCGCGAAGGCCTTGGGGCTGCTGAACAGAGGGGAGCAATGCCGTGAGTGTCTCATCGAAGCCCACCTGCCATATCGTGCGGCCCGGCGGTACCTATGCCGGAAAACAGGGTCTCAATTATTTTGAAGGGATTGCCGCCGAGACAGTGGGCTCGACGGGGATTTGCATGCATCTTCTGACCATCCCGCCGGGTGCCCGCGCCAAGGCGCATCTTCACGCCTCGCATGAGACGGCGATCTACGCGATTTCCGGCGAAACGCATTGCTGGTTCGGCGACCAGCTGGAAGAGCATGTCATCGTGCGCGAGGGCGAGATGTTCTATATTCCTGCCGGCGTCCCGCATCTTCCTGCGAACTTGAGCGACCAACCGGCGACAGCGGTCATCGCCCGCACCGATCCGAACGAGCAGGAAAGCGTCGTCCTGCTGCCGGATCTGGAGCGACATGTGCCGCGCTAGAGCCGTCTCGCTTTTCTTCGAATCGCGAAAATGATCTATCTCCTTGTTTCTACGCAATTCCGGACGTAAAACTGCTGCGCACTTTTCCTGGAATTGCTTTAGACGGCCGATGAGCCGAAGCGCCGTGCCCAAGCGTCATACCCCGCTTGCGGGGATGCCGCTGCGCTGTACCTTGCGCGGCGCGGTGATTTCTTTCCAGGTGGACAGCGCACGGTTGACGGCGGTGAAGGGTTCGCGCTTGACGAACTCGCCGTGGCCTTCCCTGGTCTTGACCGTGCCTTCCTCGATGGCGACGACGCCGCGCGTCAGCGTGTAGCGCGGGAGGCCGGTCACTTCCTTGCCTTCGAAGACGTTGTAGTCGATCGCCGACTGCTGGGTCTTGGCGGCGATAGTTTTCGAGCGCTTCGGGTCCCATACGACGATATCGGCATCGGCGCCCACAAGGATCGCGCCCTTCTTCGGATAGACGTTGAGAATCTTGGCGATGTTGGTCGACGTGACCGCGACGAACTCGTTCATCGTCAGCCGGCCGGTGTTGACGCCGTAGGTCCAGAGCATGGGCATACGATCCTCAAGGCCGCCGGTTCCGTTCGGGATCTTGGTGAAGTCGTTGAGGCCGAAACGCTTCTGCTCGGTCGTAAAGGCGCAGTGGTCGGTCGCGACCACCTGCAGAGAGCCGGAGGCGAGACCGGCCCAGAGGCTGTCCTGATGCTGCTTGTTGCGGAAGGGGGGTGACATGACACGGCGGGCGGCATGGTCCCAATCTGCATTGGCATATTCGCTTTCGTCGAGTGTCAGGTGCTGGATCAGCGGTTCGCCATAGACGCGCATGCCCTTCTGGCGGGCGCGGCGGATGGCTTCATGCGCCTGTTCGCAGGAGGTATGGACGATATAGACGGGCGAGCCCGCCATATCGGCGATCATGATGGCGCGGTTCGTTGCCTCGCCTTCGACTTCCGCCGGGCGGGAATAGGCATGCGCTTCCGGGCCGTTATTGCCTTCGGCCAGCAGCTTTGCCTGCATCTGCGCGACCACATCGCCGTTTTCGGCGTGGACGAGCGGCAAAGCGCCAAGCTCGGCGCAGCGCTGGAAGGAAGAGAACATCTCGTCGTCATCCACCATAAGCGCGCCCTTATAGGCCATGAAATGCTTGAATGTGTTGATGCCCTTCTCGCGGACGACGGTTTCCATCTCGTTGAAGACCTGTTCGCCCCACCAGGTGATCGCCATGTGGAAGGAATAGTCGCAGGTCGCGCGGGTGGACTTGTTGTCCCACATGGTCAGCGCTTCGAGCAGCGACTGGCCGGGCGAGGGGAGCGCAAAATCCACCACCATCGTCGTGCCGCCGGCAAGGGCCGCGCGGGTGCCGCTCTCGAAATCGTCAGAGGAATAGGTGCCCATAAACGGCATTTCGAGATGAGTGTGCGGATCGATGCCGCCAGGCATGACATAACAGCCGGACGCATCCAGCACTTCATTACCCGAGAGATTCGGCCCGATTTCGACGATCTTACCGCCTTCGATCTTCACATCCGCCTTATAGGTCAGATCGGCCGTGACGATGGTTCCACCCTTGATGACTGTGCTCATGGTGCATGCTCCAGATGTGTTAGGTTCCGATGCTGGGAGACGCGGCAGTCAAGCCACGATCTCCGCCGTCTCAACGACTGCTTGGAACAGCACATCCGCGCCGGCGGTCGCCCATTCCTTGGAGATTTCTTCGGCCTCGTTGTGGGAGAGGCCGCCGACGCAGGGGCACATGACCATGGTGGCGGGGGCAACCTTGGCGGCCCAGCAGGCATCGTGACCGGCGCCGGAGATGATGTTCATATGGCTGTAGCCGAGTTTCTCAGCCGCGTTACGCACGGAAGTCACGAGCTTGGGATCGAAGGTGACCGGCTCGAAATGGCCGATGGCTTCGACAGAGCAGCCGACGCCGAGGGCATCGGCGATCTTCTTGCCTTCGGTTTCGATCTTGGTGCGCATGCGATCGAGCTTTTCCTTGTCCGGCGTGCGGATGTCGACGGTGAAGACCACCTTGCCGGGCAGGACATTGCGCGAATTCGGCGAGAAGAAAACCTGGCCGACGCCGCCGACGGCCCCTGGCTGGTTTTCCATGGCGACGCTCTGCACCATCTCGATGATCCGCGACATGGCAAGGCCGGCATTGACGCGCATGGCCATCGGCGTCGAGCCTGTATGCGCTTCCTTGCCGGTCAGCGTGAATTCCAGCCACCAAAGGCCCTGACAGTGCGTGACGACGCCGATGGTCTTGTTTTCGGCCTCGAGGATCGGACCTTGCTCGATGTGATATTCGAAATAGGCATGCATCCTGCGAGCACCGACTTCTTCATCGCCGAGCCAGCCGATGCGCTTCAGCTCCTCGCCATAGGTCTTGCCGTCCGGATCCTTGCGGCCGTAGGCATAATCAAGTGTGTGCACGCCGGCAAAGACGCCGGAGGCGAGCATGGCGGGTGCGAAGCGCGCGCCTTCCTCGTTCGCCCAATTGGTGACCACGATCGGATGCTTGGTTTGGATGCCGAGGTCATTCATCGTGCGCACAACCTCCAGCGCGGCAAGCACGCCGAGCACGCCGTCATACTTGCCGCCGGTCGGCTGGGTATCGAGATGCGAGCCGACATAGACGGGCAGCGCATCTGGATCGGTGCCGGCGCGGGTCGCGAACATCGTACCCATCTTGTCGACGCCGACGGTCAGGCCGGCCTTGTCGCACCAGGTCTTGAAAAGGCTGCGTCCTTCGGCATCGGCATCGGTCAGCGTTTGGCGATTGTTGCCGCCGGCAATGCCGGGGCCGATTTTCGCCATGTCCATCAGCGTATCCCAAAGGCGATCGCCATTGATACGCATGTTTTCTCCTGGCGCTGCCACCATGATGCAATCCTCACCTGTTTGTCCTGGGGCACGCAAGGCGCATGCCCGAAATTGTTCCCGTTGGTCTTATTTCAAATTCCGGAGCGCCGTCTTGTTTTTCTTGCCCGGAAATCGCCAGTTGCCTTTAGGAGACATCTGACAGATAATTTGACCGATTGGTAAACATTACAACTTCCGTGGCGCGGCTCAAGACGAAAAGCACGAAAAATTCCGATAAAATTTCAGGCGATTGCCAGATTCGATGCATCGACAGGGTGAATGAGGGAACGGCCGAAAGGCTTGGATTTCAAGGAGAAACAGAGCAGATATGGCCATCCCCAGAGCCGCCAGGACGCAGCGCCGCACCCGTATCCAGGAAGAGAAAGAGGAAATCATATTGGAGGCCGCGCTGGACGTATTTTCCGTCAGCGGTTTCCGGGGCTCGACCATCGACCAGATCGCCGAAGTAGCGGGCATGTCGAAGCCCAATCTGCTTTACTATTTCCGCACCAAGGAGGCGATGCATCGGGCCTTGATCGACCGGGTGCTGTTTACTTGGCTGGAGCCGCTGCGCGCTTTCGATGCCAATGGCAACCCCGAAAGCGAGATCCGCTCCTATATCCGTCGCAAGCTCGAAATGGCGCGCGATTTCCCGCGCGAAAGCCGGCTTTTTGCCAATGAAATGCTGCAGGGCGCGCCGCATGTTGAGGACGAGCTGCGTGGGCCGCTGAAGGCGCTCGTGGACGAGAAGGCCGAGGTCATTCGCGCATGGGCAAAAGCCGGCAAGATCGCCAAATGCGATCCCTATCACCTGATCTTTTCGATCTGGTCGACCACACAGCATTATGCGGATTTCGACGTACAAGTGCGCGCGGTGCTTGGCGACGAGCATTCTGGCGAGGGACGTTTCGAGGATGCTGCCCGCTATCTGGAACAGCTTTTCGTCGACGGGCTTCGGATTCGTCAGGGCTGAGCCGCGGCTCGATCCTTCGGAGGATTGCGCCTAAAATAATAGGCGACCGCAGCAAGCTGTGGTCGCCTTTTGAATGATTGCGGACTTTACCGTTATTCCGCCGCCTGGCGTGCCATCGGATTGTTCGGATGCGTCGTCCAGTTGGCATAGTTCGGATCGACGATCTTGCCGGTGCGCTTGTCGAGGGCGCCGGCCGGCAGTTCTTCCATGGTGATGCAGTTCTCGACCGGGCAGACGTTGACGCACAGATTGCAGCCGACGCATTCCTCTTCCATCACCTCGAAGCGCCTGACGCCATCGACCATGTTGGTGATCGCCTGATGCGAGGTGTCCTCGCAGGCGATGTGACAGCGGCCGCACTTGATGCAGGCATCCTGGTCGATCTTCGCTTTGGCGATGTAGTTGAGGTTCAGATACTGCCAGTCGGAGACATTCGGCACGGCGCGGGCGATAACATCGTCCAGAGTACGATGTCCCTTCTCGTCCATCCAGTCGGAAAGGCCGGTAATCATCTCCTCGACGATCTTGAAGCCATAGGTCATGGCTGCCGTGCAGACCTGCACGTTGCCGGCGCCGAGCGCGAGGAATTCCGCTGCATCGCGCCAGGTGGTGATGCCGCCGATGCCCGATATCGGCAGGCCATAGGTTTCAGGATCGCGGGCTATCTCGGCCACCATGTTGAGCGCGATCGGCTTCACCGCGGGGCCGCAATAGCCGCCATGGCTGCCCTTGCCGCCGACAGTCGGGTTCGGAGCGAAATTGTTGAGATCGACCGAGACGATCGAGTTGATCGTATTGATCAGCGACACGGCATCGGTACCGCCGGCCTTGGCGGCGCGGGCAGGTTTGCGAATGTCGGTGATATTGGGCGTCAGCTTGGTGATGACGGGCATGCGCGTATATTGCTTGCACCAGCGCACGACCATTTCGATATATTCCGGCACCTGTCCGACTGCGGAACCCATGCCGCGTTCGGACATGCCGTGGGGACAGCCGAAATTGAGTTCGATGCCGTCGGCTTCCGTTTCCTCGACCAGCGGCAGGATCGCCTTCCAGGCATCCTCGACGCAGGGGACCATGATCGAGGCGATCAACGCGCGATCCGGCCAGTTCTTCTTCACCTGCTTCATTTCGCGCAGGTTGGTATAGAGGTCGCGGTCGGTGATCAGTTCGATGTTGTTGAGACCGAGCAGACGTCGGTCGGCGCCCCAGATCGCGCCGTAGCGCGGGCCGTTGACGTTGACGACTGGTGGACCTTCTTCACCGAGCGTCTTCCAGACGACGCCGCCCCAGCCCGCCTTGAAGGCGCGCTCGACGTTATAGGCCTTGTCGGTCGGCGGCGCGGAGGCCAGCCAGAACGGGTTCGGAGACTTGATGCCAACGAAATTATTGCGGAGATCAGCCATATCGGTTCTCCTTTCAGGCGACTGCAGCGGCCGGCGTGGCGGCAGCGAGCGCACGGTTGATGGATTCGGCCGCGTCGCGACCCTGTGCCACGGCCGAAACCGTCAGGTCGTCGCCGCCAAGCACGCAGTCGCCGCCGGCCCATACGCCTTCGATCGAGGTGCGGCCTTCGCCATCAATGGCGATGCGGCCGGATTCCATGCGCAGCGCGCCGAGGCCTGAGGCTTCGAACGTCTGGCCGATCGCCTTGAAGATCTGGTCGGCAGCAATGACGCCGACATCGCCGGTGCCAACGAGCTTGCCGTCACGCAGCTCGGTATATTCGACCTCGATGCCAGCGACCTTGCCGTCCTTGTCAAGGATGCGCTTCGGCGCGAGCCAATGGCGGATGATGACGCCCTTGGAGGCGGCCAGATCCTGCTCGAATTCCGAGGCGTTCATGTGTTCCTTGCCGCGGCGATAGCAGATCGTCACCTCTTCGGCGCCGAGCAATTTTGCCTGCACGGCTGCGTCGATCGCGGTCATGCCGCCGCCGAGAACGACGACGCGGCGGCCGATGGCGATATCGGCCTTGTTACCAGCCTGGCGCAGTTCGGCGATGTAAGCAACGGCATCAGCGACGCCCTCGAGATCCTCGCCTTCGGCGCGCAGTGCGTTGACGCCGGCAAGGCCGAGGCCGAGGAAGACGGCGTCATATTGCTGAGAGAGGTCGGAAAGGCTGAAATCGCGGCCGAGTGCCTGGCCGTTTTTCACCTCGATACCGCCGATGGCGAGCACATAGTCGACTTCCTTTTGCGCGAAGTCGTCGACGGCCTTATAGGTTGCGATGCCATATTCATTCAGGCCGCCGGCCTTCTCGCGGGCATCGAAGATGGTAACGTCATGACCCTTGACCGCAAGACGGTGTGCGCAGGCAAGACCGGCCGGACCGGCGCCGATGACGGCGATCTTCTTGCCGGTGGATTCGGCGCGCGTATAGAACTGCTTGTTCTCAGCCATCGCCGTATCGGTTGCATAGCGCTGCAGACGGCCAATCTCGACCGGGCGCTCCTCGGCAGTATTGCGCACGCAAGCCTGCTCACAGAGCTGTTCGGTGGGACAGACGCGGGCGCACATGCCGCCGAGGATGTTCTGATCGAAGATCGTTTTCGCCGAGCCGATGGGATTGCCCGTGGAGATCTGGCGGATGAACATCGGAATGTCGATGGAGGTGGGACAGGCCGTCATGCACGGCGCGTCGTAGCAGAAATAGCAGCGGTCGGATGCGACCAGCGCCTCATGCTTGGTGAGGCGCGGGTGAAGATCGGAAAAGTTTGCATCATATTCGGCGGGCGTGAGCCTGCCTTTATGAATCCCAGTTTCCAGTCGTCCCATTGAAGTTCCCTCTTATAGTAAACGGCTAGTACTGGAACGGTAACTCAGCTTAAAAAATTTATCAAACGGTAAAATTTTGATCGCAAAGCGTGCCTCGATACGCCTTCCTGTGGGAGAACGAGAACGTTTTCGATCACTGGAGCTTTTATCTTAAAGATATGATTTAAATAGTTTTTCTTCTTTTCCGCACGCGGTTCGGAAAGATTTGAGGCACGACAATGACTGCGAGCGCCTGTCTGCAATTGGAGGGACGCCATGTCAGAGGCTGTGCTGAAATGTAAAAAGTTGATGAATTTTTTTGGATCTGGGTGGAACCAAGGCTTTGCAGCATCGTTATGTCGATGTCCTGATGATGATCGCATCTCCTGATGCACGCCCAATACGTCTCAGGACTCTACTCACGGTCCCCTCCCGATGAGTGCAAAGCAGCCAGTGCGCCGCCCTCGCACTGGCTGTTTTATTGTGCTCCCGCCGGCCGCTAGCGGCGTCTTAGGATTTCATATTCAGTTTCGGGAATGGTGAGCCGATAGCCGATGCTGCCGTCGTCAATGGCGAAGTCTGCGCGGCCATTCATGGACGTCGGCACGACGCGTTCAAGCACCGTGCGGCTGAAGCTATTGTCCTCGAATTCATGGTCAGCGGGCGCGTAGAAACGCTCAGACCAGGCGACCTCAATCGCCTTCTTGCCGTCGAGCTCGGCTTCCTTGCAATTCAACGTGATGCTGGTGGCGCCGGTCGAGATGGCGCCATGCGAGGCGGAATTGACGATGAGCTCGTGCAGAGCAAGCCCCAGATGCACGGCGGCATTGGGCGTCAGATGTGCGTTGATGCCGTAGATCGGCATGGGCACGCCTGCATCGGGCCAATAGGGGGCGAACTGCTTTTCCGCCAGTTCGAACAAATATGCACCGCGCCAGCTGGAATCCGTGATGAGATCCTGCGAATTCGACAGGGATTGCAGACGGCCGCGGAATTTGATGAGGAAATTGTCGACGGAAAGCGTGTGGCGGGCGGTCTGCGTGGCGATACCCTGAATGATGGCGAGCAGGTTCTTGGAGCGATGCGACAGTTCGCGCAGCAGCGACTTCAGCACTTTTTCGCGGTGGCGGCTCTCGGTGATTTCGGAAATGACAGACAGCACGCCTTGCGGCTTGCGCCCGCCGATGCGTTCCATTTTCAGCTCGTAGATCCGTGCGCCGTCGCCGCTGGCGATCTCAACCTCGGCGGTTGCTGGCTTGCCGCTTTCGAGCACGCCCCGTTTCAAACGCAAGAGGTGCTCGCCATCCTTTTCTCCAAAGAGATGCGAGTCATTGCCGCCCATGACGACAGACGACTGCAGATGGTCCGGCAGATTGTCGGCATAACGGATCGAAAGATTTACATCCTGGAACAGGATGGACACACTGGCGCTCGTAAGCGCCCGCTCCATCAGAGCGGCTTTGCCTTCCAAGCTCAAAGGCGCGCCGGGTAATGGTTCAGACGTATTCACCGGCTTGCCTTTCACACGCATTTCGAGAACCCCGCCGATAGGGCATTCTCACTCGTAACAACTTGAACCGACCTATAGAATCGCCGCGGATAACAGTCGGTAAACCGGCCGTTTCGAACCCAAACGCCCGGTTATGGTCTTTGTTCCGCCATGGGGTTTTCACTTGGATCAGGCGGCCACCTTTGTGGTTTCGTTAAAGAAGAGTGCCTGGCTGATGAGGGCCTTCACCATGTCTGGATTGAAAGGCTTAGTCACGAGGAAAGTCGGCTCCGGCCGCTCGCCGGTCAGCAGCCGCTCGGGGAAGGCGGTGATGAAGATGACCGGGATGCTGGCGGTCTTGAGGATATCGTTGACTGCATCGATGCCCGAACTGCCGTCGGCGAGCTGGATGTCGGCAAGCACCATGCTCGGCTTCGTCGCATTATAAAGAGCGACGGCTTCGGCGTGGGTGCGGGCAATGCCGGTGACGCGGTGTCCGAGGCTCTCCACCATCTGCTCGATGTCCATTGCGATCAGCGGCTCATCCTCGATGATCATGATATCCGTTGCCACCTGGCGCGAGATTTCCTGGGAGGCGGTATCGAGCAGGTGCATGGCATCGCTTTCAGAGACATCGAGAATATCGGCGATCTCGCCGAGGCGGAAACTTTCGACAGATGCGAGCAGGAAAGCCTGACGCGCAAGTGGCGAGACCTTGGAAAGGTTTACGGATGCGCGCTGTTCCCAGGCGAAAGGTGAGGCCGGTTCAGGAATCTGAAGTGTCACGGAACCGAACAGCTTCGTGAACAGTTTATAGAGTGCGACGCGGTCGCTGTCGGTGTCCGGAAAGATGGATATGTCGGCGATGATGGCTTCCAAAACCGCAGCAACATAGGCGTCCCCCGACGTCTGTGTTCCGGTCAAAGCACGTGAATAACGCCGCAAATACGGAAGATGCGGCGCAATGCGTGTGGAAAGTGTCATCAATGGCTCCCGCCTTTATCAAATTCTAATTAAATACAGCCCAGAGGCCGCAATGACTAACAAACGTCAGTTGAGTAAAAAAGTTCCTCTTTGTCGGAACTTTTTTTAGGCAGTCGCATTACAATGCTTACAATCGGACGACCTCAACCTTTACGATTCGTTAGGCAACTGTTTTGAATGAGGTCAACCGCTCTCCCAAACGGGGAGGCAAGGGCGCGCCTTATCCATGAACGCGAGACAATTGAGAAGCGAGCAGGCCAAATGACCATCCAGAATCATGAGGACGCAGACAAGAAGGCATCGGACCTGCGTGCGATGGATATCCTCGACCCCAACAATCAGATCGGCAACCGGCTCCGTTCGTTCTATGCCGCCATGCAGGACGAAGCCATTCCTGATCGCTTCCTGGATCTTTTGGAGAAGCTCGATCAAGCCGAACGCTTGGCCTCCGCAAAGGTCTCCGAATAGGAGGTGGCGCCATGGAAACGCAAACGAGCTTCAAGCGCGAACTTCTCGCCGCCCTCCCGAGTCTCCGAGCCTTTGCCATTTCTCTGACCGGCCGCCACGATCGAGCCGACGATCTCGTTCAAGACACGATCATGAAGGCCTGGGCGAAGCAGGACCATTTCGAGATGGGCACCAATATGAAGGCCTGGCTCTTCACCATCCTGCGCAACGAACTTTACAGCCAGATGCGCAAGAGCGGCCGTGAAGTGCAGGACAGCGACGGCGTATTCACCGAATCGATGGCGACACATCCCTCGCAATATGGCGCCGTCGACCTGCAGGACTTCCGCAAGGCATTGGACCAGCTGCCGCCCGATCAGCGCGAAGCCATCATCCTGGTGGGCGCATCCGGATTTTCCTATGAGGAGGCGGCCGAGATTTGCGGCTGCGCAGTCGGCACCATCAAGAGCCGCGTCAACCGCGCGCGCCAGCGGCTGCAGGAATTGTTGGATATTTCCGGTGAGGCCGATTTCGGCCCGGACGCCACATCGGCGCCGCTGACTTCCAAGGCATTCGCCTTCTGACAAAAGCCCGGTCCTCTGAACTGACCCCTGAAGGTTGTGTCCAACTTTCGGGGGTCAGTTCACTCCGACCGGGCTTTTCATTTAACAATCCGTGCAGCTTCTCTCTTTTCAGTCGCGGCGCTTCCGTGCGTCACGCGCCCGGCGGCTCAATCGTCTTCGTCGCTCGATGAAAACAGGTTGCCGAGGAGGAGGGCAGCAGCAACGGCGGCGGTCATCAGCGGCTGCTTGCGTACGAGGCCGACGACAGCGGCTGCCATCGATTCCATTGCCAGTCGGCGTTCGCGGACTCTGCGCTGTTCCTGCTTGTCGATGATTGCCATGATGACGAGCACGATCAGGCCAAGCAAGAGCGCGCCTGCCGCTATCAGCAGCGCCGAAACCGCAGCACCGTAGATCGTCGCAAGCCAGATGGCAGCCGCGATCAGGGCGAAGGCATAGGCCGTCAGCAGCAGGAGGACGGCAATGGCAATGAAAATACCGTTGCGCTTGGTCCGCGCAACGGTACGGTTGAACGTGCCTGACAGAAGTAGGCCGAGGATCGGAGCGATCATCCCGCCACCCTAGCGGCGAGACAAAAGCAGGGCGACGGCAAGGCCGAAGGCGGCAGCCGCGCCGATGGTGGCGACGGGATGCTGGCGTACGGTTCTGCGAACTTCACGCGAGCCCCTTGCATAGCCGCGCTGCAAATCGTGCAGCAATTCTTCACCGCGGACCGCGAGATCATCAAGTCCCGACTCGGCATTTGCGCGCCATTTCTTGCTTTGCTTTGCGCCATTCTCGCCGATCAGCTTGGCAAAGGCCGCAACTTCTTCGCGCAGCGAGTCGATCTGTTCTTCGATGGTTGCTTCGACATCATGCAGGCTGCTGCCATTGCGCTTGCCGCGCGTCGAATGGAGGAAGGATGTGGCCATGTTCAGCTCCCTTTCAATTAGGGCGCCCCTGGAGGCACCTGTTTTCGTGATGATCGGAATTTTCCGACACACCAGAACATTCCACGCTCGGAACATCGATTCCGACCGCGTCATCTCAACGCGCGGATGCAACAAAAAGTTCCGGATGTGCGGGCGTCAGTCGGCCAGTGCGCTGTGGGCGAGAACGAAGGGAGCACCGTCGGAGGGAACGCGGTTGACGCGCAGGTTGCAGCCGAAGACTTGCTGCAGGTGCTGGTCCGTCAACACGTTCTTGATCGATCCCGTGGCCTGCAGCCGACCGTTCTTGAGCAGGACCATCCGGTCGGCAAAAAGCGCGGTCAGGTTGAGATCGTGCATGACGGCGATGACGCCGCCGCCACGCCGGCAGAATTGCCGTGCAAGCGTCATGATGGTGAGCTGATGGCTGATGTCGAGGCTGGAAACAGGTTCGTCGAGCAGCAGCCAGCAAGGCTTGCCATCAATGACGGGCTCGGAAATCTGGCAGAGCACGCGCGCGAGCTGGACACGCTGCTGTTCGCCGCCGGAAAGCTCCTGATAGAAGCGGCCTTCGAAGCCGTCGAGATCGACGGCGGCAAGCGCCTCCGTCGCGATACGATCGGCTTGCTCAGGATGGCTATTGCGGCCGCTGGTCAGGCCCATGCGCACGATCTCGCGGACGGTGAAGGGGAAGGATATCGAGCTTGCTTGGGGCAGGACGCCGCGCATTTCAGCAAGCTGCCATGGCTCCAGGGCCTTGATTTCAACACCGTTCATATGGATGTCGCCGCTATAGGCGAGCTCGCCTGAGATGGCTTTCATCGTCGTGGTTTTGCCGGAGCCGTTCGGCCCGCAAATGGCGGTCAGCGTGCCGGCCTCGGCCGTGAAGGATATATCCTGCACGATCGGTTTGCCGGCAAGCCGGACGCTCAGATTGGAGACATCGATCATCGCGAACTCACAGATTGAGGCGCGAGCGCTGCCTGAGCAGCATCCACAGGAAGAAGGGACCGCCAACACCAGCCGTCAGAATGCCGATCGGCAGCTCGGCCGGAGAAACGATGGTGCGGGCGACCACATCGGCAGCGACCAGCAACGAGCCGCCCAGCAGTGCCGAGGCCGGCAGCAGGAAACGATGGTCAGGGCCGATGACCATGCGCAGGATATGCGGGACGACGATGCCGACAAAGCCGATGCCGCCACTGACAGCGACGGAGGCGCCGACCGCCGCAGCGACGCTGACGATGGCGATACTCTTCAGCCGCTGCACCGATATCCCCATGTGGAAAGCGGCCGCCTCGCCGAGCGTCAGCGCATTCAGCCCGCGCGCCATGAAGGGAAGGGGTAGAAGCGAAAGGACGATGATCGGGCCGGCACCTGCGACCTTGCTCCAGGTCGAGCCCGCCAGCGATCCCATGCTCCAGAAGGTCAGGTCGCGCAACTGCCGGTCGTCGGCCATGTAGATGAGGATTCCCGTTGCCGCCAGCGCCAGCGAACCGAGCGCGATGCCGGCCAGCAGCATGGTCGCGATGGAGGTCTGCCCGTACCGGGTTGCGACTTTATAAAGCAATATCGTCGTTGCCAGACCGCTGATGAAGGCGGCGATGGGAAGAGCGAAGACGCCGAGGATATGCGCAACCGGGGCAAGCACGCCGCCGCCGAGGACGATCATGGCAACCGCACCGAGGCTGGAACCGGCAGATACGCCGATCAGGCCGGGATCGGCCAGCGGATTGCGGAAAAGGCCCTGCATGACAGCACCCGAAACCGCCAGCCCGCCGCCGATCAGGAAGCCGAGGACCGCGCGGGGCAGGCGGATCTCGAAAATGACGATGCGGTCGCGGATGCTAAGCGTGCTTTCCGTGCTGCCGGTCAGTATGCCCTTTACGACATCGATGACCGAAGCATTCGATGCGCCTGTCGTGATCGAAAACAGAAAGGCCGCTGCCGAAACCACTAAGAGGCTGGCGATAACGAAGATCGCAAGCGTGCTGCGATCGCCCTCGCGTCGGCGTGCCGTGGTTTGCGACATCTGCTTCAGCCCGGCCATGGCATCGTTGAATGCCACGTCAGCCTCCGTAGATCGCCGCGTTCAGCTCGCGAATGGCGCTGGCCGTGCGTGGTCCGAAGCCGAGCAGATGCAGGCCGTCCATGCGCACGATCGCCTTGTGGCTCGCGGCCGGCGTCAGCGAAATGGCCGGCTGCTTCAGGAGGTCCTCGTTCGACATCGACAGCGGCCCCTCGCGATCCATGATCAGGATCACGTCCGGCTTGGCTTCGATGATGGCTTCATCCGTCACCGATTTGTAGCCGGAGAAGCCGCTGATCGCGTTGGTGGCGCCGGTAAGCTTGATGATGCCGTCGGCGGCCGTATTGGTGCCTGAGGCCATGATCTTGCCGTTCTGGTTGCTGAGCACGAAAAGGACGCGCTTACGCTCGGCCTCCGGGCGCTTGGCTGATTCATTGATGGCCGCATCGAGATCGGCGGCGACCTTGGCTTCCAGGGCCTTGGCTTTGTCTGGCACGTCAAGCAGCGCGCCGACGACTTCGATCTTCTTCAGGATGCCATCGCGATCGTAGTGTTGCGGTACGGTCTCGAAAGGCAGGCTGGCATTGCGCAACACGGCCAGCGCTTCCGGCGGGCCGGAGCCTTCGACGGCAATGATGGCGGTCGGATTGACGGCCAGAATGCCTTCCGGCGACAGCGCGCGCATATAGCCGACATCGGGAAGCTTGGTCGCTTCCTTCGGATAAAGGCTGGTGGAATCGCGGGCGATGAGCCGCTTTTCCTCGCCGAGCGCATAGACGATCTCTGTCACATCGCCGCCGATGGAGACGAGGCGCGAGGTATCCGGCGTCTTGGCCGTTTCGGTGGCGTGCGCGTGGCGCACGAAACTGCCAAGGCCCGCGATCGGGTTGGCCGGCGCGAGCGGCAGGGCCATTACCATCACGGTCAGGGCGACTTCCCACGGCCTGATGCGCTTGAAGTTCTTGAACATCGTCATGACCATCCTCATGCGGCAACGTTGGTACCGGCCCTTGTCAGGCTTTCGATGATGGCGCGCCAATCGGGGCGCTCATCGAAGCCTTCTTTTCGCTTGCCGAAGAACTGGATAATCATCTCACCTTGGGCGTTGTAGGCTTCGAGCGAGGTGACATGGCCGTCCTTGGTCGGCTTGCGCACGACCCATGCCTCCGCGATGTGATCCAGCCGCAGGTGCAGATGGAAGGTCGGGTCCATGACATTGATCCAGGGACCCATGGTCTGCACGTTGTAGATCGGGCCGGAGTGGATCTGCACCGTTCCTTCATTGGCGACGAAGCACATGATCGGCAGGCCCTCGCGCACGCAGGCATGCATCATTTCCGCGACGGCACCCGCATCCAGCTTCCACGCATAATCGTCGCCGACGGTGCGGATCGCATCCTGGCGGCCGATTTTCAGCTTCTTCAGCATGCCGAAGAATTCGTGCGTATCGGTCATGCGGCTCCAATGGTCGCGCAGCTCGTCGCGGCTGACGTCGCCATCGGTTGCGCCATTGTCATAGCCGGAACGGTCTTCGATAAATTCCTGTGACTGGCCTTCGATGCGCAGCTCGGCGACCATGGCGTGATAGGCCTCGACATTCGATTCTGGGCGCAGATGCACCTTGTGGACGGCATCGCCGGCCTTGTCGAAGAACTGCAGGCTGAGCCTCTTCTGATCGCCATCGGTCTTGGTGACGGCAAAGCCATGAACCCAGCGCTTCGGAAAGATGCGCAGGTCGATATTCTCGCCAAGCACGATCGCCGCCTGCGCGCCGAATTTCATGTTCTCATAGACGCCGATTTTCTCATGCACGGCGCTTTCGTTGCGCGACAGCGCCATGATTTCGCCGAGCGAGGCGATCCGCTCCAGGAAGCGATCAACGCTGGCATCGATGCGGATGGCCGAAATGCCGACCTCGGCGGCCACGAGCGCCGCTTCGGAAATCTCGAGGCGGGCAGCGATGTCGCGCTCGCGCATCTTCGGGTTCTCGGCGCGAAAAGCGCGAATTTCGGCAGGGGTCGGGCGAGTCGTCTTATTCATCTGTCATGCCTATTTGTTGAGTATCAGCTTGCCTTGGCGCGTAATCTTCATGCGGTAGATGACGCCCTCGTGCTTGATCATGATTTCGGTCTGGCCCCGGAAAATATCCGTGCTCTCGACAATTCTTACCTGCGGTGCGGCCGTGCACTGCACCGGCGGCGTAGGGGTCTTCTCAGCAATCATCCTGTTTAGTTTTGCCTGAAAATTCATCGGGGGCCGAACCGTCGTGCGGCCAAATTTATCTTGACTCTCATACTCATGGTTTCATAAAGACGCAATAGGAGACTGCTAAAATCAAGTTTAAAAATTTCGACGCTACACGCTAGGGCCGTTGGCCGAGCGGACACGCGTCAACATATTCAGGAGAGATGTCGATGCTGACGAAAACCATCTTGGCGCTCGCTGCTGCGAGTGTGTTCGCCGCGGCATCTTCCGCTCCTGCTTTCGCCCAGGATGCGGCGGCGGCGGCGGCGCCTGCTCCAACGGCGTCCCATAAGCTTAATGTCGAGTTGAATGCGCTGGCTCCCTCGCAGAAGGGATGCATGATGACCTTTGTTGCCGAAAACGACATGGCAACCCCGATCAACAAGATCTCCTTCGAACTCGCTTTCTTCAACGACAAAAATGCCGTCGACCGGGTTACCGTGCTTGATTTCCGCGACCTGCCGCTCGGCAAGAAGCGGGTGCGGCAATTCGACATGCCGGGCGTCAAGTGCGAAACTGTCTCCCGCATCATCATCAATGACACGCCGGTCTGTGATGGTCCGGCGGCCGGCGAATGCAAGGCCGCTCTAATCACGCGCTCGCAGACATCTGTTCCTTTCGAAGGCTGAAGCCATGGCGATGCGCTCGGCGAAAGTTTCCATAGCACGCCGCGCGGATGGCGGCATGAATGACAACTATCCGAGCGTGCTGCCCGGCCATGAATTGGCGGGCCTCGAAGGCGTGCCGCGACCGCCGGCTGCCGAAGCCGTGGCGCATTACAGCCGTTTCACGCAGATCAGTTCCTATCCGGAGCATCCGAGCGAGGTTGCCCCGGTTGAGATGGCGGAGCATCTGCCGATCGACGCGCTGCCTGAGAGGACGCGAGAAACAGTTGCCGGGCGCAAGACGTCGCTGGTCTTCTCCGGCGTGGGATCCTGCCTGTTTCATGCCGTTATCATTGTCGTGCTGCTTTTTACCTTCGTCGCCACGCCCGAGGACGCGCAGGAAGAGGCGGGCGATACCGTCAGCGTCATCATGATCGGCAATTCTGATGCCGATCAGATGGCTACTGGCGAGGAAAACCCGCAGACGGAGCCGGAGCAAGTGACCGCCGAGGCCGTGCAGCCGCAGACGGTACAACCGACTGAAATGGCGCCGGAACAGACGCAGCCGCCGCAGCCTGACGTTGTTCAGCCGCAGACAGAGGAAACGCAACAGGCGCAAGCAGCCGAGCCCGTTGAGCCCGTGGAGCAGGCCCAGCCTATGGCAGTCGCACCCGAGCAGCCGCAGATTTTGGCGACGCAGGTACCGGCCGAGACGACGGTCATCCAGCCCGTCGAACCGGTGCAGCCTGTTGATAGCCAGGTTGCCGAAGTTCAGCCGACAGAGCCTCCGCCGGAGGTTGTGACGCCGGTGGAGAAGCCGAAGCCAGTTGAACGACCAAAGGAAGTGAAGAAGCCTGCCGCAAAGGTCGCGAAGGTGAAGTCGGGATCGCGCGGCGAGAGCGAGCAGGATTCCAAGCGCGGGTCTGTCGATGGTACCGAGGCAGCGCAGTCCGATACCAATTCACAGGTAAATGCTCGTCGGACCGGTGCGGGTAGTGCAGCTGTTGCCAATTATCCTGGTAAGGTGCAATCGCGCATCCGGCGAGCTGTGCGCCTCTCATCCAAGTACGAGCCCGGCATTACTGTGCGTATCCGCCTCACGATTGGTTCGAGCGGTGATCTGACCTCCCTGTCAATCGCGCGGAGCTCGGGCTTCCCGGAGTTGGACGAAGCAGTTACCAGCGGTATCCGCCGGGCGGCACCGTTCCCGCCGTTGCCTTCGGAATGGGGCAAGCCGAGTTGGTCTTTCACGCAAGAAGTGCAAGTGACGGGACGATAGGTCCTGGGCCTGTCGGTTAGGTGTAACCAGATGCCGTTTACCGGTTCTGGAAGGGTCAAATCCCGAACATCCGCCAAGTGCCTTAAAATATGATAAAAATCATCAACTTTATACTTTACTCCAAAACTCATGTTTACTAAGGTCGCCTCACGCTTGGTGGAATCGAGCGTGGAAGAGCAACCAGCAAACGGGTGATGTATGGCGCGTAAGGGGAAGAGGGATTCTGGCCGTGAGAGCCGTGAGACGCAGACAACGGCGCAGGTTTCCGGGAAATCCACTCTCGATGGGCGCAGCTTCCTCTATGTGGGCGGCCGTGATTGCCAGGTGGCGCATCTTCGCCAGATCGCCAGCAATTTCGGTGCCGAACTGATCCACCATGATGGCGGCCTGCGCGAGGCGGTCTCGCGTATCGATACCGTGCTGCCGTCGGTCGACTGTGTGTTCTGCCCGATCGATTGCATCAGCCATGATGCCTGCCTGCGGGTGAAGACGGGCTGTAAGAAGTTTGGCAAGGCCTTCATTCCCTTGCGCAACGGCAGCAAATCCAGCCTCGAGCGGGCGTTGCAGACCATGAAAGAACGAGACGCATCAAGATGATCGATAATGGCCCTGACGGGTTTATGCTGATCGGCCTGCATAAGCTGGCCGCACAGAACGGCGATGGGTTGGTGCCCGAACTCTATGAATTGCTGATGCGCCGCGCCGAGGAACAACGGCGGGCCGCCAATGTCGCGACATTTCCAGCCTGGAGGACGCGGCAGCCGGGAGAGGCGCCGGAGCAGCCGCTCCATGAAGCAAGCCGCGATGGCGCAAATGTCGTTGCCTTTGCGCCTGCCGTAGATAAGACTGTTGCCCATCGCAAGAAGGTCTGATCGTCGAACGAGGTTGCCATGTACATCGCCATGAACCGCTTCAAGGTCGTCATCGGTTTGGAGGGCGAATTCGAAGAGGCCTGGAGAGGCCGCGATTCTCGCCTATCGGAAGTGCCTGGTTTTCTCGAGTTCCGTCTCCTGCGCGGAAAATCGAGCGTGGAGGAGGGCTATACGCTATTTTCCTCGCACACGACCTGGCACAGCGAGGAAGCTTTCATCAACTGGACGAAATCCGAGCATTTTCGGATGGCGCACCGCAATGCGGCCGATAACAAGCGCCTCTATTGGGGGCCGCCGCAATTCGAAGGCTTCGCTGTCGTTCAGGGGATTTGAGACAGCGTCACCTGCCTCGGTAAAATAGCTTCTTTCAGGCCTTGGTCGCACCGGTTCTGAAGAAAGCGCTGAGCGCTATCGCCGCCCAGCCGGCGATCATGCCCATTCCGCCCGTCGGAGCGGCCATCGGAAACAGCGAGCCGCCGCCGAAATGCCTGTTGATGAGATCACCGGCGAAGATCAGCGTTCCCAATCCCAGCAGGACAGCGGCAATCGGTGCGGTGCGGATACGGTCATAGCCGGCATAAAGCGCCAGAAGGGCAGGGGCGTGGGCAAGGCTCATGGTGGAGGCCGCGCCGAGGAAATGCGTGTCGCCGCCATGAGTCGCTGCTGCGGCCAGCGCCACGCCGCCGCCACCGAGGATGCCGGCGATAAACAGGGTGGCCGGACGGATTATGGCGCTGATGCTCATGGTTTCCTCATTCCCTGTTCTGCATGTGAAAAGCCAGGCGCTCGATCGGCTCCCAGATGATCGGCCGCAGCTTTTCATTCTCGATGGTTTCATCCATGGCTCGGCGGAAGCATAGCAACCATTCATCGCGCTCCTTCGGGCCGATGGCGGCAACGAAGTGGCGACTGCGCAGGCGAGGATGCCCGCGCTTCTCGATATAGAGCTGCGGCCCGCCGAGATAGCCGGTTAGATATTCGTAGAATTTCTCTTGCGAGCCTTCGAGGCTCGGCGGATGCACGGCACGGCAATTGGCGGCCTCCGGCAGCATATCCATCAGTTCGTAAAAGCGCGCCGCCAGCGCCCGCACGGTTCGGTCGCCGCCGATCGCTTCGTAAAGTGTGATGGTTTCTTCGCTCAAGCCCAGGCCCCTGTTTGCGATGTCCTAGATGGCAACTCAGAGACGCTGCCGCAACTGTGGAAGCGGTCGGTGCGGCGTTTCGGCGCTGGTTATTTTACTGTTGTCAGCTGGAACGCGTCGCTTTCGCCGGGAATGAGTTCGAGCGGCCACACCGTCTGGCGTGCCTTCCCGGGGTATTCCTGACTATAGGCGGGCATGCTGGAAAGCAGGATTTCCGCCAACTCGACGCCAAGATCGTGCACCGAGGTGCGAAAGCAGGTCAGCGCCGGCTGCAGGAATTTGGCGCGGGGCGCCTCGCGGAAGCTGACGACGGCAATGTCGCGGCCCGGAACGATGCCGGCTTCCATGAGGCGACGATAGAGGCCGATCGCCATCAATTCGTAGATCAGGATCACTGCGGTCGGCCTGTCTTGCAGCTTCAGCAGTTCGTCGCCAACCTGGTAACCACCCTGTTCGCTCGATTTGGCGCGAAGGACCAGCGCAGGGTCATAAGCGATGCCGTGCCGCTCCAGCGCCCGGCGATAGCCTTCCGCGAAGATGAAGCCAAGATTGATCTCGCTTGCCGGCGCGCTGATAGCGATGCGACGATGCCCGTGCGCCACCAGCCGGTCGACGGCGGCATTGGCGACGCCGGCAAAATCGAGGTCGGCCCAGGCATGCTGCGCGCCGGAAAGACTGCGGCCAAGCGCTGCAAACGGGATCTTTGCCTTGGCGAGCAGATCGAAGCGCTTGTCGACACGCTGCGTCTCCGAAATGATCATCGCATCGGCAATACGCCGCGCAACCATACGTTTCAGATATTCATAAGGGTCTTCGTCATGCGGACAGGGGAGCATGATCAAATCGAGATTGTGTCGCGAGAAGACGCTCTGCAGCCCGCCCGTCACGGTCAGAAAGAAATTGTCGCTGTTCTCGACCGTTTCCCTGCTGGACTGGATCATCAGGCCGATGACATTTGTTGTGCCCTGTCGCAGGCTGCGCCCCGATTGATTGGCGACATAACCCAGTTGCTCGGCGGCGGCGAGAACGCGCTTGCGGGTTTCCTCGTTGACATCGGGCTTGCCGTTCAATGCGCGTGATACTGTGCCGATCGAAATATCGAGATGCTCGGCAAGCTGACGAATTCCCTTCATCGGCCGCAGTTTTCCTCCATGCGCCATTTTCCAGAGTCCTCCTCTATTGACACAGGAAAATCTTTTCGCATAGTATCGTAAACGTTTACGGAGCGCGTGTCATGAGGGGTAATGCACGGCCCGCAGGAGGACATCGTGAAATTTAATGCCATTTTGTGCGGGTGCGGAGCTATGTCCAAGGGCTGGCTCAGGGCTATCACCTCGACGCCGGCGCTTGCCGAATCCATTCAGATTGTCGGTCTGGTCGATCTCAATCGGGTAACCGCCGAAAGCCTTGCGAAAGAATTCTCTCTCGACGGTGCCGTCATCGGCTCCGATCTCGCCGAGGTCATTGCTGCGACCAAGGCGGATCTGGTCTTTGATATCGTTATTCCGGCTGCGCGTTTCGGCGTGGTTTCGACAGCGTTGAAGGCCGGCTGCCATGTGTTGAGCGAAAAGCCGATGGCGACGTCGCTCGCCGAGGGTGCAGCGCTGATCGATCTCGCCGCCAAAGCTGGCAAGGTCCATGCCATCATCCAGAACCGCCGCTTCATCTCCGGCATCCGTCGCATGCGACGCTTTGTGGAGGAGGGGGCGATCGGCGCGCTGACTGGCGTTCATTGCGATTTCTTCCTGGGTCCGCATTTCGGCGGTTTCCGCGAGGAAATGGACAACGTACTGCTGCTCGATATGGCGATCCATACCTTCGATGCCGCCCGCTTCGTCTCAGGTAAGGTGCCACTCTCAGTCTATTGCATCGAAAAGAATCCGGTGGGCTCCTGGTACAAACATGGCGCCTCGGCGCATGCGCTCTTCGATTTTTCCGATGATGTCGTCTTCAGCTATCGCGGTTCCTGGTGCGCCGAGGGCCGGCGTACGAGCTGGGAGAGCCAATGGCGGCTCACCGGCAGCAAGGGCATGCTGACCTGGGACGGCGAAGAGAATTTCGAGGCCGCTGTCGCCGGCAACGAGCCTGGTTTGCTGCATGGCTTTACGCCGGTCGAGGTTCCCGGACCGAAGCATGAGGAGGAGACGCATGGCCATGCCAGCGTTATCGCCTCCTTCATCGAAGCGATCAAAACGGGCAAGCCGCCGGAAACGGCGAGCTCTGACAACATTCGCAGCCTCGCCATGGTCTTAGGCGCGATCGAGAGCGCCAAGACTGGCCGCCGCGTCGACATTTCAGCACAAGGACAATGACATCATGACAAATCCGGCAAAGGCCATCCGCATCGGCACGATGATCAGGGCGACGAACGAGGATGCCGCCCAGAACATCGCCAAGATCGCTGATCTCGGCTTCGAGAGCTTCGAGCCCTTCTTCTGGCAGACGACCAACGGCCAGAACCTTGCGGATCTCGGCAAGCGCTGCCGCGAGGCCATCGGCGACCGCGACATCACGATCTCGACTCTCGGCATGTTCGGCAATCCGCTCGAAGAGCGCGAGATGGACCTGCAGACTCTCCAGGGCTGGAAGGATTGCATCGACAATGCCCATCATTTTGGCGCGACCTGCGTTGCCGGCTTCACCGGCCGCATCCGCAATCAGCCGCTCACCGACAGCCTGCCGCGCTATAAGCAGGTCTGGAGCGAGCTTGCCAAGCGTGCCGCCGACAAGGGCATCAAGATCGCTTTCGAGAATTGCGCCATGGACGGCAACTGGGCGACCGGCGATTGGAACATCGCGCATAATCCGGATGCTTGGGAACTGATGTTCAACGAGACTCCGGACGACAATCTCGGCCTGGAATGGGAGCCTTGCCATCAGATGGTCTATCTGATCGAGCCGCTGCCGCAGATCCGCAAATGGGCGAAAAAGATTTTCCACGTCCATGGCAAGGACGCGACGATCCGTTGGGATGTCATCAAGGAACACGGCATCTTCGGCAAGGAGAAGTTCGTCTTCATGCGCACGCCGGGCTTTGGTGACAGCAACTGGACCGACATTATTTCCGAGCTTCGCTTGGCCGGCTGGTCCGGCTCCATCGATATCGAGGGCTGGCATGACCCGGTTTATCGCGATGCGCTCGAAATGACTGGCCAGGTTCACGGCCTGAACTATCTCAAGAGAAGCCGGGGTGGTGATTTCGTCGAGTAAAGCGCGCATTTGCGAATCTGCATCGATTTAGGAGGCGAGTTGTGCGTTAATGAAGTGCCCGGAGCGTCTGATGTTTCGGGCAGGACGGGTACCCAAACGGAGGAACTGCCGAGCGTCCGCTCCTTGTCCCATGTGACAGGCGGGCGCTTGGTGCAGATAAGAGGAAAACGCCGATGGCAGCGCGGGCCATGTCATCGGACAGATACCGTCACGGTTCGCATGGTGGAGGAGAATATATGAATATTTTTTCGAAGCTGGCGATCACAGCCGGCATGTCGCTTCTGTTGGCTGCCGGTGTAGCGCAAGCCCAGAGCAAGACATTTAACGTCTGGTGGTTCGAACTGCCGGACACTTCGCAGGCCAAGGCCTGGACCAAGGCGCTCGAAGAGCTGAAAGCCAAGCATCCCGACGTCACGATTAATTTCGAACAGAAGACATTCGAGCAATTGCAAAAGGCTGGCAGCCTCATCCTCAATTCGGATCAGGCGCCGGATGTGCTTGAATACAACAAAGGTAATGCCACTGCAGGTCTCGTTGCCTCGCAGGGGCTGCTGACGCCGCTCGACGATCAATTCAAATCGCGCGGCTGGGACAAGATCCTCAATGAAACCAATAGCCAGCTCAGCAAATACGATGGCAACGGCATCTACGGTTCCGGCCCGATTATCGGCATCCCCGTCTATGGCGAATTCGTTTCGGTTTTCTACAATATCGACATGTTCCAGGCCAACGGCGTGAAAGTGCCGACCACGCTGGACGAGTTCGAAGCCGCGCTGGACACTTTCAAGAAGAAGGGCATTACGCCGCTTGCCTATGGTACGGTGGATTCCAACGCACAGCACCTCGTCTATACGCTTGCTCTGACGCAGGCTGACGACACCTGGGTCAAGAACTATCAGGGGCTCAAGGCACCGCTCGATACCAAACCCTTCCTGTTTGCCGCTCAGAAGATCGCCGACTGGGTGAGCAAGGGTTACATTTCGAAGGATTCGACCGGCCTCAAGGGTACCGGCGGCGCCGACAATCTCTTCTCGTCCGGCACAGCTCCAATGTTTGTCAGCGGCACCTGGAACAACGGCAATTTCGCGAGCTCGATCAAGACCTTCAAGTGGAGCCAGTTCATCTTCCCGACTCCGAAGTACAGCGTGGGTTCGACTGGTAACCTGTTCATGGTGCCGAAGAGCGCCAAGAACAAAGACCTTTCCTACGAGTTCATCGATCTCGTCCTGAGCAAGGAAAACCAGAACATGCAGGCCAATCTCGGTGGCGTTGCCATCGCTGCCGATCCGGCCTCGGTTACCGATGAGGTCGGCAAGCGCAACGTCGAGCTCTTCAACCAGATCTCCAGCAAGGGCGGCCTCGGCTTCTACCCGGACTGGCCGGTGCCCGGCTATTACGAACTGCTCATCCAGGCCACGACCGGCCTGGTCAACGGTTCGACCACGCCTGATCAGTTCGTGGCGCGCCTGAAGAAGGCCTATGACGACGTGCAGGCAGCGCAGTAACACCATCGGCGACAATCACAACGGCAAGACGGCTTTCCTGCCGCCTTGCCGTATCGGACTGGAGGATTTCGATGGATAAGTCGAAGAGCGCCGGCAGGGCGGGGTACTATCTCTATATGATCCCCGGCGTGCTAGGGTTTGTTCTTATCGTGCTTGTACCGCTGATTGCCAATTTCGCGATCAGCTTCACCACGTGGAAGGGCGGCGTCATCCCGCCGCGTTATGTCGGTCTGGAAAACTATGCCAGGCTGCTTCAGGATACCGCTTTCTGGGGCTCCATCCAGCATACGCTTCTGTTCATCATCTCGATGACGATCGTGCCCATCCTTTTGGGGCTGTTGCTGGCGGCAGTGCTGTTTGATTATATCAGTGCGCAATTCGGCGAGACATGGTCGAGCTTCTTTCGGGCAGGCTTCTACCTGCCGCAGATCCTGCCGCTCACCGCTGCCGGCGTGCTGTGGGCCTGGATTCTCAACCCCATCGGCATCATCAATGCCGTGCTGAAGGCGATGGGCCTCGATTTCATGGCGAAGAACTGGCTGGGGGATGCAAGCTATGCGCTCTGGGCGGTTTCGGCCGTCATCGTCTGGGTCCAGGTCGGCTATTGCCTGGTCGTTTTCATGTCCGGATTGGCGCGTGTCGATCCTTCTCTTTACGAGGCCGCCGAGCTCGACAATGCGAGCTGGTTCGCGCGTTTCCGCGCCATCACCATCCCGATGCTGATGCCTGAAATTTTCGTCGTCGCGCTGACGACCCTGATTGCAGCCCTCAAGGTCTTCGCACCGATCTATGTTCTGACGTCAGGCGGACCGGACAATGCGACGACGGTTCCATCCTATCTGTCATATTACCATTTCTTCACGACGAACCGCGTCGGATACGCGGCAGCCATCGCGACGTTGCAGACGGTCATGACCATCATACTCGGCATCGTTTTCCTGCGTATGCAGTCGAAGCAGGCCGAAGGAGGGCATTGAGATGGCAACGGCATCCTCGATTTCCACGCATGTCGCTTCGGCGGAACATCGCGTAAGAAGGGGCTTCGGCCGGTGGGTCGTTCTGGGTATCCTGCTGGTTTTCCTGGCGGGCACCCTCTTTCCGTTCTTTCTTGCGGCAGTCAACGCCATCAAGACGCCCTCCGACTATGCCGCCAATGGTCCGCTTGCACTTCCGCACAGCTTCGATCTGACGGCGCTCAAGAACTTCTGGGCGACCGTCGATTTCCCCCGGAAGCTCTTCAACAGCGTTCTCATCAGCGGATGCACCGCCATTCTGGCCGTCGTCCTCAGTCTGCTGAATGCCTATGCCATCGGCATAGGGCGCGTACGAGGCGGGCAAGGGGTTCTCGTCCTGCTGCTGATTTCAATCATGGCGCCGCAGGAGGCATTGGTCTATCCGCTCTACTATATGTCAAAGCAGGTCGGACTGTTCGACTCGATGCTCTCGGTTATCCTGATCATCGGCGTGCTACATACCGCATTCGGAACCTATCTTCTGTCTTCGGTGCTGACGACCTTCCCGCGAGAGATCATCGAGGCGGCGCAGATCGACAATGCCAGCCGCTGGCAGATCCTCTGGATGGTGATCGTGCCGGTGCTCAGGCCGACGCTTGCAGTGCTTGCGACCTTCTTCTTCATCTGGACTTGGAACGAGTTTCTGATCCCGCTGGTATTCCTCGTTTCCAATAACAACCAGACGGTCTCCGTCGCCATGGGCGTGCTGTCGGGCGCCAATACGCAGGACCCGACGGCAATTGCCGCGGCTTCACTGCTCGGCATAACTCCTACGATCATCTTCTTCCTGATTTTCCAGCGGACCCTGACGCGCGGTGTCGCGGTAGGTGCCGTCAAATAACCAATGCGGAAGCCCCGTTCGGCGACAGCGGCCGGGCGGCGCGATGAATGGCAAGTTCGATGAATTCGATTTTTCCGCAGGAGGCGTAAAGTGGCAGGTATCAATATCAAATCCCTCACCAAGCATTTTGGTGCCGTGCAGGTTCTTAACGACATCGATCTGACGATCGAGCGCGGCGAGTTCGTTGTCTTCCTCGGCGGTTCGGGCTGCGGCAAGTCGACCTTGCTGCGCATGATCGCTGGCCTGGAGACGATCACCAGCGGCGAAATCTGGATCGGCGGAAAGCGGGTCGACCAACTGCCGCCCGGCGAGCGCGGCGTATCGATGGTCTTTCAGTCCTACGCGCTCTATCCGCACATGACGGTTCGCGAGAACATGTCCTTCGGCCTGAAAAATATCAAAACGCCCAAGCACGAGATCGCAAGGCGCATTGAAGAGGCCGCGAAGATCCTGGAAATGCCGCATCTGCTGGATCGCAAGCCTTCGGCGCTCTCCGGCGGTCAGCGCCAGCGCGTCGCGATCGGTCGCGCCATCGTGCGCGAGCCGGATGTGTTCCTTTTCGATGAGCCGCTTTCCAACCTCGATGCCGGCCTGCGTACACGTACGCGCGTGGAACTGGCGCAGCTGCATGAGCGGCTTGGTGCGACGATGGTGTTCGTGACGCACGACCAGGTGGAAGCGATGACACTCGCCGACCGTATCGTGCTGCTCAACAACAAGAAGATCGAGCAGGTGGCAACCCCGGTCGAGATCTACACGCGCCCGGCGACGCGCTATGTCGCCCAGTTCGTCGGCTCGCCCGGCATGAACTTTATCAACATAACCGGCCTCGATGAAGCGGGCGGGCTGGCAACGGCGACCTTGCCGGATGGCTCTGTCATCAAAACGGCTGTCGCGCTTAACGGCCTTGCGAATTCCGGGCTGACGCTTGGTATCCGCCCGGAGCATCTGGTCGTGACGACGGCGGAGAAGGGTGATATCGGCGGCCAGGTCGAGACTGTGGAGCGCCTGGGCGACCGTTCGCTCGTTCATGTCCGGCTCAAGGATGGATCGAAGATCATCGGCACGGATCCCGGCATGACGACGATTACGACCGGCTCGCCGATCGCCTTCGCTGTGGAGGCAACCAAGGTCAGCATCTTCGACGAGAAGGATGCGGCACATCATTCCGTAAACTGAGGAGGAAACAACACGAGATCATCCACAAGCAATTAGGCCTAGACACTGCCGATTAGAGCGTTGACGAAACCGTCCAACTGGTATGTTATGTCGCCATGTCCACCGCCCACCATAGAAAGAAGCAGCCCTTGTTCGTCCGCCAGCAGTTGCTGGAGGTGGCGGCGCGGCTTGCTTCCGAAAAGGGGATGACGGCGGTGACGCTGGATGCCGTTTCCGGCGCTTCCGGTGTCAGCAAGGGCGGCTTGCTGCATCACTTCCCCAGCAAGAACATGCTTCTGGAAGCACTGTTCGACAGCCTGCTGGAACGGC
The DNA here is from genome assembly GCF_057784475.1 of Martinezella sp. CNPSo 3795. NCBI lineage: Bacteria > Pseudomonadati > Pseudomonadota > Alphaproteobacteria > Hyphomicrobiales > Rhizobiaceae > Martinezella > Martinezella sp. CNPSo 3795. Next base: position 304,092 of record NZ_JBXSOQ010000003.1, on the reverse strand, counting down.
TGGACGCTGCGATTGAGGAGGCGATGCGCGCCGATCCGCTGCCGCACGGCCGCTTTACCCGCGGTTACCTGCATGCCTGTCTGGCGCTGCGCGATCAGCCGCAGGGCACCAAGGATTGGGCACAGGTGACGATGGTGCTGCTCACCGAGCCGCAATTGCGGCAGCGGTGGCATCAGTGGGTGCGCGAGCGCAGCGAGGAATATGTCGGCACGGACTCCTCGGTGGACGCGGCAATCGTCAGATTGGCGGCCGACGGGATCTGGCTTGCCGACCTGCTCGGCAGCCACGACATGGACGAGAGTGCCCGTCAAAGGCTAATCGACCGGCTGATCGAGCTCACTCAGCTCTAGCCCTATCGGAGATAATGGAATGGCGAACGCATCGGTCTATGCAATGCTGCTGGTCGCGATCGTGCTTGAAGTGATCGGCACGACGGCATTGCAGATGTCGCAGCAGTTTACGCGCCTCGGCCCGACGGTCGTTCTCGTGGTCTGCTACGCGGCAGCGTTCTATTGCCTTTCGGTAACGTTGCGGGTCATCCCGGTGGGCATCGCCTACGCCATCTGGAGCGCGCTTGGCATCGTGCTGATTTCGATGGTGGGCGTGGTGCTTTTCCGGCAGAAACTCGATCTCGCCGCGATCATCGGTCTCGCATTGATCATCGTCGGCGTGCTCGTCGTGAACCTCTTTTCAAAATCCGTGTCGCACTGAAAACAGAGGTGTTGTTCATGGTTGTTTTTGGCTTTGTCAAATCGCTTTGAACGCATTATGTCTTGCGCTGGATAGGCTGATGGAGGCTTGAAATACGGCGCTTTTCCAAAGCGCTTTGGATCGCATAACCTATTCAATCCTAATGGTATTAGAGGAGTACCGTAATGACTATTCGTGCCGTCGTTTGGGGCGAGAACATTCATGAGCAAACAAGCAAGGTCGTCGCCGAGATCTATCCGGAAGGCATGCATAACACCATCGCCAAGGCGCTGAATGCCGATGCAGGCATCGAGGCTACCACTGCAACGTTGCAGGAGCCGGAGCATGGTCTCAGCGAAGCCCGCCTGAAAGACACCGACGTCCTTCTGTGGTGGGGGCACAAGGACCACGGCGCCGTCAAGGACGAAATCGTCGAGCGCGTGGCAAAGCGTGTGTGGGAAGGCATGGGCCTCATCGTGCTGCATTCGGGCCATTTCTCCAAGGTCTTCAAGCGCCTGATGGGTACGCCCTGCGCGCTGAAGTGGCGCGAAGCCGGTGAGCGTGAGCGCCTCTGGGTCATCAATCCCCGCCACCCGATCGCAGCTGGCCTCGGTGAGCATTTCGAGCTGGAGAATGAGGAAATGTACGGCGAGCAGTTCTCCGTTCCGGAGCCCCTGGAAACTGTGTTCATCTCCTGGTTCCAGGGCGGCGAAGTCTTCCGCTCGGGCATGACCTGGCGCCGCGGCGCCGGCAACATCTTCTATTTCCGTCCCGGTCACGAGACCTATCCGACCTATCATAACGGTACGGTTCAGAAGGTTCTGATCAATTCCGTGAAATGGGCCTATAACCCGCTCGGCACCCAGGCCAGCATCCATGATGCGCCAAATGTGCCGGTCGAAAAGGCACTGGAGCCGATCGTCGAACGCGGCCCGAAACTGCACCAGGCCGGCGAAGCCGGTTATCGCTGAGGTATCAGATGCGTCTCATAGTAGTTGGCACGGGCGGCATGGCGAAGAACCATGTGGAGCATTTCGCCCGCATTCCTGGCGTCGAAATCGTCGGCGCCGTCGATACGGATGCGACGAGGCTCACCGCCTTCTGCGATACGTTCGATATCAAGAAGCGCTTTTTGTCTTTGGACGAGGCGCTGGCCTGGGGTGAGTTTGATTCGGTGACCAACGTCACGCCGGACAAGGCTCATAATCCGACGACGCTTCCGCTGCTTGCCGCGGGCAAGCACGTTCTCTGCGAGAAGCCGCTCGCGGAGAATTATGAAAAAGCGCTCGAGATGACGGAAGCCGCCGAAAGGGCTGGGGTCGTCAACATGGTCAACCTGACCTATCGCAATGTCGCGCAGCTGCAGAAGGCGCGCGAGATGGTGATCTCGGGCGAGATCGGCACGGTCAAGCATGTGGAGGCGTCCTACCTGCAGAGCTGGCTCGTCTCCAAGGCCTGGGGCGACTGGCGCAGCGAGTCCAAGTGGCTATGGCGTCTGTCGACCGGGCATGGTTCGAACGGCGTTCTCGGCGATATCGGCATCCATATCCTCGACTTCGCCGCCTATGGCGCCGCGACCGATATCGATCACGTCTTCGCGCGCCTGAAGACCTTTGCCAAGGCACCTGGCGAACGTATCGGCGAATATACGCTCGACGCGAACGACAGTTTCTCGATGTCGGTCGATTTCGCCAACGGTGCTCTCGGCGTCGTGCACGCGAGCCGCTGGGCAACGGGCCATCTGAACGAGCTGAAGCTGCGCATCTATGGCGAGCGCGGCGGCCTCGAAGTATCCCACAGCCCGAACGGCTCGGAATTGCGCGGCTGCCTTGGCGATGATACGGAAACGGCGACGTGGCGTGTCCTCGAAGTACCGCCGGTGCCGACCAACTATCAGCGCTTTGCCGAGGCTGTCATGACCGGCAGTAGCCAGGACCCAAGCTTCCGCCACGCGGCCAACTTGCAGCGCGTGCTGGATCTTGCCATGGTGACTGAAGTCGAACGGCGCGAACTGAAGGTCTAATCCTTGAGACCATCTTCAGGCAAAGCCTTGGGAGTGCATGCATGTCTACCGAGGAAAAAGTTGCCAGCCACTATACGCATGGATCGCTGGAAACGGCGATCCTGCAAACGCTTGCCGCCGATGGCGCGGATATCGAAAACCTGCGCATCCGCGACCTGGCTGGTGTCGATGAATTCCATTTGGGGCGACATGCCGCAACGGTGGATTTCGCACGGGATCTCGATCTTTCCGCCGGCTTACGGGTTGCCGATATCGGATCGGGGCTCGGCGGGCCGGCCCGCCATTTTGCCGACTCCTACGGATGCCTCGTATCGGGCGTCGATCTTACCGAGGAATTCGTTCAAGTCGCCAATTCGCTCACGGCTCGCTGCGGCCTGACGGAGCAAGTCTCCTTTCAGCAGGGGAGCGCTTTGGCGTTGCCCCTCGAGAGCGGCGGCTTCGATCGGGCGACGCTCATTCATGTCGGCATGAACATCGAGGACAAGGCGAGACTGTTTTCCGAAATTCGGCGCATTCTCAAGCCGGGCGGCAGTTTCGGTCTCTATGAAATCATGCAGATGCGGGAGGGAGCGCTGCCCTATCCGATGCCCTGGGCGATGGAGCCGGAGACGAGTTTCGTCTGTTCTCCCGACACCTATCGAAATCTGCTCGACGAAGCCGGCTTCGTGGTGGAGCTGGAACAGGATCGCAGCGCTCTCGCGATCCGGCTGGCTCACGAAGCGCGCGCCAGGGCCGCTGCGGGCGAGCTGCGAGACCAGGGGGTCCGGACGCTGATGGGACCGCGGGCAGGGGAGCGAATCGGCAACGTCAACATGTCGGTTGAAGGCGGCCTGCTCGCGCCGATCGAGATGATCGCCAGAGCGATATGATGGACGCGACCGCTTTTGCTGCAGCGCATTGACAGCGACGGGCCTGTTTCTGTATTGGAAATTCAACGGTAATGGATTTCTGCCGGGCCATCGTGGCCGAACCGCTGCTCTGATTTTCCCAGGGAAGCTGATGACTCCTACTCAACGCGCCTGAAGGGCGAAGGGGTAGAGTCGTGTCCTGTTTTCTTGCCGTTATTCCATGCAGTTTTTGCAGTCACCACCTTAACTGGCCTAGGGGCGGCCGGGTTGGCGAGCGGATCTTGGCGTCGGCATTTGCGATAGCCGATATCGCGGCGGCGCCAATTCGGGTCTTTCGATCGGGCATGTTGCGAATGATGATCATTAAACACAGCGGGAGATTGCCGTGATCTATCTTATTGTTTTTCTCGGTGCCGGACTCGGCGGTGCATTCCGTCTCGGCGTGAATGAACTCGCCGCGCGTGCGGTCGGTGTCGAGTTTCCGTTCGGCACCCTCATCATCAATATCCTCGGGGCCTTCGTCATGGGGCTGTTGACGGAATATTTCGCTTTTCGCGGCGGTATGTCGCAGGAGGTGCGACTGTTTCTCACAACCGGCGTTCTGGGCGGTTTCACGACGTTTTCGACCTTTGCGCTGGAGAGTGTCTTGCTTTGGGAGCGCGGCCAGTGGATGCCGTCCATCGCCTATGTCGCCCTATCCGTTTTCCTGTCGATCGGCGCTCTGATGGCGGGACTTGCAATTGTCCGGCTAATAATTCAGGCTCAAACTGCCTAGTGATTGGAGGCCGGCGGATTTCGCCGCATTTTTGCCGGTTCTGGGGTGAATCCCTCTCGAGAATCGCCGGAGATTCCTTCTCGGATAAACCACCGCTCGTTGCGAAGGGACTCTCTTGCGAAATTCGACCAATCAACTCATATAATCGCCTATTAAGATCACCGCATAACACAAGGAGTCGGGCGTCGATCAGGAAAGAGCAGGCAGGCATTCCCAATGACAAGCCTGTTCTCGCGTCGGGATTCGCAATGCAGAATCCCCGGGCAAAGATTTCTCCTCCTGGACTGCACCGCCCCAAAAGACAGACATGACGGAGAGTCCCTTGAGCGCACCTGCTCCCACTTCCAACCAATCTCCCGCTCCCGAACAGACCTTTGGCACCGCTGGCATTGCGCCGATGGACCGCGCCAGCGCCATGACGCGCTTTTTCATGGGCATCGTCGCCTGGGCAGAACGCCTCAATCTGAAATATGCCAAGCTCGGCAATCCGCCCGTCTATGACACCGCGACTTTCCCCTGGGCGGCCGAGATCGAGAAGGATTATCCGGCGATCCGCGCCGAGCTCGAAAAGGTGCTGCTGCGCCAGAGCGAGCTACCGACCTTCCAGGACATCTCCACCGACGTGAAGACCATTTCCACCGATACGCGTTGGAAGACCTTCTTCCTCCTCGGCTTCGGGGTGAAATCGGAGCAGAACATCAAGGCGTGCCCGAATACCTGGGCGGCCGTGCAGAAGATCCCAGGCCTGACGACGGCGATGTTCTCGATCTTCGAGCCGGGCAAGCATCTTCCCGCCCATCGCGGCCCCTATAACGGCGTGCTGCGCCTGCATCTCGGCCTCATCGTGCCGGAGCCAAACGAGAAGCTCGCCATCCGCGTCGACAGGCAGGTATGCCATTGGCAGGAAGGCAAAGCGCTGATCTTCGACGATGCCTATGAGCATGAAGCCTGGAACCATACCGATAAGACCCGCGTGGTGCTCTTCGTCGATTTCGTCAAGCCGCTGAAGTTCCCGGCCCGCATCGTCAATTGGGCCCTGATGAACCTCGCGATCTTCACACCTTTCATCAAGGAAGGCCTCGACAATCACAAGGAATGGGAAAAGAAATTCTACGCCGAAGCCGAGGCGTTCAGAAACCGCCCGAAGCCCTGACCGGGCCGGTTGGTGGATGCGGAGCGGTTCGGCTTTTCACGGAAACCTTGGACCGCGCTACCTCTTTGTTTCCCAGCAAATTCCGGATGGAAACCGCTGTGCGCTTTTCCTGGAGTTGCCCAACAGAAAACCCCGGAATCCTCAAGGATTTCGGGGTCTTCTTTTGGTCCTGCAACCGTTTGACGATTACTTCACGGTTCTGACGATTGCCGCGCCCGCCGTCATGCCGCCGCCGAAGGCCACGAGGCCGAGATTGAGCGGCTCGGAATATTCGTTGGCGACATGCAGCATGGCGAGTGGAATGCTTGATGAGCTGGTGTTGCCATAGGTTTCGATGACGCTGAGGGCCGGGCGGCCGCTGCGCTTGGCGATGGTGTCGATGATACGCTGGTTGGCCTGGTGCGGCACCAGCAGATCGAGATTGGCAAGTTCGATGCCGGCATCGACACAGGCGTTTTCGATCGAGCGGGTCATCGAATGCACGGCCTCGGTGAAGACCGAGCGGCCGTTCATGGCAATGACGCCATCATCCGGCAGCGGAACATAGAGTAGATCGCCCGGTTCCGGCCGGCCGCTGACGATCGGGCGGCTTGCGGTGAAGAGCGGGTTGCGCGCCATGTCGCGGCTGGTCACGAGGCTGGCGGTTGCGGCATCGCCGAACAGGATCGCGGTGGAGAAATCGTTCATGTCGAGCAGCGGCGACAGAACTTCCGAGGTGATGATGAGCACCTTGGCGTCGTTCTGCTGGGCGATGAAATCATAGGCCTGCTGCAGGGCGTAGAGATAGCCGGAGCAAGCGGCACCCATGTCATAGGCGGCCAGCGACGGCCGCACACCGTCTTCGGCGACGGCAACCGCGACGCGGCTTGCGAGCGACGGCGTGGCGATGTCAGGCGTGCCCGTGGCGGCGATCACCAGGTCGACATCGTGGATCGACATCTGGTTCTGCTTGAGAAGATCGCGCGTCGCCTTGGCGGCAAGGCTCAGCGTGCCCTCTTCAGGGCCGACCCAGAAGCGGCTCTTGATGCCCGTCAGCGCCAGAATCTCGTCAGCGCGGCGGTTCGGCCAATTATGGATGATCTCTTCGTTGGTGACGCGGCGGGCGCCGGTCGCGATGCCAATGCCGTTGATGACGACTTCCGAGAAGCTGCCGGTATGGCGGCGCAGCGTCGGGATGACATGCGACTTCAGCCGCCGCAGCACGAATTTGTTCTGGATCTCGGAGGCCAGCGCAAAATTCTGTTCGCTGAGATCACGGTTGGCGTCGACGGTCAGAAGCGGGCTGTCCGTGGCGATCTGATCGCCGATCTTGGCGAAGACTTCCTGCACGACACCGCCGATATTGGCGCAGATTTCGACCGAGGCTTTCGTCGCCTCGACGACGGCAACGAGCTGGCCGACTTCGATCTTGTCGCCGGGCTTGACGAGCATATCGGTCACGAGGACGTTCTCGTCGGCGGGGCCGGAGCCGATTGCCTTGATCGCCGCCGTCGGGCCGCTGTCGTCCTCTTCGTGCCAGGTCACTTCGCATTCGAGGACTTCGGCCATCAGATCGACCAGCTTGCGATAGGAGGGCAGTGTCTCGAGCTGATTGCGGAAGTTAAAGGGAATGTGAGCGTCCGAGCGGGCCAGCCTGCGCACGACGACCGGCACATCGGTCTTTTCGGTGACGGTCGCGATGATTTCCGCGCCCATGCCAACGGTGCGATTGTCCTCATGGACGACGATCAGGCGGCGGGTGCGCCGTGCGCTCGCCAGCACTTCCTTCTCGTCCCAGGGTGAGATCGAGCGCAGATCGATCACCTCGACGGAGAAGCCCTGTGCCTCGAAGGCGCTTGCAGCATTGGCGCAGAGCGAAACCGTGTTGCCGTAGCTGACGAGCGTGATGTCGCGGCCACGGGCGACATGGCGCGACAGGCCGGGATGGACGAAATGCTTGTCGATATCCTCGGAGGTGCGGCCGTCGGAATTATTGAGCACGGCCTTCGGATAAAGGAAAACCGTGGGGCGCCGCGACTCGAAGGCAGCATTCAGCAGACCGGCCGCATCGCCGGCGCTGGAGGGCATGACGACGTCGATGCCCGGTGTGTGCGCCAGCATCCCCTCGAAGCTCTGGGCGTGGAACGGGCCAAGGCCGGGCTTATAGCCGCCGCAGCTCACCATCAGGATGACGGGTGCTTCCCAGGCGCCATTGCTGCGCCAGAACATGCTGCCCATTTCCGAGACGATCTGATTATAGGCCAGCGGCAGGAAATCGGCGAATTGCAGGAAGGCGACGGGGCGCTGGCCGGCCAGCGAGCGGCCAACGGCGGTGCCGACGATTGTCGATTCGGTGAGGGCGGCGTTGCGAACGCGGTCGGGATATTTCGTGCTGAGGCCGCGGGTGACGCCGAAAACGTCGCCTTTCGGATCTTCAATATCCTGCCCGAATAGGACGACTTCGGGGTTGGCGGCCAGCTGCTTGTCGAGAACGACATTCAGCGCCTCGCGCATCGTCAGCGTCGAAGCATTCTCGTTGCCGCGATATTCTGCCTTCTTATCGAAGGAAGCGGGGTAGGGAGCTTTGGCTTCCGGCTCAACCTTCGGGGCGTCTTCCTTGCGGGCAAGGGCGGCTTCCGCCTGCACTTCCGCAATCAATTCCCGTTCGATCTTTTGTAGAGCATCGGCATCGATGCCGGCCTTCTGCAGCATCGCCCGCAGATTTGGCAGCGGGTCGCGCGAGGAGCCCGCCTCGATTTCGAGCAGGGTGCGATAGGTCTTCTGATCGTCGGCATTGGTGTGGTCGGAAAGGCGCTCGACATTCAAAAGCACGATGCTTGGCGTGCGGTTGTTGCGGCTGTGACGGACGGCCTTGCGGAAAGCGTCGCGCGATGCGGTGAGATCGTCGCCATCCGTGCGGATGATATCGATGCCGTAGAAAGAGGAGGAGGGGCCGGCGGGCAGATCGAAGAAAGTCTGTTTGCTTGTGCGGGTCGAGATGGAGAAGCTGTTGTCCTCGATGACGAAGACGACGGGATATTGGCTGCGCACGGCCTCGGCGACCGCTTCGAGGAATTCGCCCTGCTGCGTGGTGCCATCGCCGACACAACAGATGGCGATCGGCATGCCGGGCCTGTGCTTCAGGGATGCCGCGACGCCGACGGCGTGCAGGGCATTGTTGCCGACGGGGCCGACGATCGACGTGATGTTGAGCGCGCGGGAAGACAGATGCGCACTCATCTGCCGGCCGGCGGAATGAGAATTGGCTGTCGCAAGCAGACTGGAAAAGAACTCACGAATGGGCATGCCGCGCGCCAGCATCAGGGCCTTGTCGCGATAATGGAGATGCAGCCAGTCGTCGTCCTGAAGGAATTCGTTGAGAAGCGCTGTGGACTCGTGGCCGGCGCCGGAAACGTGAAAATGTGCTATGCCCTGCTTGATGAATTCTCGCTCGAGCCGGTCTATTTCTCTGGAAATGAAAAATATTCTGTGAAGTTGCTTAAGGTATTCTGTTGCAAACCTCCCTTCCATCTCAATGATTTTCCTGATCTTTCGTCTCAAATAAATGCTGGGAGTTAGGTAAACCCCCAGCCTGCCTTTTTCAATACACGTTAAATGACAAGATCTTCTCGGTTTGAAACCGAAATACGTATATTGCGGGGCTGCAATTTTTCACGATGTTTCTGTTCACAAGGCATGCGCGACAATGCACCCGCCCAAACGCGAAACGGGTGCGCCTTTCGTGCATCTCGTCAGCCTGATTTGCGCATCGAGGCGGCGGCACGTTGTCTTTCGGCGGCGGCCTTTGCGGCCTGTTCTTCCTTGAGAATCAGCTCTTTGGGCTTCTTGCCGATAATTTCCCTGCGGCCTTTTCGGGAGAAGGGTTGGATGAGCTGAGCGAGGAAACCCTTGGCCACCTTGCCGGTGATGCCGATATCGGTCGAGGACGGACGTGGCGGGTTGTAGAAAGTGCCGAGAAGCTGATCCCAGATCACGAGGTTTTCCCCATAATTCGTATTTCCCTCGGCAAGAATCTTGGAATGATGCCAGCGATGGAGGCGTGGAGTCGAAAATATGAGGTCGAGCGGGCCGGTGCGCATGTCGACGTTACAATGCGTGAGCAGACCGATGAAAGCCGTAACCGCTCCGATCCAGAGGAAGACAGGCAACGGCGCGCCGAGCAGATAGAGCGGAATTTGACCGAGCGCGATCTTGAACAGCGTATCGATGACGTGAAAACGGCCTGTGTTGATGACCCATAGCCGTTCGACGCTGTGATGTAGCGCATGAAAGCGCCAGAGCGACAGATGCTCATGCGCCAGGCGATGCGCCATATAGAGGCCGAACTCCGCAATGACGAGGCCGAGTACTACCTGGAACGCCATGGGCCATTGATCCGGCCAGAAATGCGAATGGTAGCTCAACGCCGGCTGCGCGACCGTCGCGACCGCCATCGGGAAGGAGGTGCCGATCGCAGCGGCGATCTGTACGCCCCCCTTGTTCAGCAGCGTGTGGGCAATATCGTTGAACGTCTCACCATCGCGCTTCTGCCAGGTCTTCTCGTAAGGCATCAGTCGCTCGAAGAGGGCAATCACCGCCACTGTCGACAGATAGACGACGTTGAACCAGAGCAGATGCATATTCGATTCGAAGGCGAAATATGCACCGGTCAATCCGGCACAGAAGATGGCGGGCCACAGCAGGGAGGAAACAGCAGCGTAAAGACGCGAACTGCTTTGAAATGTCATTCCATCATCCTCAGATTCTGATCAGCGAAAAATTTACGCGTGAGTATGCGGGATATGTAGCGCGATGATTGTGGAGTCGAAAGCGAAATTTTTCCGTTCGCCAGCAACAGGTAGTTGGACAGGAGATCGAAACATGCGGATAGAGCAGGCAGCAGACGAATATCTGGAGGAGTGGACGCGATTGCGCGCCAAGCTTTGGCCAGATAGTTCGTACGAACATCATCGCGCGGAGCTGGCACAATTTCGCGCCAATGAAAATGCTGTTGCGTATCTTGCGATCGATTCTGCCGGTCATGTCGCCGGTTTTGCTGAAGCGACATTGCGGCACGATTACGTCAATGGCTGCAAGACGTCACCGGTTCTCTTCCTCGAAGGCATCTATGTGCGCCCTGAACATCGGCGCGGAGGGGTGGCGCGGGCGCTCTGCGATGCAGTTGGTACGTGGGATCGGGCCGCCGGCTGCACGGAGTTCGCCTCGGATGCGCTGATCGACAATCTTGCGAGCCATGCCTTCCATGCGGCGCTCGGCTTTATCGAAACCAGGCGCGTGGTTTATTTTCGCAAGCTGCTTTAGGCCGGAGCTACAGGACTGTGCCTAGGCGAATGTCAATTTCGTTTTCTGCTGCCCAGCCTCATCGAAGTTCTCCAAGGCCAGCCAGCATTCGTAGCCGGCCTTCAGCCGCGGCCAGTCGGCGTCGATCATGGCAAACCAGGCGGTGTCACGGTTCTTGCCCTTCGCGACCATGTGCTGGCGGAAGATGCCTTCGAAAGCGAAACCAAAGCGTTCCGCTGCTCGCTTCGACGGCTCATTGAGATTATTGCACTTCCATTCGAAGCGACGATAGCCAAGGGTATCGAAAACGTATGATGCAAACAGATAGAGCGTTTCGGTCGTCACGCGGCTGCGCGCGATGGCGGGTCCCCAGAGGATACTGCCGATCTCGATAACGCCATGCGTGTTGTCGATGCGCATCAGAGCCTGCCGGCCCTCGGCGCGTCCCGTGCGCTTGTCGATCGTCGCGAAGAAGAGCGGATCGGTGCCGGAAGCGGCTTTCTCGAGCCAGGGAGAGAAGGCGGCGTGATTGGCCGGCGCGTCTTCGAAAAGGTAGCGGAAACGATCTTCGGCGCCGGGGGCTCGAGCTGAAGCGTAAAGGTCCTCGCCGTGTCTGGCCGGCTCGAGCGGCTCGATCCGGGTGTAGCGGCCTTCAAGGGTAATGCGCTCGGGGCGGGCGACGCCCTTCCAGTTCGTGAGATCCATATCAAAGTCCTTTGGTCATCAAATGCGGTTCAGCGAAGCCGGCCCGATTGTATCAGGTCTGCGAGGGATTGTGGCAGCTCTATTCCGTCTGGCATGCCCGGCGCCGGTTGCGGCGGCACAAGGTGGCTTTCGATGGGCAGGATGCCGGCCCAGACGGGATGATCTGCCTCGTCCATGTCGCCGGGCGGGCCGTTGCGGACCTTCGTCGAGGCTTCTTCGATTTTCATCCGCATGACCGAAGTCGCCTTGACCTCCTGCTTTGTCATCGGCCTGAGGCTGTCCCAGCGGCCGGGGAACAGGTCTTCGACGAAGCGACGCAGTGCATCCGTCTTTTCCTCGATGTCGTCGACCAGCCGAGCCGTGCCGAAGATCATGGCTGAGCGATAGTTGACGGAATGGTTGAAGGCCGAGCGGGCGAGCACATAGCCATCGATGATGCTGCAGGTCAGGCAGACCGGCATGTCCTCCGCAGCGCGCAGGAAGCGGCTGGCAGAGGAGCCGTGCCAATAGACGTAGTCGTCCTCGCGCCAATGCAGGGTCGGCGTCACATAGGGCGCGCCGTTGATGACATAGCCGACGTGACAGAGCGGCGCGGCATCCAGAATGGCGTGGACATCGGCATGAGCGTGACTGCCACGCTTTGGGCTGCGCCGCACTCGAGTACGCTCGGTGGTCGGGTAGGTGGCGCTATTAGATGGATAGTGATCGGCCATGTCTTCCTCACAGATCGAGCGTTGATCTCTGCCAGCAAAGAGGTAGGCTATAAACGGCCAGTTTTTTGATTTTTAGCAGACCAGTTGAGGTTTCATGACAGCGGTGGCGCAGTGGCCGGCACTCGATCGAAGTTCGGGTGACCTGGAGGGGCAAGTCTATCGCCTGATGCGCGATCGCATCCTGCACGGGCAGTTGTCGGCGGGGCAGCGCGTGCCGTCAACGCGGGTGATGGCGCTCTCGCTCGGCGTTGCGCGGTCGACTGTGGTCAATGCCTATGATCGGCTCAAGGCTGAAGGCTACCTGCGCTCGGCATCGGGTGCGGCGACACGCGTTGCAGCGTTCCCGACGACGCCATTGCCGGGTCAGGTCGCACCGCCGCCGCCAAATCTGCCACGGGTTACGGAATTCAAAAGGGGAGGCTTGTTCGAGCCGGGAGTGCCCGATGTCTCGAGTTTTCCCCATGCCGCCTGGGCGCGTTGTCTCGGCGCCCGCGGTCGTTCATTGCGGGTACATGATCTCGGCTATAGCGATCATGGTGGCGTTCGCGAATTGCGCGAGGCAATCCTTGAGCATATCTCGGCGACGCGCGGCGTGGTTGCCCGTCCCGAGCAGATCGTGATCGTGCCATCGACGGGGGCGGCGATCGGGCTGCTTGCGAGTGTGTTGCTTCAGCCGGATCATTCGGGTGATGTCGTCTGGATGGAGGACCCCGGCTATGCCAGCGCGCAAGCAATTCTGCGCATGGCCGGGGCGAGCCTCGTGCCGGTGCCCTGCGATGCCGAGGGCATCGATATCGCGCAAGGGGCCGGGCCATCGCCGCGGCTGATCTATGTCACGCCCTCGCATCAATATCCGACCGGCGCCACCATGAGCCTGCCGCGCCGTCTCGCTTTGCTGGAGTTTGCCCGCGCCAATGGCGCGATCGTGCTGGAAGACGATTATGACAGCGAATTTCAATATGCGTCGCGCCCGATTGCCGCCCTGCAAGGCATCGATCACGGCGAGGTGGTCGCTTATATCGGCACCTTCTCGAAGACGCTCGCGCCTGGTCTGCGCGTCGCTTATGCCGTCATTCCCTCACGGCTTCTGGCGGCGATCGAAGCGGCTCAACGGCTGAGAGGCGCCATCGTGCCCGTCCACATCCAGGCCGCCCTTGCCGATTTCATTCGCGAAGGGCGGTTTCGTGCGCATCTGAGGCAGATGAACGGTATTTATGCGGAGCGCATGGCAGCAACCGTCGAGGCGCTTCGTCGCCATTGCCGCGCTGAACTCCAAGTCGGAGCTGGTGGCGGCGGGTTGCAGCTGGCCAGCTGGTTCCGCGATGCAGAGACCGATGATATCGCCGTCGCCCGGATCATCAATGCCAATGGCTTTGCTGTGCGGCCGATATCGGCGCTGTATCTCGGCTCCGCGCGACCCGGGCTGCTGCTCGGCATTGCCCGCATGGAGGCGTCCGCGGCGGATGCGGCGGCGGCAAAAATTGCGAGGCTGCTCGAAGTGACGCTTCTCAGCGCCTGAGGAACATCGCCCGATATTCGCGCGGTGTCATGCCTTTCAGCGCCCTGAACTGCCTGTTGAAATTGGCAAGCGAGGCATAGCCGACGGCATCGCTGATGTGGTGCACGGCCTGATCCGTGGAAGAGAGGCGGGCACAGGCATCGCCGATGCGCATGCGCATGAGATAATCCGATATCGTTCCGCCGGTATGGCGGCGAAACATGCGGTGTAGGCCGGAGACGCTGAGCGCCGCGATATCGGCTAGCTCATCGAGGCTGATCGCGCGGGCATAATGAAGATGCATATGCGTCAGTACGCGGTCGATGCGCTCGCGGCTTTCCTTCAGGTCCGGTGCCTGCGCCGGCGCGCTTGCAAGCGGCGTCGCGTGCCGGTCTTCCGCGACCCTCACCAGAATGCCCAGCAGAGCCAGAAGGCGCTCGACGGGCGGCTTTTCGAAAATAGTTTCGAAGGAGGAGCGGACAGCGGCGGAGGTTGTCTGCGAAAAGCGGAGGCCATTATCTCCACGCTGCAGCATCGTTTCGATCGACCGGAATTCGATAGCGCCGCCCGTCATCTGCAAGAGCCATTCGCGATTGAACCAGAGCACCAAGGCAATATGCGGCTTTTCTTCCTCGATCTTGGCGCGCGAAACCCAGCTATGCGGCAGATTGGGGCCGACGAGAACGAGATCGCCGTCACCATAGTCGCCGCTATGGTCGCCGATGAAGCGCTGGCCGATGGAATTCAGCGTCAGCGTCAGTTCGAATTCCGGATGGTGATGCCATTGGAACGGAATGCAGTCGTCAAGCCTGCGGTTCAGCATGCTCCAGGATGCTTCCGGCGAACGGGGTAAAACTTCGAGATAGGGCCTCATTGGGCGTCCGTAGTGAGATATAAGCCAGAATAGTATCAGATTTGGCCAGAGCCGGGCAACATTGCCTCGCCGATTGAAGCTACATCTTCCCTGTCACCCGAAACCTAAAGGGGCCAGCGATATGGAGGAAACCGATGCAGCCTGCCTTGAAACGAGACGCGCACCCGACCGCATCAGCGGTCACCACGCAATTGAAGGATATTCAGAAGACATTGCCGCTCAGAGTGCTGTCGAAGGACGATTGGCAGCACTGGATCACGAAAGGCTATGTGATCGTGCGGCAGGCTGTGCCGGCTGCGAATGTCGAGCGGCTTGTCGAGCTTTTGTGGCGTTTTGACGAGAAGGATCCGAACGACCCCTCCACCTGGTATGCGCCACAGCGGCGCGAGCACAAGATGAAGGAGCTCAACAATACCGGCATGCTGGAGATCTATAATCACCAGTATCTCTGGGATAACCGAATGGAAAAGCGGATCTACGATGTCTTCGTCGACATCTGGGATCGCGAGGACCTTTGGGTCACCATCGATCGCGCCAATCTCAACCCGCCGAAGAAGGTGAAAGGCAACCCGAACGGCTTCATCCATTGGGATGTCGATACTTCGATCCGGCCGCTGCCGATCGGCGTTCAGGGTGTCCTGAGTCTGAAGAAACAGGATGGCGATGTCGGCGGATTCCAGTGCGTGCCGGAACTCTTCGAGCATTTCGAGGAATGGGAAAAGACGCAGCCGGCGGATCGCGATCCTATGCATCCTGACATGACGGGTCTCTCGGTCGTCAATATCGACATGGAGCCCGGCGACCTGATGATCTTCAACTCGCTGCTCGCGCACGGCGTTCGTCCGAATCATTCGGAGAACCGCGTTCGCATGGCGCAATATATCTCCATGCATCCGGCGGAATACGACAATATCGCCGAGCGCGAGGAACGGATCCGCCTGTGGAGGGAACTGGATTCCCCGAAGCGCGACGCCTTTCCGGGCGATCCTCGCGAATGGGAAAAGCACAATGCGACGACGGCCAAATTGACGCCGCTCGGTGAAAAGCTGTTGGGCCTCAAGCCTTGGTAAGCAGCGGAAGGCTGATTTTCTGAAAGACATCGAGCGGCCTTGGGCCGCTCGAAGCGTTTGTGGAGATTGGCGGGCAGGCGCAGGCCGTCAGATTTCGTTCCAGCGGCGGATGACCGGCTCGGTCAGATCATGCTCGTAGCCAAGCACGCTGATGCTCGTGGTGTCGAGCATGAAATGCTCACCGCCTTCCGGCTGCAGGCCAACCCAGCGGGCGGCGAAGACCCGCAGGAAATGGGCGCTGGAAAAGATCAGGATAGAGCCTTCAATACCCCGAAGTTCGCCGATGATCCGATCGGCACGCGCGCCGACATCGGCGGCTGTTTCTCCATTCGGGCAGCCGTCGCGGAAGACTTGCCAGCCGGGACGTTCGGCAAGGATCGCCTTGGTGGTGATACCCTCATAGGCGCCGTAATCCCACTCCGCCAGATCCTCCTTGACGACGCGGCGGTCACCGAAGCCGGCCAGCGCGCAGGTGTTTTGCGCGCGCTGCGACGGGCTGGACCAGACGGCGGCGAAATCGATCTGGGGTAGGCGAGCGGCGAGCTTGCGGGCAGCTTCCTCTCCGGCAGCGGTCAGGGGAATATCGGTGCGGCCGGTGTGCCTGCCGGAGAGGCTCCACTCCGTCTGTCCGTGGCGTACCAAATAGACTTCGGGATAGGCGCTGCTCATGCCGTTTCTCCTTTGCATTTGCCGTGCGAAATTCTTCGCATCTGCGAAAGCGTCTGTCGAGAGCTAAAGCGGATTGGCAGCTGACCCGACAACCCTCTGCAAATCCAAGCTCTTGCAGAGGGTTGTGAATCTCATCGTTTCACGGCGCGGCGAACGCTATAGAGCAGAATGGCGAGGCAGCCGACCAATAGGAGAAACCCACCCGCGAGCGGTGGCAAGGCGAGAAACTCCACCGCTCCGGCAATCACGAGAATGAGGATGAGGCAGAGCGTGGCGAGGCTACCGTCATCGATGAACATGCCGATAAGCTCGGATAGGGCGATACGCAGGACATTCATTGGGCTGCCTTTGCTGTTGGATTGCCGCGCAGGCCGCGGATGATGGCGTAGGAGGCAAGCGAGACGATCGCGAAGATGGCGATCAGGGCGAGATCCTCGCCCGGCCAATGCGCGCCAATGCCTTCACCGGTCCAGAAGATGCCGAAGCTTGTCAGCATGAGGCCGACGACGAATTTGAGGGTGTTTTCCGGCACGGTGGCGAGCGGGCGATGCACCATCAGCCCGATCAGCATGACGAGCACGAAGGCGGCGAGCGCACCGAGGCCGGCATAGAGTGTCAGGCCATGCGCGCCGCCGACGGCGATGACGATGAAGACCACTTCGATGCCTTCCAGCAGCACCGCCTTGAAGGCGGCAAGGCCGGCGAGATAATCGGCACGGCGATCGGTGGACTGCGCCTGCAATGCCGCCGTCTCCTTGGAGAAGGCTGCCTCCTCGTCGTGCAGGGCGATGACGCCAAGCGAGCGGAGAATGGCTTTGCGCAGCCAGCGCATGCCGAACAGGATGAGGAGAACGCCGACGACGAATTGCAAGATTTCAATCGGGATCAGCGCCAGCAGCGGTCCGAAGATGAGAACGAGAGCTGCCAGCACCGCAAGGGCAAGCATGGCACCCGTGAGCGCCGCGCGCCAGCTTCGTGTGACGCCGACAGCAAGGACGATGGTGAAGGCTTCGACGACTTCGACGAAGGAGCCGAGGAACGACGCCGTCACCGTAGATAGAATGGGTGTGAGGCTGTTCATGAGATGATTCCCAAAATTCGGTTAGGGCTTTGAGTGCACACGGTATTTTCCGGACTGCTGTTCCTCATGTGTCGAATGAACTCGCACGTGAGACACTCCGGCTTGGCGATCTGGTTACCATTCACTTGCGTTTCCTCGTGCCGCGTTTGCTCCATGATTTATCAAGCGCGCCACGCAGCTGGCTGAGCTGATCGAGGCTATCGATGGCGGCGTCCTTCCTCTTGGCGGCTAGCGCGACGATCAGGGATTCAATCAGCACCATAGTACCACCATGCATGGCGAGGTGGCCGGCATTGCCGCGCGGCACGGGTAGGATTTCAGTCACCTTGTCGGCAATCTGTAAGCCGAGATCATCGCTGATGAGGATGACCGGCACCTCATGTTTGCCGGCGTATTCCAGCAGCACTTCGACCTCACGATAGAGCGGGGCATAAGCCATCATCAGCACGACGTCGCCTTTGCTTATCCCAAGCAGACGGTCCGCCAGGGCAATGCCCGCTGCCGAAAGCGCATTGGTCGGCAGACCGATGCGGTTGAACTGCAGGCTGGCATAATCTGCCATGGCGCCCGACGGGCCGATGCCGAAGACATGACGTCGGGCTGCCTTGGCAAGACTATCGACGCAACGTTCGAAGCTTGCGGCAAATTCCTCGCGTCGCAGAACATCCAAAGCCTGCTCGTGCATACCGATGACATGGTGAAGCACATCGCCGGCCTGGCTGCCGGTTTCAGCCAGCGTGCGTTGCATCCGCATTCCGGGTGACGGCGTTCCCGTCAGCGCTTCAAGCAGGGCGGCCCGCAACATCGACAGGCTTTCGAAGCCGAGGGCGCGAGCGGTGCGGACGACCGTCGCGTCACTGCTGCCGGCGAGCTGCGCGATCTGGGCGGCCGAATTCAACAGTGCGGCCTGCTTCTGATCGACGAAGAAACGGGCGATGCGTTGCTCGGCCGGTGTCAGCGTTTCCATCACATCGAGAACGCGGTTTTCGAAAGTGCGAGGTTTCCGTGTCGCTTCTGCCATCGGATATCTTTGTAGTGAATGTTACTAATTATATTATTTGTAGCATTTACTGCAAAAGAATGACAGCAGAAAGCAAAAGGCGCTTTGCTGCGTCGCAAAGCGCCCTTTTTTGATCGCGTTGAAAAGCAAGCGCATCAAGCTTGCTGCGACTATTCCGCCAAGGCCGCGCGCACCGCCGGGATCACCTTTTGGCCGTAAAGTTCGATACAACGCAGCATCTTGTCATGGCTGAGCGCACCGGCGCTGTATTTCAGCTGGAAGCGGCTGATGCCGAGCGTCTTGACGACCGGGGCGAGCTTGGCGGCGACGGTTTCCGGCGAGCCGACATAGAGCGAACCCTTTTCGATCTCGTTGTCGAATTCCGCACGCGTCATGGGCGGCCAGCCGCGCTCGCGGCCGATGCGGTCGCGCATCGCCTTGAAGCAGGGCCACAGCTCCTCGCGCGCCTGCTCGTCCGTCTCGGCGACATAGCCGGGCGAATGGATGCCGATCGGCTTGACGGGTTTGCCGAGCTGCTCGTAGGCGCGGTGGTAGAGATCGACATAGGGCTGGAAGCGATAGGGGCTGCCGCCAATGATCGCCAGCATCAGCGGCAGATCATAGTGAGCCGCACGCACCACCGATTCCGGGCTGCCGCCGACGCCGATCCAGGTCTTCAGCTGGCCGCTCTCGATGGTCGGGAAGACCTTCTGGTTGCGCAACGGCGGGCGGATGCTGCCCTGCCAGTTCACCGGCTCATTTTTAAGAAGAGCCGCGAACAGATCGAGCTTTTCCTCGAAGAGCTGCTCGTATTGCGACAGCTCGAAACCGAACAGCGGGAAGGACTCCGTAAACGAGCCACGGCCGAGGATGACCTCGGCGCGGCCGTCCGAAACCGCGTTCAGGCTGGAGAAGCGCTGGAACACGCGGATCGGATCGTCCGAGCTCAGCACCGTCACGGCGGATCCCAGATGGATTTTCGATGTGCGGCTGGCGATCGCCGCCAGGATCGTTTCGGGCGAGGAGACCGCAAAATCCTCGCGGTGATGCTCGCCGATGCCGAAGAAGTCGATGCCGAGCTGATCGGCAAGAACGCCTTCCTCGACGACATTGCGCAGCACCTGGGCATGCGGTAGCGGTACGCCCTTGTCGTCGAAGGTCACGTCGCCGAAAGTGTCCAGGCCGAATTCGACATTGTTTGTCGTCATGATTTTTCCTGTCATCTATCGAAATGATAATGTTGAGACAGCATGTAGTGCCGCTCCCGACCATCCACTACCCGGAAAGTTTCGGCTGAAATCTTCGAAGAATTCGATATGCCGATGGCAATAGGCGATATTCGGCAATGCCGGCGTTGCGATCGGTGGCAGTCACGCCAATATTAGCTTCGACTTGAGCGCAGTTGGATTAAGGAGGAAACATATGGTCGCACTGAAAAAGGTGAACCTTACCAAAGCCTTTGCAGCCTTCGATGAGACTTGGAGTCCGCGCATCGGCGGTGATATCAACGATTTCCAGGTCAAGCTCACCAAGCTGGAAGGTGCATTCCATTGGCACCATCATGAGGAAGAGGATGAGCTCTTTCTGGTCGTCAAAGGCACGCTGCGCATGAAGCTGCGCGAGGAAAACGGCGGCGATATCGTCCTTGGCCCTGGCGAATACATCATCGTTCCGCATGGGGTGGAGCATTGTCCGGTCGCCGAGCCGACCTGCGAAGTCGTGCTGTTCGAGCGCAATACGACGCTCAATACCGGCAATGTCGAAAACGAGCGGACGATCCGCGCGCCCAAGCATCTTTAAACGATCCCGATGGTCCGGCCGCCCGTCAAAAAGGGCTGCCGGACATTGCCCAGTCCATCAGTTCAGCGCCAGCTTGTTCGACGGCGTGCGACAGGCCGCGAAAACATCCAGCTTCGGATCATAGACCTTCGTCGAGACGTCCGTCATGCCGAGAACGCTGTGGAAGATGTTGTCGTGAGAGTAGGTGCCCTCGGCGGCCTGCTTGGCTAGGCAGGCCATGTCGAAACCGGCGGTCTTGGCGAGATCGTCGGCCATCCATACCAGCATCGGCACATGCGTCTGCTGTGAAGGAGCGATGAAATAGGGCGTGCCGTGCAGATAGATGCCATTTTCACCGAGCGACTCGCCGTGATCGGAGAAATAGAGCACGGAGCCGGATATCGAGTCGGAGCGCTGCTTCAGCTTGTCGATCACCATGGCGACGATGTGATCCGTATAGAGGATCGTATTGTCATAGGCGTTGGTGATTTCCTCCTGTGAGCAGGAGCTGAAGTCGTTGGAGCGGCAATCCGGCCGGAACCGGCGGAATTCTTCCGTGTAGCGCTGATAGTAGGCGGGGCCGTGACTGCCGAGCTGGTGCAGCACCAGCACGCTGTCGCCCTTCACCTTGTCCAGCCAGCCGTCGACCTTGTCGACGAGGATCTCGTCCTTGCATTCGCCGTCCTGGCAGAAGCGCGGATCCGCAGAGTGCGGCAGAAAGGTGTAGGAAACGCGATCGGTGACGTTGTAGCTGCCCGTGTCATTGTCGAGCCAGGTTACGTCGACCTTGGCATGGGTCAGGACATCGAGCAGGTTTTCC
Organism: Martinezella sp. CNPSo 3795; assembly: GCF_057784475.1. Lineage (NCBI taxonomy): Bacteria > Pseudomonadati > Pseudomonadota > Alphaproteobacteria > Hyphomicrobiales > Rhizobiaceae > Martinezella > Martinezella sp. CNPSo 3795. The sequence continues at coordinate 283,114 of NZ_JBXSOQ010000003.1, read as the reverse complement.
GTCTCTAGCCCCTTGCGATGGCTGTATTGTTGGCGCGTGTAGACCGAGAAGAGGCAGGGTATGGAGGTTGCTGTCGCCGTACCGCAGCTGGTGGTATTGGGGAAGTAGACGACATTGCGCTTTGCCAGTTCCGGATTGGTCATCTTGGCATAGCCGCCGAGCGAGAAGTTCTGCGCACGCGCCGTTTCCCCGGCCACGATGATCGTGACGCGCGGCTTGCCCTTGTCGACGACGCCGACCCTATGGGCGTCCGTGCCCAATGGCTGTGCGACGACGTTTGCGTTTCTTTGCGTATCTATGACGTAACGCACCGCGCTTGTGATCGGCATCACCGGATTGAGGGTATCCATCAGGTCGCGATGAGCGCGGCCGACGCCAGCATAAGTCTTATAGAAGGTCGTCCCGGCGATGACGAAGATCGCCGAGCAGGCGAGGATGACGGCGGTATTGTAGGCGAGTTTCTTGAAGATCGGGCGATGGACGATCCGGACCCATGCGACAACAAGCGACGGCAAGATGCCTGTCAGCAAAACATAGGTGATGAAGCGCGTCGTAATCAGATGGCCGCTTTCCGCGCCTGTCGAAACAGCCGCATTGCGGATCATCTCCTTGTCGATGATGACGCCGAACTGGTCGTTGAACCAGGACGATACCGATGCCACCAGAATGAAGAAGATCAGGACCGGCTTCGTGACGTATTTGGCGGAGAAGAGCGTGAAGAGCGCCATGATGGCTGCGGAAATACCGATGACGAAGGCGGCAAAAGCGGCCGGGTCAGCGATAAAATAGCCATAGGACTTCGTCCAGAACATCTTGTTTGTCACAAGAAGTACATAAAGCGTGGCTATAAGGCACAGTGTGACACTGCCGATTGCTGGCCGGAATATCTGTCGGCCAGATGATGCGTTTTCGCTGGTCAATGGTTGTCTCCGAGGCGTGGGCTATCGGCGGGGTGCCTGTAAACCCATCACTGCAGGATGGCGCTTTGGCTGTTGAAGCCGGCCACCATGGTTACCAATCCTGACATTTACCTGAATGACAAGCTTTTGTGCAGGGCTATTTCGGGCCTGATTCCGATTGTCGTCTTTTTTGCCGGCTTCATATCCGGAGTTCAGGTCGCCGTCAGAAATAGGCATCATAGCTGCTTGATTGCAACTGGGGATGCAATCGTGCGGCTTCTATTGGTCGAAGACAATATACTCATAGGCAATGCCGTACAGGATCATCTGCGTGCGGAGGGGTGGTCGGTCGATTGGTCCATGGATTTGGAATCCGCCAGGGGGGCCGTCGCGGCCGAAGCCCACGACGTGATGCTGCTTGATCTTCGCTTGCCCGATGGCAGCGGCCTCGATCTGCTCAAGCTCATGGAAGCGCGCGGCGAAACGACCCCAGTCATTGTCATGTCGGCCTATGATCAGCTGTCGGACCAGATGACGGCCATGAATATCGGTGCCGTCGACTATCTCGTGAAACCTTTTGCGCTAAGCGAGATGGCGGTTCGCGTACGCAAGGCGGCAAGACGCCGCCGCTTGATCCGCATGCGCAACGCTGGTTGACCCAGCGGCTTTCAGGCCCGGGCCGTCGTTCCCGACCGCAGGAGATCGATCACAGCGATGGTTGCGGCAAAGACCACCAGGGACAAGAGCCAGCCCAGGACCGCGTCGGACAGATAGTGGGCTCCGGTCATCACGCGCATGACCGGCATCATGATCGAGATGGCAGCCAGGGGAATGCCGAGCGGAAAACGCAGGCGCGGCGGCAGCAGCAAGACGAGGCAAAGCAGCCAGCCGCCGGACGACGCCTCGCCGGAGACGAAAGAACAGTTTCCGAGACAGCGGCCGGCAAACGAGCCTGCCTGGACGAAATCCAGCGAGCCGCCGAAGAGATCCGTGCTGCGCGGTCTCGGCCTGCCGCTGTAGCTCTTGAGCAGCGTGTTGACGATGAGGCCGCAGCCGATGACAAGCGATATCAGTGCAGCAATGTACCGATCCGTTTTCAGCGTCCGCCAGCCTGCACCGGATTTGCGCCAGGACGAAATCAGGTTGGCAATCAGGACGACGACGGCGATATAGGGCAGGGCGAGCGTCACATCTCGCACGATCTCGAAGATACGGTTCTTGGCCAGGGCAAAGGCGCCGCAGACTTCACCCGGAATGACGGCGGATGCGCAGGGCGTAGCAGTGAAGACACTCTTCGCGACGACGAGATCGATATCGGGAAATCGATAGAAGACGAACAGCAGCACCCACCAGAGCACGAAGAGCGCGAGAAACACAAAAAAGGATCTGCTGACAGGAGCGGTCCGTTTTGTGTAAGCAATGGAGTTGTCGTACATCGTAGACGCTGGCCACTGTCTGAACAGGTTCAAAACAAGTGCCCGTTCGCGTTGTGCAAACGCCCAAAGGCCACTATCGGGCGTCTTTTATGACAGAAGCCTGACGGTAACCTGAAAGATCAAACGGTTAAGAAAGTCCCTTGAGGCTCGGTAGCCCGCTAAAGCGACTGCGGCGGTTGACGGTGCCTTTCTCTATTGTGTGCGGTGAGTTATTCGCCGGTCTTGAAATAGGCTTCCAGCCGGTAACCATCGGGATCGATAACGAAGGCGGCATAGTAGAACTGGCTGTAGTCGGGCCGGATGCCTGGCTTGCCATTGTCTTCGCCGCCATTGGCGATGCCGGCGGCATGAAAGGCGTCGACGGCTGCCTGGCTTGGCGCTACGAAACAGAAATGCAGGCCGGAACCGCGATCGGCGGGAACGGGACGTTCCACCTCACTGACCCAGAACTGGGCACGCTCCGCCCCATATCCAACCGTGCCATCGAAGTTGGTGACGCGCTCGTAGCCAAGCGGAGAAAGGGCTGCGTCATAAAATTTCTGCGCCCGCGTCAGGTCTTTGACGCCGATCGAAATATGGTCGAACATGAAAACGAGCTCCTGCCGTGTTGTCTGCAGAGCTTTGCGGAAGGTACGCCCTGGAGAAGCGCCGGCTTTCGAAAGTCCGCAGGTCGAATTCGTCTCACCATCTTGCAACGGTCATGGGAAGTCAACAAAACGAAGCGATGGGCCGTCCGGTCGCTTGCCCCGGGTGTTTCGTCTATAAATGGTCGAAGGATGCCGCTCCCGGTGAGATCAGCGGATTGGGAGCGGGATTTTTCGATGCTCGGCCGCGATACGAATTTTTCAAAACGACTGTCGATTTCCGGAGAGCAGCTTCGTCGTCAATATGAGCGAGTTTATTGAGCGGCAATGGTGCCGGCGCCTCGCTTCCGGAGGACATTTCCATGCGTTTCATGTCTATCGTCACATCCACCGATTTCATGCATCCGACGCCGGAGCTTGCCGAGGCCATGCACAAGCTCGCCGATCGGGAAATCAAGGCCGGCCGCATGATCGATACGGCGGGACTGATGCCTCTTGCGACGGGCGCCCGCGTCACGATCAAGGATTGCAAGCTGAGTGTCGTCGACGGTCCCTTCGTGGAGGCCAAGGAGGTCGTCGGCGGTTATGCCATCTTCGAACTGCAGAGCAAGGAGGAGGCCGTGGCACTGGCAGTCGAGTTCATGCAATTGCACAAGGATTTTATGCCCGGTTGGGAAGGCACATGTGAGGTGCGCGCCTACTTCGAGCCAAATGCCGAAGGTGTATGTGACCCGCTCGCCGAAGCAAGGGCATGATGCTTTCGGTTCGTGACCGGGGCGGGCGGCCTTGACAGCCGCCGGCACCCACCGAGCGATCCTTGCCGTCTGGCGGATCGAACAACCGCGGCTCATCACCAGCTTGGCGCGATTGTTGCGCGACGTGCCGCTGGCTGAGGATCTGACACAGGAAGCGCTTGTTGTCGCCTTGGAGCGGTGGCCGGAAACGGGCATCCCCGAGCGGCCCGGCGCTTGGCTTATGACCACTGCCAGGCGTCGGGCGCTGGACCATTTGCGTCGCCGGCGCATGCTCGATCAGAAGCACGAGATGATCGTTCGAGAGATGGAGGAGGAAGAGCAGATCATGCCCGACCTAGACACCCCTCTCGATGACGACATCGGCGATGAAATGCTGCGCTTGATCTTCACGGCATGCCATCCGCTGATCTCGCGCGAGGCGCGGGTGGCGCTTGCCTTGCGGATGATCTGCGGTCTGACGACCGAGGAAATCGCCAGGGCGTTTCTGGTGTCGGAGGCAACGATCGCGCAGCGCATCGTCCGCGCCAAGAAGACATTGTCGGAATCGGGACTTTCCTATGAAACGCCACACGGCGGGGAGCTGTCGCAGCGCCTCGCCTCGGTGCTGGAGGTGGTTTATCTGATCTTCAACGAGGGATATACGGCCGCGCGCGGCGAGAATTGGATGCGGCTGCAATTGTGCAGCGAAGCGCTGCGGCTCGGGCGAATATTGACGTCCGTCGCGCCGCAGGAGCCGGAGGCACATGCATTGCTGGCCCTGATGGAGCTGAATGCGTCCCGTTCGGCGGCCAGGACGGATGCCAACGGCAATCCGATTTTGCTGCTCGATCAAAATCGCGACCGCTGGGATCGACTGCAGATCCAGCGAGGTCTGCAGGCCTTGCGACGGGTACAGGAACTTGGCGGCGCCGGCGGGGTTTATGCCTTGCAAGCCGCGATCGTCGCCTGTCACGCGAGAGCGAGGACAGCTGATGAAACCGACTGGAGGCGGATTGCCGATCTCTATGCGGAACTTGCCGAGCTTGTTCCTTCCCCGATCGTCGAACTCAATCGCGCTGTCGCCGTGGGCATGGCCGAGGGTCCCGAGGTGGCGTTAGACATCATCGACGGTCTCCGCGATGAACCTGCGCTGAAGGACTATCATCTTCTGCCGAGCGTTCGCGGTGATCTTCTCCGCAAGCTTGGCCGATGCGATGAAGCGCGGCAAGCCTTTGAGACAGCGGCCGCACTTGCTGAAAATCGGAGAGAGCGTGATTTTCTGATGCGCCGTGCTGCCGAAGCCGCCGACGCCGCCGACACAGGGAAGGATTGACCCGCCGGAGAGGCGGGTCATCTTGCTTTGAACTATTCTGCAGCCTGATAATTCGTGGCCCTTGCCGCGGATGAGCGCGGGCCGACGGCGGCGAGCAACGTGATGGCTGCAGCGAGGATCGTCACGAAACCGATGCCGGCAATATAGGGATTCCAGCCGAAGCTCGGAGCCGCACTGAAGACGGCTGACGCCGCTGCCAGGATGATGCCGCCGCCAATCTGGAAGGAGGCAAACAGCATGCCCGAAGCCAGGCCGGATTCATCGTCGCCGACGTCTGAGAGGGCGGCAACCTGGATCGACGGATAGGTCATGGCGTAGCCGACGCCGAGCAGGAGCTGCGAAATGGCGACGAGTACCATCGTATCGATATGCCCGGCCGACAGCACCCAGAAGAGATAGCTGATGGCCTGCAATCCCACGCCGAAGGTCATCAGCAAGGTCGTACCGCGGTTCTGGCCGATAGTCGCAAAGCGCGGTGCCAGGAACATCACGCAAGTGCCGCCTATGGCGAAGGCGAAGCCGGTGGCAAAGGCCGACCAGCCGACGACGGTCTGGTAATAGAGCGTCGCGATGAACTGGAAGCCGACATAGGCTCCCTGGTACAGCGCGGCGACGGCATTGGCATGGCTGAGCTTGGTGCGGCGGAACATGGCAAGCGGCACCATCGGATCATGATGGCGCGACTCCACGACCAGGAACAGCAGGATCAGGATCAATGCGGCAAGGAGCGAGCCCCAGGTCGCGAAGGCCTGCCAGCCATCGGCGGCGGCATTGGTGACGCCGAAGACGAAGAGCAGCAGGCCGGGGGTGATCGTCAGCGCGCCGGCCCAGTCGAAGCGGGCGCGCGGGCCGCTGCGTTTGTGATCGGCTGGCAGGACGAGCGGAGCAATGATTAGCGCCAGGATGGCGATGGGAGCACCCATGACGAGGGTCGCGCGCCAGCTGATGAGGGTTGCCGCTCCACCCAGTACCATGCCGAGCACGAAGCCGGCAGCACCGGTGGAGGAGAAGACGCCGAGCGCCTTGGCACGGGCATTGCCGTCTCCGAAGACGGAGAGAAGAAGGGCCAGTGCTGCCGGTGCGGTGAAAGCGGCCGCAATGCCCTTGATCAGGCGAGCGGCAATGAGCGTTGGCGCGCTGTCGACGAAGCCGCCGGCAATGCTGGCGGCGGCGAAGATGCCGAGCGACCATAGGAAGACGCGGCGGTGGCCGAAAAGGTCGGCTACGCGGCCGCCGAGCAGCAGAAAGCCGCCATAGCCGAGCACATAGGCACTGACAGCCCATTGCAGCGAGGTCGCCTGCATGCCGAGCTCTTTCTGGATTGCGGGCAGGGCCACCCCAATGGTGGAGACGTCCATGGCGTCGAGGAAATTGGCGGCGCATAGCAGCAGCAACGCCAATCCCGCCCCGCTTCGGGTTTGGGAAGAAGTCATCGGGATCGTTCCTTTCTGTGCTGCCGCCTTTTTGGGAGGTTGAAAACGGCAGGGAACGAGAAAATGTACATCTTCAAACCCTATTGCAAATTGATAGTAACCATGTCAGGTATTACTGGCGATGATGAATGATGCGACGCTTCGAAAGATCGATCTCAATTTGCTGCTCGCCTTCTCCGTGCTGATGCAGGAGCGGAACGTGAGCCGCGCGGCCGAGCGGCTGCTGCTCGGCCAGCCTGGTCTTTCCGCAGCCCTTCGCCGGCTGCGCGAGACGCTGGACGATGAATTGTTCGTGCGCGTCGGGCGCGGTTTGCAGCCGACGCCGCGGGCGCTGTCCATCGCGCCGGCAATCGAAGATGCGCTTTCCGGCATCGAGCGTGCCATTCGTCCACCGGCAGCCTTCGATCCGGGAAGCTGGCAGGGGGAATTCCGCGTCGGACTCTGCGACAATCTCGAATCATCCTTCTTCGGGCCGCTGGCGGCGCGGCTGCGCCGGCTCGCGCCGAGTGCCCGGCTGACCAGCGTTGCCTTCGACCGGCGTGATGCCGTGCGGCTGCTGGACGAAGGCGCCTTCGAATTCAGCATCTCCGTGCATGATGAGCCGGCCTCCTGGCATGTACGCGCGCCGCTGTTCGAACAGGCTTCGCTTTGCATCTATGATGGCCGGCATCTCAAATGCGCGACGCCGCTGAGCCTGAAGCATTTCGCCAGCGCGCCGCACGTGACCGTTTCGCTTGAAGGCTCCATATCCACCAGTGTCGATGCCGCGCTCGCTCGTCTCGGTCATCGCCGGCAGGTGGTGGCGACCGTTCCCCGCTTTTCTGCCCTTCCGTCGACGCTGCAAGCCATTCCCGCCATTGCTACGGTTCCAGAAGCCATTGCCCGCTGCATGGCACAATTGCACGACCTGACGATTTCAGAGCCGCCGTTCGAGCTGCCGGCCGATCCGGTGACGATGCTCTATCGCCGCGTCGATCAGGCTGACGGCCGTTCGGTATGGTTCCGCCGCCTTTTCGTTGATGTCGTCAAGGAAGCTCTCGAGGCCAGCGGGTGCCGCATGGGCGTCTCCACGGATGCCTGCTGCTACGATCCGCCTGAACTTGCCGAGGCGATATGATGCTTCGAGGAGAGGGACGATGATCCGGCATACGCCGCGCCTGTCCCTGCGCGTGCCGGAGGAGCGGGATCTCGACTTCGTCACGGCTTTGTTTGCGCGGCCGGAGCTGGTCGCCCATCGGCCCGATCCAACGCCGGATTCGCCTGCGGAAAGTGCCCGGCGGCTCGCTCGGGATCAGGCGCACTGGCGCGTGAACGGCTTCGGGCGCTGGGCGATCGAAACGGAAGGGCGGCTGATCGGCTTTGGCGGCGTTACCGTCTCTTCGAGGGGCTAAATCTCTCCTATCACCTGCACCCCGATTATTGGGGAAGCGGCTACGCAACGGAACTGGTGACGGAGGCATTGGCCTTCGCCCGGCATGATCTGCGGGCGAAACGCGTTATAGGGCTGGTGCGGCCCGTCAATGTTGCCTCTCGGCGCGTTCTGGAAAAATGCGGCTTCGGTTTCGAGCGGGAGGTCATGCTGCATGGAGCGCCGACTCATCTCCTGTCCTTCAAGCTGCCGGTGGCGAGCGCCGGCGAACAGGACTAGCCGTCCGGATAGGGCATGCCATCCTTATGCACGAAACGACCGTCCGTGCTGGAGCTCATCATGTCGACGTCCGAGCAGGTGATGAGATCGGTCGGTGAGCGCGTACCGGCCTCGAGATAGATGGCCGTGCTATTCGATTTGTTGATCATATGATGGCCGTTGCCGGAGCCCTTCGGGAAGGCCGCGCAATCGCCGGCGCACAGCACCGTCTCGCCATCATCCTCGATCAGCGTCAGCTCGCCTTCCAGCACATAGACGAATTCATCCTCCTCCGAATGCCAATGCCGCTGGCTCGACCAGTTGCCTGGCGGCAGCCGCATCAGGTTGACGCCGAAATCCCTGAGGCCGCCGGCATCGCCCAGTCGCTGCCTGACGCGCTCGGTGGAGTGATCATTGAAAGGGGCGGGATAGCGCGTGCCCTTGATTTCCGGCACGGCTGCAACATCGATCTTCGGCATGATGATCCTGCCTGCGATTTGCCAAGGGTGGATATGCTGTTTGTGCGGTTTCAAGTCTAACAAGACTCATCGCTGCCAGTCCAGCAATGCATCTCGGTAGAGCATGGCAAATCAGGCTTGGCTGCCTGTATTTGTCATCTGGTTGTTACCTGGTTGTCATCGTTCATACACATGTGCGTCGTTTGAGCAACACGCCGTATGTAGGTGCTGTCACATATGTGGGGAGCCTTCTTAAATCCTTGTAAAAGCAAAATAGTAAATGCAGCTTACTATGTGGAAGCGAGGCCTTGTGCTTCGAGTTAGCCACTGAAACTTGATGTCGGACGGCCCCCAGGTTCGTATCTCGCGCAAGTTCGTTTGAAGAATGGAGTTACAATGAACATCAAGAGCTTGCTTATCGGCTCGGCTGCGGCCCTCTGCGTCGTATCCGGCGCTCATGCGGCTGACGCTATCGTCGCCGCCGAACCGGAGCCGCTGGAATATGTGCGCATCTGCGACGCGTTCGGCGCCGGCTATTTCTTCATACCCGGCACGGAAACCTGCTTGCGCGTTGGCGGCAAGGTCCGCACCGAAGGCCAGTGGAAAGATCCTTACAATCGCGACAGCAACTTCGGCACCAAGTGGCATACCCGCGCCGAACTCAACCTCAATACCGCGACGGACACCGAATATGGTCCGCTGAAGACCGAAACCATCGTTCGCTGGGACTGGAACGACGGCGGCTCGACCTCCACCAACCTGCTGTGGGCCTACATCACCCTCGGCGGCTTCACCGTCGGTAAGACTGACTCGCAGTACAACCAGTTCGTCGGCTATGCCGGCGACGTGATCCAGGACGACGTCATCTATGACGGTCCGTATGAATTGAACCAGCTGACCTATAATTACGACAGCGGCACGGGCTTCACGGGCGTCATCTCGCTCGAAGACAGCAATTCCGGCACGACCACAAGCGCCTATGGCGGCAGCTGGCAGCTTTCGAAGGCTGATCACTACGCTCCGAACGTTGTCGCCGGTCTCGGCTACAAGGCCGGCATGTTCGGCTTCAAGGTCGTCGGCGGCTACGATTCGATCGTCGAGGAAGGCGCCATCAAGGCTCGTGTCGACGCGGACTTCGGTTTCCTCACGGCCTTCCTGATGGGCGGCTGGAACACTGATGGCGACAAGCTCAACCAGTATGCCGGCTCGAACCAGAACGTCTCGGCCTGCACGACCTCCGACGGCGTCGTTCACGGTGCAAAGTGCGGCTGGGGTGACTGGGCAGTCTGGGGCGGTGTCGGCGTTCCGATCAATGACAAGCTGAAGTGGAACGTTCAGCTCGCCTATACCGACTCCAAGATCTTCGAGGCAACGACCAACGTCAAGTTCAACCCGGTCAAGAACCTGCTGGTCGAGCCGGAGTTCACCTACGTTCACTATGATCTGCCGAGCGATGATACCTTCTCGGGTATCCTGCGCTTCGAGCGGACATTCTGAGGTCGGTCGACTTGGCTTGACCTTCTCCGAAATGGGGCCTGGTATTCGCATCAGGCCCTGCCTGCCTCATTCGAGGTGATTGGAAAACCTAGTTCGCCGGCATGATGCCAATCGGCATGATGCAAGGCGAGACGGCTTTCGGCTCGAGCGTATCCGAACCACGAGCTTGCCGAGCGATCGTTCACGATCGCGACCCATACAGCTGACAAAGGGAAGTCGGCTCACTGTCATAAATGTAAAGCTAATGAAGGGATATCTCATCCTTTCTAGCGCTATTTGGTGCCACCAAAGGAAGCCCCATGAAGACGATTATCATACTTGCGGCAATCGGACTGATGTCCACCAACGCAATGGCCATGTCGGCCTATAATTCCAAATCGATGACCTGTGCAGCCGTGCATGAGAAGATGGCACAGGAAGGCTCGATCGTACTGAGGTACCCGTCTCATCATCCGGGCCTGATGATGTACAACCGCACTGTCTCGAACTCGATGGCATGCCTCGGCCAGGGCGCGATGAGCAGCGCCAGCGTTCCGACGAGCGACGATCCCAGCTGCAAGATCAAGACCTGCAGCTTCACCACCGGCAAGGGGCCGAATAAGAATCATTGAGGTGGTGGGCTGATTGCCATTGCAAGATCGGCTGTCATGCCCTCCCATAGTAATACCGATACGGCAGGAAAGCTGCCGTCTCACACTCTTGTTGCGTTTTCAGATGGAAGCCGGTTGCCGGAGAGCATCCCGCTGCTACAAGCAGTTCGAGTTCGGCATTCGCACCGAAACAGTTTAGGAAAATGGCGCATCCCGCAGGATGAAACTGAGAACGCGTATGTTATTATCGCGGTCTCGGGATCGAAGAAAGTGTCCAGAGGGAGAAGCATCAAGCCTCCGGTTTCTCTTATCGGGACCAAGGGTGCCGGAAGCGAAGCGGCGGCGGTCGTGCGTGATCGATATGACCGGCGTTGCGGCTTGTGCTTTGTCGCGGAAGCATTTGCGGGGTTGCCCAATGCCGCTTGTTTACAGACCTGCTTGCGCGGACGATTTAGCCGCGACCGATGCTCTGGTGGTTGCCAGCATCAACGATCTTACCGTCCGGCATGGCTTCGGCTCCATGGCGACGGCAAGCCCTCCCAACTTTCAGCTGTTTTCACTCAAGGACGACCCCGATGGATTATGGATCGCAGAAGATGGCGGGGAAATTCATGGCTTCGCCTGGAGTTGGGTTTGCGGCAACGTTTGGTTCCTCGCCCAGCTGTTCGTCGATCCCGCCCATCAGGGACAGGGTATCGGCAATGGACTATTGCAACGAACCATGGAGCATGCCCGAAAATCGGGAGCGGCTCACAAAGCGCTGATCACTTTCACCTTCAATCGTGTCTCGCAGGGCCTATACATGCGGCACGGCCTCTTTCCCAAGATGCCGATTTATCTTTTCAGCATGGCGCGCGAGCAGATGAGGCAGACCTTGCCGGAACTGCCATTGCGCACCATCGCGATCGATAACGGCGCCGCTGTGATGCAAAATCTGGTCGAAATCGATTCCCGAGCGCTAGGCATCTCGCGGGAGAAACATCACCGCTATCTGCTCGACGATCCTGCAGCCAAGGGGGTTCTGCTCTACGCTGGCAATGATATTGTCGGCTATGGTTACATCGGCTCCAATGGGCATATCGGTCCCCTCGCGGTCACGCGACCTGATTTTCTTCGCGATGGCTTTGCGACCATGCTGAAGCTGGCGGCCAATGGCGGTGCCGAGAAGATATCGGCGTTCCTGCCGGGCACATGCGACGGTGCCTTGAGCCTTGCGATCGATCAAGGCATGCGGATCACCTTTCCGATGCTGCTGATGGCATCGCCCGGCTATGGCGACTGGACGCAGTATCTGCCACGAAATCCGGGCTTTATGTGAACGGTCGTCTGTGGATATGCCGCGACGCGGAATGGCTATCTCGGTTGCTAGCAACGAGTGCTGGGTGGGCTAGCGAGTGGTTCATGCCTGACCTCGGTATTGGTGTCCAACCTATCTGCCATCGGAGGGGAGATGCATATCCGAGGATCGTGTCACCCTACCTTGACTTCAGCAGCCTCCGTCCGAACCGCTTCAAGCCACTTAAGGCCCTCCACAGCAGTAGGTGCCTCAAGCCAGCGGCCTGAGGGATTGGTTCGGCGTTGGCGGGAGCACCAGGGAGCATGGCATAGCCGATGGGTCCGTTTCGAAGGCCGATACGAGGATAAATGACGACATCCAGTCCGGCGCGACGGAAGCAGCTTCGTATAAAGCCCTCAGACCAGCCACTTTCAAACCAGCCGAACTTTCGAATGCAATAAACCGACAGGTGATCCAATCTCAAGCCCCAGTGCGGCCACCAGAGATCGTTTATGGGTTCTCCTGCAAAGGCAATCTTACCAGTCTTCGACAAGAATGGCTTTACGCGTTCAATCAGTTCCCAGGGCTTGGACGCATGGTGAAGGCACTCATAAAATAGGATGAGATCATAAGTGCCTTGAGCTTGAAGATTATCGAATTCTCCCTGGCGGGCTTTGATATCATAGTTGCGTGGTGCCGCGCGCAAATTGACCAATTGAACAAATGGCGGATTGATGTCTACCGCATCAATCGTAGCCCCACAGAAGGCCATGATTTCACTCGACAGCCCCCAACCGCAGCCCAAATCCAGGATGCGAGCGCCGGCTGGCAGATTGGCGACCGTCATGACAGTGGCGATCGTCCGCACATGACTTGCCATGGCGGAAACGTCGGTAGAGAGAAATGGATTTGCACCCTGAGAATGCTTTACCGCATCGATCGGCGTTAGTTCACCTTTCGCCGGTTCGAATGAGCGGCCCGATATCTCGCTATAAAGGGCGAGTTGCTGTTCAAAATACGCATCCGAGAACGGATCGAGACGTATGTCAATCTCGGTGTCGAATGTGAGCGAAAAGTTGCCCATGGCGCGCACGGCATCGGGGTGCTCTGGCCCCCCTAAGCGATCGCACTCGATGGCGAATTGATCCAAGTCTGAGACACGCCATTTATTCGATATGAAAGACATCGTACTACTGTCCGTCCACCCGCCGGAATATGTTCATGTGCGTGTTTCAATGTCATCCTGCAGCCAAAGGCTGCGCGGCCTTCCCCTACTATCGAATAGTTGAATTCGTCAAGCCGCTCTTAGATTCGGTCCCTTCGTGGGAAACGGCGGCGTTTGAAATAAATCTATTTATGCGCTTACGGAGGTGGCGCTTCGATGACGAGACATGCAGGCTCGAACCGCTGCCGAACCCTTTCGGTCCAAAAGTGTTACCTATGTCTCAGGAATAAATCGTAACCTATGTGTCCAGAACGGACCTAGTGGAGTGTGGCGCACCCGACAGGATTCGAACCTGTGACCTTTGGAATCGGAATCCAACACTCTATCCAGCTGAGCTACGGGTGCATGCCGTGGCGGTTTTGAATCGCCTGTCCGATGGCTGGTTCTTAGCCTAGGAAGCGCTTGGCTTCAATCGGGAAAATTCAGGAAAGCGTGAGATCGGACGTTTTGGTGAGATGAGGCCGCGGGCTTTGGGCGCGCGGCCTTGCTGTCATGGGTGGTATAGGCTCATTCCTTCATCGCGCCGGGGCCGGGGGTGGCCTTTGGCGGCACCTTGCCGAGGATGATCATGCCCAGCACTTCGTCCTTGGTGACGTCTTCGGTGCGGGCGTGGCCGACGACCTGGCCGTTCTTCATGACCGAGACGCGGTCGGCGAGGTCGAAGACGTCGTGGATGTCGTGGCTGATCAGGAAGATGCCGATGCCTTCCTTTTTCAGCTGCTTGATGAGCTCGCCGACCTGCGCCGTCTCCTGCGGGCCGAGCGCCGCGGTCGGCTCGTCCATGATCAGGATACGGGCATCGAAGAGGATGGCACGGGCGATCGCGACCGACTGGCGCTGGCCGCCGGACAGCGCCTTCACCGGCTCCTTGAAGCGCTTGAAGTTGGGGTTGAGGCGCCCCATGACTTCGCGGGCCTTGGCTTCCATCGCGACGTCGTCGAGCGTGCCCCAGCGTGTCTGCAGCTCGCGGCCGAGATAGAGATTGGCGGCGGCGTCGACATTGTCGGCGACGGCGAGCGTCTGGTAGATCGTCTCGATGCCGTATTTCTTGGCGTCGCGCGGGCTGCGGATATCGGCAGGCTCGCCGTTGATCAGGATATCGCCGCTGTCGCGCTTGTAGGCGCCCGAGAGGATCTTGATCAGCGTCGACTTGCCGGCGCCGTTATGGCCGAGGAGCGCTACGACTTCGCCGGGGTAGAGATCGACCGAGGCGTTGTCGACCGCGTGGATGCCGCCGAAGGAGATGGAAATGTTCTTCATTTCCACAAGCGGAGTGGTTTGATCCGTCATGGTTCAGAATTCCTTTTACTTGGCGCGCGAGCGATAGACGATGTCGAGCCAGACGGCGATGACGAGCACGACGCCGACGACGACGTTCTGGATCGGCGTATCGACATTGGCGAGCCCCATGCCCGATTGCAGCGACTGCATGACGAGGGCGCCGAGCATGGCGCCGGCGATGGTGCCGCTGCCGCCGGCAAGCGACGTGCCGCCGATGACGGCTGCGGCGATGGTGAAGAGTTCGTAGGTCGTCCCTTGCGAATTGGCGGCGGCATTCAGACGGGCGGTGGAGATAGCCGCGGCGACCGCCGCAAGCAAGCCCATCAGCGCGAAGATGCGCACCGTTACCCAGCGCGTCTTGATGCCGGCGAGTTCCGCTGCTTCCGGGTTGCCGCCGATCGCGAAGACGTAGCGGCCGAAGCGCAGGCGGGTGGCGATGAAGGTCATGATGATACCGATGCCGACGGCGATCAGCACGGGCACGGCGATGCCGTAGGGGATATCGAGCCCCGTTTCCGGCCAGGGGATGTTATGCTCGGTCGCGTATTTCTTCGCGATGCCGGTTGGCCAGTAATAGATGTTGAAGACGTAGATCGTGACGAGGACGAGAGCGGAGCCGAGGATGGCGAGGAAATATTCCGCCCAGAGCGGCCGGCGCGGGAAGTTGAAGCGCTTGCGCTGATGGCGCCCGCCGATAATGCCGAGAACGATGAACACGCAGGCGAGTACGCCGAGGATCCAGCTCCATGTCGCACCGATCGAACCTTCGGCGCCGCCTCCCATGATGCGGAAGGTGGCGTCGAGCGGGGCAACCGTCTGGCCGCTGGTGACGTACCAGGCAAGGCCGCGCCAGGCGAGAAGGCCGCCAAGGGTGACGATGAAGGAGGGGACATTCAGAAAAGCGATGATGACGCCTTGGAAGGTGCCGAGCAGCGTACCGATGACAAGGCCGCAGATCAGCGTGATGACCCAGGTCCAGGAACTGTCGAAGCCGAGATAGGCGGGCAGGTATTTTGCCTGGATGACGCCCATGATCATGGCGATGAAGCCGAGCATGGAACCGACGGAAAGGTCGATATTGCGGGTGACGATGACGAGTACCATGCCCGTCGCCAGCACGGCGATCTCGCAGGTCTGAACGGAAAGGTTCCAGAGGTTTCTGGGGGTCAGGAAAAGGCCGCCGGTATAGACGTCGAAGCCGATCCAGATGATCAACAGAGCGCCGATCATGCCGAGCAGGCGGGTATCGATTTCCGTTGCACGCAGGAAGCGCGTGATGGCGCCTTCTTCCGCATTGCGCGGACCACTCGATGTTGTGGAATGTGTCATGTCGGCCATCGCTTTGCCGTTCTCCCACTTGTTGGGCGCAGGCCCGCGAATGCTCTTTCTTGATCGCTGGGCAGTATCCGCGCTGGTCACAATAGACGTCATCGCTCGCCCATCCGGTTGTCCCGGGTCCACGACCGCCATCCGGCAAGCCGATCGGATATGCGATGACGCAACACATGCGGGAGGCCTTCATTCCCATTCTGGGTTTGGTTGCGGGCCTCTCATCCGCATTCGACGCCGCAATGGAAAGCCCCTTGCGGCGTCGGCATTATCTTCGGGTCAGCTCGTCAAGCCGGTGCTTATTTGCAGGCAGCGACGCTGCCGGCCTTCACGCCCTGGCAGGCTTCAGCCTTGGAGATCCAGCCTGCGTCGATGACGACGTTCAGGTTGTCCTTGGTGATCGGGATCGGGGTCAGGAAGACCGACTTCATGGCGACGTGCTTCGGGCCGCCGTTGAAGGTCTGGACGCCTTCGATCTGGTCCTGGGTCTTGCCGCCGGCAAGAGCGAGGGCGATTTCAGCGGCGCGCTTGCCGAGTTCGCGAGAGTCCTTCCAGACCGAAACGGTCTGCGTGCCGAGCGCGATACGGTTCAGAGCGGCCTTGTCGGCATCCTGGCCGGAAACCGGAACGGAACCGGCGAGGCCCTGGGCGTCGAGTGCTGCGACAGCGCCACCGGCGGTGCCGTCGTTGGAGGCGACGACCGCATCAACCTTGTTGTTGTTAGCGGTCAGGAACTGCTCCATGTTGCGCTGCGCGTTCTGCGGCAGCCAGCCGTCCGTGTAGGCTTCACCGACATTCTTGATCTTGCCGGCGTCGATGGCGGATTTCAGCACTTCGATCTGACCGGAGAACAGGAAGTCGGCGTTCGGGTCGGACGACGAACCCTTGATGAAGACGTAGTTGCCTTCCGGCTTTGCCTTCAGGACTTCGCGAGCCTGCATGCGGCCCACTTCCTTGTTGTCGAAGGTGATGTAGAAGGCTGCCGGATTTTCGATCAGGCGGTCATAACCGACGACCGGAATGCCTTCGTCAGCGGCCTTTTCGACGGCCGGGCCGATGGCATCGGAATCCTGAGCGAGAATGATGAGGGCATTAGCACCCTGCGAAATCAGCGACTCGACATCGGTCAGCTGCTTGGAAGCGGACGACTGGGCGTCGGCGGAAATGTACTTGGCGCCAGCGGCTGCCAGAGCCTTCTTGATGGCTGCTTCATCGGTCTTCCAACGCTCTTCCTGGAAATTCGACCAGGAAACGCCGACGACGAGATCCTTGGCGAAGGCGGCCGTCTGCATGGTCAAAACGATGGCCGCGCCCGCAGCCAGCTTGATGAAAGCTTTCATGTGATCCTCCCGAGTGAATGCGACCGCACGTATCCTGAACTCCCGTCGGCCGCGGCGAAAATGCTGACAAGAAAAGCTTTGGACTTTTTTCTCGACAGTCGAGAAATTTAGTGTCAGAGATTTTTTCAGCTGTCAACACCCGCGCCGCCAGGTTTCATCGGTCGTCCGAAAAAGCTATCAGGGGCTGCGGAGGAGGAGGGTTGAATGAGCAGGGAGTTTGCCGATGCTGGCCAAATCGAGCACCGAATTGGTCCGTCAAAAGAACAGCGCCTTGGTCTTGTCGGCGCTGCGCCGGCACGGCCCGCTCGCCCATACCGAGCTCTCTGATTTCACCAGGCTCTCTTCTGCGACCGTATCGGTCATCACGGCCGATCTCGAGCGGGCGCAGATCATTGAAAAGGCCGAGCAGCAGGCGGCCAGCGGCCGCGGGCGTCCGCGCGTTTTGTTTTCGCAGCAGCGTGACTGCGGCTATCTGATCGTCGTCGTCATCTCGTCGGATGCCGTGCAATATTCGCTCGTCGATTATACCGGTCGACTGATCGACCGCTTTACCGAGGACAGGCAGCAGAACGCTACGGGTGTCGAGCGCTTCGTGGCCGGATTGCGTGATGCCCTGAACCGGATTGTCACCCGCTCGCAATTGCCGCGCGACAAGGTGCTGATGATCTCGATCAGCAGCAAGGGGCTTGTCGATACTTCGGCGCCGGTGCTGCGCTGGTCGCCGATCTTCGGGCGCGAAGAAATCGATTTCGCCGCCGTGCTTCGCGACGAATGGTCGGCGCAAATCATTCTCGGCAACGAAACCCTGCTTGTGGCTGCGGCCCTTGGGCGGCAGGAGGAAATCAGCACGCGCGGCGATTTCCGCTCGCTGGCGGCGCTATCGCTTGGCCATAGTATCGGGCTCGGCATCGTGCGCCGGGAACATGAAGGCGACCATCATATATCGGCGCCGAATTTCGGGCATATGATGCATGTGCCGGGCGGCGCTCTTTGCCGCTGTGGCGCGCGTGGATGCATCGAGGCCTATGCCGGTTTCTACGCCATGCTGCGGACGGCCTTTGACGTGCCGCTCGACACGATCCCGGCGAAGTTCGTGCCGATCGCCGAGCTCGACAAGATCGCCGCGAGCGCGCGTCACGGCGGGCGCCGCAATGTGCTGGCCTTTCGCCAGGCCGGCCTGGCGCTCGGCAACGGCCTTTCGCGCGTCCTGAGCCTGCACGAGCGGATGCCGATTGTCATCACCGGGCCTGGCGTACGCTACTATGATTTGCTGATCGAGGGCATAACTGAGGGCTTGGCGGAATCGCACGTCGTGCGCATGGAGGGCATGCCGGAGCTGCGTGTTATCGCCGACGAGCCGACGCTCGTCTTCGAAGGGCATCTGAACCGCGCATTTTCGATCATCGACAATGATATCGTGAAGAGGGGAGCCTCGGTCGTCGAGCTGCGCGATCAGGCGGGTTGAGAGGTGAGGGCGGCGCAAGGCTTGGCAATGCGCTTGGCCGCAGGGTCGTCATCCCGATCAATCTGTCAGGCCCAAAGGCTGTTCATCTTCGCGGACCTGAAGAATACGGTCGATCAGCCCCCATTCCAGAGCCTCTTCCGCTGTCATGAAGTGGTCGCGGTCCATGGCGCGTTCGAATTCTTCGTAGGAGCGGCCGCAATGCTCGGCGTAAAGCCGCGTCATGCGATGCTTCGTTCGCCTCATTTCTTCCGCGTGGATAAAGATGTCCGATGCCTGTCCCTGGAAACCGCCCAATGGCTGGTGAATATGGATGCTGGCATTTGGAAGCGCGGAGCGCTCACCCGGCTGGCCCGACATCAAGAGGAAGGAGCCCATCGAACGAGCGGTTCCCATGCATAGCGTATGCACCGGCGCGCGGATGTAACGCATGGTGTCGTACATTGCCAGACCGCTGGTCACGACACCGCCGGGCGAATTGATATAGAGATGGATCGGTCTCTTGGGATTTTCGGCCTCGAGAAACAGCAGTTGCGCGCAGACGAGGGCCGAGACATCGTCGTTTACCTCACCATTCAGGAAGATAATTCTCTCGCGCAGCAGGCGGGAATAGATGTCGAAAGACCGCTCCCCTCTGCTGGACTGCTCGACGACCATAGGAACGAGTTGCATCGCTTCGCGCATCGGCGAACTCCAATGTTATTGAAATTGTTGATCTATTCAGAACGTCAGGCGGCGCGCATGACGGTCAGGCTGTTATTGTTTGCCGCAGCCTTTTCAGTCTCACGAAGCCGAACGTCATCGAGCTCGTGGATGATCCGCAGGCAGGTGCCGCCGTTTGCGTTCGAAGATATCTTGAAAGTCACGATGCTTTCGAGGAAGGGCGGTGTGTCGTCCCGCAGCCTATAGCTGACTTCTTTGCCCGGCGTGACTGATATCGACTCGGGACTGGCCAAGGCCTCCTGCGGCAGCCAGTTTTGGCGAAGCTCAGGGGTGCTGATTGCACGCCAGACTTTTTGCGGCGGTTCGCTGAGCTGGTATTCCAGCGCGATGCCGTTCTTTCGCTCAGGGATCTTGAGATTGTTCATTGATCCATATCCTTCAGCAACAGCTTGAGAGCTTCGATGCGGGTGGGCCAGTATGCGCGGTATTTCGCCAGCCACTGGGCGATGAGGGCAAGTCCCTCCGGATCGACCTCGTAATTCACGAAACGCCCCTGTCGTTCTTCCCTGACCAGCCCGGCACTCCGCAGAACCGCTAAGTGCTGCGACATTGCCGGCTGGCTGATGTCGATACCTTCGCGCAGGGCACTGGCATTCATGCCGCCCGTCGCCAGCTTCTCGAAGATGGCGCGGCGGGTCGGATCGGCCAAAGCCCGGAATATCTCATTCTCTATCATGGCAACAGATAAGCATAGACTTATGTGATTCGCAAGAGATTTCCATCGAACCTCTTCGAGAGTTCCAGATCGCGCCAAAGAAAAAGTCCGCCGCGAAGCGATTCGCAGCGGACTTTTGGGAGGATCACATTCCTTGAGGAATGGAGACGGCTTAGTCGATCTTTACCAGACGGCCTTCCTTGACGGACTGCAGGGCGGCATCCGCCAGCTTCAGTGCGGCAAGACCATCGGCGCCCGATGGTGTGATGGCCGCGCCCTTTTCGACAGCGGCAATGAAGCTCGCGATCTCGTTGGCATAGGCTTCGGTGTAGCGTGTCATGAAGAAATCATGCAGCGGCGGGCGGGTGTAGCCATCGCCGTTGGCGACTTCGATGGAGAAGGGGCGCTGGTTTTCAGCGGAAACCAAGCCCTTCGAGCCATGGATCTCGATCCGCTGGTCGTAGCCGTAGGTGGCCCGGCGCGAGTTGGAGATAACAGCCTGCTTGCCCGACGCCGTCTGAAGAATGACGGAAACGCTGTCGTAATCGCCGGCTTCGCCGATTGCCTTGTCAACCAGAACGGCGGCAGTTGCAGTGACGGCAACCGGTTCTTCGCCGAGCAGGAAGCGGGCCATGTCGAAATCGTGGATGGTCATGTCGCGGAAAATGCCGCCGGAGCGCTTGATGTAATCGACAGGCGGGGCGCCCGGATCGCGCGAGGTGATCGTCACCATCTCCACGGTGCCGATGCGGCCTTCGTCGATCGCTTTCTTCACAGCCATGAAATGCGGGTCGAAGCGGCGGTTGAAGCCGACCATCAGCTTGCCCTTGGTTTCCTCGACAACCTTGATGCAAGCCTTGACGCGTGCGACGTCGAGATCGATCGGCTTTTCGCAGAAGACGGCCTTGCCGGCACGTGAAAAGCGCTCGATCAGGTCGGCGTGGGTATCGGTCGGCGTGCAGATGACGACGGCATCGATATCCTTGGCGGCCTCGATCGCCTCGATGGTGCGGACTTCGCAGCCATAGGCGGCGGATATGGCATCCGCAGCCGCGGGAAACGCATCCGCAACAGCGACGAGCTTGGCATTGGCATCGCCGCTGACGGCCTTCGCATGCACTTTGCCAATGCGTCCTGCGCCGAGCAGACCAAATCTGACAGTCATTTCTACCTCCCTGAATTCGGAATAAATGGACCGAATATAAATCTCTATGGAATTTTCATTCCATTTTCCGATGGCGGCGTCAAGCCGCTTGAACTTCACAATTCTCAAAATCACCGTTCGATGCCGGCTTAGCCGAAATCCGCTCAAGGAGTCTTATTTTATCCGGACGGCTTCACAATTTTCCCGATGATGCGCTAAAGACATGTCTTCTTGAATAGGCAAAAGAGACCCATGCAACTGATCGATCCCAGCCATCCGCTCTACAAGCCGCTTTGGGTGCGCATCCTCATCGTGGCCGTCTGCTTTGGCTGGGCAGCCGTCGAAACGCTCGGCTCGCAGCCGTTTTGGGCGATGCTGTCGGGTGCGCTCGGCGCCTATTCGGCCTGGATGTTGCTTCTGAATTTCAAACCACAACCACCCGAAGCGACCAGTGCTGCGCCCACGCAAGACGAGCCCGCCGAGGATGACGAACCGGCAGACGACAAGAAATAATCACCGCCTGAGGCGGCGTATGGCTTCGTCGATCAGCTGATTGGCGAGTGTCATGCGGGTCGTCGCCTGTTCGCGGAAGAGGGTGGCGACGCTGTCTGGATGATTGGCCTTGGCGAAGTTACGGCGCTTTTCCTGCAGAGTTTCGCGTGTGAGGTCGGAGGTGATTGCGAGTTCGGCTGCAACCTCTTCCCGTGACGTTCGGCTGAGATGCTCGGGCATGACCGGCGGCTCCGGTTCTTGCGGCGCGGGTTCGGGCTTTGGTTCCAATTCAGGCAGGATGACGGGATCGCCAAGATTGTCGCGATAGGCTTCATCGGGCCGTTGCGCCCCGGGGGTCTCGCCGCCCAGAACCGTTGCTGCAAAGCTGACGTTCAGGCCGCGGACGCGATGCGCGGCCTCTTCCTTTTCTGAGCCGTCCTCTTCGCTGTCGAGACGGTCGAGCACGGATTGAAACAATGATTGCTTGAACAGCATGTGTGATCTCCACGCCAAGCTTCATAGGAGTGGAAGTTGGCGCGGAGCTTATGGCTTGCACTTATGTCAGCGAGAGATGCCGGCTCTCTTCCAGGATCATGTCATGCAGCAGACGTGCGCTCGGTGGCATGGCGCGTTCGCGCGCGGTGATAAGGCTATAGGGCCTGACGTCGATATCGAAATCGATCGGCAGGATAGAGGATTCGCCGGCCTGAGATGTCTGCCCGCAGATGAATTGCGCCATGTCGAGCGCGATCGGCGCAATCGCATCCGTCTTGCAGACGACCGCAAGCGTCAGAAGCAGAGACGAAGTGTTGACGACGTTTTCCGGCAAGGGCACGCCTGCGGCAAGGAAGATGTCCTCCACCTTGCGGCGAAGCAACGTGCCCGGAGGCTGGAATACCCAATCGTAACCGGCCAGATCATGCAGGCCGGCAACGCCCTTCTCAAGCAGCGGATGCCCATTGCGGACCACCAGGCAGGCTTTCTCGACGCCGATCTCATGGGCGGTGAACAGACGCGGATCGAGATCATCCGGGATGCGGCTGATAATGAAGTCGTGGCGGGCGGCGAGCAGCTCGCGCGCGAGCACATTACTGTTCTCGACCTCGATATTGATCTCTATGCCGGGATAGGTGCGTGTCACGCGCTGGATCGCCGGGACGACAAGGCTGATCGCCGGCGCGGTCACAGCCCCCAGAAAGACCGAGCCGCCCTTGCCGGTCCGTAAGGCACCAAGCTCCCGGCCTGCCTCGCGCAGCTCCAGCAGGATCTTGCGCGCCCGCTTAGCGAGAGCGAGGCCGAAAGGGGTCAACACGACGCCTCTGGCGACACGCTCGTAAAGCGGGCTTTTGACAATCGACTCCATTTCTGAGAGCATGCGTGAAGCTGCAGGTTGTGACATATTCATGGACTCAGCGGCCGCAGAAATTTGCCCGTGATCCTCGATCGTGACGATCATGCGCAGGTGATTGAGCTTCAAACCGGCTTTCAACAACGCATCGTCGCGAAAATTGTCGGAATGAATCTCAATGCCATCGCTCACATAATCGTTATATATTTTCTCCATAACGGCCAATTTTCCCCTTCATCGGCAAAAAAGTACTATTTTTTAACATTATACCAAACTTGGTATATGTTTAGCCAGTTATTCTATTTGACAGTTATACGAAATCGTACGAGTTTGCCGATTGTGCGCTGGGTACAGCTCATAAACCGTGAGAGCGTGGAGGAGACCTACTTCGTTTCTCACAATTAGAAGTAAATCATTCCTTCTACGGAACCTGCCGCAGTTTCGGGCGGGCATTTTTTGTCCGCCGCATTTATCAACAAGGGAGAGAGTAATGAAATCCATTATCTCATTGATGGCCGGCGCTGCGTTCGGCGTCGCTACGCTGGTGGTACCTGCCTTCGCGGCGGACAAGGGCACGGTAGGCATCGCCATGCCGACCAAGGCTTCGGCTCGCTGGATCGATGACGGCAACAACATCGTCAAGCAGCTCCAGGCTGCCGGTTACGGCACCGACCTGCAGTATGGCGACGACGACATTCCGAACCAGCTCTCGCAGATCGAGAACATGGTCACCAAGGGCGACAAGGTCCTCGTCATCGCTTCGATCGACGGCACCACGCTGTCCGACGTTCTGCAGAAGGCTCACGATGCCGGCATCAAGGTCATCGCCTATGACCGTCTGATCCGCAACAGCCCGAATGTCGACTATTATGCGACCTTCGACAACTTCAAGGTCGGCGTCCTGCAGGCAAACTCGATCGTCGACGCTCTCGGCCTCAAGGATGGCAAGGGCCCGTTCAACATCGAGCTGTTTGGCGGTTCTCCGGACGACAACAACGCCTTCTTCTTCTATGACGGCGCTATGTCGGTCCTGAAGCCGTACATCGACAGCGGCAAGCTGGTCGTAAAGTCCGGCCAGATGGGCATGGACAAGGTCGGTACGCTGCGTTGGGACCCGGCAACGGCCCAGGCCCGTATGGACAACCTGCTGTCGGCTTACTACACCGACGCTCATGTCGATGCCGTCCTGTCTCCGTATGACGGTCTGTCGATCGGTATCCTCTCCGCGCTCAAGGGCGTCGGCTACGGTTCCGGCGGCGTGAAGCTTCCGATCGTCACCGGTCAGGACTCCGAAATTCCGTCGGTCAAGTCGATCATTGCCGGCGAACAGCATTCGACGATCTTCAAGGACACCCGTGACCTCGCCAAGGTTACCGTCAACATGGTCAACGCCCTGATGGAAGGCAAGACGCCTGAAGTCAACGACACGAAGACCTACGACAATGGTGTCAAGGTTGTTCCGTCCTACCTGCTGACCCCGGTCGCAGTCGACAAGACCAACTACGAGAAGGTCCTCGTTGAGGGCGGCTACTACAAGGCTGACCAGCTGAAGTAATTTTTCAATAGACCGGTCAGGGCTCGCTGAAAGGCGGGCCCTGGCTTTCATATTTAAGACGATCGCGCGGTCTGCTATGTTCAGTCGCGGCGTTGGATTTGGACAATGGACAATACCATTCTCGAAATGCGGAACATCACCAAGTCGTTCCCCGGTGTGAACGCCTTGGAAAATGTCAATCTGAAAGTCCGTCAGGGCGAGATCCATGCCTTAGTTGGCGAAAACGGAGCCGGCAAATCCACCCTGATGAAGGTGCTTTCAGGCGTTTATCCGGCCGGCACCTATGAAGGCGACATCTACTACGATGGCGGGGTCCGCCAATTCAAGACGATCAGGGATTCCGAAGACATCGGCATCATCATCATCCATCAGGAGCTGGCGCTCGTTCCGCTTCTGTCGATCGCCGAGAACATTTTCCTGGGCAATGAGGTCGTCGCCAATGGCATGATCAATTGGCAGGAGACTTTCAGCCGGACCAAACAGCTTCTTTCCAAAGTGGGCCTCAAGGAATCTCCGAACACGCTCGTGACCGACATCGGCGTCGGCAAGCAGCAGCTCGTCGAGATCGCCAAGGCCCTGTCGAAGAGCGTCAAGCTGCTCATTCTCGACGAGCCGACGGCATCGCTGAACGAAAACGATTCCGATGCGCTCCTCAATCTCCTCATGGAGTTCCGCAAGCAAGGCATCACCTCGATCATCATCACGCACAAGCTCAACGAAGTGCGCAAGGTGGCCGACCAGATCACTGTGTTGCGCGACGGCATGACGGTGAAGGCGCTGGACTGTCACGAAGAAGAGATCAGCGAAGACATCATCATTCGCAACATGGTCGGGCGCGAACTTGCCGACCGCTATCCGCCGCGTTCGGTGCCGATCGGCGAAACGATCTTCGAAGTGAAGAACTGGAATGCCTTCCACCAGCAGCATCGCGATCGCCAGGTCCTGCACAATATCAACATCAATGTGCGCAAGGGCGAAGTGGTCGGCATTGCCGGCCTGATGGGCGCGGGCCGTACCGAATTCGCCATGAGCGTCTTCGGCAAGTCCTATGGCCACAAGATCAGCGGCGAAGTCTTCCTGGACGGCAAGCTGGTCGACACCAGCACGGTGCGCAAGGCGATCGATGCCGGTCTTGCCTATGTGACCGAAGACCGCAAGCAGCTCGGCTTGGTTCTGACCAACAGCATCCTGCACAACACGACGCTTGCCAATCTGCTTGGCGTTTCCAAGGCGACCGTCATTGACGACGTGCGCGAGCTGCAGGTGGCGACGAACTATCGCTCCAAGCTGCGTATCCGTTCGGCCGGCGTCTTCCAGGAAGCGGGCAACCTCTCCGGCGGCAACCAGCAGAAAGTGGTGCTGTCGAAATGGCTGTTCTCGGACCCGGACGTCCTGATCCTCGATGAGCCCACACGCGGCATCGACGTCGGCGCCAAATACGAAATCTATTCCATCATCAACCAGCTTGCCGCCGACGGAAAGGGTGTTCTGATGATTTCATCGGAAATGCCCGAGCTTCTCGGTACCTGCGACCGCATCTACGTCATGAACGAGGGTCGAATTGTTGCCGAACTGCCGAAGGCAGAGGCAAGCCAGGAGAGTATCATGCGCGCTATTATGCGCTCAGGGGAGAAGCATCAATGAGTTCGGCCAACCCAGCCACGGAAAGCAGCCACGTCGTTTCAATCGGCGACCATATCCGCAACAACATCCGCGAATACGGCATGTTGATCGCGCTCGTCGTCATCATGCTGCTGTTTCAGTACTTGACGAACGGCGTTCTCTTCAGGCCGCAGAACCTGACCAACATCGTTCTGCAGAATTCGTTCATCGTCATCATGGCGCTCGGCATGCTGTTGGTTATCGTGGCCGGCCATATCGACCTTTCGGTCGGTTCCGTCGTCGGCTTCGTCGGGGCGGTTGCGGGCGTTCTGGTCGTGCAGATGCATATGAATCTTGCGCTCGCGACGGTCATTTGTCTGCTGATGGGGGCCGCGGTCGGCGCCTGGCATGGGTATTTCATTGCCTACCACCGCATTCCATCATTCATCGTGACGCTGTCAGGCATGCTGGTTTTCCGTGGCCTGACCTACACGATCATCAACACAACCGGTAACGGCAGCAGCATCGGTCCGTTCCCGCCGGCATTCCAGATCGTTGCGACGGGCTTCATTCCGGATTTCGCCGATATGGGCGGTATCCACTCGACGTCGATCTTACTGACCGTCGCCATCCCGATCGTCATGTTCCTGCTGTCATGGCGGCGCCGTACCGTTAACGAGAAGCACGGTATCGATGTCGAGCCGTTCAGCTTCTTCCTTGCCCAGAATCTGGTGGTTGCCGCTGCGACCATCTTCATCGGCTATCAGATCTCTTCCTACAGAGGCCTGCCGAACGTTCTGGTTCTCATGCTGCTTTTGATCGCGCTCTACAGCTTTGCCACGCAGCGCACGACGATCGGTCGCCGCATCTATGCGATGGGCGGCAATGAAAAGGCGACGAAGCTCTCGGGTATCGATACCCGCCGCCTAACCTTCTACACCTTCATCAACATGGGCATCCTGGCGAGCATCGCCGGCATCATCATCGCGACACGCCTGAATTCGGCAACCGCAAAGGGCGGCGACGGCCTCGAACTTGACGTCATCGCGGCCTGCTTCATCGGCGGTGCTTCGGCCTCCGGCGGCGTCGGCAAGGTGACGGGTGCCGTTATCGGTGCTTTGATCATGGGCGTACTGAACCAGGGCATGTCGATCCTCGGATACCAGACGGACTCCCAGAAGATGATCAAGGGTGCGGTCCTGCTCGCTGCCGTGTTCATCGACGTCTACAACAAGAACAAGGGCTGATCGCTTAAGCGGCCAGCCGAGACTTTAAAAACCAAATCCATGACAGAGTCCGGCTCTCGCTGAGAGCCGGAATGGGAGACTGCATCCAATCTCTGTCTGTTAGGAAAGGATGAAAGACATGCTCATCTCGCAGATCAAGGGTTCGAACGGCGAGATCGTCGTTGCGGTCCGCAACGGATCCGGCGAAGCTGCCAAGGTCGTCGTCAATGGCGGTAGCGTCTACAAGCTTGCGATGGAGGCCGCCGATAGCGGCAAGTCGCTGGCATCGGTGATCGAGGCACATGGTCTCGGCGAGGCGATCGATCTCGAAAAAGCCTATGCAGAGGGCCGTTTCCTGCCGCCGATCACGCATCCGGACGCTGCGCACCTGCACCTGACCGGCACCGGTCTGACGCATCTCGGCTCTGCCGCGACGCGTGATTCCATGCACAAGAAGACGACGGAAGCCGCTGAGGAGACGCTGACCGACTCCATGAAGATGTTCAAGATGGGCATCGAGGGTGGCAAGCCGAAGGCGGGCGAGAAGGGCGTTCAGCCCGAGTGGTTCTACAAGGGCAATGGCTATGGCGCTGCGGCCCCGGGTGCGGCACTTGTATCTCCATCCTTCGCGCTCGATGGCGGCGAAGAGCCGGAAATGGCCGGCATCTATGTCATTGCTAAGGATGGCACGCCGTTCCGTATCGGATTTGCGCTGTCGAACGAATTTTCCGATCACGTCACCGAGCGGATCAACTATCTCTATCTCGCCCATTCCAAGCTGCGTCCGGCCAGTTTCGGCCCGGAAATCCGCATCGGAGTGGCGCCGGAAGATATTCGCGGCACGTCCCGCATCAAGCGCGGCGACAAGGTGATCTTCGAGAAGCCTTTCCTCTCCGGCGAAGCGAACATGTCGCATACCTTCGCGAACCTTGAATATCACCACTTCAAATACGGCATCTTCCGCGTTCCAGGCGATGTGCATGTGCATATGTTCGGCACTGCGACGCTTTCGTTTGCGGAAGGCATCAAACCGGAAGTCGGCGATGTCTTCGAAATCGAAGTTGGTGAATTCGGCCTGCCGCTGCGCAATCCGCTGGCGGTCAACGCAGAAGAAGAAGTGGCTGTTCGCCAGCTGTAATGTATCGAGCCCGGCCGCAAGGGATCGGCCGGGCATCTTCAATACGATCCAGGAAGGCATGACGCCATGACCATTCATCAGAACTTGATCGCCGGGGAGTGGACGGGGACGAACGGTACCGAGAACATCAACCCGTCGGATACGAACGAGGTCGTCGGCCTCTATGCGAGCGCAAGCGCGCAGGATGTCACGGATGCGATCGCTGCTGCTAAGGCCGCTTTTCCGGCCTGGTCGCGCTCCGGCATTCTGGAGCGCCACACGATCCTGAAGAAGGCCGGCGAGGAGATCCTGGCGCGCAAGGACGAACTCGGCGCGCTGCTTGCCCGCGAAGAAGGCAAGACGTTGCCCGAGGCGATCGGCGAAACGATCCGCGCCGCCCAGATCTTCGAATTCTTTGCCGGCGAGGCGCTGCGCCTGGCAGGCGAGGTGCTTCCTTCCGTGCGTCCGAACATCGGCGTCGAGATCACGCGCGAGCCGCTCGGCGTCATCGGCGTCATCACGCCCTGGAACTTCCCGATCGCTATTCCCGCCTGGAAGATCGCGCCGGCGCTCTGCTACGGCAACACCATCGTCTTCAAGCCGGCCGATCTGGTGCCCGGCTGCTCATGGGCGATCGTTGATATCCTGAACCGCGCCGGTCTGCCGAAGGGTGTGCTGAACCTCGTTATGGGCAAGGGTTCGGTCGTCGGTCAGGCGATGCTCGACAGCCCGCTTCTCTCGGGCATCACCTTCACCGGCTCGGTCGGCACCGGCAAGCGCGTGGCGCTGTCTTCGGTCGAGCATGGCCGCAAGTATCAGCTTGAGATGGGCGGCAAGAACCCGATGGTGGTGCTTGACGATGCCGATCTGACGGTTGCCGTCGAGGCGGCCGCCAATTCTGCCTTCTTCTCGACCGGCCAGCGCTGCACGGCTTCGTCGCGTCTCATCGTCACCGAAGGCATTCACGACAGGTTCGTGGCGGCGCTGACGGAGAAGCTGAAGACACTCAACGTCGACAACGCCATGAAGTCTGGCACGCATATCGGCCCGGTCGTCGATGCCAAGCAGCTGAAGACGGATACGGACTATATTGAGATCGGTAAACAGGAAGGCGCCAAGCTTGCCTTCGGCGGCGAGCTCGTCAGCCGCGACACGCCCGGCTTCTATCTGCAGCCGACGCTCTTCACGGAAGCGACGAACCAGATGCGCATCAGCCGCGAAGAGATCTTCGGGCCGGTCGCTTCCGTCATCCGGGTGAAGGATTACGAGGAGGCGCTGGCCACGGCCAACGATACGCCGTTTGGCCTTTCTTCCGGCATTGCCACGACCAGCCTCAAGCATGCGACGCATTTCAAGCGCAATGCGGAAGCGGGCATGGTGATGGTCAACCTGCCGACGGCGGGCGTCGATTTCCACGTACCGTTCGGCGGCCGCAAGGGCTCGTCCTTCGGTCCGCGCGAGCAGGGCAAATATGCCGCCGAATTCTTCACCACCGTCAAGACGGCTTACACGCTCGCCTGATCATCGATTTTAAAGCCCAGGCGCGAACGAGGCGGCCTGGGCGACGCAAAGGGTACTGAGACATGAAAAAGAAAGCTGAATGGCCGCGCAAGCTGCGCTCTTACGACTGGTTTGGCGGCACCGGCAAGAATGCGATCATGCATCGCTCCTGGATGAAGAACCAGGGCCTGCCGGCCGATACATTCGACGGTCGTCCGATCATCGGCATCTGTAACACCTGGTCGGAGCTGACGCCTTGCAACGCGCATCTGCGCGATCTCGCAGAGCGCGTGAAGCGTGGCGTCTACGAAGCGGGCGGCTTCCCCGTCGAATTCCCGGTCTTCTCCGTTGGCGAAAGCACGCTGCGCCCGACGGCGATGATGTTCCGCAACCTCGCTGCCATGGACGTCGAAGAGGCTATTCGCGGCAATCCGGTCGATGGCGTCGTGCTGCTCGGCGGCTGCGACAAGACCACGCCGAGCCTCTTGATGGGCGCTGCCTCCGTCGACATCCCAGTGATCCTCGTTTCCGGTGGCCCGATGCTGAACGGCAAGTGGCGCGGCAAGGATGTCGGCTCCGGCACCGCGATCTGG
The DNA here is from genome assembly GCF_057784475.1 of Martinezella sp. CNPSo 3795. Taxonomy (NCBI): domain Bacteria; kingdom Pseudomonadati; phylum Pseudomonadota; class Alphaproteobacteria; order Hyphomicrobiales; family Rhizobiaceae; genus Martinezella; species Martinezella sp. CNPSo 3795. The sequence goes on along the minus strand of NZ_JBXSOQ010000003.1, from coordinate 252,655 downwards.
CAATTCTCGGAAATGGTGAAATCCGGCGAGATGTCGCTGGATGAATTCATGGATGCGGAGCAGGGCATGGCCCGCTCGGCCGGCAGCTGCATGACCATGGGTACGGCCTCGACCATGGCGTCGATGGCCGAAGCGCTCGGCATGACGCTGCCCGGCAATGCCGCCATCCCTGCGGTCGATGCTCGTCGCCGCGTCATCTCGCAGCTGTCAGGCCGCCGCATCGTCGACATGGTCAAGGAAGACCTGAAGCCTTCTGACATCCTGACCAAGGAAGCATTTGAAAACGCCATCCGCGTCAATGGCGCTGTCGGCGGTTCGACCAATGCCGTTCTGCACCTTTTGGCGCTTGCCGGTCGCGTCGGCGTCGACCTGTCGCTGGACGATTGGGATCGTCTCGGCCGCGAGGTCCCGACGATCGTCAACCTGCAGCCGTCGGGCAAGCACCTGATGGAAGAGTTCTACTATGCCGGCGGTCTGCCCGTCGTCATCAAGGCGGTTGGCGAGATGGGCCTGCTTCACAAGGATGCCATCACGGTCACGGGCGATACGATCTGGGCAGGCGTCAAGGATGTCGTCAACTACAATGACGACGTCATCGTCCCGAAGGAAAAGGCGCTGACGCAGTCGGGCGGTATCGCCGTTCTGCGCGGCAATCTCGCGCCGAAGGGTGCTGTCCTGAAGCCGTCCGCCGCTTCGCCCCATCTGATGCAGCACAAGGGCCGCGCTGTCGTCTTCGAAAGCATCGAGGACTATCACGCCCGTATCAACCGTGACGATCTCGACATCGACGAGAACTGCATCATGGTGCTGAAGTATTGCGGCCCGAAGGGTTATCCGGGCATGGCCGAAGTCGGTAACATGGGCCTGCCGCCGAAAGTGCTAAAGAAGGGCATCACCGACATGATCCGCATTTCCGATGCGCGCATGTCCGGTACGGCCTACGGCACCGTCATCCTGCACACCGCGCCGGAAGCAGCCGACGGCGGCCCGCTGGCGCTGGTGCAGAACGGCGACATCATCGCCGTCGATGTTCCCGCCCGCACCATCCAGCTCGAAGTGTCGGATGAGGAACTGGCCAAGCGCCGCGCTGCATGGGTTTCTCCGGTCAAGCCGCTCACCGGCGGTTACGGCGGTCTCTATGTCAAGTCGGTCATGCAGGCAGACACCGGCGCCGACCTCGACTTCCTCGTTGGCCCGCGCGGCTCGGAAATCCCGAACAATCGCGATAGCCATTAAAGGCTTATCTTCTGGAATTGGAAAAAGGGGCGGGACGAGGGTTCGGCCCCTTTTTCGTTACTGGAACTTCGAGGCGGCATTGACTATTTTGCACGAAATGACCATGTTTTATGTACATCTGTACAGGAATAGTGTCCATGTCTGTCAAATCTGTCGGTGCAGCCGAATTCAAGGCAAAATGTCTTCATCTGATCGATCAAATGGGCGATGATGGGGAGCCTATTATCATTACGAAGCGTGGAAAGCCGGTCGCTCTGCTGACTCCTGCGTCGGAGAAAACAGATCGCCCCAGCATTATCGGCGCGATGAATGGTACTGTTCTCCACTATGACGATCCGTTCCTGCCCGCTATCGATACTGAAGAATGGGACGCGACGCGTTGATCGTCATCGATACGCATATTCTGATCTGGGCTATGCACGACGATTCTAGGCTGAGTGCTCGGGCTCGTAAGCTTATCGATGAAACGACGGCGCGCAGTCGCATTTTGGTCTCCGCGATCACTCCTTGGGAAGTCGCTATGCTTGCAGAGAAAGGGCGCATCGCACTTGGTGATGACGTTGGCCGTTGGCTCGCCACGGCACTGGCTTTGCCTGGTTTGGAGCTAGCTCCCATAGAGCCACAGATCGCGGTGGACAGCGTTCGGCTGCCGGGTGAATTCCATGCCGATCCGGCAGACCGAATTATCGTGGCGACAGCACGCTTTCACCGTATTCCGCTGCTGACAGCCGATGATGCAATCCTTCGCTATGGCGGCAAAGGCCATGTCGAGGTTTTTTCGGCAGGATGAATTTGCCTATCAACTCTGGCTTTGGCTCTGACTTTGCCCCTGGCTCGCGACCGTCACCTTGACCATAAGGGTTTCGCCCGGCGTGCCGATGCGCATGCCCGAGACAGGTGCCGCATCCCGATAGCATAGGCCGGTCGCGATGCGGACATAACGGGCATCGGGGCAGACGTTGTTGGCCGGGTCGAAGCCGACCCAGCCGAGGCCGGGAACGTGTGCTTCGGCCCAGGCGTGGGTCGCGGCCTGCTCGTTCTTGCCTTCCATCATCAGATAGCCGGAGACGTAACGGGCAGGGATCTGCAACGCACGGGCGCCGGCGAGGAAGATATGGGCGTGGTCCTGGCAGACGCCGCTCTTTGCCTCCAGTGCCTGCTCCGCCGTTGTCTCCGTATTGCTGGTGCCCGGCTTGTATTCCACGGTCTCGTGGATCGCTTTCATCAGCGCATGCATCCTGCTGAGCTCGTTGTCGCCTGAAACGCCGCGCAACAGCTCCTTGGTCAGCCTGCCTGCCTTGGTGCGCGGCGATTCCCGCAGGAAAAGCCAGAGCGGGCTGAAGCCCTGATGCAGCCCGACGACGCCATTGAGATCCTGCGTCTCGACTTCGCCTGAGGCAATGATCTTCGTTGCGTCCTGCTGTCCATCGAGAGACACCAGCGTGGCGCGATTGCCGAACTGGTCGTCGTATTCCACCTCGGGCTTGGCGCCTTCAACCGAGAGCTTCCAGTCGATGACCGTCTGTCCCACGCCGGTCAGCGGCGTCAGGTGCAGTCGCTGCAGCGAGAATTGCGCCGGCTCGTCGTAGCGATATTCTGTGATGTGGCTGATCGTCAGTCTCATGATATCGCCCGCCTATTCGTAGAACCGGTAGCCGTCGGAAATTTCGGCGCCCAACTGGTTGTTGCGTGCGACGAAATCCTCAAGGAACTCATGCAGGCCCTGATCCATGATGCGCTTGATCGTCAGCTTTTGCAGCGACTTGCGGATGGCTTCCGCGGTATCGTGCGCCGGCAGCTTTTTTTCATATTCGGCGCTGAGATAGCCGATATTGCTGACGATCTTCTCATAGCAATAGGCGAGCGAACGCGGCATCTGCCCATTGAGGATCAGGAAGTCGGCAATGTTCGCCGGCTTGTATTCCGGATCATAGGCCCATTTATAGGCCCGGTGCGCGGAGACTGATCTCAGGATCGATTCCCATTGCGCGTTGTCGAGCGAGGAGCCGACATGCGAGACCGACGGCAGCAGGACGTAATATTTAACGTCGAGAATACGAGCCGTATTGTCCGCCCGCTCGATGAAAGTGCCAATGCGGGCGAAGTTATAAAGCTCGTTGCGCAGCATCGAGCCGTGGAAGGCGCCGCGGATGAGGCCCGCCCGCTGCTTGATGACGTCGATCGTCTCAGGCAGCTCGGCCGTCTTCAGCTTCTTGCCGAGCAGCGACTTCAGCTCGATCCAGCATTCGTTGGTCGCCTCCCACGTGTCGCGGGTCAGCGCCGTGCGCACCATGCGGGCATTGTTGCGGCCATATTCGATGCAGGACATGACGCTCGACGGATTGGAGCGGTCGCGCATCAGATAATCGATCGCGTCGGCGCCGGTCAGTTTGTTATGCACCTCATCGTAGGCTTCGCGCACGCCGGCGCTTTGCAGGACTCCATCCCAGTCGTCATCGACGGCATCGCTGCGGGTCAGCGACATGCGCTGGCCGGCGTCGACAAGGCGGGCTATGTTTTCGGCGCGCTCGATGTAACGGAACATCCAGTAGAGGCCATTCGCGGTTCTTCCCAGCATGTCCGATCAGTCCTCCAGAACCCAGGTATCTTTGGTGCCGCCGCCCTGGCTGGAATTGACCACCAGCGAGCCTTCCTTCAGCGCCACGCGGGTCAGCCCGCCGGGGATGATCCGCACCTTGTCGGAGACCAGGACATAGGGCCGCAGATCGACGTGCCGCGGCGCAATACCCTTGTTGACCAGGATAGGCACCGTAGAGAGGGAAAGTGTTGGCTGCGCGATGTAGTTGTTCGGCTTGCTCTTGAGCTTTTCGGCAAAGGCCGCCCGCTCCTTTTTCGTGGCCGTCGGCCCCACAAGCATGCCGTAGCCGCCGGAACCGTGGACTTCCTTGACGACGAGATCGGCGAGATTGTCGAGCACATATTGCAGGCTGTCTGGCTCCGAACAGCGCCAGGTCGGCACGTTTTCGAGGATCGGCTTGCGGCCGGTATAGAATTCGACGATCTCAGGCATGTAGGAATAGATCGCCTTGTCGTCGGATATGCCGGTGCCGGGTGCGTTGGCGATGGTGATATTGCCGGCGCGATAGACATCCATGATGCCGGGAATGCCGAGTGCGGAATCCGGGCGGAAGGTGAGGGGATCGAGGAAATCGTCGTCAACGCGGCGGTAGAGCACGTCGATCGCCTCGTAGCCCCGCGTCGTGCGCATCTTCACCTTGCCGTCGATGACGCGCAGATCCGAGCCTTCCACCAGTTCCACACCCATCATGTCGGCCAGGAAAGAATGTTCGTAATAGGCGGAGTTGTAGATGCCGGGCGTGAGCACTGCGACGCGCGGCTTGCCGGTGCAGCCCGGAGGGGCGAGCGACGCCAGGCTCTGGCGCAGCAGCAGTGGATAGTCCTCGACGCGCTGCACCTTGTTCTGGTGAAACAGCTCGGGGAACATCTGCATCATCGTTTCACGGTTTTCCAGCATGTAGCTGACGCCGGAAGGGGTGCGGGCATTATCCTCGAGCACATAGAACTGGTCTTCGCCGGTGCGCACGATATCGGTGCCGACGATATGGGTGTAGACGCCGCCCGGCGGGCGGAAGCCGATCATTTCAGGCAGGAAGGCGTCGTTCTTCTCGATCAGTTCGCGCGGGATGCGGCCGGCGCGGATGATTTCCTGCTTGTGGTAGATGTCGTCGAGGAAGGCGTTGAGGGCGACGACCCGTTGTTCGATGCCCTGGGCGAGCTTGCGCCATTCGCGGCCTGATATGATGCGGGGGATGATGTCGAACGGGATGAGCTTTTCGGAGGAGTCTGCGTGTCCGTAGACCGCGAAGGTAATGCCCGTCTTTCGGAAGATGGTTTCCGCATCGCGGGATTTGGCAATGAGGTGGCCTCTGTCCTGGCCTGAGTACCACTCGAAGTATTTCTCGTAAGGCGCGCGCGGACTTTCATCCGCAGTAATCATTTCATCAAATGCCAAAGGTGCGGTCCCCGTGTTTTTACCCATTTGAATACAACGGTTTTTACAATGCAAGAACTATGCGCAGTTGCCATCGCGAATTTCTGAATGTCGGAAAATGCCGGATTTACAGGCATTTAAGAGTAACAGGGTTGTTACCTGCCAGCTCTTGTCGCAATCTGCGGATCAAAATTTGAGCATCTGCTTCTTTTGCGGACTGAGTGCCTGGGTGATGGCTGAGATTTCTGAAACCATGGCGGTGGTTGGCCGGACGTGAAGAAAAATTGATCGCTGTTTTCAGCAGATCGATTTTGACCGCACAGCCGCTATCGGCTATCAGCCTTCAACCCCTCCGCGCGACACCCCGAGTCGACCAGGATTCCGGATCCCAAGCGCCACATATATCGGTCCGATTCCCATGTCCCTCGATAGGCTTGCGCCCGCGATTTTTGTCCTTCTCTGGTCCACCGGCTGGATCGTCGCCAAATATGCTTCGCTGCATGCGGGTCCCTTTACCTTCCTGATGATTCGCTACAGCCTTTCGGCGCTTGCTTTCGTGCTGCTCTGTTCGATCGTCCGCGCCCGATGGCCACGCGACTGGACGAGCGTGTTTCGGGCTGTCTATTCAGGGATTTTCCTGCACGGCATCTATCTCGCGGGCCTTTGGTGGGCGATTGCCGAGGGCGTGCCGGCCGGCATTTCCGGCATCATTGCGGCACTGCAGCCGCTGATGACCGCCATGGCCGCACCGCTTCTTGTCGGCGAGCGGCTGCGGCCGATCCAGAAGGTCGGTCTGCTTCTCGGTTTCCTCGGCATTGCAATCGCGATCTCGCCCAAACTCCTGGCGACGGATACGGCCAACCTCTGGCAATCGGCGGTGCCGCTTGTTGTCAATCTGCTGGCTATGGTCTCGGTGACTTATGGCACGCTCTATCAGAAGCGGCACCTTCAGACAGGCGACCTCAGAACCATTGCGACCTTGCAATATGTCGGCGCGCTGATCGTGACCGTTCCCTTGACCTTCATCTTCGAAGATTTGCACTTTGACGGCACGCAGACAGCGATTTTATCGCTGCTCTGGTCGGTCTTCGGCCTGTCCATGGGCGCCGTCGGCCTGCTGCTCTATCTCATCCGCCGCGGGCAGGTGTCGCGCGCCGCATCGCTGATCTACCTGATGCCGCCGGCCGTCGCCATCGAGGCCGCTATCGCATTCGGCGAGCCGCTGACGCTGCCGATTATCGTCGGCACGGTGATTGTGGTGATCGGTGTCTACCTCACCAATCGGCGTCAGGCGGAAGTCGTGCCGGAATAGGCTCTACGACTTCTTCAGGGCATCGCTCCGTTGCCGCCATCGTAAGAGCCTGCCATCGACAACTACCAGGCTGGAGACGATCAGAGCCAATCCGAGGAATTCGTAAGGTTCCAGACGTTCTCCAAGGAATGCGGCGCTCAAGATGATCGCGCTCGCCGGCACGAGCAGCGTCACCAGCGACGCATTTGTCGCCCCGGCGGAGGCGATGAGATTGAAATAGAGAATGAAGGCGAAGGCAGTCGTTACGATTGCAAGAGTCCCAATGGCCAGCCAGATCGAGATATTCGTACTTATGATTTCGCCCGGATCGTAGAGAAGAAGGACGATCGGTATCATAACGATGGTGGAGGCGGTCAACTGGCCGGCGGCAACAACGACCGGCTTGATATCCCGAAATCGCTTCGCGAAAACGGCCGCGAATGCATAGGAAATTGCCGCTCCGATGACCGCAAGCTTTGCCCATGTCGGTCCGCCCAAATTGGCGAAGAGCCCTGGACCGATCATAATGGCAGCGCCGCCAATCCCCAGAGCCACGCCGGCGAGCTTGCTGGCGGAGAGCTTTTCGTCAGCCGTCAGCAGATTTGCGACCAGGACTGTCCAGAGGGGCGTTGTCGCGTAGAGCACCGAGGCAAGGCCTGCTCCGATCTCCGTTTGGCCGCTGAATATCAGAGAAAACGGGATGACGTTGTTGAGCAGTGCGAGACCCAGGAACGAAGCTGATCTGGCAATAGCGGGAGCAAAGGAAATGTTACGCAGGCGCAACCAGACATGCAGAACAAGCGCGGCAATCGAAACCCGATAGAGCACCAGCGCCAGCGGCGGGATTTCTGCCACCGCTATACGGGCAAAGAAAAATGATCCGCCCCACAACGCGCCGAGAAGCAGGAGCTGCCCCCAGTCGTTTGCCGACATCGGCCGCGTTGCCGTCTTTCGCAATGCACCGCCTCCCAATCCTCCAAACATGCTCTAGACTATGCCGGGAAGCGTCTGCAGGCAGGAAACAGTCATCCAAACATTGTTCGCCAAGAGAAATGAGAAAGCCGGGTTGCTTCGAAGTTTCGAATTTACTCTCATGACTGCGTCCGAAGTCTTCATGCAGGCCGTCAACGGAGGAACTATTGATGGCGATTGAGATTCGGCCTGCTGTCGACGGCGATTTGTCGGGCATTGCCCGTGTCGTGGTCGATGTCTGGAGGGCGACTTTTGCCGGGCTGTTGCCGGAGGATTTCCTAAAGGGCATGTCCTATAGACATCAGGAGCAGCGCCATCGCCGCTATCTTGGTCATGCCGGCATTGCTTATTACGTGGCGGAAGACGAGAAAGGCGAGGTTGTCGGATTTGCGAGCGGAGGGTCAAGCCGGCATTCGGGCTTCCCGCAGGAAGCTGAAGTTTACGCGCTTTATCTTCTGCCTCGCTATCAGCGCCGCAAGATCGGTTCGGCTCTCTTTACTAAAGTGGCGCGAGCTCTCAAAGATATGGAACATAAAGGATTGCTGGCGTTGGCATTGGAGAACAATCCAAACAGGGGTTTCTACGAGCGCCTGCGCGGTCGATCAGTGGCGACGGGGTCGCTTACATTCGGCGAAACTGCAATCGGTCAGATCGCATATGTTTGGGATGATCTCCCGGCTTTAATCGAAAGCCTGCAAAGCCAGGCGGAATAACCAAAGAAAAAGGGGCCAATCGGCCCCCTTAACTCCATCAGGCACGCTCGCGGCGCTGGCCGCTATTGCCGCGGCGGCGCATGCGGCCGTTGCCGCCATTGCGTTGTTCGCCCTGGGCGCCACGCTCTTCGTTGTGGCGACCTGCGGGGCGGCCGTGGGAATGGCGCTGGCCGCGATGGGCGCCGCCCTCATGCGCGGCACCGTTGCCATTGGACTGGCCATTGTGCTGCTGCTTGCGAGCGGGACGGAAATCCGAGGTGGAGGCGAGGTCGTTGTCGGGTTCCGGGCGTGGCGTCGGTTCGTTGCGGCGCTGGCCACGGAAATCGGCGTTGCGATTGTTTTCGCGATGCGGGCGATCGTCGCGCGGGCGGCGTTCCTGGCGCTCGCCAGCCTCACCACGAGCCTCGCCGTTTTCCTTGTCGAAGAACGGACGGCGGGCCGGACGTTGCGGGCGGCCTTCGCCGCGCTCGCGTCCCTGGCCATTCTGGCCTCTGCCCTGGCCGCCATTGCCGTGATTACCATTACCCTGGCCGCCACGGCCCTTGCCGCGAACGGGACGGCCGCGATCGGCCGGAGCTTCGCCGCTCGCAACGGCGATCTCGATACCCATCAGGCGCTCGATGTCACGCAACAGGCGGATTTCGTCGGGCGAGCAGAAGGCGATAGCGATGCCATCGCGGCCGGCGCGCGCGGTGCGGCCGATGCGGTGGACGTAAGCATCCGGCACTTCCGGCAGGTCGTAATTATAGACATGCGAAACGCCGGGAATGTCGATACCGCGTGCGGCGACGTCAGTTGCGACGAGAACGCGGACGTCGCCATCACGGAAGCCCTTCAGAGCGCGCTCGCGCTGGCCCTGGCTCTTGTTGCCATGAATGGAGGCGGCGGCATAGCCGACATGGTCGAGATGCTTCGTCAGTTTCTCGGCACCGTGCTTGGTACGCAGGAAGACGATCGAACGGCCATCCGGGTTGGCGTTCAGCGTTTCCTTGAGGATTTCGGTCTTGTGGTTCTGGCCGGCGACGAAATGCACATACTGTTCCACCTTGTCGGCAGCCTTACCGGGCGGGGTGACTTCCACCTTGACCGGATTGGTCAGGTAATCGGAAGCGAGGTCGGCAATCGCCTTCGGCATGGTCGCCGAGAAGAGCAGGGTCTGGCGCTTGGCCGGGACGAGCTTGGCGATCTTGCGGAGATCGTGGATGAAGCCGAGATCGAGCATCTGGTCGGCTTCGTCGAGGACGAGGTGCGTGACGTGGCCGAGCGAGATGGCACGGCGGTTGATGAGGTCGAGCAGGCGGCCTGGCGTCGCGACGAGAATGTCGGTGCCGCGCTCCAGCTGAAGCTGCTGCTTGTTGATCGAAACACCGCCGACGACGATGTTGATGCGCAGCGGCGTCTTGCGCACGAAGAGCTTCAGATTGTCGGCGATCTGGTTCACCAGCTCGCGGGTGGGGGCAAGGATCAGGGTGCGCGTCGTGCGGTTATCCGGGCGCTTGCCTTCCTTGGTCAGCATTTCGATGATCGGCAGGCCGAATGCGGCCGTCTTGCCGGTGCCGGTCTGGGCGAGGCCGATAAGATCGCGGCCCTGGAGAACGAGTGGGATCGCCTGTGCCTGGATCGGCGTCGGCGTAGCGAAGTTGTTCTGCGACAGCGTATCTACGATCTGCTTGGAGAGACCAAGCGAGTGAAAATCGGTCAATTCAATACCTTTCGGGGCGCCACAGAAAATAGGCCGGGTCGCACCATGCGGTCCGGTCTGTCTCTGGCGTCAAGAACCCCGCGTGAAGTGGGAACTTGTAAGTTGGAAATAGCTTTCCCAGCGCATTGGCCGCAGCGCTTGGCGCGGCCTCATTCATAAAAGCGCTTTTATCCTTCTCTTGCGTACAGATTGTCCCGCAGGGCACGCTCACGCGGCGGCCGGAAGGTGAAAGCTGAGGCGCATTTGGTCTTAAACGCGCGGAATGTCAAGAGGTGTAGGCGAAAGCTTTTCATCGCGCATACAAAAATGCCGCCGAAATCCGGCGGCATCCCAAATTTGACAAGGGCGCATGCGCTCAATCAGCGATTGCTGATCCTAGCGGCAGACCTCGACACGATAGGGCCGACCCCACCCGTCGTGGCGCCACGCCCAATAGCAGCTGGGATAGGGGCGCACATAGACGCGCTCGTAGACCGGGCCGTCATAGTAGGCCGGATAGGCCGGATAATAAGTCGGATAGGCGGGTCGCGCAGCCCCGGCTACCAAGGCGCCGCCGACGACACCCGCGGCAAGACCGCCGAAGAAGGCGCCGCGGTCGGAGGCGCTGGCTGTGGTGGTGGTTACGGCGGCGGCGCTACCAAGCGTCAGCGCGATCAAACCGGCCGTCGTTAATGTGCGAAGCACAGACATTGACATCCCTTTCCAAAAACAAAGGCCTCCCAGCCGAAGCCGAGCTTGAAGTTGCTTGGAAAAGGGGGCGAAGTCGCGGCCAAAAAGGGGGTCGCGGCATTAAATTTCGTTCATGATTTGAGGCGTAAAAGCCCTTTGTTTTCAGCTAGAAATCGGTGGGAACACCACCTTCTTGCTTGCGTCTCGCAACAAAGGCGTCGAGCTCTTCCTCGATTGCCGGATCGAGTGGCGGCCGTTCGTAGCGTGCGAGGGTTTCCTTATAGATACGGTTGGCGTGATCGTAAGTCGTGGGCCTCCCGGCTTCCGTCCAGGTTTCATTGTTTCGCCAGTCGGACAGGATCGGCGAATAGAAGGCGGTTTCGTAGCGGGCGAGCGTGTGCGCCGTGCCGAAATAATGGCCGCCAGGGCCAACGTCGCGTACGGCATCCAGCGCCAGGGCATCGGCGCTGACATCAAGCGGCTTGAGGAATTCCGCGACCATCTGCAGCATGTCGACATCCAGGATGAATTTCTCGAAGGAGGCGGTTAGCCCGCCTTCGCTCCAGCCGGCTGCATGCAGGACGAAATTGCCGCCGCCCTGGGTCAGCGCCCAGAGCGACAGCGCTGATTCGTAGGCTGCCTGCGCATCGAGCGTATTGGAAGCGTTCGTGTTGGAGGTGCGGTAGGGGATGCCGTATCGGCGAGCGAGTTGGCCGCCCGCGATGACCGCCTTCATATATTCCGGCGTGCCGAAGGCGGGGGCACCCGTCTTCATGTCGACATTCGAGGTGAAACCGCCATACATGACCGGCGCGCCCTTGCGCACCATCTGGGTAAAGGCGAGGCCGCAGAGCGCTTCCGCATTTTGCTGCACCAGCGCGCCGGCGATCGTCACCGGCGCCATGGCACCTGCCAGCGTGAACGGTGTGACCACGACTACCTGGCCGCGCGAGGACATTTCGATGATCCCCTGCAGCATCGGTCCGTCGAGGCGCAGCGGCGAGGAGGAGTTGATGATGGTGAAGAGTGAGGGCTCGCGCTCCATCTGCTCCATGCTGATGCCGCGGCCGATACGGGCGATTTCGATCGCGTCGAGATTGCGCTGCTTGCCGAGCGAATAGCAATGGAAGGCTTTGTCGGTGAGCTTCACGATGTCGGAAAGGCAATCGAGATGGCGCACCGAGGCATGGATGTCGATGGGTTCGACCGGATAGCCGCCGGTCATATGGATGACGTCGAATGACTGCGCAAGCTTGATAAGCTTGCGGAAGTCCTCCTGGTTGCCGGCTCTCCTGCCGCCATCGCGGTCGGCGACGAAGGGGGCGGAGGCAACCTGTGCGAAGACAAGATTGCGGCCGCCGATCTCGACGTTTCTAAGGGGATTGCGGGCATGCAGCGTGAAGTTCGAGGGGATCGAAGCGATCAGCTCCATGATCATGTTGCGATCGAAGCGGACGCGTTCCTTGCCCGGCGTGACGTCCGCGCCGGCAGCCTTCATGCGCTCGCGCGCTTCCGGCAGGATGATATCCATGCCGATCTCTTCGAGGATGGTCAGCGATGCCTCATGAATATCGTCAAGCGCTTCAGGCGACAGGAGTTCCGTGTGCGCGAGATTGTTGACGAGGTTGAGATATTTCGTGCCGCTCGGCTTGCGGCTGCGTTCGGCGCCACGCCCTCCGGCCCGCCGCCGCCGTTCGCCCGTCGCCGTTGCGATCTGCGCTTCGTTCAAGGTCAGGCTTTCTTCATCGCTCATGGCGCTCGCTCCCAATGATCCGTTGACGGATTCTTGGCAGAGTTTCCCTCGATGTGCCGCCGTCGTTTGCGACCAAGGCATGACCGTTATAGAACAGTGCATGGTCTGAACGCGACGTCGGCGCGATGGTTAAACATGGTTAACGCCTTGTTAAAGGCATTCATGTTAGAGCGTCGTTTCATGAACTATCATGCGCGGTGAAAAGAGAGGCTCCGTTTGACCTTGGACGGTGAACTGCTCGACATAGCGTGCCGTCGGATCGCCAGTCTGGACCGGCCCGCCTACATCAAGAACAGCGAGCTTCGTTACGTCGCCGTCAATGATGCCTATGCGCGGTTTTTCGGGCGCGATATTTCCGATTTCATAAGCAATCGCAGTCACGATCTTCTCGATGCGAGCGAGAGCGCCGACAGAGAAGACAGGGAGCGCCGTGCGCTGGTCTTCGGCTCCGAAGAAGTGGCGCTGTGCTTCGATGGATCGGGTCGTGAGCGCTCGCGCATCCAGATCGAAAGTTTTTCCCCTGCGGAAGACCGCCTCTATATTTTCGGTGTATTTCTGGAAGCGCCTGCCAGGGGACTGCATCAGGATCTCGACAATATTCTTCGCTCGATGCCGATCGGTGTCTTGATCCACGACAGCGACTACGTCGTCGAATACGTGAATGATGCCTTCTACGACATTTTCGAATTCTCGAAGGATGAGCGCTTCGAAGGCCGCCCCTATCGGGATCTCATCGCCAAACATTACGAACTCGCGCGCTTCGACACCGACGGCCGCAGTATCGACGACATTTATCAGGCGCGCCTGGCAGCACTGCGCAAGGCAGGCGAGCATCTGCAGACGGAAGTGAATTTTGCCGACGGCAAATCCGTTATCATCGATGCGCGCCGCATTGCCAACGGGCGGACGCTGATGTCCTACACGGATATTTCCGCCGTCAAGCAGCAATTCCGCGAGATCACCGAGGCCCGGCTGGCGCTGGAACGCCTCGGCGAGCTGATGGCCGATGCTATGCAAGCCATGTCCCAAGGCCTGCTGATCGTTCAAGACGGTACGATCATGCTGGCCAACGACCGGCTGAAGGATATGCTGAAGCTGCCGCCCGAACTCCTCGAGGTCGGTAAAAACTGGTCTGCGGCGTTCGATTATTGTGCGCAACGCGGAGACTTCGGCGAGGACGCCGAGGCTATGCGGGCATCTTGGGGAGAAAACGTCGCTGCCGGCAAGCCGATCTCTTGTGTGTTCCAGATTGAAGGCGATCGCTGGATGCAGCTCGAAGCCGCGCTCGGCGAGCATCGCCGCTGGACGGTGGTGCTGACCGACGTTACCGAGATGAAGGAGCGCGAGGCGGATTTGCAGCTGCTCCTGGCGCGCAGCAATGCCGCGGATCGGGCGAAATCCGAATTTCTCACTCATATGAGCCATGAAATCCGCACGCCGATGAATGGCGTTCTAGGTATGGCGGAACTGCTTGGCAAGACCGATCTCGATGCGCGCCAGAAGACCTTCGTCGACATCATCGTCAAATCGGGCAACGCGCTGCTGACCATCATCAACGACATCCTCGATTTTTCCCGCATCGATACCGGCGAGATGCATCTGCGCAAGATGGCATTCGATCCCGCCGAGGCCGTCGAGGATATCGCGACCCTGTTGGCTGCCGCCGCATCGGAAAAGAATATCGAGCTGATGGTGCGTATCGCTCCCGGCGTGCCGGCGGCGATCCTCGGCGATGCCGGTCGTTTTCGGCAGATCGTGACCAATCTCGTCGGCAATGCGATCAAGTTCACCGAGCGTGGTCATGTGCTGGTCGAACTGGATAGCCAGCCGGCACCGGGCGACGCCATATTGCTTGTCCTCCGTATCGAAGATACAGGCATCGGCATTCCCGAAGAAAAGCTCGATACGATCTTCGACAAATTCTCGCTGGCGGATTCGTCCTTTGCGCGGCGGCTCGAGGGATCGGGCCTTGGTCTTACGATTACTGCCGGTCTTGTCGATCTTTTCGGCGGTTCGCTGTCGGTGGAGAGCGAATGGGGCAAGGGATCGGTCTTCACGGTCCATCTGCCGATGCCGCTGGTTGCCGCTCGGGGCAAAATCGCGGAGCTGCCGGCCAATGTCAGGGATGCCCGCGTCCTGATCGTGGAAGACGACGCGATCCATCGGCGCATCTTGACCGAACAGCTGGCGCAATGGGGTTTTGACGGGCATGTCGCCGAGGATGGCAGGACCGCGCTCACTATTCTGGATGCTGCCTTCGATATGGGCGTATCGGTCGATGCTGTTATCGTCGATTACAGCATGCCCGGCATGAATGGCTATCAGGTTGCGACCGCCGTGCGCGCCGATCCGCGTTTCGACACGCTGCCGATCGTGTTCCTGACGTCGATGGGTGTCGCCGGTTGCGACAGGGAATTCGCCGCCGTCAACGGCCAGGCGCATCTGATGAAGCCTGTGCGCGCCAATGTGCTGCGCAGTACGATCATCGATGTCGTGCGTGCATCGCGGCGGAAAAAGCTGGGTGAGCGATTGGCCTCCGTTGAACGTCGGCTGCCGATAGAGATGGAAGCCGCAGCCGCGATCGAGGCCACGGACGGGATGACGTCGGCCAAATCAGGCAATGCCATCGACGTCCTCGTGGCGGAGGACAACGAGGTGAACCAGATCGTCTTCACGCAGATCCTGCAGGCGACCGGCCTGCGGTTTCTCGTCGTGGAGAACGGCCAGGCTGCCGTGGACGCATGGCGCCAGCTGCGGCCGTCGTTGATTCTCATGGATGTGTCCATGCCGGTCATGAATGGTCATCAGGCGACCCGCATGATCCGGCAGTTCGAGACACAGGCCGGGCATGGATGGCATGTGCCCATCGTCGGGGTGACGGCGCAGGCACTGGATGTCGATCGCATCATGTGCATGCAGTCTGGCATGGATGATTGCATGTCCAAGCCGATCAGCCCCGAACTTCTCGAGACGAAGATCCGGCGCTATCTTGGCGATACCGCTCTCATGGCCGATCGCTCGAACAACTAGGGTTCGGATCCAGACTTGCTCGCAGGGCTGGATGGCGGCTTCCCGCCATCGCAACCGTCGCGGCCATCAGCCATCGGTGGAAACGGTAACGGCTTTCCAGGCTTCGATCTCCTGTTTGAGGCGCTCAATCCTATCCGACACAAGTGCAAGGGCATCGCTGCCGAGCAGGAGCTGCGGCGGAGGGGCGTCGGATTCGATCAGGTCCAGGACGGCTGTGGCGAGCTTGTCGGGATCGCCGAGCTGCTTGCCGCTTTTGGATTGCCGCGCCTGCCGGATCGGATCGAACAGCGTGTCATAATCCGCGATTGATCGTTCGGTCCGGACCATCGAGCGTCCGGCCCAGTCTGTCCGGAAGGAGCCGGGGCAGAGGGCAGTGACCCGAACGCCGAAAGGCGCCATCTCTGCTCG
Organism: Martinezella sp. CNPSo 3795; assembly: GCF_057784475.1. Taxonomy (NCBI): domain Bacteria; kingdom Pseudomonadati; phylum Pseudomonadota; class Alphaproteobacteria; order Hyphomicrobiales; family Rhizobiaceae; genus Martinezella; species Martinezella sp. CNPSo 3795. The sequence goes on along the minus strand of NZ_JBXSOQ010000003.1, from coordinate 236,908 downwards.
CATAACTTCCGAGATGCCCTGAAGCGCAAATTTGCTTCCGCAATAATAGGCGATGCCGGGCATGGTGATCATGCCGCCCATGGAGGTGACGTTGACGATGAAGCCGCGGCGCCTTTCGCGGAAGCGCGGCAGGAAGGCCTTGGCGACCGCAACTGCGCCGAAGACATTCACGTCGAACTGGCGGCGCATTTCTTCAAGAGGCGACTCTTCAAGAATTCCCTCGTGACCGTAGCCGGCATTGTTGATCAGCACGTCGATTGGTCCATGGTCTTCTTCCGCCTGTCGAACAACGTCGCCTATGCGGTCAAATTCCGTCACGTCGCATAGGATGGGCTGCACTGCCGGCAAGCGTTCTGTCAGGGCCGTCCGCGATTGTTCCGAGCGGATGGTGCCGATAACCTTGTGGCCGTTCCGGATCGCGGCGGCTGCGATTGCGAAACCGAAGCCGGAATTCGCTCCGGTGATAAAGAAGGTCTTCTGTGACATGATGGATGTTCTCTTCTTGATTGGTCGATGCTCATGACTGATAATCTTCCAAACTGTTGTCTGCGATCGCGAAAACTATGAACATCTTGCCAAATCCTATGAATACGAAGAGCCAATGGTCGAAGCGTCGGGAATTGGTGGAGCTGGCAGGTCTTCTTGCTCCCAGCCCGGGATACAATCCAACCGCACTTGCCGGTGTTCGGATTCTCAGGACTGAGGCGGTCCTTCACGATGTCCCGGTGCTCTACAAGCCGGGTGCGGTATTCGTCCTGCAAGGCCGAAAGCAGGGTGTGCTGGAAGGCGAGGTCTACCTCTACGATGAGGAGCATTATCTGGCTGTGTCGGTGCCCGTTCCGTTTCGGATGGAGTCGTCAGCCAGCGCAGAACGCCCCTTGCTTGCTGTCTATGTCGAGTTCGACATGCTTCTGGCTGCTGAGATCGCCTCGGACCTAGGGACGAGGCGATCCGTAACAACGATGGGCAAAGTGAGAAGCCTGATATCGAGCAGGATGGAGCCGATGATCGAGGATGTCGTGCTGCGCCTGCTGCGGGCATTGCGTGATCCCATCGAGCTTGCGGTTCTGGGAGCAGGCATACTGCGCGAGCTGCACTACCGAGTTCTCGTCGGCCCGCAGGGCGGAGCGATGATCTCGGCGCTTCAGCAGCAGGGTATTTCCGGTAAGATCGTGCGAAGCCTGGCCCGATTGCGTGAAACCTACAATTCCGAGATTTCGGTTGCCGCGCTGGCGCGTGAGGTGGGGATGAGCGTTCCCTCCTATCACGTCCATTTCAAAGCCCTGACGGGAAGCAGTCCGATACAATATGTGAAGGCAATGCGGCTCCACGAGGCGCGGTTGATGATCGCGCGTCAAAGTGGGACGATTGCGGAGGTGGCGGCATCGGTCGGCTATGCCAGTGCTGCGCAGTTCAGCCGGGATTTCAAACGGCACTTCCGGCGGACGGCCTCCGAAGAGGCCAAGTGGGTTCGCCAGCATCTTGGCGAACTCATCTGAGCCCTCGATATGGTTGCTGCCTGACTCGGCATCGGCCCCGGCCTCAGGCGGGCTTGATGCCGCAGAGCATTTCGCGCTTGCCGGCGAAGCCCTTGCGCCGTTCCACGATAAATCCGGCCGCCTGTAGGTTTCGCCTCACGAAGCCGGCAGCCGCATAGGTGGCGAAGGTGCCGTTCGGAACCGTCTTGTCATGAAGCGCCTGCATCAATTCCGGCGACCACATGTCGGCATTGCGCGAGGGTGCGAAACCGTCGAGATACCAGGCATCAAAACCCGGTTCGGCACGGCTGACGCCTTCGAGAGCTGGGGCGCAGACGACGCTGAGGCGCGTATTTGCATCTAGCCGCAGCGACACGACCTCCTGTGGGTGGTCCGGCCACGCTGCGGCAAGCGCCTGGCGCTCCCCATCGATTTCCGGCCAGTGCGAAAGCGCGCGGTCGATCTCCTCCGCTCTCATGGGATAGAGTTCGAAGGATATGAAGTGCAGGTTCGAACCGGGGATGGCCTGCTGCCGCCATTGGCGCCAGGTCTCACAGAAGTTCAAGCCAGTGCCGAAGCCGAGTTCGCCGACGCGGAAGTCCTGTCGTCCCTGCCAGCGGTCGGGAAGGCCATTGCCGGCCAGGAAGACATGGCCACATTCCAATCTGCCGTCGGTCTGGCAATAAAAATGGTCGCCAAATGCGGTCGAATAGGGCATATCGCCGTCGCGCCATTCGAGCTCCGGGCTTGCCGCATTGGTTTCGGACGCCTTGGTCCGATCGGAAACGGGATCTGTCATGGAAAAAGCCGATAATCCTCCAAGACCTGCCGGTCAATCGTCCGTCGATCTGCTGATCGTCGGTGGCGGGATCATGGGGTTATGGGCCGCCGTTCATGCCGAGCGTCTTGGTATCCGGACATTGCTTGTCGAAGCTGGCCGTTTAGGGCAGGGGGCAAGCGGCGGTCTGCTTGGCGCGCTGATGCCGCACATGCCGGACAAATGGTCCGAGAAGAAACAGTTTCAGTTCGATGCGCTTGTCGTGCTGGAAGAGGAAATTGCAACCCTGGAAGCGGAGACCGGCCTTTCAGCCGGTTATCGCCGCGCCGGTCGCTTGATCCCGCTGCCGAAGCCGCATTTGAGGCAGATCGCGCTGGGTCATTCCCAGGATGCGGAGGTGCATTGGCACCATGGGGAGCGCCGGTTTCACTGGAATGTGCTGGATGACGCACCCGTCGAAGACTGGATCGAACCTTCAGCCGGCGAAAGCGGCTTTGTCCACGATACACTGGCGGCCCGCGTCGCGCCGCGCGCGTTTCTGGAGGTCCTGCGGAGGTTCCTTACAGCTGCACGACATGTTCGGCTTTGCGAGGGCGTTACCGTCGAGAGTATCGATCCAGGGCGGGGCCTTGCGCGTTCAAGCGATGGCGACATTCGCTTCGGTCGCTGTATCCTTTCTGCCGGTTACTGCTCGTTTCCGATCCTTGATGAATTGACGGAAGGACGCAAAGCCTCACTCGGTCAACCGGTCAAGGGACAGGCGGCCATGCTGAAAGCCGATGTTGACGGCGGCTTGCCCGTCATCTTCCGCGACGGGCTCTATATCGTTCCGCATGAGAATGGATTGGTCGCGGTCGGCAGCACGAGCGAGAACCGATTTGACGATCCTTTATCGACGGATGGGCAGCTCGACGATCTGCTTGCAGCGGCGCGTGCCATGGCGCCGGTGCTCGCCGCCGCGCAAGTCGTCGAGCGTTGGGCGGGCTTGCGCCCGAAGGCCGTGGATCGTGATCCGATGGTGGGTGCCCATCCAGATCACCCTGCGTTGATTGCGCTCACAGGCGGCTTTAAGGTGAGCTTCGGGCTGGCGCATAGGCTGGCGGAGGCGGCGGTACGTGAGGCGGTGGGCGCGCCCGGTCGCTTCAACTTGCCGCAGAGTTTCACTTTAGCGAGTCATATTTCAGTCATATCACATAAAACGTGAATTCACGCCTCTTTCGGGTCGTCAATCTGTCACGCAAATCACCTATCTCCTTGGCCATCGGTGCCGGTTCGGTCTGCCTGACGTTACGCCCTGGAGGAATTTTATGCGGTATGCCATTTGCTTCACACCGTCTGCGAGCGATCCGCTGACGCTTGTGGCGGCGAATTGGCTCGGCCGCAATGTCTACTCCGGCGAGATGGTTGATCCGCCCGCAGTCCGTGGCCTGGGCATTCATGAGATCGCTTTCTACACCGCAGTCCCGCGCCGCTATGGTTTCATGGGAATTTTGAAGGCGCCGTTCCGGTTGGCCGAAGACATGTCCGAAGCCGGGCTGCTGCGTGATCTGATGCGGTTCTCCGGCACCGTGGCACCCTTCGAAATCCCGAGGCTCGAGGTCGCGCGGCTCGGCGGCGCGCTGGGCCTCGTTCCCTCCGCACCAAGCCAGCAGATGCATTTCCTCGCAGCATCGCTGGTGCAGACCTTCGATCAATATCGGGCTCCTTTGAGCGAAGCCGAGATCGAGCGGATCGATCCGGATGGGCTTTCTGCGACCCAGTTTGCCAACCTGCATCGCTGGGGGCATCCGCACGTCATGGACGAGTTTCGCTTCCAGATGATGCTGACGGGCACCGTGAGCCCTGCCGATATGGCGCGCATCGAGCGTGCGCTGCGCGATTTCTTTGAGCCTGCCTTGGCTGCGCCTATCCCCGTTTCCAATGTTGCGCTCATGATGGAAGAAGGCGCTGGCGGCCCCTTCCGGGTGCACTCGTTGCATCCGATGGGAAAGGTCAGCGCCCGCAAGATCGCCTAGATTAGCGACTGGCGCGCGCCAATACCTCGCTTTGAAGCGAAAGTGATTTTCCCACTTTCCGTCTCGACTTTCCCGGCGTGGATGCTACCGTTCCGCGATCAGAGAAGGTGCTTCAATGTCGGAAATCTATCCCCGTAATCTCATCGGCTACGGCCGCAACACACCGGATCCGAAATGGCCCGGCGATGCCCGCATCGCGGTGCAGTTCGTGATCAACTACGAAGAGGGCGGAGAAAGCTGCATTCTCGACGGTGATCCGGGGTCGGAAAACCTGCTTTCGGAGATCGTTGGCGCAGCTTCCTGGCCGAATCAGCGCAACCTCAACATGGAATCGATCTACGAATATGGTTCACGCGCCGGCTTCTGGCGGCTGTGGCGCATGTTCACCGAACTCAAGGTTCAAGCGACGGTCTATGGGGTGACGCTTGCCATGGCGCGCAACCCGGAAGCGGTTGCCGCCATGAAGGAAGCGGGCTGGGAAATCGCCAGCCACGGCTACCGCTGGCTGGAATACAAGGATTTCTCCGAGGATCTGGAGCGCAAGCACATTCTCGAAGCCGTTCGGCTGCATACCGAACTCACCGGCGAGCGGCCCTACGGCATGTATCAGGGCAAGCCGTCGGACAATACGCTGCGGCTCGTCATGGAGGAGGGCGGTTTCCTCTATTCCTCCGACTCCTATGCCGACGATCTGCCCTTCTGGGTCGATGGTCTGAACGGCAAGCCGTTCCTGATCATTCCCTACACGCTCGAAACCAACGACATGCGCTTTGCGACACCACAGGGCTTCAATTCCGGCGACCAGTTCTTCACCTACCTCAAGGATGCTTTCGACACGCTCTATGAAGAGGGCAAGGACGGCAGTCCGAAGATGATGTCTGTCGGTCTGCATTGCCGCCTCGTCGGCCGCCCGGGCCGCGCCGCCGCGCTGCGGCGGTTCATCGAATATGTGCAGAAGCACGACAAGGTCTGGATCCCAAAGCGCATCGAGATTGCCAACCACTGGTATGAAAATCACCTTCCCGGGGGCGCGCGCTGATATGATCTCGCGGGATGATTTTGTCGGCCGCTTCGGCGGTGTTTTCGAACATTCGCCCTTCGTTGCCGAGCGCGCCTACGATCAGGGCGCCATTGCCGAGCCATTGACCTCCGGCGGCGTGCATGCCGCGCTGGTGCGGGTCTTCCGCGCTGCCAGCGAGGCGGAGCGACTTGGCGTGCTGCGGGCACACCCCGATCTCGCCGGCCGGCTGGCGATTGCCGGCCAGCTGACCGAGGATAGCCGTAAGGAGCAGGCCGGTGCAGGGCTCGATCGGTTAAGCCCCGAGGAGCATGCTCGGTTTACCGAGCTCAATGCCGCCTATGTGACGAAATTTGGCTTTCCTTTTATTATCGCGGTGAAGGGGCTCGGCAAGGACGATATCCTTGCCGCCTTCGAAACCCGGATTGGCAACGGCCGGGACACGGAATTTGCGACGGCTGCCGCTCAGGTCGAGAAGATCGCGCTACTGCGTCTGCAATCCATGCTGCCTGAAGCCTGAGGTTTGGCCTCAGGGCCGCGATCCTCCAACCCATGTCCCTGGGCGGATTTCTCGTTGAGGTACGCGCTATTTTTCGGTCTACTCATGACTTAGTATCCGCTTGGCAGGATACTGAGTCATGGGACCACGGAAAGCATTGGGCAGAGATAGAAGCGGACGGATGATTGGTGACGCCAAGAGGCGCGTCATCGCACCGGAATCGGGCGTTGCCGGCGGAGGAAAGCCGGCATGAGCCTGGATCGACTGATTACCTACCTCGAACGCATGCAGCAGGCTGCATCCGAAATCGGTCAATTCCTCCGGGACGTCGATCAAGCCGCCTTTTTCAAGAGTGTCGAGAAACAGCGCGCCGTCGGCATGAACCTTCTGCTGATCGGCGAGGCTACCATACGCATTGCCGAGGAATATCCGGAGTTTGTCGTTGACCATCCGGAGCTGCCTTGGCATGTGATGCAGGACTTTCGGAATCGTATTGCGCAAGGATATGTCAACATCGAGTTGGCGGCCCTGTGGGACATCGCGCGCAAATCTCTTCCGGAGTTGCTCCTGCAACTGGACTCCATTCGCCATTGGCGAGCGGAAGGCGAATAATCAGTCAATGACACAGCATCTAGACATCAATCCTTTGACAAAGGCCGCGTTTGAGCCATTCGGCGATGTGATCGAGGCCGATCCTGCGACTATGCGGTACATCAACGGTGGCACAACCGAACGTTTCCACGCGTTGTCGAATGCCGAAGCTCTCGGTGACGGGGCGCGGGTTATCCTGAACCTCTTTCGCGGCCAGCCGCGTGCCTTTCCCTTCTCGATCGACATGATGGAGCGCCACCCCTTCGGCAGCCAGTGTTTCGTGCCGCTGAATGGTCGGCCGTTCCTCGTCGTCGTTGCAGAAGATGAGGGCGGCAAGCCGGGCCGGCCGCAAGTCTTCCTTGCGCGCGGCGACCAGGGCGTGAACTATCGGATCAATGTCTGGCATTATCCCCTGATGGCCCTCGACGAACAGAGTGATTTCCTTATCGTGGATCGTGACGGGTCGGAGAACAACCTCGAGGAATATTTCTTCGACACGCCCTTCATCATCGGAGCACCGACGCTATGACCGGATTGACGACCCATGTGCTCGATACCGCCCTCGGCAAGCCAGCCGAAGGGCTGGTGATCGATCTCTTCAGAATCGAGGGCGATGCCCGCAGGCATGTGAAGACGGTAACGACCAATGCCGACGGACGCGTGGATGGCGGTCCCATCCTGATCGGCGACAGCTTCGTTGCCGGCACCTATGAATTGCTGTTTCGCGCCGGAGACTATCTGCGTGCCAGCGGTATCAAGCTGCCGGAGCCGGCTTTCCTCGATCTGGTGCCGATCCGTTTCGGCATTGCCGATAGCACGGCGCATTATCATGTGCCGCTGCTGATCTCACCCTACGGCTATTCCACCTATCGCGGGAGCTGAGATTGCGTTTTGCAGCCATAGCGGACATCCACGGCAATCATCTGGCGCTTGAAGCCGTGCTTGCGGATATCCGCAGGCAGGGCATTAGCGACATCATCAATCTCGGCGATTGCTTCAGCGGGCCACTGACGGCGGGAAAGACAGCCGACCTGCTGCTGGAACTGAATGCGCCGACGGTGCGCGGTAATCACGACCGCTATCTGATCGAACAGGCGCCCGAGACGATGCATGTTTCAGATCGGGCCGCGCATTCTGAACTGACGGAACGCCATCTCGAATGGCTGCACACCTTGCCGGTCAGTGCGGTCCATCTGGATGAGGCCTATCTCTGCCACGCGACGCCAGCCGATGATAATGTCTATTGGCTCGAATCCGTCTCGCCCGAGGGTCATGTCTATCTAAAGCCGCTGGAAGAGATCGAGGCGCTGGCTGCCGGCATCGATTTTCCGCTGATCCTGTGCGGGCATAGCCATATTCCGCGCGCCGTTCGCCTTTCCGACGGGCGCCTGATCGTCAATCCCGGGAGCGTCGGCTGCCCCGCCTACGACGATGACCTGCCCTACTATCACAAGGTGGAGGCGGGCCATCCCTTTGCTTCTTACGCCATTCTGGAAAAGATCGGCGATACCTGGCTGCCAGTCTTCCGGCAGGTGGCCTATGACCACATGGCGATGGCGACGCTCGCGGCGCAGAACGGCCGCGAGGAGTGGGCGAGCGGTCTGGCGACAGGCTGGCTGCGCTAGAGCATGCCGCGCAAATGTGTGCAGCGGTTTTGCGGTAACGACATGCGCTATTAAAGGTCAGCGAGTATCGACCGATCCACCGCCTTGATATCGCGCTTGCCGCAGAGTGCCATGGAAATATCCAGCTCCTTGCGGATGATTTCGAGTGCCAGCGTGACGCCTTCCTTACCCATGGCGCCGAGACCATAGAGGAAGGGGCGGCCGATGAAGGTGCCCTTGGCGCCGAGGGCTATGGCTTTCAGTACGTCCTGGCCGGAGCGGATGCCTCCGTCCATATGCACCTCGATCCTGTCGCCGACGGCATCGACGATTCTCGGTAGCATGCTGATGGAAGAATGGGCGCCGTCGAGCTGCCGGCCGCCGTGATTGGAGACGATGATGGCGTCGGCGCCGACATCGACGGCCGCTTTTGCATCCTCGACGTCGAGAATGCCTTTGATGATCAACGGGCCGCCCCATTGCTCCTTGATCCAGGCGACATCGCGCCAGGAGAGTTTGGGGTCGAACTGTGAATGCGTCCAGTGTGACAGCGTCGTCATGTCGGAAATATCCTTGGCATGACCGATGATATTGCCGAAGGAGCGGCGCTTGGTCTTCAGCATACCCATGCACCAGCCTGGCCGCGTCGCCATCTGCCAGAGATTTTTCGCCGTCATTTTCGGCGGTGCCGACAATCCGTTGCGGATATCGTTGTGGCGCTGCCCGAGGATCTGCAGGTCAGCTGTCAGCACCAGCGCCGAGCATTTTGCTGCCTTGGCGCGCTGGATCAGATTCAGGACGAAATCGCGGTCCTTCATCACATAGAGCTGAAACCAGAAGGGCTGCTTCGTCACCGAGGCGATGTCCTCGATCGAGCAGATGCTCATGGTCGAGAGTGTGAAGGGGATACCGAATTCTTCCGCCGCCCGCGCCGCCAGCATCTCGCCATCGGCGTGCTGCATGCCGGTGAGGCCCGTGGGTGCCAGCGCCACCGGCATCGAGGCTTTCTGACCGACCATGGTGGTTGCCAGCGACCGGTCGGACATGTCGACGAGCACGCGCTGACGCAGCTTGATCTTGGCGAAATCAGCCTCGTTTGCGCGGTAGGTCGACTCCGTCCACGATCCGGAATCGGCATATTGGAAGAACATTTTCGGCACGCGCCGCTGCGCAAGCGTTTTCAGTTCGGCGATGGTCAGCGGCGCGGTCATGGCTCTTTGCCTTCTGGATGGTTACATGGAGGTGGGCTGGGATTGCCTCATTGCAGGATCGATTTCATCGGCTTTCCAGCAACATAGGTTTCGACGACCGCCCGGTCGTCGCCCATGGTCTGAAGCAGGAACAGCTCTTCGGTAAGGCTCTTCGTCACTTCCATCTTCAGTGCCATGGCTGGCGTTGCCGCTGCATTCAGCACGATGAGGTCGGCTTCCGTGCCAGCATCGAGCGTGCCGATCTTATCGACGAGGGAGAGCGCCTCGGCATTGCCGCGTGTCATGTAGTAATAGCTTTCCAGCGGGTTCAGGCGTTCGCCGAGCAGCTGCTGGATCTTGTAAGCCTCGTCCATCGTGCGCAGCATGGAATAGCTGGAGCCGCCGCCGATATCGGTGGCGACACCGATGCGAACGGGTTTCTCGCGGCGGGCCAGCGCCTTCAGCGGGAAGAGGCCGGAGCCGAGGAACAGGTTGGAAGTCGGGCAATGCACCGCAACCGCGCCGGCCTCGCTCATGGCGTCGGCTTCGCGGTCGGAAAGATGGATCGCATGGCCGAACAGGCTCTTGGGGCCGAGCAGTCCGTAGTGAGCATAGATATCGGTATAATCGATCGCTTCCGGATAAAGTGCGCAGGTGAACTTGATCTCGTCGTGGTTCTCGGACAGATGCGTCTGAATATGCAGATCCGGGAATTCGCGGGCAAGCGCGGCCGTTGCCTCCATCTGCGCCGGTGTGGAGGTGATGGCGAAGCGTGGGGTGATCGCGACATGGTTGCGGCCCTTGCCGTGCCAGTCTGCGATCACCTGGCGCGTCTCGTCATAGCCCATTTCGGGCGTATCGAGCAGACCCTGTGGGGCGTGGCGATCCATCATCACCTTGCCGCCGACCATGCGCATGTTGCGACGCATGGCTTCGGCAAAATAGGCGTCGGCGGAGGTCTTGTGCACAGAACAGTAGGCGACGGCCGTCGTTGTGCCGTGGCGGATCATCTCGTCGTAGAAATGCGTGGCGATGCGCTCGGCATGCGTGCTTTCGACGAAGCGGCATTCCTCGGGAAAGGTATAGGTGTTCAGCCATTCCAAGAGGTTGGCGGCATAGGAGGCGATCACCTGCATCTGCGGAAAATGCAGGTGCATGTCGATGAAACCCGGCAGGATCAGATGCGGGCGGTGGTCGACTTCGGCGACACCTTCCGGCGCCTGCGCCTTGATATCGGCATAAGGCCCGGTCGCGACGATCATGCCGTTCTCGACCAGCAGGCCGCCGTCGCTTTCGTAAGCGTAGCTGCCCGTATCATCGAGGCTTTGCGGCAGGTGCTTGAAGGAAAGCAGTCGGCCGCGCAGAAGGGTGGTCATTGGCTTTTTTCTCCGATGGAGCTTTCGAACCAGGCGACCAGCAATTTGCGTTCCTCTGGCGTCACTTCGGTAACATTGCCCGGAGGCATGGCATGGCTGCGGCCGGCCTGAATATAGATCTCCCGGGCATGCATAGCGATTTGCTCGTCATTTTCCAGCATTACGCCCTTTGGCGGTCGAACAATCCCCTCATAGACGGGTTCGGCCGAATGGCACATGGTGCAGCGCGTCGAAACTATCTCTTTGACGGACGAGAAATGTATATCCGAGGCATATTGCTGGAAGGCGGGAGGAATCGCATTGGCCTCCTTCTCCTCGGTCAGCACCTTCGGAACGGTCGAAAGCCACATGATGATAATGAAGAGGACGACGGTAACGATCCAGGTCCAGGTTGGATGACCTTTGCGGGCATGTGTCGTGTTGAACCAGTGACGGATGGTGACCCCCATGAGGAAAACCAGCGCCGCGATCACCCAATTATAGGCCGTGCCGAAAGCCAGCGGATAGTGGTTGGACAGCATGAAGAAGATGACAGGCAGCGTCAGGTAGTTGTTGTGCAGCGAGCGCTGCTTGGCGATACGGCCATATTTAGGGTCGGGCGTGCGGCCGGCAATGAGGTCTGCGACAACGATCTTTTGATTGGGAATGATGATCATGAAGACGTTCGCCGACATGATCGTCGCGGTGAAGGCGCCGAGATGCAGGAAGGCGGCGCGGCCGGTGAAGAGATGCGTGTAGCCCCAGGCCATGAAAACCAGGACGGCATAAAGCACGATCATCAGGCCCCAGGTGTTGTTGCCGAGCGGGGACTTGCAAAGCAGGTCGTAGACGATCCAGCCGCCGGCAAGCGAAGCGAGTGAAATCAGGATCGCGACCGGGACGCTGACATCGAGCACATGCCGGTCGATGAGGAAGAGGTTGGCGCCGCCGTAATAGACGATGCACAGCATCAGGAAGCCGGAAATCCAGGTGAAATAGCTTTCGTATTTGAACCAGGTCAGATGCTCCGGCATCTGCGCGGGAGCCACGAGATATTTCTGGATATGATAAAAGCCGCCACCATGGACTTGCCATTCTTCGCCATAGGCGCCGGGCGGAAGATGCGGGCGCTTCACCAGCCCGAGATCGAGCGCGATGAAGTAGAAAGACGAACCGATCCAGGCAATGGCGGTTATGACGTGGAACCAGCGGGCGGCAAAGGCCAGCCATTCCCACGCTATGGCGTATTCATACATTCAGTTCCCCTTTTTCTTCCTCCGACTCCGCACCTTGCAAAATGTTGGCGACGGAGGGAAGGGGAGAGTTTGCCGCGTCAGCAAAAAGCCACGCTCTTGTCTGGCGCCCAGGGCGCATTAGATCAGATTATGGCAGTTTTTTAATAAAATGCCCTTGGCTGCTTGGAGCGGGCCGTGTCCGCGGCAGCCGTCTATTTTTTCGACGGAGAATTGCCCATGCGAGGTATTCTGGCGTTCGTATTTTTTCTTCTCTCCACAGCCTTCGCCTTGGGGCATGAGGCGCCCTCCGGTTGGTCCTACGACCCCTATTGCTGCAATGGTGACAGCAAGACGGGCGATTGCGAGATGATCCCCTCGCGTACCGTCACCATTGTACCCGGTGGCTATCGGGTGACGCTCAATCCGGGCGATCATCGCTATATAACCCACGCGCATATCTTCAATCTGCCGCAGCAGAAAACGATGCGTTCTCCCGACGGAGCCTATCATCTCTGTCTGTTTCCGGACGAGAATACGCCGCGCTGTTTTTATGCGCCCGACATGGATTATTGAAGGCTATTCCAGCGGCATGCCGAATTCGCGGAGGAGCCAATCCCTGAAGGCGCGGATGCGCGGCGTATGACGTCTGTTTTCGGGATAAGCGATCCAGTAGTCCGTATTGTCGGACGAAAGAATATCAAAGGGCTGGATCAGCCGGCCGGAAGCCAGATCGTCCGCATAGAACTCCGGGGTCAGGATGGCGACGCCCTGGCCGGCCAATGCTGCGCTCGCCTCGAAGGACTGGGCACCGAGCCTGCTTCGCGGCCGGCCCTGAAGGCCGGGATCGGGAACGCCGGCCTCTTTGAACCATTGCGCCCACCACGGGTCGCCTGCGTCGATGATACGGAGCTTCAGGAGATCGGCCGGTTCATGTATGCCGCCGATAGATTCGGCAAGCGCCGGGCTCAGCATCGGCGTGAAATAGACCTTCATCAAAAGATGGGCGCGCAGTCCCGGCCATTGGCCACGCCCGGCGCGGATGGCGATATCGGAGGGCTCCCGGGCGAAGTCGATGATCGAGCCGGAGGTATCCAGCCGGACCGCGATATTGGGATGCTTGAGCTGAAACGACCCGACATGACGAGCCAGCCATTGCGAGGCGAAGGTGGGCGTCGAATGAATGCGCAGCGTCGTTTCGGCATCGCCACTGATCGAGGCCATGGCCTCCTGCAGCAGGGCAAAGGCTTCAGCCACTTTCGGCGCGAGCTGTTCTCCGGCTTCCGTCAATAGGATCTGCCGCGGACGACGCAGGAATAGCGGCTCCCCCACCGTCTCCTCCAGTAGCTTGATCTGATAGCTGACCGCCGTCTGCGTCATGCCAAGCTCTTCGCCGGCGCGGGTGAAACTGCCGAGCCGGGCGGCGGCTTCGAAAACGCGCAAGGCATTCAGCGGGAAGCGCTTGGACTGCTTCATGGATAAGTTCTCTTTATGTATGCAGACGATAGTTCGATTGGAATTCCAGCATTTTTCGCGCCAGACTGCAATTCATATCGTTGATTGAATTGAGGTGTTGTCATGGACTGTTATGTGATCGAGCCGGTGGAGGCAGCCAAGCCCGCGCTTGTGGCGCGTCTTCTGGAGCCGCTGATGCAGGTCTTCCTGAAGCACGGCGAACCGTCACCGCATCTAGACCTCGATGAGATGCCGGACCGGCTGAAGCGCGACCTTGGATTTCTGGATGGGCGTGAGCCGCGTTATGACGATAGGTCGCTGCTGTAGGTGGTGAGGACCGTCGAGGGGTTGGGTCATGAATTGAGACCCTTCATGTATGTGGAGCGTGAGTGCCCCCTCTGTCCTTGTCGGGACATCTCCCTCACAAGGGAGAGATGGGTAACCCGCAGCTTTCTTCGGATATCAAACGAAGATCGTATCTGTGGAAACGACAGTGGCATGTTCTGTTAGGTGGAGCGACACCCCCAACAATCTCCCCCCTTGTGGGAGAGATGTCAGCGAAGCTGACAGGGGGCTGCGTCAAATGCAGTCCTCTCGTTTGGCAGGACGACAATCACATCCCCTTCAGCCGCTCCACCGCCATCAGCACGCGCTCCGGTGTCGCCGGGGCGTCGAGGCGGGGGCAGACGCGGTAATCCGCGACGCTGGCGACCGCCATCGATAGGGCCTCGAGCACGGATATGCTCAGCATGAAGGGCGGCTCGCCCACGGCCTTCGAGCGGCCGATGGTCGCCTCCGTGTTTTCCGACCATTCCGCAAGGCGGACGTTGAAGATTTTCGGGCGGTCGGAGGCGAGGGGGATCTTGTAGGTGGAGGGCGCATGGGTGCGCAGTCGGCCCTTGGCATCCCACCAGAGCTCCTCGGTCGTCAGCCAGCCCATGCCCTGCACGAAGGCACCTTCGACCTGGCCGATGTCGATCGCCGGATTAAGCGAGCGACCGACGTCGTGAAGGATGTCGGTGCGGTCGATCAGATATTCGCCCGTCAGCGTATCGATCGACACTTCCGAGCAGGCGGCGCCATAGGAAAAGTAGTAGAATGGCGTGCCGCGGCCGGCCTTGCGGTCCCAATGGATCTTTGGCGTCTTGTAGAAGCCGGCGGCCGAGAGCTGGACGCGGGCGAAATAGGCCTGCTTGACGAAATCGGGGAAGGGGATTTCCACCTCGCCGACGCGTACGCGGTTGGGAAGGAACTGCACTTCTTCCGCGCCCACGCTCCATTTCTCGGCTGCGAAGGTGATGAGCCTTTCCTTGATTTGGCGAGCAGCGTCATAGGCTGCCATGCCGTTCAGGTCGGAGCCGGATGAGGCCGCCGTCGCCGATGTATTCGGCACCTTGCCTGTTGTTGTCGCTGTGATCTTCACCCGATCGATATCGACCTGGAAGCTATCGGCCAGAACCTGCGCCACCTTCGTATAGAGGCCCTGGCCCATCTCGGTACCGCCATGGTTCAGGTGAATGGAGCCATCCTGATAGATGTGCACCAGCGCGCCGGCCTGATTGAAGGCGGTCATGGTAAAGGAGATGCCGAATTTCACCGGCGTCAGCGCGATGCCCTTGCGGATGAACCGGCTGGAGCGGTTGAATTCGATGATGGCCTTGCGCCGCGCCTGGTAGTCGGAACTCTGTTCGAGCTCGTCGACGACGCGGTTGATGATGTTGTCTGTGACCTCCTGATGATAAGGGGTCAGTGTCCGGCCGGAGCCCGGCTGGCCGTAGAAATTGGCACGGCGGATTTCGAGTGGATCCTTGCCGAGCGCATAGGCGATCTCTTCGATCATGCGCTCGCCACCAACCATGCCCTGCGGGCCTCCAAAGCCACGGAAGGCGGTGTTGGAGACTGTATGCGTCTTCAGCGGCTTCGAGACCAGATGCACATGCGCGTAGAAATAGCTGGAATCCGCATGGAACAACGCGCGGTCGGTCACCGGGCCGGAAAGATCGGAGGAGAAGCCGCAGCGTGCGGCATAGGTGGCGTCGACGGCGTGGATGCGGCCTTCGTCGTCGAAGCCGACCTCGTAATCCACGAGGAAGTCGTGCCGCTTGCCCGTGGCGCTCATGTCTTCGTCGCGGTCGGGACGGAATTTAACGGCGCGGCCGAGCTTCTTGGCGGCGACGGCGGCAAGCGCCGCAAACTGGTTGCCCTGCGTTTCCTTGCCGCCGAAGCCGCCGCCCATGCGGCGTACGTTGACCGTCACGGCGTTGGATGGAATGCCGAGGACGTGGCCGACGATATGCTGGATTTCGCTCGGATGCTGCGTCGAAGACCAGACAGCGACTTCGTCGTCCTCGCCGGGGATCGCCATAGCGATGTGGCTTTCGAGATAGAAGTGCTCCTGTCCGCCGATGCCCATCTGCGCCTTGATGCGGTGCTTGGCGTTGGCCATTTCGGTTTCCGGCTCGCCGCGCTTCAGCGTCATCGGTTCGTAGACGAGCGGTGCGCCATTGGCGAGCGCGCCGTCGATATCGCTCCAATGCGGCAGGTCGCGATAGTCGATCTTGGCAAGGCGGGCAGCACGGCGGGCGGCATCGCGGGTTTCGGCGATGACGGCGAAGATCGGCTGCCCGTGGAATTCGACTTTCGTCTCGGCAAGCAGCGGTTCGTCATGCATGCCGTTGGAGCTGGTGTCGTTGACGCCGGGGATATCCGAGCCAGTGAAGACCCAGACGACACCTGGATATGCTTTGACGGCCGAGAGATCGATGCCGGTGATCTCGGCATGCGCGCGATCGGAAAGGCCCAGCGCGCCATGCAGCAGCCCGGCCGGTTCGGGAATGTCATCAATATAATCGGCGGCTCCGGTGACGTGCTTATGTGCGGAATCATGGCGTAACGAGCCGTGCATCGAGCCGTTGATGAGGACCTTGGCTTCTTCGAACGTAGACTTGTCCATAGCTCAGACCTCCGCCGTCGCGAAACGCTTCAATTCCTGCGGTGCGCCTGATGTCTCAAGATAGAAGCGGATGAGAAGATTCTTGGCGGTCAGCTGGCGGTATTCGGCGGAGGCACGCCAATCGGTGAGCGGCGTGTAGTCGCTGTCGAAGGCATCGCGTGCGGCCATGACGGTTGCCTCCGTCCACGGCTTGCCGATCAATTCTGCCTCGACAGTGCGGGCGCGCTTTGGTGTGCCGGCCATGCCGCCGAAGGCGATGCGGATATCTTCGACATTGCCGGTGGCGTCCAGTGACAGATGGAAGGCGCCGCACGCGGCGGAAATATCCTCGTCGCGGCGCTTGGAGATCTTGTAGACGGCGAAATGCGTACCCTTGGCGGGATAGGGTACGAAGATGCTCTCGACGAACTCACCGGGATGCCGGTCCTGCTTGCCGTAGTCTATGAAGAAATCTTCGAGCGGCAAGCTGCGCGTGCCCGCCGTCGAGCGGAGTTTCAGCGTTGCGCCGAGCGCGATCAGCGGCGGCGGCGTGTCGCCGATCGGCGAGCCGTTGGCGATATTGCCGCCGATGGTGCCCATGTTGCGCACCTGCTCGCCGCCGATGCGGTTGATGAGGTTGGCAAAGGCCGGGATCTTTTCGCCGATCACAGCAAAAGCGCGGCTGTAGGTGACGCCGGCGCCGATACCAAGCCCATCGTCTTCGACGACGATTTTCTGCAGATCGGTCAGATGATTGATAAAAACGACCGGGTTCAGCCGGCGCATCTGCTTGGTGACCCAGAGGCCGACATCGGTCGAGCCGGCAACGACGGTCGCCGTCGGCTCGTCGGCAAGCACCTGTGCCAGCGCCGAGACAGAGCCGGGCACGATGAGGCGATCCTCACCCTCGGCAATCTCGATGGTATCGCCACCCTGCATCGCCCAGAGGCGGGCGATGATATCGGCCCTGGTCTTTTCGAGTGGATCGAAGAGAGCGCTCGGCCGCTTCTGGCTGACCTGTTCGGCCGCCTTGACGATCGGCTCGTAGCCCGTGCACCGACAGAGGTTGCCCTGCAGCGATTTTTCGATCTGCTCCCGGCTCGGTTTTTCCGTCGTCAGCCAGAGACCATAGAGCGACATGACGAAACCCGGCGTGCAGAAGCCGCATTGCGAGCCGTGGCAATCGACCATGGCCTGCTGGACCGGGTGAAGCGTGCCGTTCTGGGCGGCGAGATGTTCGACGGTGACGACGTGGGTCGCATGCAGCGAGCCGACGAAGCGGATGCAGGCGTTGACGGATTCATAGTGCAGCCCACCATCGATCAAACGTCCCACAAGCACCGTGCAGGCGCCGCAGTCGCCTTCCGCACATCCTTCCTTCGTGCCCGTCAGTCTCCGGTTGAGACGCAGGAAGTCGAGCAGCGTCTCGGTAGGGCGCAGGCTGGATAGAATGATATCCTCGCCGTTGAGGATAAAGCGGATGCTGTCGCTCATGTCGTTCCCGTTTATGATGTCTTGGCCGGGGCCGGATGCGCGAACGAATCCGGCCCTAACCGCAAATGGTTATTCCGCGGTCCAGCCACCGTCAATCGAGACGTGTGTGCCGGTGACCTGACGTGCCTCGTCGCTGGCAAGGTAGAGCGACAGGGCGCCGATCTCCTCGGCCTTGACGAATTCGTGCGTCGGCTGGGCCTTGAGGATGACTTCGTTCTTGACCTGCTCCTCGGTCATGCCGCGGGCCTTGGCGGTGTCCGGGATCTGCTTCTCGACAAGCGGGGTCAGGACGTAGCCGGGGCAAATGGCGTTCACCGTCACGCCGAACTCGGCAAGCTCGAGCGCTGCCGTCTTGGTCAAGCCCAATATACCATGTTTTGCCGCGACATAGGCGGATTTGAAGGGTGAGGCGACAAGGCCGTGCGCCGAGGCGATGTTGATGATGCGCCCGTATTTCCTAGCCTTCATCAGCGGAATGGCGGCGCGGATGGTGTGGAAAGAGCTGGAGAGATTGATCGCGATGATCTGATCCCATTTCTCGATCGGGAAATCCTCGATCTTCTCGACATGCTGGATGCCGGCATTATTGACGAGAACATCGACGCTGCCGAAGGTGGAGTTGGCAGTCGCGATCAAATCGGCGATCTCGGCAGGCTTCGTCATATCGGCCGGATGATAGATCACCTTGCCGCCGCCGGAGGCTTCGAGCTTCGTCTTGATCGCATCGATTTCCTCGGGCTTTCCGAAGCCGTTGATGACGACGTTATCGCCCTTGGCGGCGAAGGCGGCCGCGATGGCGAGGCCGATACCGCTTGTGGAACCGGTGACGACAACTGTTCTTGCCATGATCATCTCCTTGGACAGCGCAGCTTCCTGCTGCAGTGCAAAACGATCTCAGCCTAGTCCCAAACCTCCGGATATGGCAATCGCAATGCTGGTGGCCCTTCGGCCATGATGCTGTGAATCGAAAAGTATATCCTTTAGCGAAAAAATTTCGTTTTGCTTTCTTTTCACATTCGTTTTGCTCGCGTATCTGTTGTTTCGGGACGCAACAGGCGGGAGGAGTGCATGAGCGGTTATGTCTTGGCGATCGATCAGGGAACGACGTCGACACGGGCTATCGTTTTCGACGGCAAGATGAAGGTTGCCGGTGTCGGGCAGAAGGAATTCACTCAGCATTATCCGAAGCCGGGCTGGGTAGAGCACGATCCGGAGGAAATCTGGTCCTCTGTCCTCGTCACCGTCCGCAAGGCGATCGAGGCTGCCGGCATCACCGCCAAGGATATTGCAGCCCTCGGCATCACAAATCAGCGCGAGACGGTCGTCGTGTGGGATCGCGAGACCGGCAAGCCGATCCACAATGCCATCGTTTGGCAGGACCGCCGCACGGCGAGCTATTGCGAGAAACTGAAGCGTCAGGACCTGGAAAAGCTCTTCACGCGCCGCACCGGCCTGCTGCTCGATCCCTATTTTTCAGGCACCAAACTGTCCTGGCTGCTCGCCAACGTAAAAGGTGCGCGCGCTCGCGCAGCCAAGGGCAAGCTGTGCTTCGGCACCATCGATACCTTCCTGATCTGGCGTCTGACAGGGGGCAAGAGCTTCGTCACCGATGCCACCAATGCCTCGCGGACGCTGATGTACAATATCGGTGCGAATAAATGGGATGAGGAACTGCTGGAAATCCTGCGCGTTCCCGCTGCCATGCTGCCCGAGGTGAAGGATTGTGCGGCGGATTTCGGCGTCACCGATCCCACGCATTTCGGCGCGGAGATCCCGATCCTCGGCGTTGCCGGCGACCAGCAGGCGGCGACGATCGGCCAGGCCTGCTTCGAACGCGGCATGATGAAATCCACCTATGGCACCGGCTGCTTCGCACTGCTCAACACCGGCGCTGATATGGTGCGGTCGAAAAACCGCCTGCTGACCACCATCGCCTATCGGCTGAATGGCGAGACGACCTATGCGCTCGAAGGCTCGATCTTCATCGCGGGCGCTGCGGTACAATGGCTGCGCGATGGTCTGAAGGCCATCCAGCGCGCTTCGGATTCCGGCGAGCTGGCGGCCAAGGCCGATCCCCTGCAGGAGGTTTATCTGGTGCCGGCCTTCACCGGCCTCGGGGCACCGCATTGGGATCCGGATGCACGTGGCGCGATTTTCGGGCTGACGCGCAATACCGGACCTGAGGAGATCGTCCGGGCGGCACTGGAGGCGGTCTGCTACCAGTCTCGCGATCTCCTGGATGCCATGCATAGAGATTGGCGCAACGGCAACGGGCAGGGGACAGTGCTGCGCGTCGACGGCGGCATGGTCGCTTCCGACTGGACGATGCAGCGGCTTGCCGATCTCCTGAATGCACCGGTCGACCGCCCGACGATCCTTGAAACGACCGCGCTGGGTGCCGCCTGGCTTGCTGGCAGCCGCGCCGGCGTCTGGCCGGATCGCGCCGGTTTTGCCAAAGCCTGGGCGCGAGACAAGCGGTTCGAGCCCGGCATGGATGACAAGACCCGAAACGCGAAGCTCAAAGGCTGGAAGAACGCGGTCTCGCGCACCTTGAGTACACGGCAGGGGTGATCGGCCGTCATCGGCTGCTCACCCCAGGTTATGTCGTGTAAGATTTCTTTATTTTGCTTATATAAGTGCGCGCAGCGATACTCGCCTTGTTCGTGGCGCGGGGAGGATTCCGGGCCGCATTTCGCCGGACCGCGCCTTTTGAGGGCGGACGCCTTCTCAAGAGACGATAAAGCGAATAATGGCTGCTCAATTTTCTGAACTGAAAAAACATTACTACCGGCAGATCAAATATCATCTGACCCGGCCGAAGCCACCGATGCTGGCCGAGCGGTTCGATGGGCCTGTTCTCGTCGTCGGCTCGGCGCCGATTTCGAACAGGCCGGTGGATTTCGATGAGAGCTTCAAGGTCATCACCATCAACGGTTCGCAGACTGTGACGAAGGGCTGGGGGATCGAGGCGCCCGATGTGACGCTCGTCCAGTTCAACCAGATCGAAGGCACCAACACCAATGCCGTCGAGGTGCGACGGGTTCTGAACGGCGAACGGACCAAGATGCTCTACGTTCTGCTCTGGCGGAAAGAGCGCGAGCGGCTGGAAGAGGGTCTGCGGAGGTTCAACTATAGCTACGACAAGCTGGAGATCGTCGATCGCTACAAGCGCATGGCACTGCTCGACCGGGTCGGCGGGGTGAAGTGCAGCGAACTCGGCGCCGACGACAAATGCTCGAACGGCATCAATGCCGTGCTCTTCGCGATCTATAACGGCGCCACCGAAGTGATCATCACCGGCATCAATCCCGATTCCGGCGGGCACGTCTACAATCAGGAAAATCTCGCCCGGCTGCATGTGCGCAAGGATCGCGAGGTTCTCGAACGGCTTTTGGAACGCGGCTATCCGGTGTTCACAAGCGATCCGGCCGTGTCGCAATCCATCGGCCTGCCGTTATGGGCAGGCAAGGCGAAGGCCGGCTGGACAGTTGAAGCCGATGCCAAGGGCAAGCGACCGGCACCGATAACGGCTGAGGCCGTCATCAATTCTTGAGCTAAGGATCCGCCAACGGTCAATCTGCGGCTGACGCTGGTCGTGATTCCGTGCCAAGATCGCTCCATGGAATCACGCAGCCATTCAGACGCCGATCTGATATCGATGCCGCCGCCCTTGCGGCCGGGCGACAAGGTGCGCTTTGTATCCCCAGCAAGCCCGCCCGACAGGGATATGGTTCTGAGGCATGCTGAAATATTGAAAAACTGGGGATTGAACGTCGATTTCGGTGAACACGCTTTTTGCAAACGAGACTATCTTGCCGGGACTGACGAGGAGCGGCTGGCCGATCTCAATACTGCTCTTCGCGATCCAGAGGTACGGGCGATCTTTACGACCCGCGGCGGCAAGGGATCATATCGGATTGCCGACAAACTGGATTTTGCCGCTGTGCGGCGCGACCCGAAATTCGTCATCGGCTTCAGCGACATCACCGCATTGCATCTCAGCCTCCTGAGGAATGGCCATCAGATCGGCATTCATGGAGCCTTCTTTCGCGGGCCGAATGACGATGATGTCAGTCCTTACACGCGCGCAGCATTATGTCGCGCGATGATGACGACCGAAGATATCGTCATCGAAGCTCGTCCCGATGAACCGACCTTCCGTCTGACGACAGGCGGGACGGCCAGAGGGCCGCTGATCGGTGGCAATCTGGATATGGTTGCGACCTCGGCTGGTTGGGCGCTGCCGGATCTGAATGGCGCGGTTCTTTTGCTCGAAGCCGTTAATATGTATCGCGGTCAGGTGGACCGCCAGATGACCATGCTGCGCAAGGCCGGGCATTTGGATGGTTTGGCAGGGGTCGCTGTTGGCCAGTTTACTGACTTCGAGTTCGACCGCCCTTATTCGGTGATCGACATCCTGCGTGAACATCTGACCGAACTGAAAGTGCCGATCCTCGGCGGCCTGCCGCTCGGGCATGGCGATAGCCCGGCAAGCGTTTTTATCGGCGCTATGGCGGAGCTTGATGCGAAGGCCGGTATGCTGGCGATCCGGCGTGGTAACATCTGAGATCCTCTTCGATATTTTTTGACGCAGCCTGTCGGTACGGGTGATATTCCTTCGTCTTTAAAGGGTGAAGGGAATCTCAATGCTTTACGCGATCCTATGCTACAACGACGAAGACACCGTGTTTGCCTGGTCCAAGGAGCAGGAAGACGCGACGATGGCACGGTTGATTGCCGTGCAGGAGCCGCTGGCAAAGGCTGGCAAGCTAGGGCCCGTGGCACGGCTGATGCCGACGACGGCGGCAACGACCCTGCGCAAGGGCAAAAACGAACCGATCGTGATCGACGGTCCCTTCGCGGAAACGAAGGAGCAGTTGCTCGGTTTCTACGTCGTCGATTTCGAAACTTTAGACGAAGCCATCGGTTTTTCGAAGGAGCTTGCCGCGGCCAATCCCGGCGTCGGCTCCTATGAAATCCGGCCGCTTTATGTCTTCCGGCCAGGAGCCGTTGCAACATGACCGACATTGCCTGGATCGACATTGCGCTTACCAACGCCCGACCCCAGGTGATGGGCGCGCTTTTGCGCTATTTCCGCAATCTCGACACCGCCGAGGAGGCCTTTCAGGAGGCCTGCCTCAGGGCCTTGAAGACCTGGCCCGACAAAGGGCCACCGCGCGACCCTGTCGCCTGGCTGATCTTCGTCGGCCGCAACAGCGGCATCGATACGGTGCGCAAGCAGGCCAAATTGCAGAGCCTGCCGGATGAAGAGGCGATCTCCGATACGAGTGATGTGGAGAGTGATCTGGCCGAACGGCTTGATGGCTCCGGATATCGCGACGATATTCTCCGGCTGCTGTTCATCTGCTGCCATCCGGATCTGCCGGCGACGCAGCAGATTGCACTCGCATTGCGCATCGTTTCCGGCCTCTCGGTGCAGCAGATCGCTCGTGCCTTCCTCGTCAGCGAAAGCGCGATGGAGCAGCGCATTACAAGAGCCAAGGCGCGTGTCGCTGCGGCTGGCGTTCCCTTCGAAACACCGGGTGCGGTCGAGCGGAGCGAAAGGCTGGCGCTTGTCAGCGCCATGATCTACCTGATCTACAACGAAGGCTATTCGGCCGGCGGAACCCATCGTGAGGCGGCCGCTTTCGCCGACGAGGCGATCCGGCTTGGCCGGTTGCTGTTGCGAATCTTTCCCTCCGAGCCGGAAACCATGGCGCTGCTGGCACTGATGCTTCTGCAGCAATCGCGCAAAGACGCCAGGTTCGATGCCAATCGACAGATCATCCTTCTGGAAGATCAGGATCGTTCGCTCTGGGATCGGACATTGATCGACGAGGCACTGGCGCTGCTCGACAAGGCGATCCGTCACCGCAAGCCTGGTCCCTATCAGGTGCAGGCGGCGATTGCGGCGCTGCATTCAAGGGCGAAGCGCGCCGCCGATACGGATTGGGAAGAGATCGATCTTCTCTACCAGATGCTGGAGCGGCTGACGCCGTCACCGGTCGTCACACTCAACCGCTCGGTCGCGCTCTCGAAGCTCAAGGGGCCGGAGGCGGCTCTGGCGTTGATTGCGCCGCTGGAAGCGCAGCTCGACAGCTATTTCTATTTTCATGGGGTGAGGGGCGGCCTGCTTGCACAGCTCGGCCGCGCTCAGGAAGCGCGCGTCGCCTTCGACAGAGCGATCGCGCTCGCCCGTTCGCCTGCCGAGGCAGCCCATATCCGTTATCAGCTCGATCGTCTGAGCGCGGATGCTGTTGCCGCGGCAAAATAATCGAAAAATCTGCGTCTTCGCTGTCGGGAAATGACCGTCTCGAACGTCATTCGTGTATGGACCGAGCAGGCCGCGTCAAACAATAAAGAGGAGCAAGATATGACTGAACAGAGCCAACGCCACGAGCTTTCCCTGACCCGCGTCATCGACGCACCACGAGACAAGATCTTCCGTTGCTGGACCGAAGTGGAGCTCTTGAAACAATGGTTCGCACCGCTGCCATGGACGATATCGGCAGCCAGCGTCGACGCTCGATCCGGAGGCTCAAGCTCGATCACCATGCGCAGCCCAGAAGGCGAGGATTATCCGGGCAACGGCGTCTATCTGGAAGTAGTGCCGAATGAGCGGATCGTCTTCACCGATGCCTTCACCAGCGCCTGGGTGCCGTCGGCCAAGCCCTTCATGGTGGTGACGATCCAGCTCGACGAGCTCGACGGTGGCAAGACCCGTTATACCGCCACGGTGCTGCATTGGTCCGCGGAGGATCGCGAGGCGCATGAGAAGATGGGCTTTCATCAGGGATGGGGTCAGTGCGCCGAGCAGCTCGCAGCACTGGCAGCCAAGATCTGAATTTCTGATTCAATTCCGGGGGATGTGACAATGTCTTATGCTGCTGATTCATCTTTGCCTTCGGTCACGCGCGCGCAGCGCGTGACCGGTATGATCCTGAGCGGACTGGTCATCGCCTTCCTGCTGTTCGATGGCGCGATCAAGCTTGTTCCACTTTCGGTCGTCACCGAGACGATGGCGGGGCTTGGTTATTCTGCCGATCCGGCACTTGCGCGGCTGCTCGGCATCATCACGCTCGGCTGCGCCATTCTCTATGCGATCCCGAGAACGTCGGTTCTCGGCGCCATCCTGCTGACGGGCCTGCTCGGTGGGGCGATTGCGACACACTTACGGGTCGGCAGCCCGATCTTCTCGCATCTGCTGTTCGGCGTTTATCTCGGGGTGATCGCCTGGGGCGGACTTTATCTTCGTTATGAAGCGGTTCGGAAAATGATTCCGTTCTTTCAGCGAAGGTTTTGATTTTGGATTCGATTTGGTAAGGCTCGCTCCTTAATAAGGACGGAGCGAGCCATGCCGCAAGTGATCATCGCGCCGGTCAGGCAATCGGATGCGGACGAGCTGATCGCCGCCAATATTGCCAGTCGCGCCTATCATGTGCCCTGGGCCTATCCTTTTCTCGATCGTGACGGTTTCGACGCGTGGTTCGGTCAGACGGTGACGGGGCCGAACATCGGGCTGGTGGCGCGCGACCCCGGTTCGGGCGGCATTGTCGGCGTCGTCAATATCAGTCAGATGGTCTGGGGAGGCTTTCGCAGCGCCTTTCTCGGCTATCACGGCATGGTGGGTTTCGCCGGTCAGGGTTCATGACTGAAGCGGTTCGTCTGGCCGTCGCGCACGCCTTCGATGCGGTGGGCCTGCATCGCGTGGAGGCCAATATCCAGCCGGGCAACCATGCGTCCATTGCGCTGGTCAAACGGCTCGGCTTCCGCAAGGAAGGGTTCTCGCCCAAATATTTGAAAATCGGCGGCGTCTGGTGCGATCATGAACGCTGGGCATTGCTCGCGGACGATCCTCGTTCCTGACCCCTTTCGGATTTCGAAAGCTGCGCTATCTGGCGGAAAACCTCACAAAGACATTGACTGTGCGGAGGGAAGGGGCGAAAGCGACCTTGAGCCTCTCGCCGCACGTTGCCGAGAGTGCGAGGGGTGCCGGAAGCCGTAGATGATCGTTTCGACCGAAGAAGAACTGACCAAACTAAAAGATATCGGCCGCATCTGCGCCAACGCGCTGCAGGCCATGGCCGCGGCACTGGAGCCGGGTATTACGACGCTGGAACTCGACGCGATCGGCCGCAAGGTGCTGGAAGATGCCGGCGCGCAATCGGCGCCGGAACTGGTCTACAAGTTCCCCGGCGCGACCTGCATCAGCGTCAACGAGGAAGTGGCTCATGGCATTCCAGGCCCACGTGTTATCAAGGCGGGCGATCTGGTCAATCTCGATGTATCGGCCGAGAAGGATGGCTTCTTCTCCGATACCGGCGCGTCCTTTACCGTGCCGCCGGTCAAGCCGAAGATCGAGCGCCTTTGCCGCGACGGTAAGAGGGCGCTCTGGGTCGGCCTCAATCAGGTGAAGAGCGGTGCGCCGCTTGCGAAGATCGGGCAGGCGGTCGGCGCCTTCGCGCAGAAGAACCGCTATACTTTGATTGCCAATCTCGCCAGTCATGGCATCGGTCGCTCGCTGCACGAAGAGCCCGCCGAGGTTTCCACCTGGGCGGACCCTTCCGAGACCCGGATCATGGAGGATGGCCTGGTTTTTACGGTCGAGCCATTTCTGTCGCTCGGTGCAACCTGGGCAGAGGGCGGCGACGACGCCTGGACGCTCTATGCCGATCCCCAGGCTCCCACCGTCCAGTACGAACACACGATCATCGCTACCCGCAACGGGCCGGTCATCCTGACATTGCCGGACGCATGAAGCATGTCGTTATCGCAAAACCGCTACGCAGTTTTGCGCGACATGCCGTAGCTCAATCGCCAGCCTTTGGGCTGTCCTCGTCCTTCGTTTCGCCGCGGATGATATCGGCGGCGGCGCGCTCGAGGATTGCCGCGATGCGTGCGCCTTCGGCCTTGCTCCATGGGAACTTCGAGCGAAGCGCGGAACGCAGTAGGTGGCGGGCGCGATGCACATCGCCGCTGCCATGGCGGTCGAACGGATTGTCACGGCCATCCTCGTCTTCACCGCCGAAAACCTCGCGGACGCGGGCCATTTTCTCGCCGATGGACGTGAGCTTGGCGAGCGTCACTTCGACCAGATCACGGTTGTCGTCGACGCGCTTCTGGCCGCTTTCGGTGATGCGGTAGAGCTTTTTCGTGCCGCTCACCTCGACTTCGGCCTGGCCGGTCTCTTCGAGATAAGTCAGCGCCGGGTAGATGACGCCCGGGCTCGGTACATAAAAGCCTCCGGAGCGCTCCTCGAAGGTCTTGATCAGCTCATAGCCGTGACGCGGCTGCTCGGAGAGCAAAGCGAGGATGATGAGCTGCAGGTCGGCCGCATCGAACTTGCGGCCGGTGCGAAACCCGCCGCCGAACATGCCGCCCTTGAAGCCTCTCATGAAGTCTCTCCTGTGCTCGCCGCGCGATTCACGGCCTCGACCGTGTCGTAGGATATATGCCTCGACGATGTCAAAGCCATCTCCGAACATGTGACGATCTCTAAAACCTCTCATATCGTTTCTCCTTGAAGGGTGAGAGTTTATATCGTTAGTCATGTCGTAAGATATATATCGTAAGATAGTTTTCTGCAAGAGGCGAGCTGCGAGATGGGACGATCGCTTGCTGGTTATCATTCAAAAGCGGGAGAGAGTTCATCCAATGGGTGAAAATCCGTTGCTGAACAACTGCATCACGATCGTGGGATAAGCGATTACATCTATGTAAGAATATGTCTTGGCCGGTTGCCGCTCTTGGCGAACTGTCCTAGGCTCGCCACAAATTAACGTCATTTGCGGTTCCAGTCTGAACCCGATCAAGGAAGCCTATCCACCGTGTTCCACTCCTTCTTTCCGCAGCCGAAACCTTTCTTCACGTCAATGGTGGTCTGGACGCTTGCCTGCATTGCGGCCTGGTATCTGTTCTTTTCGGACCTGGGGACACGGCTAGGTTTCGTGTTGCCTGGTGAAGGAAAGGAGCCATACGATCTCAGCTATTTTCTGCTGTGGGGAAATCTCTGGTTTTACGGTTTCTTTCTTGCCTGCATCGTTATCTTCTGTGGTGCTTGGCACATTCGCGCCTGGAGCCACCCCTGGAAGATTTGGTCGCTTTGGGGTTCTGCGCTCATCATCCTGGTTACCTATTTCGGTGTTCAGGTCACCGTAGTTATCAACAATTTTCGCCGCCCCTTCGGCGATCTGCTACAGGCTGCACTCACGAAGCAGCCGGGTGTGACGACTGACAGTTTCTATTCGTTGATGATCATCTTTGCGCAGATCGCGTTCCTCAGCATGTTCGTCTCGATTCTGACGGATTTCTTTACGAGCCACTACATCTTCCGCTGGCGGACGGCGATGAACGACTTCTACATGTCGAAGTGGGAGAAGCTTCGCCATATCGAGGGTGCCTCGCAGCGTGTGCAGGAAGACACAATGCGCTTTTCCAGTGTGCTGGAAGGCCTCGGCATCAGTCTCATCAATTCCGTTATGACGCTGATTGTGTTCCTGCCAATTCTGCTTGCGCTTTCGACCTACGTAACGGAGCTGCCGATTATTGGCAAAATTCCGCATTCACTTTTCTGGCTGGCGCTTTTCTGGTCGATCTTTGGCACCGTTCTACTGGCGGTCGCTGGCATCAAGCTTCCTGGGCTGAATTTCAAGAACCAGCGCGTAGAGGCGGCTTATCGCAAGGAGCTTGTCTATGGTGAGGATCACGAAGAGCGGGCACAGCCCACGACGGTGAAGGAGCTTTTCGCCAACGTTCGGCGCAATTATTTCCGCATCTACTTCCACTACGTTGATTTCAACGTCGCGCGCTATTTCTATCTGCAGGCCGATACGATGTTCGTATTGTTCATGCTGGTGCCGACCTTCGTTGCCGGTGCGATCACATACGGTATATATCAGCAGATCGCGACTGCCTTCGGTCAGGTCAGCAATTCCTTCCAATACCTCGTCAATTCTTGGACGACGATCATCGAGCTTCTGTCGATTCACAAGCGTCTGAAGGCTTTCGAGGCAGCGATCGACGATGAGCCGTTACCGAAGATCGATCAAACCTATCTGGAACGCGAAGCGGGCGTCATCCACGCCGACGGCTGATGAGAAGGCTCCGTAGACTTTTCGTTGGTTAGAATATTCGGGCCATCCTCGCCTTCGACAAGCTCAGGGTGAGGATGGAGCGCGTTATTGCGTGAAGCCAATTCAATATTCAGCCTTCTGCAGGAGGCGTCCTCATGGTGAGGCCGCCTGAAAGGCCGTCTCGAACCACGAGGGCTTCGTCCGATTGCCCTCACCCCTGCTGCGGCTTGCCTCTTGCCGCAATCAATGGAATCGCTTCAGAATAGCTGACGCAGGCGACATCCTGCTTGTGGCAGACATCGCTGACGAAGCGGTCGAGGGCGCGCCAATAGGCGCCGTCATTCATTTCGACGAAATGGAAACCGAGCTGCAGCGGAATGCGCTCGCCGTCATACTGCTTGTTGAAGGCGGCTTCGAAGGCATCGAAGGTGCGGCCTTCATAGGTCTTGGCATTGGCCTTGTCTTCTACGCCCCTGGAGTGGCGGACATAGAGATTGTAGTCCATGCCGATGACCTGGCGATGTTCGGGACCTTCGGGGATCAGTGGCAGACCGAAGCGATAGATGCCGTCGACGACCTGCGGCAGTGCAGGGCCTTTGGTGACCAGGCTTGCATCATACTGGAAACCCATCTCCTTTTCCGCTGGCACGAGGCCATCGCTGGTGGAGAGATAGGGCGCGCGAAATCCCTTGACGTCGTTCGTCGCGAAATCTTCCCAACCCTGGGGCTCCTTGTCGGCAAGGCCAACATTCTTCCAGGCGTCGCGAAGCGCGATCCGCGCATTCATGAATTCCTGTTTCCAGTCAGCAGCACTCCAGCCCTTGCCGTCAAAATGGCCGCAGGCATGGCTTGAGATGTCGTGGCCTTCCTGATGCGCGCCCCAGATATTGGCGATGCGCGTGCGCACATCATCCTCGCTCTTGGCGAAGCCGACATTCGATTTGCCCGGCCGCTGCTTCGGCCCCTGGTAGGCCTTGGCCTGCGTCTTGTTCATCAGGAAAGTGCAGGACAGAAAGTAAGTGAAATGCGCGCCATTGCGCGAAGCGATCTCGCGGCTCTTGGTCCAGAGCGCATTGTCATGAGCACCATCGAAGGAGATCATGACGAGTTGCTTGGGCTTGTCATCGGCCTGGGCGGCGACGGGAAGCCCTAAGGAAATGGCGACGGAGAGACAGGTAGCAAAGCGAAACATGGGTACCGAATATTGATTGCGTCGAGCAAGGCTTGCCAGGAATCGTCCAGCGATATCGGATAGCGCGCTCAGGATCGCTTCCTTCCTTTCGCGCAATTGCGGCGAAGCTGCGGTGATGCTGGCATTTTTTTGCGGCAGCCGATAAGGATGTGACTACAAGACCATAAAGGATTTCATCCATGGCATTGCTCGTTCTCGGCATTGTTCTCTTTCTCGGCCTCCATCTGGTCCGTGTTGTTGCCCCCGGCCTCAGACGCTCGATGATCGCGCGTTTGGGTGAGGGCGGTTGGAAGGGTGCCTATTCGATTGCCAGCATCGTGGCGCTGGTCATTCTGATCTACGGTTTCGGTCAGGCGCGCGACATGACCCCGATCTGGACGCCGCCGTTCTGGATGAGCCACATCACCATCCTGCTGATGCTCTTCGCCCTGATCTGTCTTGTCGCCTCGCTGCTGCCGGCGGGGCATATCGCGGTCAGGACCAAGCATCCGATGGTGCTGTCGGTGAAGATCTGGGCGTTGGCGCATCTCCTGTCGAATGGTGATGGAGCGGCGATATTGCTCTTTGCCGCCTTCCTCTGCTGGGGCGTAATTCTGCGCATTTCGCTGAAACGGCGCGAGCGGGCCGGCGAAATTACCCCGCGTCCGTTCGTTTCGGCGAAATATGATCTTTATGCGATCGTCATCGGCGTTATTGTCTGGGCCTTGATCATTTGGAAGCTTCATGCGTGGATTATCGGGGTTTCGCCGCTCGTTATGTGACGATTTCTGCCATTCCCCCTTACATCAGCCGCAAAATGGAGTAGAAGGCCCCACTAAACCTAAGCTTTGAACTATTTGGCCTGGGCCGGAGACAAGAATGGCATTCAATGACGATAGCTTCATCCGCGAGGTGAACGAGGAACTGCGCTCGGACCAGCTGCGGTTCATATGGCGTCGTTTCGGCAAGCTCATCATCGGTGCTGCCGTGCTCGTCGTCCTTGGCACCGCAGCCTATAGCGGCTATCGCTATTGGGCCGGCAATCAGGCCGGCAGCGGTGGCGATCAGTTCATTGCCGCGCTGACGCTGGCCGATCAGAACAAGACGGATGAAGCGCTGGCCGCATTCGCCGCCATCGAAAAGAGCGGCCCCGGCTCCTATCCGGTGCTGGCCCGCCTGCGCGCCGCGACGCTGCAGGCACAGAAGGGGGACAAGGCCGCTGCCATCGCCACCTTCTCGGCGGTCGGCAAGCAGACGGACCTTCCGGTCGTTATCCGTAATGCGGCCCGCCTGCGTGCTGCCTACCTTCTCGTCGATACCGGCACCTACGATCAGGTCGCCGCCGAAGCCCAGGAACTGGCCGTCCCCGCCGACGCCTTCCGCCATTCGGCGCGCGACGTTCTCGGCCTTGCCGCTTACAAGGCCGGCGATTTCGCCAAGGCCCGGCAGTGGTTCCAGGCGATCGTCGACGATCCGCAGAGCCCGCGCAATGTTGCCAACCGTGCCCAGATGCTGCTCGATCTCATCACTGCATCCGGCAAGGCTCCGGTCGCAAAAGGCTGAAGGATCGCTCAATGAGTTTTACGGTCGCGATCGTCGGTCGCCCGAATGTCGGCAAGTCCACGCTGTTCAACCGGCTGGTTGGCAAGAAGCTGGCGCTCGTCGACGATACGCCGGGCGTCACGCGTGACCGTCGTCCCGGCGATGCCAAGCTGATCGATCTCCGTTTTCGCATCGTCGACACCGCCGGTCTTGAAGAGGCTCAGGATGAATCGCTTCAGGGCCGTATGCGCGCCCAGACGGAGGCGGCGATCGACGAAGCCGACCTGACGCTGTTCGTCGTCGATGCCAAGATGGGCCTGACGCATGTCGACAAGACGCTTGCCGAAATGCTGCGCAAGCGCGGCCGGCCCGTGGTGCTGGTTGCCAACAAATCCGAAGCGCGTGGTTCCGACAGCGGATTCTACGATGCCTATACGCTCGGTCTCGGCGAACCTTGCCCGATCTCGGCCGAACACGGCCAGGGCATGATGGATCTGCGCGACGCGATCGTCGAGGCGATCGGGCCTGAGCGCGCCTTCGGGGAAGAGGAAGATGAGGCGGAGACGAATGTCAGCATTCCACGTCCTGCCGTCGGCGAAGATGGCGAAGAGATCGACGAAGAGCCCGCCTATGACGAGACGCGCCCGTTGCGCGTGGCGATTGTTGGCCGTCCGAATGCCGGTAAGTCGACGCTCATCAACCGCTTCCTTGGCGAAGACAGGCTGCTGACCGGCCCGGAAGCTGGCATCACCCGCGATTCCATCTCCGTCGACTGGAGCTGGCGGGGCCGTACCGTCAAAATGTTCGATACCGCCGGAATGCGCCGCAAGGCGAAGGTCACGGAGAAGCTGGAGAAGCTCTCGGTTGCCGACACGCTGCGCGCCATCCGTTTCGCCGAAACCGTCGTTATCGTCTTTGATGCGACCATTCCCTTCGAGAAGCAGGATCTGCAGATCGTCGATCTCGTGATCCGCGAGGGGCGTGCCGCCGTGCTTGCCTTCAACAAGTGGGACATGATCGAGGATCGCCAAGCCGTGCTCGCCGATCTGCGCGAAAAGACCGACCGGTTATTGCCGCAGGCGCGGGGCATTCGCGCCATACCGATTGCCGGCCAGACGGGCGAGGGGCTTGATCGCCTGATGCAGGCGATCGTCGATACGGACAAGGTCTGGAACAAGCGCGTCTCGACCGCGCGCCTCAACCGCTGGCTCGAGACGCAGCAGGTTCAGCATCCGCCACCGGCCGTTTCCGGCCGCCGCATCAAGCTGAAATACATGACGCAGGTAAAGGCGCGGCCGCCGGCCTTCATGATTTCCTGCACCCGTTCGGATGCGCTGCCGGAATCCTATGTGCGCTATCTGATCAATGGCCTTCGTCAGGACTTCTCCATGCCGGGCGTGCCCATCCGCATTCATTTCCGCTCGTCGGAAAATCCCTACGAAAACAAAAAGAAGCGGTAACTCGCCGAAGCGCCCCATCGAGAGATGGGCGCGCTTCAATCAGGCGGCATTCCTGCTGAGCGCCTCGCGCAACGTCGTGATTTCCGCCTTCAGCCGTGCGAGTTCGTCCACTGTTTGCTCGGTGGCGTCGAGAATGCAAGGGGGAACGGTTGCGGCCTTCTTCTTCAGGGCCTTGCCTTCACTGGTCAGTTGAATCAGCACTTGGCGCTCATCTTCCTTGCTGCGGATGCGCTTGATGAAGCCGGCTGCTTCCAGGCGCTTCAAGAGCGGTGTCAGCGTGCTTGATTCCAGAAACAGCTTTTCACCGATGCCGCCAACGGTCTGGCTGTCTTCCTCCCATAGTGTCACCATGACGAGATATTGCGGATAGGTAAGATTGAGCGCGTCCAGCATCGGCTTATAGAGACGATTCATCGCATGGTTCGCCGAATAGAGCGCGAAGCAGATGAAGTTATCCAGCTTTAACGGGTCGTCGGTCATCTCAAGTACTCCCTGAGAGGTCTAATGTAGATCGTGCGATAAATAATTGTACACCCAAATTTATGCCTGAGCTACGGGTTTCTTCCGTTTTTGGAAAGGCAGCTGCTGAGGCTCTGGCGAGGCACGGTCTTTTCGGGTCGATCAATGCCGTGGTGATCGAGTGCCATAAATGGTGGTCCAAAGATAAGAATCAAATGACATTCTTCGCGCCATTGCTCGATGTGGGCTTCATCGTGCTGGATAAGACGCAGCTATCCGATTCTCATGCAGGGCTATGCTATGCCGTCAGGGCAGCGCGGTGATCGTTGACGGCATGTAAGGCCGGAGCTGCAACTTCACTGATGGTGCCGATCGTTTGGGGACTCAATGCCTGTTGTGGACGTGCAGCCGGCCTCGGTGATTGGCAATTCTGACATTGCCGATAAATTGCGCCGTCGCCGCCTCCCAGGAATAGTTGAGTGCCAGCGTGTGTGCGGCATCGCGGGAGCAAGAGAGTGCGGCGAGGCAGGCCGTTGCTAGATCGGCATCTACAACGCCGGCAGCCCTGTTTCCTCCCAGAATATCCGCGGGGCCGGTGACGGGGTAGGCGGCGACCGGAACGCCGCTTGCGAGCGCTTCCAGAATGGCGTTGCCAAAGGTGTCGGTCTTGGACGGGAAGACGAAGACGTCGGCCTGCGAATAGGCATGCGCCAGTTCCTCGCCGAATTTCGCGCCAAGAAAATGGACATCAGGGTAGAGCTTCTGCAGTTCGGCCCGGGCGGGGCCATCGCCCACCACCACTTTCGATCCGGGCAGGTCGAGATCGAGGAAGGCGGGCAGGTTCTTCTCCAGCGCGACGCGGCCGACAGTCATGAAGATGGGACGGGGCAGGCCGAAGGGGGCGTCGTCCTGAGGCTGCGGTCGAAACAGCGAGGAGTCGATGCCGCGGCTCCAGGGCAGCAGGTTGCGGATGCCACGCTGCTTGAGTTCGGTTGCCAGACTTGGCGTTGCTACCATGCAGCCATAGCCCGCATTGTGAAACCATTTGACGAAGGCATAGAGCCAACTCTCCGGTATCGGCAAGCGAGCAGCGACATATTCAGGAAAGCGGGTGTGGTAGCTGGTCGAAAACGGCATGCCGTTTCTCAGGCACCAGCGCCTGGCCGTAAGCCCGAGGGGACCCTCCGTAGCGATGTGGACATAAGTTGGCCGGAGTGCTTCTATTCTTGCGGCGATCTTGCGGTAGCTGGCGATCGAAAGCCGGATTTCCGGGTAGGTCGGGCAGGGGATATTACGAAAGCCGTCCGGCGTGATCATCGAGACCTCGACGCCCATGCGCGTCAGTTCCCGATTGGTGTTCTCGATGGAGCGGACGACGCCGTTGACCTGTGGATGCCAGGCATCGCTGACGATGAGCAGCCGTTCGGGTACTGCGACAGGTGTCGCCGCCTGCGTCCAGGTGGTTTGATCGATGTCTGACAAGCGTTGCAACATGCCCAAAACAGTCCATCCGCACCGCATCCTCATGATGACGGTGCCAGCGATTGCGGTGTTTCAAACATGATTCCCGCGCCCACTCTATTGTGGGGGGTGTCCATGATGGAAATATTACAGCGTTTAGCGGATGGACTTCAGCTTCTCGGGCGAGACGAGCGCACCGTATTCCTGAATGACCTTTGCCGCGATCTTGGCTGCGAAGCCGGCGGCAGCGACCGCATCCTGATGCTGCAGATAGTGAGCCAGAAATGCGCCATTGAAGCTGTCGCCGGCGCTGGTGGTGTCGACGACCTTGGCGACCTTGACCGCCGGGACGAGGGTCTCATCGGTACCATCGCCGATGGTCGCGCCCTCGGCGCCGTTCTTGACGACGATCATCTGGGCTCCGTACTGCCGGTAACGGCGGATGGTGGCGGGAATCGAATCGTCGCCGAAATGCACGGCTTCATCATCGAAGCTCGGCATGACGAGCGTTGCGGCGCGCGCGCCTTCCGAAATCATGGTGTGCATGGCGTCGAGGCTGGACCACAGGCGAGGGCGCAGGTTCGGATCGAAGGCAACCAGCTTGCCGGCAGCCTTGGCGCGACGCAGTTCTGCGAGCAGCGTGAAGGCATCTTCGCGCGGCAGGATCGCCAGCGTGATGCCTGAGAAATAAAGGACGTCGGAGGCTTCGATTGCAGCGCGCAGGGCATCGCCATCGGCCGCAAGCTGGCGGGCGGCTGAGCTATCGCGCCAGTAACTGAAGGAGCGTTCGCCATCCTTCAAATTGATCATGTAGAGGCCGGGAGTCTTGCCGCGCAGGCGGCGGATGCTCGCCGTGCCGATGCCGGCGCCGCCCATGAAGGCGATCATTTCGTCGGACATGGCATCGTCGCCGAGGGCGGTGAAATAATCGATCGACCAGTCGGCCGGCAAGCAGGCGCGGGCATACCAGGCGGTGTTGAAGGTGTCGCCGGCAAAGCCCTTGCGCAGGTGCCCGTCATCGGCTTGCGACAATTCCACCATGCATTCGCCGATCGATAGAAAACGCCCGCCCAAGACTGCCTCCTGCATTTTGTCTTGGTGCTGCATACGCGCAAGCGGCGGCTGGGGCAAGGTGGACGGCGGCTGCCGCCGTCCACTTTCGCTGGATCTGCTTTACGGCCGATCCATGTGATAGCAGGCCGCCGTCTGACCCGGACGGACGTGCTCGGTTGGCGGCATTTTCGTGCGGCAGATATCTGTCGCCTTCCAGCAGCGGGGCGAGAAGACGCAGCCCGGCGGCGGATTAAGCGGCGAGGGCGGATCGCCCTGCAGGCGGATACGCTCGCGGCCACGAGCGAGCTTCGGATCGGGGATTGGCGCGGCGGAGAACAGCGCCTGCGTGTACGGATGAGCCGGATGATCGAAGACTGTCGCGGCTTCGCCTGCTTCCACCACCTTGCCGAGGTAGAGCACCAGCACGTCGTCCGAGATCAGGCGCACGACAGAAAGATCGTGGCTGATGAAGATCAAGGTGAGGCCGAACTCCTTGCGCAGGCGACGCAGAAGCGTGATGACCTGTCCCTGGATCGAAACGTCGAGCGCCGAGACCGGCTCGTCGCAGATGATGAGCTTCGGCCGGGTGATAACGGCGCGGGCGATGCCGATGCGCTGCGCTTGGCCGCCCGAGAATTCGTGCGGGTAACGGTTGATCATCTCCGGAACGAGGCCGACGGCAGCCATGATCTCGCGAACGCGATCTTGCCGCTGCGCCCGAGTCAGTTTCGGTTCGAAGACCGTGAGCGGCTCGGCGATGATGTCGCCGACGGTCATGCGCGGATCGAGCGAGGCGATCGGATCCTGGAAGATGATCTGCATGTCGCGGCGGGCGGCACGCATTTCCTCTTCGGTGAGATCGAGCAGATTGCCGCCTTGCCAGAGAATGCGGCCTTTCTGCGCCTTGATCAGCCGCAGGATGGAGCGGCCAAGCGTGGACTTGCCGCAGCCGGATTCGCCGACGATGCCCAGGGTGCGGCCGGTTTTCAGTTCGAAGCTGACATCGTTAACAGCCGTGAGGATCATCGGCGGCTTGAAAAAGGATTTCGACGGCAGTTCAAATTCGGTCGTCAGATGCTCGACCTTCAGAAGCGTTTGCTCAGCCATGGACGAGGCTCCGTTCCTGATTAGCCGAAAGGGGATGGAAGCAGGCCGCACAGCGTCGCGATGAAAGCTGGTCGAGCGGAGGCGCGGCGTCGAGGCAGTCGTCCTGCACATGGGCGCAGCGCGGCGAGAAGGCACAGCCGCGCGGCAGGTGCATCAGGTTCGGCGGCCGTCCAGGGATGACGGTGAGGTCGTCGACATCCTGGTCCGGCCTCGGGATCGCCGAGTGAAGCGCCGCCGTATAGGGATGGGCCGGGCTTTCGAACAGCTCCTCGACCGGCGCTTCCTCGACGATGCGGCCGGCATACATGACGGCAACGCGGTCGGCGAGACCGGCAACGACGCCGAGGTCATGGGTGATCATGATGAGCGCCGTTTGCATTTCCGCGGTCAACTCATTGAAAAGATCAAGAATCTGCGCCTGGATCGTTACGTCGAGCGCCGTCGTCGGCTCGTCGGCGATCAAGAGCTTCGGCTTGGTCAGCAGCGCCATGGCGATGACGATGCGCTGGCGCATGCCGCCCGAAAGCTCGTGCGGGTAGAGGTTGAAGCGGCGGGTCGGGTCAGGGATGCCGACACGCTTCAGCATATCGAGCGCCGCTGCCGAGGCGGCACGCGCCGAAAGCCCGCCATGAACTTCGAGCTGTTCCGTCAACTGCCGCGAGATGCGAAGCGACGGATTGAGGGCGGTCATCGGGTCCTGGAAGACCATGGCCATGTCCTTGCCGCGCACATGGTCGAGTTCGCGCGGTTTCAGCGTCAGTAGATCCTTGCCGTCGAGCAGCGCCTGGCCGCTGGTGCGGCCGTTCTTGGCGAGCAGGCCCATCAAGCCGAGAAAAGTCTGGCTCTTGCCGGAGCCGGACTCACCGACGATAGCGATGCGTTCGCCGCGGCCGATTTTGAGGTTCATCTTGGAGACTGCCGCCACTTCGCCCTCGGGCGTGCGGAAGGTGATCGAGTAGTCTTTGAGTTCGAGAAGTGTGTCTGTCATGTCAGCGATCCTTCGGATCGAATGCGTCGCGCAGACCGTCGCCGATGAAGAGCAGGCTCATCAGCAGCGCGACCAGGAAACCGGCAGGGAAGAACAGCAGCCAGGGCGTCGTCTCCATGCCCGCCGAGCCTTCGGCTATCAGCGTGCCGAGAGACGTCAGCGGCTCCTGGACACCGAAGCCCAGATAGGAGAGGAAGCTCTCCGTCGCGATGATTTCCGGGATGGTCAGCGTCGCGTAGATGACGACCGGGCCGACGAGGTTCGGCACGATATGTTTCAGGATGATCTTGAACGATCGCTGCCCCGAGGCGCGGGCGGCCTCGATGAATTCCCGCTGCTTGATCGACAAGGTCTGGCCACGCACGATACGCGCCATGGTGAGCCATTCCAGCGCACCGATCGCCGCAAACAGCAGGTAGACGTTACGGCCGAAGATCACCATCAGCAGGATGACGAAGAGGACGTAGGGCAGGGCGTACATGATATCGACGAAGCGCATCATGATCGCATCGACGCGACCGCCGAAATAACCGGCAACGGCGCCATAGAGCACGCCGATGACGACCGAGACGAGGGTCGCAACAAGTGCGACCGTCAGCGAGACGCGGGTGCCGTAGAGCGTGCGCGCCAGCAGGTCGCGGCCATTGCCGTCGGTACCGAAATAGTGGCCGGCGGCGAAGTCTGGAGCGCCGCGGAACGACGTCCAGTCCGGATCCTCATAGTTGAAGGGCAGGAAATACGGGCCGAATATGGCGACCAGAACCAGCACGGCCAGTATGACCAGCGAAAGTGCCGCCGCCTTGTTGCGCAGGAGACGACGCATCGCGTCGCCTGTGAGGGAACGCCCCTTGGGTGCGAGCCCTTCTGCCGAAAGCAATTCCGCTTCCAGCAATTCTCTTTTGGCGGAATTGAGGATCATCGCATTCTCACTTTCGGGTCGAGCCAGGCATAGGCGATGTCGACCAGCAGGTTGAGGACCACGATCAGGACCATGTAGAAAATGACCGTGCCGAGGACCATGCCGTAATCGCGGTTCAGCGCCGCGCCGACGAAGTAGCGGCCGACGCCGGGGAGGCCGAAAATGCTTTCGACGACCAGCGAGCCGGTGAGCAGATAGCTTGCCGCCGGTCCAAGATAGGAAACGACAGGCATCATGGCCGGCTTCAGCGCGTGGCGCATGATCGTCAGTCGCGGACCGATGCCTTTGGCCTTGGCGGTCCGGATGAAGTTCTGGCCCATCACCTCGATCATCGAGCCGCGCATCAGGCGTGAGATGCGTGCCGCGTGCGGCAGCGTCAGGACGATGATGGGCAGGATGAGGAATTTGACGGAGCCGTCACCCCAGCCACCGACCGGCAGCCAGCCGAGCGTGTTGCCGAAGATGAGCTGCAGGATCGGCGCGATGAGGAAGCTCGGCATGACCAGGCCGATGAGGAGACCGCCGCCCAGCCAGTAATCGGCCGCGCGGTTTTGATAAAGCGCCCCGAGACAGCCTATGAAGATGCCGACGACAGTTGCAAGCACGAAAGCGGCGCCACCAATGGTCAGCGTGTAGGGGAAGCCGGACATGATCTGCTGGGTGACGGTGAAGTCCTGATTGGCGAAGGAGGGGCCTAGGTCGCCCTTCATGACGTCGCCGACATAGATCAGGTATTGCTCAACCAGGGGCTTGTCGAGGTTGTAGTGAGCCGCGAGGTTGGCTTTGACTTCCGGCGGCAATGGCCTTTCGCCATCGAAGGGGCCGCCGGGAGCGAGGCGCAGAATGAAAAAACACACTGTCACGGCAATCCACAGAACCGGGATTGTCGACAGCAAACGACGGAGAGCGTAGCCAAACATGGTCTTAGACGGCTCCCTCCCGATCGTGTCCGGGAGGGAGCCTGTTCCCAATTATTCTTTGATCGACAGCCAGCGCGTGCGGTGGATGTCCTGGATGTTGTCAACGTAACCCTGCACCTTCGGGGCGACGATGCTTCTGGAAACGTAGTAGTAGATCGGGATCGCGGCGCTGTCGTCGAGGGCGAGCTGCTCGGCCTTCTTGTAGATCTCGGCGCGCTTCTTGAGATCGGTTTCTTCATTGCCCTGCTTGATCAGAGCATCGTAGTCCTTGTTGCTCCAGCGGCCGTAGTTCATGTCGACGCCGGTGGAGAGCAGGTTCAGGAAGTTGATCGGGTCGTTATAGTCGGCGAGCCAGCCGGCGCGGCCGATCTGCACCTCACCGCGCTGCATTTCATCGTAATGCACCTTGGTTTCGGTGTTGTAGAGCTCGATATCGACGCCAAGCGGCTTCCACATGGCCGCGATCGCAACGGCAATGCGCTTGTGGTTGTCGTTGGTGTTGTAGCGCAGCTGTGCCTTCAGCGGGTGGTCAGGGCCGAAGCCGGCGTCCTTCAGCAGCTTCTTGGCCTCTTCGACCTTCTGCTTGTAAGGCTCGTCCTTCCAGCTGACATAGGCCGGCTCGCCGTAATTGGCCGTGCCCGGCGGCACCCAGGAATACATCGGCAATTCGCCGGTGCCTAGGATCTTCGGGCCGATGACTTCGCGATTCACGGCCATGGAGAGGGCCTGGCGAACGCGCTTGTCGTTAAATGGCGGCTTGGTGGCGTTCAGGACGTAGTAGTAGGTGCCAAGGAA
Organism: Martinezella sp. CNPSo 3795; assembly: GCF_057784475.1. Lineage (NCBI taxonomy): Bacteria > Pseudomonadati > Pseudomonadota > Alphaproteobacteria > Hyphomicrobiales > Rhizobiaceae > Martinezella > Martinezella sp. CNPSo 3795. The sequence continues at coordinate 196,320 of NZ_JBXSOQ010000003.1, read as the reverse complement.
GGGCACCACATGTGCCTGGCCGGGCAGGTTCTTCTGGATCCAGTCATATTGATCGGCCGGGAATTCCGTTAGAATATCAAATTCGCCGGCGCGATAGCGCTTCAGAGCAGCGGCCTGATCTTCCAGCGTGTAGAAGTTGACCTTGTCAATTTTGATATCGTTGGCGCCATAATATTGATCGTTCTTGACCGCGGTGACGTGCGAGCCAGGCACCCACTCCACTGGCTTGTAGGGACCGTTGGTGACGATGTTGCCGATCTTGACCCACTGGTCGCCCTTGGCTTCAACGACATGCTTCGGCAGCGGATAGGCCGTGTAGTGCATCAGAGCGTTGAGGAAGTAAGGTGTCGGGTTTTCAAGCGTGATTTCGAGAGTCTTGTCATCGATCGCCTTGACGCCGAGCTGGGTCAGATCCTTGATCTCGCCCTTGTTGATCTTTTCCGCGTTCAGGATCGTGTACTGCAGATAGGCGTATTGCGCGGCGGTCTTCGGGTCCATCAGGCGCTGGAAAGCAAAGACGAAGTCCTGAGCCGTCACCGGTTGGCCATCGGACCACTTGATGCCGTCGCGAAGCTTGAAGGTATAGACCTTCTGGTCGGGCGAAATGGTCCAGCTTGCAGCCTGGCCGGGTATCGGGTTGTCCTTGGGATCTTCGGTCACCAGCCCTTCGAAGATATCGCCGTCGATACGGTTTTCCCAATCGCCGGAAATTTTTTGCGGATCGAGCGAAGTCGGGTCGCCGCCGTTGTGGATATTGAGGGTCGCGGCATGCGCGGAAACGCTCAATATCGTGCTGACGAAAGCCGCAGCGATAAATTTTCTGGTGATGTGCGCCATATGTTTTCCCACCTTTCTGGAGTTCTTGTCCTTGTTTTACAAGGGTGTTTTTGATCCGCAGGTGACCTGTACGTGCAGGTCAATGCGCGAAGTTATCGAAAGCGACGTCGCTTTCAAGTTAAAAAAAGTCGGGCATGCTTAGCGTGTGAACTTTCATATTGGTAATTCGCTAAAATTGATACTGCGAATTTATCCGCCGGTGGTTGAGCTTTTCGGATGACCGATTTGCGGCTTGCCGCCTGCGCCCGAGTGTGCAAACTGGCAGGCCTTGTGCGATATCGAGGCGGTTTGATGAAATCGACGAATAAAGCGGCGGGAGCCGACTGGTGGCGCGGGGCTGTGATCTATCAGGTCTATCCGCGGTCGTTTCAGGACACGGATGCCAACGGGCTCGGCGACATCAAGGGGATCACCCGGCGCCTGCCTCACATTGCCGCACTCGGGGTCGACGCGATCTGGCTGGCGCCGTTCTTCACCTCGCCGATGGCCGATATGGGCTATGACGTCGCCGATTACTGCGATGTCGATCCGATCTTCGGCACGCTTGCCGATTTCGATGAGATGATGGGGGCAGCACATGAACTCGGCCTCAAGGTCATCATCGACCAGGTCATCTCGCACACTTCCGACCGGCATCCCTGGTTTGTCGAAAGCCGTACAAGCCGCGACAATCCCAAGGCGGATTGGTATGCCTGGGCCGATCCGAAGCCGGATGGGACGGCGCCGAACAACTGGCTGTCGATCTTCGGCGGCCCTGGCTGGGAATGGGATGGCGTGCGCCGGCAATATTACCAGCACAACTTCTTGACATCGCAGCCGGATCTGAACTTCCACAATCCGGACGTTCAGGATGCGGTATTGGCGGCCGTCAAATTCTGGCTCGATCGCGGCGTCGATGGTTTCCGCCTGGACACGGTCAACTACTATTTCTGCGACAAGAAGCTTCGCGACAATCCGCCGGCGCTCGTCGCGACCGGCGGGCTCGACGCGCCCGAAACCAACCCCTACGGGATGCAGAACCATCTCTACGACAAGACGCAGCCGGAGAATATCGGCTTCCTGAAGCGGTTGCGGGCATTGCTCGATCAATACGAAAACCGCACGACCGTCGGCGAAGTGGGTGACGGCGTGCGCTCGCTGGAGACGGTTGCGGCCTATACCAGCGGCGGCGACAAGCTGCACATGTGCTACACGTTCGATCTTTTGGGTCCCGATTTCACGCCGGCGCATTTCCGGCGCTGCGTCAGCGATTTCCAGGACAATGTCGTTGATGGCTGGGTCTGCTGGGCCTTTTCCAACCATGACGTTCAGCGCCATGTCAGCCGCTTTGCCGAGACGGAGGAGGAACAGCCGCGCGTGGCGAAGCTCGCGATTTCGCTGTTATCAACCCTGCGTGGCTCGATCTGCCTCTACCAGGGCGAAGAACTCGGTCTGCCGGAGGCAGAGCTTGCCTTCGAGGATCTGCGCGATCCCTACGGCATTCGCTTCTGGCCGGCCTTCAAGGGCCGCGACGGCTGCCGCACGCCGATGCCCTGGGAAGCGAGCCGTGCCCATGCCGGCTTTACCACGGCCGACAAGTCCTGGCTGCCGGTTCCCTACCAGCATGCGGCGCTCGCCGTCGACAAGCAAGAGGCGGATGCGGATTCCGTGCTGCATCACTACCAGCGGACAATGGCTTTCCGTGCGGAACATGCCGCTTTGCGCGATGGCGACATGACCTTCCTCGATACAAAAGAGGACGTTCTCGCCTTCACCCGCTCCAAGGGTGACGAGACGCTGCTCTTTGTCTTCAATCTCTCCCGCAAGCCTGTGAAGGTTGCCTTGCCGGAGGACATCAAACTTGGCAAGACGATCGCCATGCCGGGGTTTGACACGGCAGATGCCGGAGCAGCGCTAACGCTTGCTGCTCTGGATGTTTATTGCGGCAAGCTCGCCTGATCACCCGATCAGCATGAACTTGTCGACATCGACAAGGCCCCGATCCGATATCTTCAGATGAGGGATCACGGGCAGGGGCAGGAAGGCGAGCTGCAGGAAGGGCTCTTGCAGCGTCGCGCCAAGGGCATAGGCCGCCTGGCGCAGATGGTGCAGCGTATCGCGCACGCTTTCATAAGGCTTGAGGCTCATCAGGCCGGCGACCGGCAGGGCGATTTCACCGGTCACGACGCCGTCCTCGACGACGACAAAGCCGCCGTTGATGTCGCTCAAGCGATTGGCGGCGAGCGCCATGTCATCCTCGTTGACGCCGACGACGCAGATATTGTGGCTGTCATGGCCGACGGTCGAGGCGATCGCGCCTTTCTTCAAGCCAAAACCTTGGACGAAGCCGTTGGCGTGGTTGCCGTTCTTGCCGTGCCGCTCGATGACGGCGACCTTGATGATATCGTTGCCGAGGTCGATATCGGTCTGGTTGCCCTTGGTCGGCAGGCGATAGCGGCGATGTTGGGTGATGATCTTGCCAGGCGTCACGCCAATGACGGAGCTTTCGCCCTCCGTCACCGGCACGCCAAAATCGGCTGCGTTGATCGGGCGGGCCTTGACGCTGTCGAGGCCGACCGGCTCTACCGAACCGCGGGTCGCGAAGAGTTCAGCGGTGACACGGCGGCCTGCGGAGAAGACGATCTCGGCCTTGCAGCTTTCCAGGCTGTCGACGACGACGAGATCGGCGCGCCATCCGGGTGCCACGAGACCGCGATCACGCAGACCGAAGGCACGGGCTGCCGAGATTGAGGCGGCGCGGTAGATCGCCAGTGGCTCGACGCCATGGGCGATCGCCGTGCGGATCATGTAATCGAGATGGCCCTGTTCGGCGATGTCGAGCGGGTTGCGGTCATCGGTGCAGAGCGCCAGATGAGGCGACAGGCGCTCGGTAATAATAGGCATCAGCGCGTGCAGATCCTTGGAGACGGAGCCCTCACGCACCAGCACATGCATGCCCTTGCGGATCTTCTCCAGCGCCTCTTCGGCGGTTGTCGATTCATGCTCCGTGCGAATACCAGCCGCGAGATACCCGTTGAGGTCATTGCCGCGCAAAAGCGGCGCATGGCCATCGATATGGCCGCCCTGGAAGGCTTCGAGTTTCGCCATGCAGACGGGGTCCTTGTGGACCACGCCGGGGAAATTCATGAATTCGGCAAGGCCAATCACCTGCGGGTGATTGCGGAAGGGCAAGAGTTTTTCGATCGGCAGATCGGCGCCCGAGGTTTCCAGATGCGTTGCTGGCACGCAGGACGAGAGCTGGACGCGGATATCCATGATGGTTTCCAGCGAACAGTCGAGGAAGTAACGTATGCCTTCGGTGCCGAGCACGTTGGCGATTTCATGCGGATCGCAGATGGCGGTGGTCACGCCATAGGGCAGCACGCAGCGATCGAATTCGAGCGGGGTTACCAGCGAGGATTCGATGTGAAGATGCGTGTCGATGAAGCCCGGTACAACGACGCGGCCGGCGATATCGATCTCTTCGCGCCCCTGATACTCGCCGCAGGTGCCGACGATGCGATCGCCGCAGATGGCGATATCCGAAGCGACCAGCTCGCCCGTCACCAGATCGAAGAACCGGCCGTTCTTCAACACGATATCGGCGGGTTCCCGGCCGACGCCCTGGTCGATATAGCGTTCGAGTTTGGTGGTCATTTCGTCCCTCGCATATGGATCGCCCCTCATGCCGGCTCTCTTGCTCATACAAGAGGAGGCGTGAGGGGCGGAGATTGTTTGAGATTATGCCTTAGATATTATTCTGCAAGATCTCGCGGAGCTTGCCGAACAGCTCGTCGATGTGATGCTTTTCGATGATCAGCGGCGGCGATAGCGCGATGATGTCGCCGGTGGTGCGGATGAGGAGGCCCTTTTCATAGGCCTTGAGGAAAGCGGTGAAGGCGCGCTTGGTGGGCTCGCCGGCGATCGGATCGAGCTCGATGGCGCCGATCAGGCCGGTGTTTCTGATATCGATGACGTTCGGGCAGTCCTTCAGGGAATGCACGGCATCGGCCCAGTAGTCTGAAAGTTCTGCTGCGCGCGTGAGGAGGCCTTCTTCCTTATAGGTGTCGAGCGTTGCCAACGCCGCGGCAGAGGCGATCGGATTGCCGGAATAGGTATAGCCGTGGAAGAACTCGATCATATGCTCGGGTCCCTGCATGAAGGCGTCATGGATCTCCGAGGTGACGAAGACTGCACCCATTGGAATGACGCCGTTGGTCAGGCCTTTGGCGGTCGTGATGATATCCGGCTTCACATCGTAATATTGGGCGGCAAAGGGCGCACCAAGGCGGCCGAAGCCGGTGATGACCTCGTCGAAGATCAGCAGGATGCCGTGCTTGGTGCAGATGTCGCGCAGCTTCTGCAGATAGCCCTTCGGCGGGATGAGCACGCCGGTGGAGCCGGCAATCGGCTCGACAATGACAGCAGCGATTGTCGAGGCGTCGTGCAGCGTGACGATGCGCTCAAGCTCGGTGGCGATATCGCCGCCATGCTCTGGCTCGCCGCGCGTGAAGGCGTTCTTACCGGGAATATGCGTGTGCGGCATATGATCGACGCCGGTCAGCAGCGTGCCGAACATCTTGCGGTTGGTGACGATGCCGCCGACGGAGATGCCGCCGAAATTGACGCCGTGATAGCCACGCTCGCGGCCGATGAGACGGAAGCGCGAGCCATTGCCCTTCACGCGATGATAGGCAAGCGCGACCTTGAGCGCGGTTTCGACCGATTCCGAACCGGAATTGGTATAAAGAACGTGGTCCATACCCTCGGGTGCAATATCGACCAGCCTGTTCGCCAGCTCGAAAGCCTTGGGGTGGCCGAGCTGGAAGGCCGGGGCATAGTCGAGCTCGCCTGCCTGCTGGCGGATCGCCTCGGTGATCTTGGGGCGGCAGTGTCCCGCGTTCACGCACCACAGACCCGCAGTTCCGTCCAGTACCTGCCGACCGTCATGGGTGGTGTAGTACATATCCTTGGCGCTGACGAAGAGGCGCGGTTCCTTCTTGAATTGGCGGTTGGCCGTAAACGGCATCCAGAAGGCGCGCAAATCGTTGGGGGTGGCATTCAAACGGTCCGACATGCTGTTCTCCAATGGCCATTCGGGGGCCTGTTACCCGACCGCGGCGCCGCGCCGCGCGATTATATTTACTGCTTGGTCAAATTATCAGCCGGCCTATTTGCGTCAAGGCAAAGATGGGGTCGGGAAAGGAGGCTGGTGTACGGCAGGAATTGGATCGCGGCAGGTCGGCGGTGCCGGGCGCGGAGTTGTCTGCAGGCGTGATGCGAGCTCGTCCAGACATGAAAAAACTGGCAAATCTGAAGATTTGCCAGTTAAAGCAGTAAAACACCTGGTGATGAAAGCAAGTCGATCTTTCAGGGTCTAAAGTGTTCCCCGGAGATCGTCTGTCGACAGGCCTTGAGCTATTGCAAGCTCTTAAGCAGCCGATCTACTTTTTTCCGGCTCGCAATAAATGTCTTCCAGCGTTTCAAGAACACGGATCACGGATTCTGATGTGCTGGAGTAGTAAATCGTTTGAGCATCGCGACGCGTCTTGACCAGCTTCTGAGCGCGAAGCTTCGAAAGATGCTGAGAAAGTGCTGATTGGCTCAGTCCAACCTGATTGGCAAGAACGCCAACAGGAACTTCACCCTTAACGAGACTGCAAAGGATCAAAAGACGCTTTGGGTTCGCCATTGCTGATAATAATGCTGCCGCAACATTAGAATGTTCGGCCAAATCTCTTGTCTTCATCTGTTAATCTTCCCAATGCGGAGCGTACATCAGAAACTGTGCTATTTCCAAGCCGGTCCTAACCGATATCTAACAATACCAAGAGGGGTCGAAGATTGTATATACCTAAATTTAAGGTATCGAGTATGCTGTTTTAGGTATGTACGTATGATGCCTCGGCGATAATGCTGAGGTCTCCAGCGTCCCATCCAGGGGCTAAATTAGACCAAAATAGGTCGATTCTTATCGTTTCGGAGCCGCAAACATGCCAATTTTGGTCACTGCGGATTTGCAACCTGAGAATATTGGCTGCTTCTACGTCAGGCTGTCCACCTACTAATTCTCGCACTATTGTATGATTTTATTGCCGCCGGATTTTGTTTTCGGTTTAAAGCATCATCAGGTCTTTTGAGGACAAGATGTAAGCCCTTCCAAAGCCGCCGTTCAGGCTGGCATCGAGCGGAACGAGGCGGAAGAAGCAGAAATCCGGAAAGTCGATATAGAGCTTGGATTTCGGGTGGCGATCGAGAAAAAGCGCTCGGATGCGATCGTGCGCTTGGCTTTGCCGATCGATGCGCTCCGCGCTGCAGCGCAAGGTCAAGCGGGGATGAGCGAGAGGGTCGCCCTTGCCGGGCTCGCCAAAGAGCGCCGAAGCGCGGCTGTCCCTCATCAGAGCCTTGGTATGTGAGGAAAGGCCGGAAACCAGGATGACCGGAGCGCCATCGGCATCCATGGCGATCAGGACGCGGCTGACGAAGGGAAAGCCGGTTTCGGGGTCGATGACGGCCAAGGCTGCATGTGCGGCTTTGTGCATGAGGTCGCGCGCCTGACTGCGCGCATCCTCATCCGTTTCCCTGATCACCGATGGTTTGTCATTCATTAACGGCTCCATGAATTGAGGAGCAGTCGCGAACGACTACTCCTTTCGCCGGTGGCTGGTGAGACCCGACACAACGTCTTGCGCCGAGATCGTTCCAATAATCGTGCCATTGTCAACAACGCCAATATTGCCTGGCTGGCGCGTCAGGGCGTCAAGGATATCGATGAGCGGTGTCGCGGCGGTTGCCGTGGCGGTGACGGAACCGGCATTGGCCGAATGTCCGACGCCCTGTTGCATGACGTCCCGTGCCGTCAGCATGCTGATCGGATTCATGTGCTGCACGAAGTCGGCCACATATTGATCGGCTGGGTTCTTGACGATCTCCTGTGGCGTTCCGCACTGGATGATATGGCCGCTTTCCATGATGGCGATGCGGTTGCCGATGCGGAATGCCTCGTCCAGATCGTGGCTGACGAAGAGGATCGTCCGCTTCAGGCGGCGCTGGAACTCCAGAAGCTCGTCCTGCAGGCGGGTGCGGATCAGCGGGTCCAGCGCCGAGAACGGCTCGTCCATCAGCAGGATCGGCGCGCCGGTTGCAAAGGCACGGGCGAGACCGACGCGCTGCTGCATGCCGCCGGACAGTTCGTTGACCTTGCGATTGGCCCATTGCGTCAGGTTGACGAGCTGGAGCTGTTCGTCGACGCGCTTCTTGCGTTCGGTGTCCGGAACGCCGGCAAGCTCAAGCCCGAAGCCGACATTGTCGGCCACCGTTCGCCAGGGCAGAAGCGCGAACTGCTGGAAGACCATGGAGACGGTGTGCATGCGCAGGTCGCGCAGGGCTTTTGGGCTGCAGGAGTAGGGGCTGACGGCGCCGTTCTTGGTGTTGACGGAGACCTCGCCGCGCACTACCGGCGCCAGGCCGTTGACGGCGCGCAGCAGCGTCGATTTGCCGGAGCCGGACAGGCCCATCAGCACGAGGATTTCACCCTCTTCGATTTGCAGCGAGGCATTGGCGACTCCGAGCACCATGCCCGTCGACTTGCCGATGTCGTCGCGCGACTTGCCTTCATCGACAAGTTTCAGCGCGGCATCGGGACGATCGCCGAAGATGATGCTGACATTTTTGAAATCAACGGCGACGGTCATGAGCGGTCTCCTTCGCCGGGCGCGCGGAACATACGGTCGAGAATGATCGCCAGGATGACGATGCAGGCGCCGGAATCGAAGCTCTTGGCGACGTTGACGCTATTCAGCGCGCGCAGAACCGGCACGCCGAGACCGGGGGCGCCGACAAGGGCAGCGATCGAGACCATCGAGAGCGACAGCATGATGGTCTGTGTCAGGCCGGCCATGATCTGCGGCGTGGCAAAGGGAAGCTCGACCTTGCGCAGAACCTGGCGTGGCGTCGCGCCGAAGGATTCGGCCGCTTCCACCAGCGAAGGGGGAGTGGAAATGATGCCAAGGCGCGTCATGCGGATCGGTGCGGGAAGAGCAAAGACGACGGTGGCGACCAGACCGGGGACCATGCCGAGGCCGAGCAGGATCATTGCCGGCACCAGATACACGAAGGTCGGGATGGTCTGCATCAGATCGAGGATCGGCCGCATGATGGCGTAGAGCCAGGGACGTCGGGCAGCCGCGATACCGAGGGGGACGCCGACCAGCATACAGACGAAGGTGGAAGCCAGCACCAGCGCCAGCGTCTCGGTCGTCTCTTTCCAGTAACCCTGGTTGATGGTGATCAGCAGGCCAATCAGGGTGAGGACCGTGATCGTGACGCTCCGGCGCATCCAGTAGGCGATTGCCGTGAAGACAACGACGACGATCAGCGGATGCGGTGCCTGCAAGACGAACAGCAGTCCGTTGATTCCATGCGCGACAACGAAGGAAAGGCCGTCGAAGAACCATGTGACATTGCTCGTCAGCCAGTCGACGACGGCTTTGGCCCATGGCCCGATGGGGATGCGGTAATCGGTTAACCAGTTCACGTCTTTGCCCATGATTGGGGGCGGCGTTTCCGATTGTTACGTATGAAGCCGGAGGTGCCGCCGAAGAATACGGTCTGTCACGCCAAGTGGACCATTGTCCGGGAATGGCGGGACGCGAAAGCAAGCAGTCCGTTCAAGGAAGAGAAAGGGGCGGTTTGGCCGCCCCTCCATCCATCCTCGTATTACAGGCCGAGCTTGGCCTTGACCGCCGCTAGGCCGTCACCGCCGTCCTTGGTGGTGACGCCGGCGAGCCACGGCGTGATTGCTGCGGGGTTGGCCTTCAGCCATTCCGTCGCTGCGACTTCCGGATCCTTGCCGTCATTCAGGATCTTGCCCATGATTTCGTTTTCCATCGGCAGCGAGAAGACGAGATTTTTAACGAAGGTGCCGACATTCGGGCATTCCTGCAAGTAGCCTGCCCGGACGTTGGTATAGACGGTCGCACCACCGAAGTTCGGTCCGAACACGTCGTCACCGCCGGTGAGATAGGTCATCTTGTAGGTGGTGTTCATCGGATGCGGGGCCCAGCCGAGGAAGATGATCGGCTTGCCTTCCTTATCGGCGCGGGAGACCTGAGCGAGCATGCCCTGTTCGGAGGATTCGACCACTTCGAAGCCCTTGAGGCCGAAGGTGTTCTTGTCGACCATGTCGATCACCAGCCGGTTGCCGTCATTGCCCGGCTCGATGCCGTAGATCTTGCCGTCAAGCTCATCCTTGTGGGCGGCGATGTCCTTGAAGTCCTTGATGCCTAGATCCGCGCCCTTTTGATTGGTCGCCAGCGTGTACTTGGCGCCTTCCAGATTGGCGCGCACGGTTTCGACCGATTTGTCCGCAGCGAAGGGTTTGATGTTCTCGGCCATGGAGGGCATCCAGTTGCCGAGGAAGACATCGATGTCCTTGTTCTTCAGCGACTGGTAGGTCACCGGCACGGCGAGCACCTTGACGTCGGTGTCGTAGCCAAGAGCCTTCAGGAGGATGGAGGCGGTGGCCGTCGTGGAAGTGATGTCGGTCCAGCCTACATCGGCGAAATGTACGGTGCTACAGCTTGCCGGCTCGGCTGCGGAGGCCGCGGTGGCGCCCAATGTCAGTGCGGAGAGAGTTGAGGCGAAAGCGAATGCAGTAAGGGTCATTTTTATCATTGCGTGACTCCCAGTCTAACGTTCCCAAGCAACCATCAATAACTGACATTTTCAAGCGACCACAGTGTATTTGCGGCGGTTTGAGGGGGCTGAATGCGACGCCCGTCTTTTTCTGCCCGCCTGTGGCCAAGGCTTTTGCGCTCTAAGCGAAGCACGCCTGAATCCTGTGGTTTTCGCCGCGACCATCTTTCCTTATCGTCCTGCAGCACCCATGAAGCATTCAAGGAGAATGTCATGGCCAAGCTCTACTTCCACTATTCGACTATGAATGCCGGCAAATCGACGATGCTGCTGCAGGCTGCCTATAATTATCAGGAGCGCGGCATGCGCACCGCAGCCTTCATCGCAGCCCTCGACGATCGCGCCGGCCGCGGCACGATCGCCTCGCGCATCGGACTGACGATGGATGCTTTGCCGTTCGAAACGAGCGACGATCTCTATGCGATGGTCGATGAAATGCATGCAAGTGAGCCGCTTGCCTGCGTTTTCGTCGATGAGGCGCAATTTCTGACGCGCGAGCAGGTTTGGCAGCTTGCCCATATCGTCGACCGCCTCGGCCTTCCGGTCATGACTTACGGGCTGCGCACGGATTTCCACGGACGCTTATTTCCGGGATCGCAGGAACTGCTGACCATTGCCGACGAATTGCGCGAGGTGCGCACCATTTGCCATTGTGGGCGCAAGGCGACGATGGTCGTGCGCCTGGATGCCGCCGGCAAGGTCGTTCACGAAGGGGCGCAGATCGAGATCGGCGGCAGCGACAAATATGTCTCGCTCTGCCGTCGTCATTGGGAAGAGGCGATCACCTGCGAGTGAAGCGCCGCCCGCGGGCTTTCAGTAGCGTTGCCGACTTTCCTCGGCATATGATCGTTGGTCGGGATTGAGCTGATCGGGAGGGATGATGAAACTGCTTTGTCTGCTGTCGGCCGCCATCGTGCTTGCCTCGACCTCTTGCGCGCTTGCAGACGGCGATGCGGTCGCTGGCGCCGTCGTTTTCAAGAAATGCGGTGCCTGTCACACGGCGACCGGGCCTGACAATCGGGTTGGCCCCTCGTTGATGGGGGTCGTCGGACGAGCCGTCGCAAGCAAGCCCGATTATGTCTACTCACCGGCGATGCGGGCATTCGGCGCCGACGGCAAGGTCTGGGATGAAGCGTTGCTGCGGAAATATCTGCCGGCGCCGCAATTCCTCGTCAAAGGCACCCGGATGACGTTCCCGGGTCTGAAAAGCGACAAGGACCTCGACAACCTGATTGCCTATCTGAAGAATCCTGCCGCTGCCCAATAGTTTTCGAGCATTTCCTTCGCCTCAGGAAGCGGCTAGTCTCGCGCTAGAGGTAGGGGAGGGAATGCTTTCATGGTCAGGTCTCATTCCTTCGATGGCATGCTCGATAAGGCACAAGCGACGCTCGATGACGCCATGAACGACGCGAATTCGGCCGTGGCGACGCTCGCCGGCCACGCCAGGGAGGGCGAGCGCGTCGAGGTCGTCAATTTTCCTGTCGAAGAAGCGTCTGTCCGCGAAGCCGTCGAACTGCTCGATCGGTGGAAATCAACCGCCCTGTCGCTGGTCAAAGAGCTGGATCATGCGACCGAGGAGGCGGACTTGCAGCATCGCAGATTGTTCAACGAGAAGGTTGGTCTTGAAAATGCAAGCCTGCTCAGCCGGACGCTGGCGCGTGGACCGATGAAGCCGGAGGCTATCATCGCCGATCTCGATACGATCCTTAACGTATCGGCCGAACTCGACCTTCTTTTCAAGCAGGCAAGACCTGTATTCTCCCGATGCTTTCATGACTGCGAACTACAGCTGGAAGGCGTGATCGAACGCCGGCGGAAGCTCGATTTCGATATAGAGGAGATGCAACGCAGGGCCAATGCCTTGGCGGAAAAGCTCATGTATCAGCGACGCAACCGCCCATCCTCGCGCCATGCCGATCTGCAGTCCGAACTCGAAGGGGACTATCGTGCTCTCTTGCTGGAGCAGGATGATATTCGGCGGCAAGAACAGGAGCTTCAATCCCGCCGGACCGTGCGACAGCGTCTTATAGACATTTATGAAGGGCTGGCGGCTGCTCTGAATAGGCAGATCGCCGCCATCGGCGCTATGGCCGCTAAGCTGACCATCGATATCGAGCAACGGATTGCCTTGCTCAAGGCATTGGCGGCAGAAGCGGCGCCGGCATCGACCACGGTTTCGCGAACGGCAGCGGTTGAGAGCCTGATCCAGGCATTCGAGGCGAATGTGCTGGCGGGGCATGACCTCGCCGTGCGCAAGGCTCATGTCGATGCCGTCTTCAAAAGACGGCTGGAGCCGCATCTGCTCCCCGCATCCACTGACCCGAGCGGAGCGGCGGAAGAGGTGCAACCGGAGGGTTGATTGTCGTCCGTCATGGAAAATTCCAAGCGGACGGTTGTTGTTTTTCCCAAGAACACATATTTGCTGGAACGTGAATGGCGATAAGGACTTAATGATCCGAGGGCCGCGGGGATTTTCGCGACGTCCATTGCGCAGGTTTGGTGTGGTGCGTCCTTTGCGTGTCGGCGGGATGCGCGGTACGGTTTAGGAGGCGTGTCCATGCTTGACTCGATCACGGCGTTCTTCAAGCGGATCTGGGCCGCTATCGCACGCTGGCTAGGATTGGTTTTTGTCGGGCTTAGCTGGCCATTTCTTGCAGCGCATGGCTGGTATCGGCAGCGCAACTGGCTGATCAAGCTGCCGGTCGCCGCCTTCGTGACGCTGATGGCGCTGCTCTATATCTATTTCGTTTGGCAGACGCAGGTCTGGACAGGGTTCAATCCGGCCTATCCGGATGTCTATAAATTTTCCGAGCGCAAATATTCGGCCGGGCAAGAACTGCCTGCAACAGACGGCCAGCAGGCCGCGGCAACGGCGGCCAAGGCCTGCCAAACCTCGGCTGTCGTCGACGTTGCCACCGATCTGATCGATTTCAACGTCAACCAGAATGCCTGGATTTCCTCGATGCTGCTCTACAAGCTCGGCTTCTTCGGCATTTCATGGGATGACACGCCATTCCTGGACAACAAGGCTTCCTTCCAGCGGGGCATCAATTCTGTCGTTCGCCGTACCTCGGCGGAGCTGGTCGACACACTCGGCCGCGTGCGCGGAACCTCCGGCATCAACAGCGATCTGCAGAAGGCGCGCGGCAACCTGCAATTCGATGAGTCCAGCTGGTATTTCGGCCTGCATCCCTTCGGGCCGAAGACGCCGAGCCCAAGCTATTATCGCGCCGCAATGAGCAATCTGCGCAGCTTTAATAGTGACCTGGGCAACTGCAAGGCGATTTTCGACGGACGCGCCGACAATCTCCTGCAGTTCGTCGACCACATTGCCAACGATCTCGGTAGTACGGCGGATATATTGGCCAAGAGAGCAGGGGATCACAGCTACGGCTGGCTGGATACGCGGGCTGACGATCGTTTTTGGTTTGCTTACGGGCAGCTCTACGCAAGCTACGGTATCCTGATGGCGGCTCGTTCGGATTTCCAGCAGGTGATCGCCGAGCGTAATGTCAGCGCGCTTTGGGCCGACGTCACGACGCAGTTGCAGACGGCTTTGCGCATTCAGCCCTTCATCATTTCCAATGGACCCGAAGATAGCTCCTTCATGCCGAGCCATCTCGCGACCATGGGCTTCCATATTCTGCGGGTGCGTTCGAGTCTCGTTGAAATCCGTACGGTTCTGGGCGGTCGCTAAAGAAGAAGTGGATTGCCGTCCGTTCCGGCGCGGCAGGCGCGCATACGCTTGGCCCGGTCGTCGGGCTCCGTACGGAGGTGCTTGAGTGAGGACTCGCCTAGCTGATCAGCTTCAGGCGGATGGCTTTTGCGACAAGCTGTGTGCGGTTGACGCAATCGAGCTTCTTGATCGCATTCATCATATAGGCGTTGACCGTATGGTCGGAGAGGGTGAGGATCTGGCCGATCTCCACCGAGGTCTTCCCCTGAGCCGTCCAGCGAACCACTTCCAGCTCACGTGCCGAAAGCGAGTGCGGCGCGGCACTGTCGTTGCGCTTGAGGCAATTATAAGCATCGAGCGCCTGCAGCATGATCAGGGTGAGTTCGTTGATCTCGCTCTGGCCGAGACTGTTGCGATTGCCCATGAACCAGAAGACAAGGCGTTGACCATCCGGGGCGTTGACCGGAATGATGACGCTCATCGGGCAATTGTAGTTGATCAGGAGCGCGCGAAGTTCGCGCGGCAAATCCGCGTCGGGTTCGGCGTCCTTTTCCAGCAGATGCCAGGAGCGCGGCATGACCGAATCGCGCGTGCGCAACAGCATTGGACAACGGCGAACGAGCTGATGGCGATCGAATTCACGTACGAATTGAGCCGGCATCGTGCCTTCGATGAGCAACGGCGTCATCATCGTGTCGTCGGGAACCGGGGCGTTCATGAGAGCCATATGGCTGAAGCCAAAAGCTGACCCGGTCCGTTCCAAGGCCAGTGCAAAGGCCGCTTGTGTCCGAGCAGCAGCCAACTCGGCAGAAAGCAGCAATTGTCTCTCGGCAGTAATGATATAGGACATATGAGTTGAAGCGCCCACAGCGTGTTATCGTTATCAAATACCGGATTTAGGAGTGAATGCTAGACGCAAAAATACCACAGGACCAGAAATAATTTCATTTTCATATATTTTAATATTCAGTCATGCAAAACTACGCAAATCTTCGCCCAAAATGGTCATTAAGCGTAAAAATAGCGTTTCCGTTAGCCTAATTTCGACGAAGCCATACAATTTGCGTCGACCTCGACAGCTAGGGAGCAACCCGACGAAGCGCATTTGCCCGGTCAAAATGAGGCCCGAATGTGCGTTTGGACAGGGGAGATCCCGAGCTGGCAAAGAGCCGCGGCTTGATCCAAAACTGTCCCATGCTTCATGTTAGGATTAACCGTTTGTCACAGCATCAGTTCGGTTCCATCTCTCGTTCCTGAGGTCCGCCGGTGCTCAATTTTCTCGTCGCCAGCTCTTGCATGGGTGCAAGCGGCCGGGAGTTTCATCAAATGATGCGTTGCCGCATCGGCGCGCCTTGCGAAGGCCCAAAGCGGTTGCTATCGGTCTTGCCAAGGTAATCGCTTGCAGGCGTATGACTCATGGATTTTCGCTTCTTCCCGCAGCTTGCGGCGCGCTGCTGTCAAACGCTGTTGTGGTTCGTCACCGGCGTTTCGCTTCTGCTTGTTTCGCCTGTGCTTGCCGAAGCGGCTGGCGTTGCCGGCGGCACGCCGATGCGGTTCTTGCTCGTTCACGGCGAGATGGGCCAGTGCCGTGCCGATAATACATGTCCGGACTGGATCTCCGCCGAAGGGCAGATCATGGCAGATACGCCGCGGAAGCTGCAGAAAATCCTGAAACAGGTCGGCGATCGCAAGTTGCCCATAATCGTCAGTTCGCCAGGCGGCGATGTCAAAGCAGCCATGGAGATGGCTCGTATCATTCGGAAGCAGAAGCTTTCGATCGCAGTCGGGCGTACTCGCTCGCGGGCATGCCCCTATGCCGAGCCGATCTGCTCGGCAGCTTTTGCCAAGGACGGCTCGATAACAGGACAGCCATTCTCGGATGGCGCAATCTGCTTTTCGGCCTGCCCGCTGTTTTTTGCAGGCGGTGTCCAGCGCGTTTCCAGCCCCTTCGCGCTGCTGGGCGTTCATCAGATCACAACGACCTACAGCGAGGTGCGTGTCCAGTACCGCACCGAATATGAGATGGTGGATGGCAAGCGCAAGGTCATCTCCAAGAGAGAGATCGGCCGTAAATTCGTCGGCAAGTACGATACGACCAAGCTCGACAAGGCGCAGAGGGCGAGGCTGGTCAGCTTCCTCGACAAGATGGGCGTGGACCGGGGACTTGTCGATCTGATGCTTGGAACCGACCCGAACGGCATTCATCTGATTTCGCAGATGGACGCGTTGAGGCTGAGGCTGACGACGGAGCTCGCCGATGCCGATGCGCTGGTCTCGGCGCGCAACTGTAGGGACAATCAATCGATTTCCGATTGTGCCGCGCCGGCACCGTCGGCAGCTCCTGCGCCGATGACCAGCGCATCGGCAATGGCCGGCAAGTAGTCACTCCCGGCCTTAGCTATCCTTGGCTTTGGCTTTCGCCATGATTTTTTCCAGGAAGCCCAGCAATAGCGCGGACACGACGAAGGCCAGATGGATGATGGTGAACCACATCAGCTTGGCGTTGTCGTATTGAGTGGCGTTCAGGAAGATCTGCAGCAGGTGGATCGAGGAAATGGCGACGATCGAGGATGCGACCTTGATCTTGAGGCTGCCTGAATCGAGCTTGCCGAGGAAGGAAACCTCACCCTCGGCCTCGTCGAAGCGGCTGACGAAATTCTCGTAGCCGGAAATCATCACCATGACGATCAGGCTCGCCACCAGGGCGGCATCGATTAGGCCGAGGATCGCAAGGATCATATCGGCCTCTTCATAGACCAGCACGTTGATCGCGACCTTGTAGAACTTGTAAGCGAACGAAACGGCGTAGACGGCGAGTGAGGCGGCAAGACCGAGATAGAAGATCACCAGAAGCCAGCGACTGGAGAGAATGATGCGCTCGACCAGCAATTCCAGGGACTTCATATCTTTTCCTTCTTCCGCGGTTTGATTGGACGCCGAAAATAGGCATGCCGGCATCGTGAGACAAGGCGGCGCGTTTCGATAGGGAGGGGCTTCGCCAACTATTCACACCCGAAACATATTGGTTTATCCCGACAGGGAAATGACCGTATGTTTGGGGGCGAGACTTATGGCGACGACAGTGGCATCCGATATCGAGATTGCGCGCGCGGCGAAGAAGCTGCCGATTATGGAGATCGGTGCCAAGCTCGGTATTCCGGCGGAAGATCTCGCACCTTACGGTTACGACAAGGCAAAGATCGGTGCAGCGTTCATTGCAGCACAGGCTGGCAAGAAGGACGGCAAACTGATCCTCGTCACGGCGATCAACCCGACGCCTGCGGGTGAGGGCAAGACCACCACGACGGTTGGCCTTGGCGACGGCCTGAACCGCATCGGTAAGAAGGCCGTGGTCTGCGTACGCGAGGCGTCGCTCGGCCCATGCTTCGGCGTGAAGGGCGGGGCGGCCGGCGGCGGCTATGCGCAGGTTATCCCGATGGAAGATATCAACCTCCATTTCACCGGCGATTTCCATGCGATCACCTCTGCCCATAATCTGCTTGCCGCGCTGATCGACAACCATATCTATTGGGGCAACGAGCAGAATATCGATATCAGGCGCATCACCTGGCGCCGCGCAATGGATATGAACGACCGCGCATTGCGCGATATCGTCTCCTCGCTCGGCGGCGTTGCGAACGGCTTTCCGCGCGAAGGTGGCTTCGATATCACCGTCGCCTCCGAGGTGATGGCCATCCTTTGTCTGGCATCCGATCTCAAGGATCTGGAAAAGCGGCTCGGCAACATCATCATCGGCTATCGCCGCGACCGTACGCCCGTTTATGCCCGCGACCTGAAGGCCGACGGCGCCATGGCCGTGCTCCTGAAGGACGCCATGCAGCCGAACCTTGTGCAGACGTTGGAGAACAATCCGGCACTGGTGCATGGCGGTCCCTTCGCCAATATCGCCCATGGCTGCAACTCGGTGATTGCGACGCGCACGGCACTGAAGCTTGCCGATTACGTCGTGACGGAAGCCGGCTTCGGCGCCGATCTGGGTGCGGAGAAATTCTTCGATATCAAATGCCGCAAGTCCGGGCTCTCGCCGGATGCCGCCATCATCGTCGCGACCGTGCGGGCCTTGAAGATGAATGGCGGCGTCAAGAAGGACGATCTCGGCAGGGAGAATGTCGAGGCTTTGGTGAAGGGCTGCGCCAATCTCGGCCGGCATGTCGCCAATGTCCGCAAGTTCGGCGTGCCTGTCGTCGTCGCAATCAATCATTTCGTTTCGGACACGGAAGCCGAAATCGAGGCGCTGAAGAATTATGTCGCCCGTCTCGGCGCCGAGGCCATCCTTTGCCGGCACTGGGCCGAGGGCTCGGCGGGCATAACCGATCTCGCGCACAAAGTGGTCGAGCTTGCCGAATCCGGCCAGGCGAAATTCCAGCCGCTCTATCCCGATAATCTTCCCTTGCTGGAGAAGATCGAGATCGTGGCCTCCAAGATCTACCATGCCGGCGAGGTGACGGCTGACAAGGCCGTGCGAGATCAGCTCAGGTCCTGGGAGGATCAGGGTTACGGGCATCTGCCGGTCTGCATGGCGAAGACGCAATATTCCTTCTCGACCGATCCAAATGTTCGGGGAGCACCCGAAGGCCATATCGTACCCGTTCGCGAGGTACGCCTTTCAGCCGGGGCCGGCTTCGTCGTCGTCATCACCGGCGAGATCATGACCATGCCCGGCCTGCCGAAATCGCCGGCAGCCGAGAGGATTTTCCTTAATGATCAGGGCTACATCGAAGGACTATTTTAAGTTCAGAATCCGATTCAACCGAGGCCGTTTGAACTCAGAACCTCTGCCGATTCGGCTCCACCTGCAGCAGAGTGCGATGCGGTTCAAGGGAGAAAAACCGCCCGTTCGCTTGACGCCATCGGCAACAGGATCGACAACGGACACCGACATCATCGGATGGAAGAGTGGAGGCAGATCGTGACTGCAGACAGCCGTGCCAGCTTGGACGATATACGCGCCTTCCATGCGAAAAT
This sequence comes from Martinezella sp. CNPSo 3795, assembly GCF_057784475.1. Lineage (NCBI taxonomy): Bacteria > Pseudomonadati > Pseudomonadota > Alphaproteobacteria > Hyphomicrobiales > Rhizobiaceae > Martinezella > Martinezella sp. CNPSo 3795. The sequence goes on along the minus strand of NZ_JBXSOQ010000003.1, from coordinate 177,146 downwards.
GATGGCTGCCGCCAGCAACTCGGTGGATGAAAGGCTAGAGCGGGCCTTCCGCCAGGTGCCGCGCGAAGCCTTCATGGGACCGGGGCCTTGGCAGATCGTGGTCAAGGGACGCTATCTCGAAACGCCGAGCAGCGATCCTGCCTTTCTCTATCAGAATGTTCTGGTCTCCCTGGACAGATCGAAGGGCATCAACAATGGCGAGCCGTTTCTCCATGCCGCTTTCCTGGGTGCCGTCGCGCCCAAGCCCGGCGAAACCGTCGTTCAGATCGGCACGGGGACGGGATACTACACCGCCATTCTCTCAACGCTGGTGACACCGGGTGGGCATGTCCATGCCATCGAGATCGATGAGGTATTGGCCGGCCGCACGCGAGACAACCTCGCCTCCTATAAAGACGTTTCCGTCATCTGTGCCGATGCGACTTCGTTCGAGCTTCCGGATGCCGATCTGATCTATGTGAGTGCCGGCGTGGTGGCGCCGCCGAAGTCATGGCTGCAGGCGTTGCGACCCGGAGGCCGGCTCATCGTGCCCTGGCAGGCGAATGAGAGGGTCGGGCTTGCCGTCATAATTACCCGCGAGGATACCGGATTCAGCGCTCGTGCTTTGATGCCCGCCTATTTCATCCCCTGCATCGGGGCATCCGATCCCATGCAATCCGCGAAAATTCCGAATGGCGGCGAGGCTCGCTCCATTCGGTCGGTTTGGCTCACTCAGGAGCGAGCGCCGGACGAAACGGCGGTGGCGATCTATAGAGACCTATGGTTCTCGAATGTAGGCCTCGGGATATGAAGAGATTCAAAGATCATCGTGGGACCAAGCCCACGACGCGTTTCTAGTGGCAGTAACGAAAGCCGCCATTCCTTTCGATGACGTCGAGATGAAAATGGGTCTCGTGGGCAGCGTCGCTTTCCGGGTCTAGAACCGTCGTGAAATAGAGGCAGGCAGACGCACTGGCCGCACGCTGGAATGCGCCTGTCAGCGTCGGATCTTCGCGGCGTGGCTCGATTGCGATGGTCTTGCCGTTTTCGAAGGTAAAACTCGCGACATCTATGGCGTTGCCGCGGGCATGCTCGGAGATCTTGCCGGTGGAAGCATTGTTGCGCAGCCGGCAGACATAGGTCGATGCCTGATTGATCGTGACGATCTTGCCATTGTCCAATGCCGTCGCTGATGGAATGACGCTTTCCTTCATCCATTGAGCCAAAGCGAGAGCGGCTTCGCAGCGCATTTTCCCTTCGGGCTTGAATTCTATGCCCGGCAGCGGAGAGCTAAGCGCGATCGGCTTGTCGATGCCGCAGCCATTGCCATCGTCGATGCGGGCGATCTCTTTGAAAGTCGCTCCGATGGCGGTCAGCGCCTTTAGGCAGGCCTGGTGCTGATCATCCGGTTCGGAAGCGATGGTCAGGGGCGGACGGGGAGGGCCTTGCATCTGTTGGCCGTTTGTCTGTTCCTCCGGCCGTGGCGCCGGCTTTTCTTCCGGTTGAGCCGTCGGCTTTTCCGCCGGAACGACAGGGCCGTCCGGTGATGCCGAGGGTTTTTCTGCCGGGATCGGCGCTTTGCCATCCGGCTGAACTTGTTCCTGATCCGGTTTTTGCTCGGGTATCGGGCCGGTCTGCGGGAGAGAGGCGGCCATGAAAAGGACGGCGGCGGAGACTAATGAAACAATTCTAAACAGCATCAAGTAATTCAGCCAATTCTAATGATGATGCCGATAGAACGCATGAGGCTGTCATTTCGTTGCAATTCAGCAACGTTCGCCTCTTGTCTTAAAAGGTGACAATTTTATTCATGATTAAGTGCGCCGAATATATTGACAATAATACTCATGTTTTTTATGCGGCAGAAAGAAGGCGGAATATTTCCGCCCGTTAACAAGATAACCTAGCCAGCCCCTTGCCTGCTTTCGACGCAGCAACCAGCCAGCCCGGTGAAGCAATTCGAAAGGAATGGTTATGGTTGTCCGGCGCTCACGCTCGGCCCTCTTGGCATGCACCGCGTTTCTCGCTCTCGGGCTGGCGACGACGTCTTTTGCGCAAACAGCCGCTCAAAATGAAGAGGCGACGGGCGAGGCCGCCAAGGGCGATCGAGTCACCAATCTGAAACCGATCGTCGTGAAGGGCAAAGGCAAGGCGAACAAGGATGTGCTTGCCGACTCTCCGACCACGAGCGAGACGACGGCCAAGGACATCGACGACCAGCAAATCACACGTATCGAGGATCTCGGCCGCAGCACCGAAGTCGGCGTCGGCTTCAACCGTACGACCGGCGGCGTCAATATTCGCGGCCTTGGCGACGACCGCGTTTTGACCACCGTCGACGGTATCCAAATTCCTTTCCTTCTTGATGCTTCACGCGAATCGGACGGTGGCATCAACAGCTTCGATTTCAACGCGCTTTCCAGTGTCGATGTCGTGCGCGGCGCTGATTCCAGCCGTGCCGGTTCGGGTGCTCTCGGCGGAGCTTTCGTGCTGCGCACGCTGGAGCCGGAAGATCTGATTGCGCCAGGCTCCACCTGGGGTGGCATCTTTAAGTTCGGTTATAATGGTGACGACCGGAGCATTGGCGGTTCGGCCGCTGTTGCCAAGCGCATCGACAATACCGCCGTTCTCTTCCAGGGCGGCTACACCCACGGTCACGAGCTTGAGAACAACGGCGATGTCGGCGGCTATTCGACCAAGCGTACAGAAGCGAATCCGGCTGACTACAATCAGAAAAGCGGCCTGTTCAAGATCCGCCAATATACCGACGTCGGCTCCCTCGGTATTACCGCCGAGCACTACAACAAGGATAAAGACACGGATTTGATGACCTTGCAGAGCCCGACCGGAAACTTCCGGCCCGGCAATTACAATGGTACAGACAATGTCGAGCGCAATCGCGTGTCGCTCGATTACAAATATGAAGCCGAGAATGCCGATTCACTGCTTGATACAGCCAATGCCGTTTTCTACTGGCAGAATCTCGTGCGTGAAACCGGTACCGCGGGTTACAGATACACGTCGGTTATTGGCGACTATTCTCGTCTTAACGAAATGGAAGACCGCAGTATCGGCTTCAGCGGCAACGCGTCGAAGTCTTTCGACACCGGCAACCTGCATCACCAGCTCACCTTCGGTCTCGACGTCGCCTTTGACAAGGTTCACCAGTACTCAGCCGGCAAGGATAGCTGCAGCAACCCACGCTGGCGCGCTACTTGTGCATTCCTCCATACCAACCAGTCCGACATGCCCGATGTCGATGGCAAGCGCGTCGGCGCCTTCATCGACGACAAGATCGAGTTGGGCTCCAGCAATTTCTATCTGACGCCGGGTCTGCGCTTCGACTGGTATGATTACTCGCCGAAGAACACGGCTGCCTATCGTGATAGCGCGAACTATGATGGCCTGCCCCCCGGACAATCCGACAGCCGCTTCTCGCCGAAGCTGCGCGCATCCTATCAGCCGCAGGACAATGTCGAACTTTATGCGCAGTGGGCGATGGCCTTCCGTGCACCTAACGTCAGCGAACTCTATGTGAACTACGGCGTACCTGGCGGCTACGTCAACATCGGCAATCCGAACCTGAAGCCCGAGACCAGCAACGGCATCGAAATCGGCACCAACCTCGGCGATGACGATTTCGGCGGCCATATCGGCGCCTTCTATAACAAGTACAAGAACTTCATCGACACGCTGAATTATCGCGATCCTACGGGCACCTATCCGCTCGGGATCACTGAATACTTCAACCGCGCCAATGTCCGCATGTTCGGTATCGAGGTCAACGCGCACAAGACGTTCGACAATGGCATCCACGTCAAGGGCTCGCTTGCCTATGTCAACGGCAAGGATTCCGATACTGGCCAGTGGATCGGCTCCGTCGCTCCGGCCAAGGCGGCCTTCACTGTCGGCTATGCGGCTGATGTCTGGGGAACGGACCTGACTTTCATCACCGCGGCGCGCGAGGCGAAGAAGACAGGCGATACGCTGCAAACCCCTGCCTACGGTATCTTCGATCTCACAGCCTGGTGGGAACCGGAGCAGGTGAAGGGCCTTAGCATTCGCGGCGGCGTCTACAACATCTTCAACAAGACCTATTACGACGCTCTCAACGCACCGTCCTATAGCGGCACGCTGACCCAGCCTGCTTCCTATTATTCCGAACCCGGTCGGACCTTCAAGCTGACGCTGACGCAACGGTTCTAAGCCGTTACATCGATGCAGCAAACTTGGGCGATGCTTCGGCATCGCCTCTTTTTTGCTCTCCCGCGTGGCATCGGGCGATCTGCGCAATTGTAAATGGCAGCGTTCGATGCTATTCGAACAACGCAGTCTTTAACCGTCGAGAAAAGAAGAGAGGAGGACCGTATGACCAAGATAGTCTGGCATATTCGCCAGTTCGGTCCGACTCGTGCCCTGCAGATGCGTTTGCAGGGCTGATCAGAGGCTGTTTTCTCACTCAATCCTTCTGGTCTGCCCTTTGGGCGACGCGAGCTCGCGCACCTACGTGGCCGCGTCATGACATGTTTTCGAGCATTGGCCTGCTTTGGCCATCGGCATAGGCGTAGCGCGGCAAAAGGAGCCGCCGGCGATGTCTTGAGATGCTCGATCGAGACCGGAAAAGACCATGACTCTGATCAATCTCCGCAATCTGGGCGTCACCATGGGTGCGCCGCTGTTTTCCAATCTCAATTTCACGGTGGATGCCGGTGACCGCGTCGGCATCGTCGCCGCGAATGGACGCGGGAAGACCACGCTGCTCAACTGCATCACGGGCAGGCAGGAGCCGACCACAGGTGAGATCACCCGCGCCCGGGGCTTGCGCGTCGGCTATGTCGAACAGAACGTGCCGGCGAACCTGCTGGACGTCTCCTTCTATGATGCCGTTATGCGCGCTTTGCCTCAGGAGCAAGTCGCGAGCGAGAGCTGGCGTGTCGACGTCACTCTCGATTCGCTTGATGTACCTGATGCGATGCGGGAGAGGACGTTGGCGCAGCTCAGCGGCGGCTGGCAGCGGCTTGCCGTGCTTGCCCGGGTCTGGGTGACGGAACCCGACGTGCTGCTGCTCGACGAGCCGACCAACCATCTCGATCTCGCCAAGATCGCACTGCTGGAGGATTGGCTGAATGCCTTGCCGCGCGATGTGCCCGTCATCATCGCCAGCCACGACCGCGCCTTCCTCGATGCCGTCTGCAATCGAACCCTGTTCCTGCGCCAGGATCAGTCGCAAACCTATGCGCTGCCGTATAGCAGGGCGCGTGCGGCGCTGGACGAGGTCGATGCCTCGGACGAGCGGCGATATCAGAAAGAGATGAAGACGGCGCAGCAGCTGCGCAAGCAGGCGGCCAAACTCCACAATATCGGCGTCAATTCCGGCAGCGATCTCCTGACGGTGAAGACGAAGCAATTGAAGGCGCGGGCCGAGAAGCTGGAGGACAGCGCGAGACCGGGCTACCGTGAGCGTTCCTCCGGCTCGATCAAGCTCGCCAATCGTGGCATCCACGCCAAGGTCCTGCTGACGCTGGAGGATGCCTCGGTGACGACGCCTGATGGTACGTTGTTATTCAAGACCGGCCAGCAGTGGATTTGTCAGGGCGACCGCATCGTGTTGCTCGGGCAGAATGGTGCCGGCAAGACGCGGTTTGTCGAGATGATCCGTAGGGCGATCGCCGATCCGTCTGCCGGCGGCCCAATCAAGCCGACGCCGTCTCTAGTGTTGGGTTACAGTGATCAGGCGCTCTCCCATCTCGGTGAAAAGGATACGCCGCTCGGCATGATCACGCGCTTGTTCGAGCTCGGCGAACAACGCGCCCGCACGCTGCTGGTCGGTGTTGGCATCGGTATCGACATGCAGGGGAAGGAGATCGGCCGTCTGTCTGGCGGGCAGAAGGCGCGGCTCGCCATGCTGGCGCTGCGGCTGACCAATCCAAACTTCTACCTGCTGGACGAGCCGACAAACCATCTGGATATCGACGGCCAGGAGGCGCTGGAGGGCGAACTGACGGCAAATGAGGCGAGCTGCCTTCTCGTCTCGCACGATCGCAGTTTCGTGCGATCGATCGGCAATCGCTTCTGGCTGATCGACCGGAAGCGATTGGTCGAAGTGGATGGGCCGGAGGAGTTCTTCGAGGCGGCGAGAGGGCAGGCGTGAGGAGGGCGGAATCCTCAGGCGGCCGACGGGTGCGAAAACAGATTGGCCGCCATAAAATCCACAAAGGCACGTATCTTCGGGGACAGGTAGCGGCTCGTGGGCCACAATACGCGAAAGATGCCTGTCTTCGCGATATGGTCTTCGAGCAGCGGCACAAGCTGGCCGTCCGCGATTTGCGTGCTGACGGCAAAGGGCGGCAGGCACGTGATGCCGAAGCCGTTTTCGGCTAGGTGGATGAGCGGTTCGATGGTGCTGGCGATCGTCGTCGTCGGCAAAGCGAGCCGCAACTCCTCCCCATTGCGCGCCAGAGGCCACGGCTCCAGCTTGCCCGTGCTGGGATAGCGATGATGCAAGCATTTGTGCTGAAGCAGGTCTTCAGGTGCAAGCGGGATTCCTTCCGCTTTCAGATAGTTGGGTGCGGCGACGATTTGAAAGCGGAATGTACCGAGCTTGCGGCTCATCAGCCTCGTATCCCTGACATCGCCGGTTCGGATGACCGCATCGAATCCCTCCTCGATCACATCGACCAGCCGATCGGTAAAATCCAGATCCAGCGTGATATCGGGATAGGTGCGCATGAAGGCCGATATCGCCGGCATCAACAGCATTCCGGCCAGGGGGAGGCTGACGCGAAGGTGGCCGCGAGGAGCCGCATGCGATTTCGAAAGCTCCGCCTGAGCCGTATCCAGCTCTGAGATGATGCGCCGGCAGGTGTCGAGGAAGAAGCTGCCTTCTTCGGTCAGCGTCATGCTGCGGGTCGAGCGGTGAAAGAGGCGAACGCCCATCTCCCGCTCCAGGCGGGCGATTGCCTTGCCGACGGCGGAGCTCGAAAGACCGAGCCGGCGCGCGCCCGCAACGAAGCTGCCGCCTTCCGCCGTCTGTACGAAGATCCCAAGCGTTCCAAGCCTATCCATCACGGCTCCCGATTGCGGAATATAATTCCGATCTTATGTGAATACCGGATCATTTATCCGCTATCTCACTCTCGATATCCAGTGCCGGTGCGGCACATGAAGCCGCTTTTTCGAAAGGAACCGCAATGGATACGATTTCCGCCCATTTCACCGCCCAGCCGCAGCCGACCACCTTCATCGTCAATGTCATCCACGTTCATCCCGGCAAGCAGGAAGAAGCCTTCCGCGTGATCCAGGATGTTGTTCACTATGTCGCCGAACGGAAAGAAGGATTCCTCTGGAGCAATCTTGCCAAGAGCACGGACGGCCTGACGGTTGTGAATATCGAAGCCATCAAGGGCGCCGGCAATGTCGACGAATTCTTCTCCGATCCAGTTTTTGTCGAGAAATTCCGCAGGCTCGATGACGTTTCGACAAGTGAATTCCACACCTACACTGTTGGCGATCTGGTTTTGCCGAAGCTCGGCGGCGGTGAAGGCGCCAGTGTCTAAGGCGTTGTAATCGATAGCAAGCAGATGCCGCCTCTTCGTTGCCGGAAACTTTCCTTCCATCTTCCGCTTGCGCATCGCGGCATCTCACGCTAACAATTCCCGCCATGAACACGTCCTTGAACAACATTGCAGTTTGGTGGTGGGCACGCTGAGGCGGCCTCGACCAATCGTGTTCAAAGACGACGAGTGAGCCGCCCGAGATTTCGAGGCGGCTTTTTTGTTATATTGGCCGCCTGTCATCCGGGCCCGACAACGGAGTGAGGAACAATGGTAACGATCCTTCGGGATGATGGTGCGGAAATCTACGAGACGAAGGGCGGTATCACTGTCACTCGGCAGCGCCGGCCGACGCCCTATGCGGATGCGGTTTCATCCTATATCGACAAGCTCGATGAGCGCCGCGGCGCCGTCTTCTCCTCCAACTACGAATATCCGGGCCGCTATACGCGTTGGGATACCGCCATCGTCGATCCGCCGCTCGGCCTGTCCTGCAACGGGCGCGATGTCTGGATCGAAGCCTATAACGAGCGCGGCGAAGTCATTCTCGGCTTCATCGCGGAGAAGCTGAAGACCGTTTCCGAGGTGGTGCTTGGCGCCTCGGCGCCGCGCCGGCTCGATCTCACGGTCAAGACGCCGGATCGTGTTTTCACCGAGGAAGAGCGCTCGAAGATGCCGACGGTCTTCACCGTGCTGCGCGCCGTGACCGATCTATTCTATTCCCAGGCCGATGCCAGCATCGGCTTCTACGGCGCCTTCGGCTACGATCTGGCGTTCCAGTTCGACGCAATCGATCTGAAGCTCAAGCGCCCGGACGACCAGCGCGACATGGTGCTCTACCTGCCGGACGAAATCCTTGTGGTGGACAACTATTCCGCCAAGGCCTGGATCGATCGCTACGATTTCGCCAAGGGCGAGGTATCGACGGAAGGCAAGTCCGGCGAGATCGCGCCCGAGCCGTTCCGGCACACCGATGCGATCCCGCCGAAGAGCGATCATCGCCCTGGCGAATATGCCGAACTGGTGGTCAAAGCGAAGGAGAGCTTCCGCAAGGGCGACCTCTTCGAAGTCGTGCCCGGCCAGAAGTTCATGGAGCGCTGCGAGAGCAAACCATCAGATATTTCCAAGCGCCTGAAGGCGATCAATCCGTCGCCCTATTCCTTCTTCATCAATCTCGGCAATCAGGAATATCTCGTCGGCGCTTCGCCTGAAATGTTCGTGCGCGTATCGGGCCGCCGCATTGAGACCTGCCCGATTTCGGGCACGATCAAGCGCGGGGACGATCCGATCGCCGACAGCGAGCAGATCCTGAAGCTCTTGAATTCCAAGAAGGACGAGTCGGAACTCACCATGTGCTCCGACGTCGACCGAAACGACAAGAGCCGCGTCTGCGAGCCGGGTTCGGTCAAGGTCATCGGCCGCCGGCAGATCGAGATGTATTCGCGCCTCATCCACACGGTCGACCATATCGAGGGCCGCCTGCGCGACGATATGGACGCCTTCGACGGCTTCCTGAGCCACGCCTGGGCCGTCACCGTCACCGGCGCGCCGAAGCTCTGGGCCATGCGCTTCATCGAGAGCCATGAAAAGAGCCCGCGGGCCTGGTATGGCGGCGCGATCGGCATGGTCGGCTTCAATGGCGACATGAACACCGGCCTGACGCTGCGCACCGTTCGCATCAAGGATGGCATTGCCGAGGTGCGGGCAGGCGCGACGCTGCTCAACGACTCGATCCCCGAGGAAGAAGAAGCCGAAACCGAACTGAAGGCCTCCGCCATGCTTTCCGCCATCCGTGACGCCAAAACCGGCAATTCCGGCAAACAGCAACGCGACGTTGCTTCCGTCGGCAAGGGCGTGAAGATCCTGCTCGTCGACCATGAGGACAGCTTCGTCCATACGCTTGCCAACTACTTCCGCCAGACGGGTGCAACGGTTTCGACCGTGCGCACGCCGGTGCCGGAAGAGGTCTTCGACCGGCTCGACCCGGATCTCGTCGTACTGTCGCCGGGTCCTGGCAATCCAAAGGATTTCGATTGCAAGGCGACGATCAAGAAGGCGAGGGCGCGCAACCTGCCGATCTTCGGCGTCTGCCTGGGCCTGCAGGCGCTGGCCGAAGCCTATGGCGGCGAGCTGCGCCATCTGGCGATCCCGATGCATGGCAAGCCCTCGCGCATCCGCGTGCTGGAGCCCGGTCTGGTCTTTTCCGGTCTTGGCCGTGAAGTGACCGTTGGCCGCTACCACTCGATCTTCGCCGATCCGTCGAGCCTGCCGCGCGACTTCATGATCACGGCCGAGAGCGAAGACGGCACGATCATGGGCATCGAGCATGTGAAGGAGCCGATCGCGGCCGTGCAGTTCCATCCGGAATCGATCATGACGCTCGGCGGCGATGCCGGCATGCGGATGATCGAGAATGTCGTGGCGCATCTGGCGCGGCGGGCGAAGACGAAGGCCGCCTGAGACGAGCGTTTAGAATTCGGAGGTTTGATAGCCCCATGCACTCGGAAAAAGTGCATGGGGCTATTTTTATGCCTTGAAAGAGCCAACAAACCGCTGAAAGAATTGAATGATGGCAGGGGCGTTCAGTCGGTGATCTCAAGAATATTCAAGGGCGTTTTCTTCGCCGTTCTTGCCGTCATGCTCCTCGTCGGCCTTGGCATCGTCGTACCGCGGCCGCTCTGGCATGACGAACCGACTGCACGCACCGCGCACTCGCGGCAAATCCTCATGCTCAGCAATCCCATCCATACGGACATTGCCATCCCCATCGATGATGACCTCCTGAACCGTTTCGCCTTCCTGCGAACGGCCGGGCTCGATCTCGACAATCCCAATTTGCGGTATCTTATCTTCGGCTGGGGCGGCCGAAGCTTTTATACGGAAACGCGAACTTGGGCCGATTTGAAGGCCGGTCCACTCCTTAAAAGCTTCACGCTGGATCGCTCCGTTATTCATACGGGGTTGACGGGCGATATTCCACTGGACGCTCCCGCCATCACTGCGATCAGAATTGATGCCGAAGGCCTGGAACGGCTCAAGCAATTCATTTTCGACAGCTTCGAACAGACGAACGACCAACCGAGCCCGTTGATCGGCAGCAATTACGGGCCGAACGATGCGTTCTTCGAGGCACGGGAACATTTCAATGCGCTGATGGGATGCAATACCTGGACTGCTGCAGGGCTGAGGCAGGCGGGATTGACCTCCGGCCTTTGGACGTCGCTGCCGTGGATGCTGCGAATGTCCTTGCGGCTGCATAATGACGATGAACGCTTCGCGGCAAGCCATAGCCTGCCTTGACGCGGTTTGACTTGCTTCAGGTTGTATCCTAATCTTTGCGTCGTTCCTGTGGGGCACATCGGCATCGGGCCGAAAGGGCTAGGCCTGCCCGCTGATATCATTCAGCAGGAGTCTGCCATGCCAACCCTCGATACCTACCGCAAGCAAGCCAAGCTACTGATGCGCTGGCACAAAGAGCGTGACTATTCCATCGGCGGAAGAGTCCGAATGCTCGATCGTTTCAAGGAGCTGACGGATCGCGAGATCCTGGCGATGAAGTTCCCCCTAACGCTAGCGCAGGAGATCGTTGCGGTCGAAGCGGGTCACAGGAGCTGGGCGGAATTGAAGTCCGTCGCAGCGGACGCGCCGAAGATGCCGGCCCCATTTGCAGAACCGCCGATTTTCAAGAGTGTCATTCCGATCCTTTTCGTGCGGGATGTTACTGCCAGCGCAGTCTTCTTCAGGGAGAAGCTTGGCTTTGCGGAGGAATTTCTGCACGGGTTGCCGCCATTCTACGGTGCTGTGTCGCGCGATGGCATCTGGATTCACTTGCGGCTCGTCTATGAACCCTATTTTGCAGCTGCTGCGGCGAAAGAGGGCGCGCTGATCCTGGCGTCGATTGAGGTTTCGAACGTCCAGGGATTGTTCGAGGAGTTCAAGGCGAAAGGCGTGGAGTTTGCGCAGCCGCTCACCAAGCAGGCTTGGGGAGGCACCGATTTTCATGTGCGCGATCCGGATGGAAACGTGATCTCGTTTGTGACATTCAGGTCGTAACACTTTGATCCGTCGAGGGTTGGCGCAGAGCGGCCATACTCACATATCCTCGCAAGCCTGCCAGCCTTCCTCGAAGACGAGCTTGTCGAGCGGCAGGCGCTCGCGCCATCCCTTCACGGCGAGTTCCGGCATGTCGTAGAGCTCGTCGACATAGCCGACACAGAGCCATGCGACGATCTTCACATGCTCGGGTATGCCGAGGATCGCCTTGATGGCATCTTCATGGAAGATGCTGACCCAGCCGACACCGACGCCCTCGGCTCGTGCGGCAAGCCAGAGATTCTGTACGGCGCAGACGGTCGAGTAGACATCGGTATCCGGATTGTGCGTCCGGCCGAGCACGACGGGACCGCCGCGCTTGGTGTCGCAGGTGATGCAGATGCTGAGCGGCGCCTTGCGAATGCCTTCCAGTTTCAACCGCTGATACTGCGCGCGACGATCACCTTCGAACATCGCGGAGGCTTCCTCATTGGCCTGATGGAAGGCCTGCCATACGCGTTCACGCGTTTCTGGCTGACGGATCAGGATGAAATTCCATGGCTGCATGAATCCGACCGACGGTGCCGAATGGGCAGCCTCGAGCAAGCGCCGGACGACATCGTCAGGAAGGGGATGGGGCCGGAATTGGTCGCGCACGTCGCGCCGGGTCTCGATGGCGCGATAGACGGCGCTGCGTTCCACCTCCGAAAATGCTCCGGCTGCGACCAGATGATCCGATACACCAGCGGGAGCGTCGGCAGCGTAAGGTGTAGCATCGGCAGTCTTTTCAGGAGCGGGCATGTTCAACCGTGATTTTCATTAGGAGGCGGCGGCGTATCGGCCGGTGTCGCCGACCCTTGCACATCAGGCTGAAGCACAGCTTAGCGCTGGATGGCAAGTCAAACTACCAGCGCGCTTTTCCACAGGCGAGCGACAATCGCGCCACCGGATGGCGAATACATGGCGATAATTTGGTGCTAAGAATGATGATTGACTTATAAACAGTCGACATGCCCAACTGCAGTGTAAGCGGCAAGATTGCATGTCACCAGTCCAAGCGTCAAAATCACCCCATGACACGCTGCCCAAAAGAGCGAATGGGCGCGCATGGTCGGCTGCGAAGCCGCTGCTGCCAGGACGGCAATGCTTGAGATGAAGATTGCGAAAAGCAAGATGCTTAGCGGCGGAAAGTAAAGCGGAATGATCTGCCAGCAACTTGCAAAACGGTAGGTGCCAGCCGTGTTGTATGCCAGCGCGGCAAGCGCTACCCAAACGAGAGCATGGAATAATATCTTGCGGGTTTCCACGCTCATTCTCAGTTGATCCGTCTATATTCTTTTATTACGAACTTACTGCATTAGATGGATATCAACTTCAAGTTTTAAAAAATGGTGTTTCTATCATCGTGTGCTTCAGTGGCCGGACGACGCCGACCGAAACTGAGTGGGCGATCCAGTCACGTTTTGCTTGTTCTGTTCAGCAACGGCCATTTTTGATGTGAGAGCGAAACTCGCCTTTGACAAACTTGGCATCGTGATCCATATGAGCCGTTAATGAACCGCCTGCGCGAAAATTCGCGCGGGCGGTTTTGCATTTCAACGGCGCCTTCTTTGCAATTCATTCGCATAAGCAGGCGTGAAGACATTTGGAGACGGGCATGAACAGTCAAGGAAACGATACGATCAGGCGGCTCGCCCTTTGGGGCATTCCGCTGTCGCTCGGCGTCATGGGGCTGAAGATGCTGGCCTGGTGGCTGACGGGTTCCGTGGCGCTTCTGTCCGATGGACTTGAATCGCTCGTCAATGTCGTTGCTGCCTTCATCGCCTTCTTCGTCATCCGTTACGCGCAGAAGCCGGCCGATCACGATCATCCCTTCGGTCATCACAAGGCGGAATATCTTTCCGCCGTCACCGAAGGCGTGATGATCGTCGTTGCAGCGCTGATGATCGTGCAGGAGGCGGTCGGCCATCTCGCAAATCCGCAGCCGATGCAGGCGCCGGTGCTCGGTCTCGCGATCAACTTTGTCGCCGGCGTCATCAACGGTATCTGGGCTCTGACGCTGATCCGGGCCGGCCGGACATATCGCTCGCCGGCATTGACGGCGGATGGCCAGCACATCATGTCGGATGTCTATACTTCGATCGGCGTGCTCATCGGCCTGTTGCTGGCGCTCGGCACCGGCCATCCGATCTTCGACCCCGTGCTTGCCATTCTCGTTGCCATCAACATTCTCTACCAGGGCTGGAAGGTCATCTCCGCTTCGATCGACGGGCTTATGGATAAGGCCGTTCTGCCGGAAGAGGAGAATGTCATCAAGGATGCGATTGCCAGAAACGCCGAGGGTTCGCTCGGCGTTCATGATCTGAAGACACGCAGGGCAGGGGCCGTGACCTTCGTCGATTTCCATATGGTCGTACCCGCCGCCATGCCGGTGCGAGAGGCACATCGAATCTGCGACCGCCTTGAAGATGCCATACGGGCGATCCATGCGGGCGCCGAAATAACCATTCATGTGGAGCCGGAGGGCGAAAAAGCCCATGGTATCCGCGTCAAAGTGATCAAGGAGACCTGAGATGCCTAAGACCGATGTGTCCGGCCTGTCGATGCTCGGCAACCAGACTGAGACCGCCAGCAATCCGGAAGAAGCCGTTCTGGAGAAGGTGCCATCCGGCCACGCCGGCACTGATTATGTCGTGCGCTTCACCGCGCCCGAATTCACCTCGCTTTGCCCGATGACGGGACAGCCGGATTTCGCCCATATCGTCATCGACTACATTCCCAATGAATGGCTGGTGGAATCGAAGTCGCTGAAGCTCTTCCTGCATTCCTTCCGCAATCATGGCGCATTCCACGAGGATTGCTCGATCTATATCGCCAAGCGCCTAGTGGATCTGCTGCAGCCGAAGTGGCTGCGCATCGGCGCTTATTGGTATCCGCGCGGCGGCATTCCGATCGATGTCTTCTGGCAGACCGGCAAGCCGCCGGAGGGTGTATGGCTGCCGGACCAGGGCGTGCAGCCCTATCGCGGCCGAGGCTGAATGAAAAAAGCCGCCATCAGGGGATGGCGGCTTTTCTGATGGATTCGATGAGATTGCGGCTCAGGCAAACGAGTTGTCGTCGCCATCGTCATAGGACGAGTCGTCATAATCATCGTCCTGAGCGTCTTGGGCAGCGTCCTGGGCATAATCGGCCGCCCTCTGATCATTCTGATCACTATTGTCGTCATTGCCGAAATAGTTGTTGTTGATGATCGTTTCCTGAACCGGCTGTTCGGCTGCGTTGGCCGCAGTACCCCCGAAGAGGCCACTGCCGGCATTTCCACCGAAGAGCCCGCCGCCAGTGCCGCCCAGATGCGGGCTGAAGAGGCTGGAGAGCGATTCCGCCAGCATCACGCCGCCGGCAACCCCGGCTGCCGTGCCAAGCGCACCGCGCAGGAAGCTGCCGCCAGCCGAAGGCGTTGCCGCCTGCTGGCTCCATGGGCCGGATGGCTGTGGCTGGCCAGCCCAGGGGCCGGACTGAGGCGCATTGCGGGCATAGTCGTCATAGAGACGACCCTGCTGCTGCGGGCTGGTCCCCTGCGGCGCTGGCACAGGCTGCTGCTGGCCGCCGCCGAAGAGCGAGCCGATTCCGCCGAGGAAACCGCCGCTCTGGCCCTGCGGGTGATTGTCGGCGCCCTGCTGCTCGAGTTCGTGCACGCGGGCTTCGAGCTGCTGGATGCGGTCAGCTGCAGCCTTCATGCCCTGTTCCTGCAAGATGACGGCCTGCGCCAGGAAATAAGGCGCATAAGGCTGGTCGCGGACTGCCTGGTTGATAAAGGCCTCCGCATCGGCGTCGCGCTGCGTGCTGGCGGCACCGCGCACGCGATCGAAGAGAGAGGCGAGCAATTGACGTTCTTCTGGCGACATGATGGCCTCCTTGGCTATCTGTGCTGCAAATTCGGGGCGCGGTTTCTAACCGCGCTGACCTGACGTAGGATCAAATCTCGGCTTTTCAAAGCCATTCAAGTTACATTTCGGTAATCCGCAACCATAACACCATGTTGTCAGTCGCTATTCCCGCCTTGTCTTTTTCCGGCATTGTTTTACGCATTGAGTCGCACTATGTGCGGTGAACGACGCATCATGCTGGAGAGTTGAATGAACGACGAAGACGAACAGGAAGACAAGAAGACCGAGCAGCCCTTGGGCAAGGACGCGGAGGCGAATCTTTTCAAATCGCGTTCGATCTTCATCTATGGCGGCATCACGCAGGAACTGGCGCAGAAGGTCTGCTCGCAGCTCGTGGCGCTTTCCGCTGCCAGCGACGACGATATCCGCATCTATGTGAATTCGCCCGGCGGCCACGTCGAATCAGGCGATTCCATCCACGACATGATCAAGTTCATCAAGCCGAAGGTCTGGATGATCGGTACAGGCTGGGTCGCTTCCGCCGGAGCGCTGATCTACGTTTCCGCTCCCAAGGAGCGCCGTATTTGCCTGCCGAACACGCGCTTCCTGTTGCACCAACCGTCTGGCGGCACGCGCGGCATGGCCTCCGATATCGAGATTCAAGCACGCGAAATCATCAAGATGAACGAGCGCCTGAACAAGATCTTCTCGGAAGCCACCGGCCAGCCGGTCGAGCGCATCGCCAAGGACACCGACCGCGACTATTGGCTCTCCGCCGAGGAAGCCAAGGCTTACGGCCTGGTCTCGCGCATCGTGACCTCGCAGGCGGATATCTGATCTGGCCGGTTTTTCCGATTGAATTGAGCGCCCTCGCTTGCCGGAAGGCTGGCGGGGGCGTTTTCGATGAAAAAGCTTTGATCAAAAGCCAAAAGCTGGCGGCAGAAATCTCTGCCGCCAGCCTTCACCGCTCGGGAGGTTGCAACGTTTCCGGGAGCGGCGAACTCGAAAGCGCAAACTACAGACCGAGCGTGTCCTATATGGTAATCTCCACCGGCGTTCCGTCCGGCATGGTGATGACAGCCTCATAGAAGCCGTCGCCGGTGGTGCGTGGTGCGGATTTCAGGCGATCATCCGCCTTGCATCGTTCAGCCAGCGCATCGACGGCAGCTTTGCTGCCGAGGGATATGGCAATATGGTCCCAGCCGATGCGTTCGCTGTGCGGGTCGGGAGAAAGCCAGGGGCCGGTCATCAGTTCGATCTGGTCGTCGCTTTCCGGCAAGGAAATGAAGCGGGAGACGAAGCCAGGCCGTCGCTGGCTTCGATAGAGTTCACCGACGGTTGCGCCGAAATAAGTCTCCCAGAAATTCGCGGCGGCATCGAGATCATGCGTCCATAGAGCGGTATGAGCGATCCGCATCTGTCTCTCCCTGTGCCTGTTCGTGATTGCGGGTAACGATGCTGGCGCAGAGAGGTGCGACGCAGAGGAGTGCGGCGAGCATCCAGAAGGCGCCGGGCAGGCCGAGATGATCCGCCGCGAAACCGACGCCGGCGGGGCCGACGAGCACGCCCGCATATCCGGTCATGGTGATGGCCGCGACGGCCAGGCCGGCCGGCATGACCTTCTGCGAACCGCCTTTGCGGAAGAGCACCGGGACGATGTTGGAGGCGCCAAGCCCGATCAGGAGGAAACCGCTCATGGCGAGGATCGCGATCGGGCTAAGAAGGAGGACGCCAAAGCCAACGACCGCAATCACGCCACCCCATAGCATGATTGCCCTGTCGCCGACTCTTGCGGTAATGGCATCGCCGCTCAGGCGGCCCACCGTCATCGCAATAGCAAACAGCATGTAGCCGAGGCCGCCATGACTGGTATCGACCTGGCCCTGCGTGGTAAGCAGCAGAGCACTCCAATCGAGGATCGCGCCTTCGACGAGGAAGGTGATTGCTGCCAGCGCGGCCAGCAGCAGCACGACGCCGCGTGGCATGACGAAAAGCGGCGCGTCCTCCGCGGGGACGGTTCGCAGCAGACGGGGCCATGCGATGATCATGGCGATCACCATGACTGCCGAGCTGAGAAGCGTTGCGGCAAGGGGACCGGCCTTGGCGGAGAGGAGCAGGGTGACGAGCAGGGAGCCGATGAAGCCGCCGATGCTGAACAGCGCATGGAAGCCGGACATCAGCGGCCGGTCCGCACCTTTCTCCACTTCGACGGCATGAATGTTCATGGCCACATCGAGCGATCCAAGGCAGGCGCCGAACGCCGCCAGCGCAAGGCCGAGGGTGAATGGCGTGCTCGCTATGGCCAAGGCCGGCAGGAGAAGTGCGAGACCGAGACCGCCTGCGATGATGATCGGCTTGCTGCCATATCGCGCGCTCAACATGCCGGCTGCAAGCATCGCCGCGACCGAACCGAGGCCAAGGCAAAGCAATAGCATGCCCAGCACACCATCATCGACGCCGAGGCGATCCTTGGCGAAGGGGACGAGGGGAGCCCAGCAGGCGAGGGCAAAACCTCCAACCAGAAAAGCAAGTCGTGTTGCCAGCCGGGTTTCCGGCCGATCCGTGGATTGCATGGTCATTTCTTATCTTTCGAAATCAGGAGGATGACGTGACGTCGCTTGCCTTCACCAGCGAGAAGCCGGCGTCGGCGGCCGCCTTTTCGTCAGCGACAGGCAGGTCATCCTCGACAACAAGCCAATCGATATCGTCGGCGCCGCCGATGCGGTGCGGCGCGCGTTCGTGAAACTTCTCCGAGGTAATCAACGCGATCCGTGCTGCGCTTTTCTTGAGCAGCGTCCGCTTGAAGATCGCATCTGCATGTTCGTACACGCTGATGCCGTTTCTTGCCGAAACGGCGCAGACGCCCAGGAAGCAGCGATCGATGTTCATGGCTTCGATGGCTGCAACGGCCGACGCATCGACGCTGCCGCCGACGACGGGATCGACCGCACCACCAATCAGGACGAGCGGAATATCGCCGCGCTTCATGACTGCACTGGCGATATCGATGGAGTTCGTTGCGATCGTCACGTCCATGTTCTTCTGCAGAAGATCGACCATTGCGAGATTGGTGCTGCCGCTGTCGAAAAACAGGAATTCGCCCGGTTCGATCATTGCGGCGGCCGCCTTGGCCAGGGCTCTCTTGCGACCGGATTCCTGGCCGACGCGTACGGCCATCGGCTGCGACGGCGTCAGGAGAGGGAGCGCGCCGCCGTAGACGCGGCGGCATTTGCCCTCTGCGGCAAGTGCCCGCAGATCGCGGCGCACGGCATCTTCGGACACGTTGAATTCGGCGGCCAGAGATGCGGCAACGATCTGCCTGCCCTCTGCAAGCCGCGCTTCGATGACGTCCCGACGGGATAATGGAAGTGAATTGCTCATCAATTTGCATTAACGTGCATAAGCAAGAGAGTCAATATGCACGTTTATACACGGTATGAGTCGACGACGATATATTCCGCGAGTGATTTGCTGAGCGACACTGCCATTCGCGCGAAAACAGCACTTGCACGCCTGATGCTTGTAATGCTCCATGCGCGTTCCATCGATCCTCACGCATTCTTCGAGTCTCCATCGCCATGCTCAAAGATTTTTCCGTTCAAAGCCTGTTCATGGGTTGCCTCACGGCCTTCGTCGGCTTTGCCAGTTCCTTCGCCGTCGTCTTTCATGGCCTGCAGGTGGTCGGCGCGTCGGATGCGCAGGCAGCATCCGGTCTGACGGCGCTTTCGGTTGCGATGGGTCTCTGCGCGATCGTGCTCAGCATGGTGACGAGACTGCCGATAAGCATTGCCTGGTCGACACCGGGAGCCGCGCTGCTGGCGAGCGCAGGAGCGATCGAAGGCGGCTTCCCGGTGGCTGTCGGTGCATTTTTCATTTGCGGCATATTGATCGTCATTGCCGGGCTTTTTCGGCCTTTTGGCCGGGCGGTCGCATCCATCCCGGCACCGCTCGCCAATGCCATGCTGGCCGGCGTGCTGCTCGGCCTCTGCTTTGCACCCGTCAAGGCGATCGCCTTCAATCCTGCCTTCGGTTTGCCAATCATCCTTGCCTGGATCGTCGTTGGGTCGTTCAAGCGGCTATGGGCGGTACCGGCGGCGCTTGCGGCCTTTGTCCTGGTGCTGGCCTTCGGCGTGAAGATACCGGATGGTGCCTTCGCCTCGCTCGAGCATTCGCTGCTGCCGACGGTCGAATTCGTGAAGCCAGTCTTTACGCTTGCCGGTATCGTGTCCATCGCGCTGCCGCTGTTCATCGTGACCATGGCATCGCAGAACATTCCCGGCATCGCCGTGCTCAAGGTGCATGATTACGAGCCGAAACCGGGTCCGCTGTTTGCCGTGACCGGCGTGTTCTCGCTGCTTGCTGTCCCGTTTGGCGGCCATGCCGTCAATCTTGCGGCAATCACCGCGGCGATGTGTGCCGGGCAGGACGCTCATGCTGATCCCGCGCGGCGCTACTGGGCCGCGATTGTCGCCGGGATCGGCTATGTGATCCTCGGATTGCTGGCGAGTGCCGTGACGGCTTTCGTGGCGCTGGCGCCGCCGATTCTGATCGAGGCGGTGGCCGGCCTGGCGCTGGTCGGCGCGCTCTCCAATTCCGCCTTGAACGCTTTCCAGCAGCCGGAATCGCGCGAGGCGGCCGCCATCACGTTTCTCGTGACGGCATCGGGTGTTTCCTTCGGCGGTATTTCCGGCGCCTTCTGGGGGCTCATCGCCGGCGGGCTGATGCTGGCGCTGTCGCGCGGCGTGCAAATGCTGAAGAAGTAGGCGAGGGGTTGCTTCTTTCTGATCCGGCAGCTATAAGCGCGGCCATGAAGCTGACTGGCGCAAAGATTTCCGAGCAGATTGCACGTGGGCGCGTTGCCCTGCGTGACAATACGCGCGCCCTTACTTCGCTTCTCCTCCTCGGCCTTACGCGCGGTTGCCGGGTCCTTTGAGGAGCGCCCGGCGGCCGAAAAGCCCGCTGGCCATCGCTCCTCGCGACTTACCCTAAAATCGACAGCTTACCCGCAAAGGGTCCGCATTTATCATCGCCAAGCCGCATCCGATCGGCTAAGACGCGGGATAAAATGACGGGAAAGGAAGAGACGAGACCATGGACGCGAACAGCCATTCCCCCAAAGGCATGCCCGAAGCAGCGGTGAAATACCGCGCCTATCCGCAAATCAATATTCCCGACCGGACCTGGCCGTCCAAGGTGATCACCAAGGCGCCGATCTGGTGTTCGGTCGATCTGCGCGACGGCAATCAGGCGCTTGTCGATCCGATGGGTCACGACCGCAAGGCACGCATGTTCCAGCTGTTGCTGGATATGGGTTTCAAGGAAATCGAGATCGGCTTCCCCTCGGCTTCGCAGACCGACTTCGACTTTGCCCGCTGGTGCATCGAACAGGGCAGTGTGCCTGCCGATGTATCGCTGCAGGTTCTCGTCCAGTGCCGCCCGGAATTGATTACCCGCACCTTCGAAGCGCTGGAAGGCGCCAACAAGCCGATCGTGCATTTCTACAATTCCACCAGCGAATTGCAGCGCCGCGTCGTATTTGCCAAGGACGTGCAGGGCATCAAGCAGATCGCCGTCGACGCGGCCAAGATGATCACCGACATGGCGGCGAAGGCCGGCGGCGGCTATCGCTTCGAATATTCGCCGGAAAGCTTCACCGGCACCGAGCTGGATGTGGCGCTGGAAATCTGCAACGCCGTCATCGACGTCGTGAAGCCGACGCCTGATAACAAGCTGATCATCAATCTGCCGTCGACCGTCGAAATGGCGACGCCGAACATCTATGCCGACCAGATCGAATGGATGTGCCGCAATCTCGATAACAGAGAAAACCTGATCATTTCGCTGCATCCGCACAATGACCGCGGGACGGGTATTGCCGCTGCCGAGCTGGCATTGATGGCCGGCGCCGATCGTGTGGAAGGCACGCTGTTCGGCAATGGCGAGCGCACCGGCAATGTTGACGTTGTCACCATGGCGTTGAACATGTTCACACAGGGCGTCGATCCGGAGCTGGATTGCTCCAACATCGAGCGCATGAAGGAAGTTTACGAATATTCCAACCAGATGGCGATCGGCGAGCGCCATCCCTATGTCGGCGAGCTGGTCTATACTGCCTTCTCCGGTTCGCACCAGGATGCGATCAACAAGGGCATGAAGGCCGCCAAAGTCGCCAACGATCCGGTTTGGGAAGTGCCCTATTTGCCGATCGATCCGCAGGATGTCGGTCGTACCTATGAGGCGATCATCCGCATCAACTCGCAGTCCGGCAAGGGCGGCATCGCCTATATCATGCAGCAGGATTACGGGCTGAATCTGCCGCGCAATCTGCAGGTGGAATATCGCGAGGAAATCCAGCGCATCACCGACGAGGAAGGCAAGGAATTGCCCTCCAAGCGCATCTACGAGCATTTTATCGAGCGCTATGTCACGCAGCCGGAGGCGCGGCTCCGCTTCGTCGACCACCACACCTTCGCCGACCCCGAGCATAAGGGGCAGCGCATCGTCGCGGCCGAGATTACCGACAAGGGCGAGGTGAAGCGCATCGAGGGCAGGGGTAACGGCCCGATCGATGGCTTCATCAACGCGCTCTCGATCTATCTCGGCATTCCGATGTCGGTCGAGGATTATTCCGAGCATTCACTCCAGCACGGCTCGAACGCCTCGGCGATCTCCTATGTCGAGGTCTCCTATCCAGGCGGCAAGCTTTTCGGTGCTGGCATCAACACCAATATCGTCGCTGCGTCCCTCGAGGCGATCGTCTCGGCGGCGAACCGCGTGCTCGCCATCAAGTCGGCATAAGGCTCAAGCCTGGTTGCAGCTCTGATTTGAAAGGCCCCCTCGTTTTCGAGGGGGCCACTTTTATTGCACATCAGTCGGCTGGCGGTTCGTCGCCTTCGATGAAGCCGCCGGATTGGTGCGACCACAGCGTTGCGTAGATGCCGTTCCGGGCGATCAGCTCCGCATGCGTGCCGTCCTCGACGATGCGGCCGTGGTCGAGCACGACGATGCGGTCCATACGCGCGATGGTCGACAGGCGATGGGCGATGGCGATCACGGTCTTGTCTTCCATGATGCCGTAGAGCGTATCCTGAATTTCGGCTTCGACTTCCGAATCGAGGGCAGATGTTGCCTCGTCGAGCACCAGAATCGGGGCATCCTTCAGAATAGCGCGCGCAATCGCGACGCGCTGCCGCTGACCGCCGGAAAGCTGGACGCCACGTTCGCCGGCATGCGCATCGAAACCGATTCTTCCTTCCTGATCCCTGAGGCCCGCGATGAAATCGCTGGCCGCAGCCTTCTCTGCCGCAGCGAGAACCGCATCCTCCGAAAAGCTGAGATTGCCATGCGCGATGTTATCACGGATGGAGCGGTGAAGGAGCGACGCTTCCTGACCGACCACCGCAATCTGCCGGCGCAAGCTATCTTGCGTCACCTGCCGAATATCCTGGCCATCGATTTCGATGATGCCGGCTTCCGGATCGAAGAAGCGCAGTAGCAGGTTGACCAAGGTCGATTTGCCAGTGCCGGAGCGGCCGACAAGGCCGACTTTCTGGCCTGCCTCAATTCGAAGCGAAATGCCGTCCAGCCCGCCATCTTCCTTGCCGTAGCGATGGGTGACCTCTCTGAAGGCGATCTCGCCATTGGTGACGGCAAGCGGCTTTGCGCAAGGCATATCGGTAATGGCAAGCGGCTGCGAGACGGTCAGCAGCGATTGCCGCATGGCGCCGAGATGGGCAAAAAGCGACGATACCGCGTCCAGCATCCATTCGGCCATGCCGGTTATACGGAAGCTCAGCGCTAGGGATGCCGCGATCAGCCCGAGCGGTGCCCCGCCGGACTGCCAGAGGACGACCGCATAGCCGACAAGTGTGACAATGAGGAAGCTGCCAAGGAACAGCATGCTCGAATTGACCAGCACTTCCAATCTCTGCACCCTGACAAATGTTTCGCGGGCTTGAGAGAAACGACGACGGGTCTCCTTATCCTCCGCCCTTGCATCGGCAAAAAGCTTGATGAGGTCGATATTGGCATAGCTGTCCACCAGCATGCCCGTCAGCTCGGCATAGGCTCCCTGGTATTGCGCGGAGGCCTTCTGCAGGCGAGGGATGACATAGGCCATCAGTGCGAGATAGCAGAACAGCCACACCGCCAGGGGCCAGATGAGGCGCGGGTCGATCGAGGCCATCAGCCAGAGCGAGCCGGCCACATAGATCGTGACAAAGGAGAGCGTATGCAGGACCTGATAGGCCGCGCCCGTTGCTGCCGTGCCAATGTCGCGCACCTGGCTGGCGATTCGACCGGAAAAGTCCTGACGGAACCAGCCGACCGATTGCCGAAGGACATGACGGTGAGCCCGCCAGCGGAACAGCGTCTCGGCATTCGGCCGAAACGCGATGTCATCCAGGCTTTCGCGGAGATAGCCGGCAAGAGGCCGTCCGATCAGGACGAGGGCGGCCGCGGCGAGCAAGCCGAATCCTTCGGATGCCCAGAAATCCTCGCGCCGGGCGGCGGCGAGATCGTCCACCAGCCGGCTCGAATAGCCGATGAGCCAGATCTCGATGATAGCGCCGATCACGGTCAGACTGAGGCTGATTGCCATGACCGTGCGAAACGGGCGAAGATTGGTTAGAAGATAGCGCCAGGCCTTGGGTGATGGCTGCAGCTCGTCATGATCCTGAAACGGATCGACAAGCTCTTCGAAGCGACGAAACATGAGTGCCCTCCACGGGCGAAAGATAGCAATCTGATGGTCGGGCCGATAAAGCAGCCCTTCACGGCACTGCCTTTCAGCGGTGGTTTCCTGTGCCGTGATTTTTCATCAGAGTGCTCTCCTCATTGGTCGCTGCAACCTCTATAGCGTGTATCCGCGCCGATGTCAGCAGAAATTGTATCGTGATCGTTCGACATAGAAGGCCGAGTGCCGTTCTTTCCACGCCTCGCGTCGAGCTCGTCCAGGCATATGTGCTTCAATGGTGAGTTTTGCTCAGGCCTTGCCTTTGGCAAGCTCATCGCGCTGCTTCGTCAGACGCTCGAGCTCTTCTTCCTGCTCGGCTATCCGCTCAGATGTCCGTTCTTCGTCGGCGGCGCCGGAAAAGGCTGCTGCCTGCTCGATCAGTTCGCGAAGGTTTTCCTTTATCGCCGCGATACGCCTGTCGATTTCAGGAATGGTCAGCAGAACGTCGGACATGTCGAAACTCCAGCAAGACTATCGGGCTCATGCGGTTGTCGCCGCCCATTATCCATCGGCCGGCCGGCAGCCGCAAGGCGCAAAACGGATGGGATATCAGTCAGATTTCCGAGGATACCCGATTGGCGATCTGATCGAGCATTGCATCCGAGGAGGGACCGACGACCGCATAGGTGGTGCCGTTGCGGTGCCAGGACACGATGCTGATATCGTCCTTGATGGTTTCGCTGAAATCGTCGTCGGCAACGCCGTCCGTCTTGGTAAAGCAGATGGCGACGACATCACCATCGAGGTTCTTGTAGATCAGCTGGCCGACTGGCTTGCCGGCTGCGATGGACATGCGCGCGCCTTGGAAGACGAGACCATCGGCAGCAAGGTCCGGAAAATTGAATTTGACGCCGACCGTGCTCGCCAGCCACTTGGCGATCTCGTCCAGCTGGCTTGCCTGCAGCTCGACCATACGCTGCGGCTGGCGCGAATAGATGCGGTGATAGGCGGCGATATCATCCAGCCAGTTGCGTGTCATAGCCTGTGTCGGGGTCGGCGGAGGACTCGCCGGGACGTCAGCGGGCTGCATGCCGAAAAGATAACCGATGCCGCCGCCGACGGCGAACAGGATGAGAGCCGCGGCCAGCGATTGCTTGCCCGTGGGCGCCAATTTCAATGATTGCCGGGTGAGACGGGGAGAGGGATCTCGGGTCTTCGGAGGCTGGGCGCTCTTGATGGAGCGAACGAGCGCCAGCGGTACAGGCTCCTTCAAAACCTCGTCAAAAGCCTTGCGGCCAACATCGGAGCCGTGCTTCAGCTCATCGAAAATACGTCGCGCGTTCGGATCCGAGGCGATGAGCTTTTCCAACTCTTCTTTTTCTTCGCGGCTCGTCTCGCCATCCATGAAGGCGGACAAGCGGATTTCGAGCGGCGTTTTCTTCATGTCCTGCAATGCTTAAAACCTTCGAGGCGAGCGACTATGACCCTGGGAGGCAAGGTAAAGGCGTGCGCTGGATAGCCTTGACATCACTGCCGACAAAGGGATGCCGAGGACGTCGGCAGCCTGCTTGTAGCTGTGCCCTTCGACGTCGACCAGCAGGAAGACACTGGCAAGTCCTTCTGGCAAAGATGTGACGAGACGATGCGCTTCGCCGGCTTCTACAAGATTTAAATGGGTGCCGGATATCGGCTCGCCCTGTTCTAGTGCACTGCCCTTTGCGGCGGGGCGTAGTTTGTGGCGTCGCGCTTCATCGACCCATTGATGCCGGGCCATCGTATAGAGCCAGCTTTCCAGCTTGCCGCCGCTGTTCCAGAGATGGAACTTGGCTATGCCGCGCTGACAGACGTTTTGAACAAGCTCGTCCGCCTCGGCGAGATCGCCGGTCAGCGTCACCGCAAAGCGGCGAAGCTTCGGAAGAAGGCCGACCAGATCGCGTCTGATATCAGTGGCTGCTACCGGCGTTGGCATGATCGTTCCAGGAAGGCGTTGGAGGTTGTTACATCGACAATCTGCTTCCGCGATGGACAGCCTTTCCCGTAAGAAAGGTGATGCGAGCGGAATAATTGTCCTGTGCTGGTATGAACCATTTCCGTGCCGTTTCGCAAGTCTTCAAAAGCACCCGCGCGTTTGACTGTCATTCTTACCGCAGTAATCCCACAATGTGTCAGCCGGTCTTGTCTCGGCGCTGCCCGAGCTCTCCAAGAAGCCGCAACCCACGGGATACAGGCTCCGAAAACCGGCATGCGGTGCTCCTTGTCACGACCTCAAAATCCATCCCGCATTTCAGGATTCCAATGCTTCGATTGTAGCTCCGTATCTTAGAAAACGCTACCGAAACGATGCGCACGATGACGCTAAAAGGCTCACCATGTCGCGAGAATATCGAAGCCTTCGGGGTCGACGCCGCTGCCGTTGTCGCTGAGGCTGTAACGCTCCGCCTTCAGTTCCCAGGCGCCCGGCCGCCCGGCGATGGTGAAGAGATTATAGGCCGCGCGCGGCTTCAATCCGCCGACTCCTTGCGATGCTGAGGCGATCCCGACGACCGGGACCGGGCCCATGTGGCCGCGCAGCCAATGCAAGGTGTTGAGATGTGTGTGGCCATGCAGGACAAGTTCGGCGCCGCCGGTCGAGATGACGGCGGCAAAACGGCGAATGCCGATCATCCGCTTGTAGAAACTGGTTGCACCGCGAATGGGCGGGTGATGGATCATGACGACGCGAAAGAGCCCGGCATCTCCGGCTGCGCGCAGGATATTGACCGTCTCGCGCGCCTGGCGCGAGGAGTAGAAGCCGCTCGCAGCAAAG
This sequence comes from Martinezella sp. CNPSo 3795, assembly GCF_057784475.1. Classification (NCBI taxonomy): domain Bacteria; kingdom Pseudomonadati; phylum Pseudomonadota; class Alphaproteobacteria; order Hyphomicrobiales; family Rhizobiaceae; genus Martinezella; species Martinezella sp. CNPSo 3795. Next base: position 150,215 of record NZ_JBXSOQ010000003.1, on the reverse strand, counting down.
GGCGGGGTGGCAACGGCTGTGGAGCAGCCCACAAGCGCGACCTGACCGCGGATACGCAGATAGGGGAAAATGCGCTGCTCTTCCTGCCATTCGGCAGGAGCATCGTCGCCGCGGACATAGGGATACCAGGAGCGCATGGCCTTTTCGTAGGCGCCGGGCACATAGGCATCGTGATTGCCGGGAACAACTGAGGTGTGGAGAGGATCGCCGACAGTCTTCAGCCACGCGGCTGCTGTCTGGATCTCCATGCCGCTCGCAAGGTTGACGAGATCGCCGGTTACGGCCAGGTGATCGGCCTGTTTCGCCTTGATGTCGTCAAGAAGGAGATCGAGCGTATCGCCAAAAAGATGCTTGCGCCGGTTCCGGTGCCAGTTCACAAATCCGGTAATGCGTTTGGAGGCGAGTTCTCTGATCGAAAGACGTGGCAGTGGACCAAGGTGAACATCGGAAATATGCGCGAGCTTGAACATGGGATGAGACATAGCCCACTCTATTGTCAAAACAAATACATCCCCAATCCAATTGTAGATCGCGACGCCGGGGTTCAGGCATGAGCGAAGACAATCGACGCGACGAAAGGCAGAGTTTGGCTGTGCGTCTGTTCGGCCGCGCGCTGCATGTCTATTTCGTGCTGACCCGCAGCATGACCATCGGCGTGCGCGCCGCTTGCTTCGATCGTGAAGGGCGGATTTTTCTGGTTCGGCATTCCTATATCGCCGGATGGCATATGCCCGGCGGCGGCGTCGAACGCCATGAGACTGTGGAGCAGGCGCTCGAAAAGGAGTTGCGCGAGGAAGGCAATCTGGCGATCTCAGGCAAGCCGCAGCTCTTCCACGTCTATTTCAACAATCACACCAGCAAACGCGACCACGTCGTCTTCTATCGCGTCGAGGTTACCCAGACCTCGCCGCGCAAGCCAGATCGGGAGATCGTCGAATGCGGCTTCTTTGCAGTCGATGCGCTGCCGCCAGGCACGACGAAGGCAACCTATCGCCGGCTGAAGGAATTGGAAGGAGCGGAAGCTCCCTCCAGCTATTGGTAGTCTCCGACGCTTGGATCAGGCAGCCTTTGCCAGCCGCTCACGCCCATGCGGGCGATCGAAATCCAGTTCCGGCCCGATCGGCACGATGCCTGTCGGGTTGATGGTCTTGTGGCTGCGATAATAGTGGTTCTTGATGTGCCCGATGTTCACCGTCTCGGCAACGCCGCCGATCTGATAGAGATCCCGGAGATAGGCCGAGAGGTTGGCATAGTCGGCAATGCGCCGGATATTGCATTTGAAATGTCCGACATAGACGGCGTCGAAACGAACCAATGTCGTGAACAGCCGCCAATCGGCCTCCGTCAAGCGATCACCGAATAGATAGCGCTGTGTCGCCAGCCGCTCATCGAGCATGTCGAGGGTTTCGAAAAGGCGGAGTGCGTTTTCCTGATAGGCTTCCTGCGTCGTCGCAAAGCCGGCCTTGTAGACGCCGTTGTTGACCGTATCGTAGACGCGCTCGTTCAATGCATCGATATCGGCCTGCAGATCGGTGGGATAGAAATCCGCCGTGGAGCCGGTCAGGCCATCGAAGGCCGTATTGAACATGCGGATGATTTCCGCGGACTCATTGTTGACGATCGTGCCGGTCTGCTTGTCCCAGAGAACGGGAACAGTCACGCGGCCGGAATAATGCGGATCGGCTTTGACATAGACCTCCCAGAGCTTCGTCGCGCCGAAGAGATGGTCGACAGTGCCGCCATCCTGTCCTTTGAATTCCCAGCCATTTTCCAGCATCAGCGGATCGACGATCGAGACGGAGATCTGCTCCTCCAGCTTTTTCAGCTTGCGGAAGACCAGGGTTCGATGCGCCCAGGGGCAGGCGAGCGAGACGTAGAGATGATAGCGTCCGGCCTCTGCCTTGAAGCCGCCGGTGCCAGTGGGGCCGGCGCTGCCATCCACGGTGATCCAGTTTCGAAACTGCGACGCGGCGCGCTTGAAATGGCCTTTCGTCTCCTTGGTATCGTACCAGACGTCATGCCAGACGCCGTCCACCAACATGCCCATTGCTTAATCCTTTCGGAAAACTGCCGAAACTATATATCTAGAGATACGGCATGCGCGCCGGATTTCGAGACGGCAAATGATGAACACTGCGTCATAGGTGCTGTCGGCGGGCTCATGTGGCGACGTGAAGCTTCAGAAAAGACACGATGCCGGCACGATCCTGCATGAATGAACGGCAGGATGCATTTTGCATTGGACGCGCCGAATATTTCCTGCTATCCGGCTTCTCACACTTTAAGGACCCCTTGTCATGAAAGTAACCAGAAGCCTGCGACGACGCCGATGATCTTGAACGCTCCATGAGCGCTTTCGGGAACAATATCGTCCGTCTATCTGGTTTTCTGGGCTAATGTACAAGCACGATCTGGTCTACCTCACTGAGGATGCGTCGCACGACGCTGCTATCGAACTCATCAACGAAGAAGCTTTCGGTCCGGGACGGTTTACACGCGCCGCTGCTCGCATTCGCGAGCAGGGACCGCATGACCGTTCGCTATCCTTCATCTGCGCCGACGATGGCGAGACGATCGCCTCGGTGCGGATGACGCCGGTGCTGGCCGGATCGGTCAAAGGACATCTGCTCGGCCCGCTTGCGGTGCGTCCGTCCCACAAGAACAAGGGGATCGGCCGCGAGCTCGTGCGGATTGCGGTGGCGGCCGCTCAGCGCAAGGGGTCGGAAGCCGTCATCCTGATCGGCGATCCGCCCTATTATTGCCCGCTCGGTTTCGAGAAGGTCGCCTACAACGCACTGACCTTCCCGGGGCCTGTCGATCCAAACCGGGTGCTCGTCGTGCCGATCGCCGCAGACACGCATGCGCGGCTGCATGGCACGATTGTCTGGCGCGATGATTCCATTCCGGCTATCGAAGCCGAAGCCGAAGACGAAGACGATCTGGATGATGTCGTGCAGTTCACGGCGATCGCTGTCTAAGGCGCCATCAACGAAAAATCGCCCTGCTTGATGTCAGCGGGGCGATAACGTCTTCTTCAGAAAGAATCGGCTGCGACCGGCCGGGAAATCTGGCAGTTCGCCGAAGATGGCATAGCCCTGCCGCTGATAGGCTTTCAGCGCCTGTGGATTGAAGGTATCGATCCATGCGCCGAAGCAACCGCGGGCGCTTGCCTCCGCTTCCGCCGCCTCCAGCAGCTTTCCGGCCATGCCCTGGCCGCGCAGGCTTTCCGGCACGAAGAGCCATTGCGTGAACAGCCATCCCCAGGCGGTATAGCCCGAGATGCCACCGATGGGCTTGCCGGCATCGTCGCGGATCAGAACGGCGAGGGATTGCCGGCCGGATGGCCCGACGTCGGTGGTGTTGAACGCTGTCAATCCCTCGCTGATGGCCGCAAGCTCGCCTTCGGATGGCGTATCGGTCACTTCGATCTTCATCACATTCATCGTCCTTCGCGCCACCATGTGGCGGAGAAAGCAAAAAGAAGGGCGGCGAGACCGGCAAAGCCTGCAAAGAGCGGCAGGGTATTGATCCCCTTCAGCACGGTTTCGTCAGTCATGCGGATGGTCAGGCGCTGACCGTCGGCGACGCGAACGGCGCCGCGCACCGGCAGAACTTGCGGCACCGTCACGCCACCATTTGCGCCGGCAACGCGAGTGACGAGACCCTTCGTTTTTTGTGCCAGCGGTTTCAGTGTCTCGGTGGTCGAGATCATCGCCTTGAATTCCGGAGCATCGATTGCGCCGATATGAACGAGTGTCGACAGATTGCCGTTGGCGATCTGGTAGAGCCCGATTTCGTTCATATGCTTCTCGGCTTGATAGAGACCCGGCTGGGTCTGCCTCAGCGGCAAGGTTTCCGTCTGGCCGGAAGGCAATTTGATCGTAGCGGGGCCGGGATCGTTGCCGATCGTCTGGCGTGTTACCTGCAGCGTGCGCCCGGCGGCATTGGCCGTCAGCGCTTCTTCTTCCAGCGCTGGCTCTTTCAGCAGCCAATGGGCGATGCGACGGTAGAGCGAGACATGTGGGCCGCCGCCTTCGAAGCCGCGTGCCCAGAGCCAGCCCTCGTCGGAGAGCAGCATGGCGACACGCCCCTGGCCGACGCGGTTCAGCACCAGCAAGGGACTATTGTCAGCGCCGACCATCACGGTCTGTCCTTGCGGCCTCTCCACATCGACGCTGCGGAACCAGCGGCCCCAATGCGGTGGCTCGGTTTCGGAGCCATCCAGCCCGCGCGTGACGGGGTGCTTTTTGCCCTGGTCCGACAGGCGCGGATAGAAGGCTTTTTCGATCATCTGGCCCGTCGGCTCGGCCGGCAGTACCGAGGCAAGCGGCGTCAGCGCGATCGAACTGCCGCCGGCATGTTCGGGGCCGGCCGCAACCAGCAATGCGCCGCCGTTTTCCACATATTGTGCCATGTAATCATAATAGATCGTCGGCAGGACGTTTTGGCGGTCCTGATAGCGGTCAAAGATGATCAGGTCGAAAGAGTTGATCTTGTCGACGAAAAGCTCGCGGGTCGGGAAGGCGATCAGCGACAACTCGTTGATCGGCGTGCCGTCCTGCTTGTCCGGCGGGCGCAGAATGGTGAAGTGCACGAGATCGACCGAGGCGTCCGATTTCAGAAGGTTGCGCCAGGCGCGCTCGCCGGCATGCGGCTCGCCCGAGACGAGCAGGACGCGCATGTTCTGGCGGATGCCTTCGATCAGCTGGACCGTCTGATTGTTGATGCCGGTGACTTCGCCAGGCACTTCGGCGACCGCGAATTCGAGGACATTGTTGCCGGCGCGGGGCACCTTGAAGCTGAAGGGCGTGTCCTGGCCGGGTGTCGCCTGCAGGGTGGCGATCTCGTCGCCATTCATCTTGACCGTCACTGCTGCCGTGCCGCCGGGGCTCTTGCCATCGTCGACGACACGGAAGACGAGCTGCTGCTCTTCGTTGACAAGACCGAAGCGAGGTGCTCGCACGATCTCGATGCGGCGATCGAATTCGTCCGGTTTGCCCGTGATCAGCCCGTGGACGGGTGCGTCAAAGCCGAGCTGCTGATTGACGCCGGGGATATCGTGGATCTGGCCATCCGTCAGGAAGATGGCACCGCCGATACGGGCGGGCGGGACGTCGGCGATTGCCGAGGAGAGGGCAGAGAAAAGCCGTGTCGACGGAGATTCCGACTCCGCCGGATCGCGGAATTCCACGATCCTGGGCTCGATGCGGGGGAATTGCGCCAGCCGATCCTTGAGCATCGCCAGGGCTTCGTCCGTCATCTTGGCACGTTCCGGCGTCTGCTGGCTCAGGCTGCGGTCGACGACGACGGGCACGATCGTCGTCAGCTGATCGCGATCCTCCTGCATCAGTACCGGGTTGGCGAGTGCCGCCAGCAAGGCAATACCTGCGAAACCACGAATCCAGCCGCCGCGCAGGCGCCTGTAGATGGCAAGCGCCCAGATGGCGAGCGTCAGCACCGCCAGAGCGGCAAGGATAGGCCAGGGGAGGAAGGGGGCAAAACCGATATTCATACTATTGCCCCAAGCGCTGCAGGATATCGGGAACGTGGACCTGATCGGACTTATAGTTTCCGGTCAGCATGTACATCATGATGTTGACGCCGGTGCGGTAGGCATATTCCCGCTGCGTTTCATCCGGGGGGACGGTCGGCAGCAGCGGCGAGCCATTGTCGCCGATAGCCCAAGCGCCGGCAAAATCATTGCCCGTAATCATGATCGGCGTCACCCCGTCGGAGGTCGCGACGGCGTTCGCATCGCGGCGCGCATCCTGACGCGCTTCCACCCAGAGCGGGCTGTCTGCATAGCGGCCGGGGAAGCTCGACAGCAGGTAGAAGGACTTGGTCAGCACATGGCCGGCGGGCACGGGCTCGAGGGGAGGAATATCGAGGTTGGCAAGGATCTGCTGCAGTCGCTGGCCGTTGGGGCTCGGTGACGAAGTGTCGCCCATCGTGTCGATGGCGTCACGCGTGTCGAAGAGCACGGTGCCGCCGTTGCGCATATAGGCGTCGATGCGGTTGATGGCGTCGTTGGACGGCATCGGCGCGGTTGCTGAAATCGGCCAGTAGATCAGCGGGTAAAAGGCGAGTTCATCCTTGGCAGGATCCACCCCTACCGGCGGGCCTGGTTCGAGCGTCGTACGATAGGTGAGATAGTCGGAGAGGCCGGCAAGCCCGCGCTCCGAAATGTGATCCACGTCCGTTTCGCCTGTCACGACATAGGCAAGATGCGTCTTGTCGAGCCGCGAGAAGATGGCGTCGTCGCCCGGTTTGGAATCGTCGGCCAGAGCGTTTGCCGGATGCAGGAATATGGCGAGCGATGCAGCCAGCAGCAGCATTGCCGTGCCGCCCGCAATCGTCTTGGCCGATCTGCCCAGGCGTGGAAAGGCACCGTTCATGAACAGTACGATGATGCTGTCGGCGAGCAGCAGGAGGAAGGCGAGGGTAAAGAGGATCGGCTTTGCCGACCAGGCCTCGCCCCCGATAAGGCCTTCGCGCGCGACAGCGCCGGCCGCCGAGGTATCCAGCGGCTTGAGCACTGCGCCGCTCGGCAGGGTGTTGAGCGCACTGAAGCCCTCTTCGGAACCGTAGAGGCCGGGCGGGTTGTCGAAACTTGCGACTGCGGCCCCCTTGTTTGGTTCCAGCGGGCGGGCGCTGCCGATCTCGCTGGTCAGCACGCCCTTGGCGGACAGGAGTCGATAGGGTGGCATTGCTTCACTTGCCTTGGAGGCAGCCACTTGCCCCGGAGCCACGCCACCGGCACGCGACAATTGTACGATGCGGCGCAGCATCTCGACGAAATCGCCTGATATCGGCAGATCCGACCATTGCGGCTCGGCGCTGACGTGGAAGAGCACGATACGGCCGGCCTGCATCTGCTTTTCGGTCACCAGCGGCGTGCCGTCGGCAAGGCTTGCCCAGGTGCGCTCGGCGAGATCCGGTGTCGGCTCGGCCAGAACCTGCCGTTTGATCAGGACATCATCCGGCTTCGGCATGCCGGCGAAGGGGCCGAAAGAGGGGAAATCGGCAAGCGGCTGCGGCTCGGCCCAGGAAAGAGCGCCGCCGAAGGTGCGCTCGCCCTGCCGCAATGTGACCGGGACCAACGGATCGTCGGCGGGAGCTGCGGCAAGGCGCGGTCCGGCGAAGCGGACGAGCGTGCCGCCATTCTCGATCCATTTTTGCAGCGGCGCATAGGTCTCCTGCGGCAGGCGGCCGACATCGGCCATGATGATAACGGAGGGATTGCCCGCAAGCAGTTGGGGGATCGACTTTGCCAGATCGGCGCTGTTCGGCTGAATGAGATCAGCAAAGGGCTGAAGTGCGCGCTGGATATAATAGAGTGGCGACAGGATCGGTTGGAATTCGTCAGCAGCCTGTCCGGAGAGGAGGGCCACGCGGCGGCGGCGAAAACCGTCGTCGAGCAGATAGACGCTGCCGGCGCTAGCCTGGCGGTCGATGCTGATGCGGGCGAAATCATTGCGCATTTCGAAGGGCGCGGCGATGGAGCCGGTCGCAACCGTCTGCCCGCCCGCGAAGTCAAGCGAACCGGCGGCGATTGGCCGTCCCTGATTGTCTTGCGCCGTCAGTCCGAGGCGCATCGGGCTACTGCCGTTCAGCCGTGTGGCCGTGACGGTCATGTTGCTGGCGGTATTGGCTGCGCCGGTGAGCGCGACGATATCGCGGCCGTCGCCTTCGATCAGCCGCAGCTCGCTCGGCTGCAGCACGGCAAGGCGGCTGACGATATCGTCCTTGTCCCTGCTCTCGATGCCATCGGAGATGAAGGCGATAGTACCGGGCTTCATGCCGTTGAGCGCCGCCTTGACGGCGTCGGCGGCGCGCCGGCGATCCGGCACCAACGGTTGCGGGTTCATGGCATGCAGCTTGTCTCGGGCCGATGTCGCCGCACCCGGTGTGGCATCGTTGCTCTGTTCGGCGGTGAAGGCGATCGAGACCGGAATGCCCTTGGCATCGGCATCGTCGATCAGCGCGTCCGCCGTGCGCACGCGGCGTTCCCAGTCGGAGACGCTTGCCCAGCTATTGTCGATCATCAGCGCCAGCGGGCCGCTGCTCGACAGCGTGTTGGTGCGCGGATTGAACATCGGATTGGCGATGGCAAGAATGATCAGGGCGGCAAGCAGCATGCGCAGCAGCGTCAGCCACCATGGGCTGCGCGCCGGGGTTTCCTCACGTTTGAGGATGCTCGCCAGAATGCGGAGCGGCGGGAACACTTCGGTGCGCGGCTGCGGCGGGGTCAGGCGCAGCAGCCACCAGATCGCAGGAAGCAGAATGAGCGCTGCCAAGATGGCCGGCGAAGCGAATGCAAAGGAGAGACCGCTCATGGCTGGCCTCCTGACGCGATCCTCGCGGGCATGCCTGAGAGATACATGTGCACGGCGACCAGCGCTTCGGAAGCCAGGCGGTCGGTGCGGTGGTTGACGAAGGTCCAGCCGAGATGGCGTAGCGATTGGCCGAGATTTTCGCGCCGCGCCAGATAGGCGCGCCGATAATCGTCACGCAGGTTTTCCGCGCGGCCGGCGATCAGCTTCGAGCCCGTTTCGGGATCGCTGAATTCGGTGCGCCCGCTATAGGGAAATAGTTCTTCGGCGGGGTCGGCAACCTCGATCACATGACCGCGTAAGCCACGGCGGGCCAGCGGTCCGATCCTGCCCATCACGCTATCGGCATCGTCGAGAAAATCGCCGATCAGCACGATATCGCTCCAGCCGCGGATCATTGATGTCTGCGGAAGGCCGCCTTCGAGCGGCGTATGCATCAGCGCTGCGGCCAGGCGTTCGGCAGCGTTGCGGGTCGAAACCGGCTCCATGATGCCGGGGCAGCCGATGCGCTCACCGGAGCGGGACAGGATTTCCGCCAGCGCCAGCATCAGGACGAGCGCGCGGCCTTCCTTGGACACATGGCCATAGGTCGATTTATACATCATGGATGGGGAGAGATCGGCCCAGAGCCAGATCGTGTGAGCGGCTTCCCATTCATGATCGCGGATATAGGTGTGATCGTCACGGGCCGAGCGTCGCCAGTCGATGCGCGACAGGCTTTCGCCTTCGGTATAGGGGCGGAACTGCCAGAAATTCTCGCCGATGCCGCGCTTGCGCCGGCCGTGCCATCCGGCGATGACGGTATTGGCGATGCGCTTGGCTTCGACAAGGCAGTCCGGCACGAGTGCGGCGCGACTACGGGCTCGGGAGAGGGCATCGTTGCCTGAGGTCGGTCTGACGGTCTGTCCGATGGATGCCACGCGCTATACTCTCCTCGACATCCGGGTCACGACTTCGACTGCTTGACCAGCCCTGAAATGACATCGCGTACGGACATGCCTTCGGCGCGGGCTGCGAAAGTCAGCGCCATGCGGTGTTCCAACACTGGCTCGGCGAGTGCATGAATGTCGTCGATCGACGGTGCAAGCCGGCCTTCGTAAAGGGCGCGGGCGCGGGCGCAGAGCATCATCGCTTGGCCGGCACGCGGACCTGGACCCCAGGCGACATGCTTGTCCGTCGAGGCATTGCCCTGGCCTGGGCGGGCCGAGCGCACGAGCGACAGGATCGCATCGACGACGCCGTCACTGACGGGCATCTGGCGGATGAGTTGCTGGATTTCCAGCAAGCGTTCGGCGTCGATGACCGCCTGTGGCGTCGCTTCGCTTAAGCCGGTGGTTTCGAGCAGGATGCGGCGTTCATCCGCAAGCTCGGGATAATCGACGTCGACCTGCAGCAGGAAACGGTCGAGCTGGGCTTCCGGCAGCGGATAAGTGCCTTCCTGCTCCAACGGATTCTGTGTTGCGAGAACGTGGAAGGGAGCAGGAAGGTCATAACGTTGGCCGGCGATGGTGACGTGATATTCCTGCATGGACTGCAGCAGGGCGGACTGCGTGCGCGGCGAGGCGCGGTTGATTTCGTCGGCCATCAGCAATTGCGCGAAGACCGGACCCTTGACGAAACGGAAGGAACGGCGGCCGGTTTCGTCCTGGTCCATGACCTCGGAACCGAGAATATCCGAGGGCATGAGGTCCGGCGTGAACTGCACGCGGTTGGAGGCAAGGCCGAGAACGGCGCCGAGTGTCGTCACCAGCTTCGTCTTGGCGAGACCCGGTACGCCCACCAGCAAGGCATGACCGCCGGCGAGCACGGCCAGAAGCGTGTTTTCCACGACGCTTTCCTGACCGAAAATGACCTTCGACACCTCCTGGCGAACGGCGGCGATATCGCCCAGTGCCTTTTCGGCTGAGGCAATGATGGCCTGCTCGTCGAGGCTCGTTTCGGTCGATTTGATCATGCCCATTTGCGTCTCCAATGGCAGAAAAACGGTGCGCGTGATTCGCAGACGTTACACATTTGCCTCATAATCAATACAACTTATCGCCAGCAAGACCGCTGACAAGCACGTTTCAAATGACTATCTCGTGAGAACTGTCATATTCCTGACTAACGACCAACCGGGACAGAAGAATGGCAACCGAGGAAATCAGGACAACGGGCGATGCCGCAAGCCTCGCGGCGCTGATTTCGCGCGCGGCTGGCGATAGCGGTGGCTCCAAGAAGGGTTTGCCGCCCGTCGATCGCTGGAATCCGCCCTTCTGCGGCGATATCGACATGGAGATCCGCGCCGACGGCACCTGGTTCTATCTCGGCACGCCGATCGGTCGCGCGCCGCTGGTGCGGCTGTTTTCCACAGTTCTGCGCAAAGACGAGGATGGGAAGACCTATCTCGTGACGCCTGTGGAAAAGGTGGGTATTCGCGTGGTCGACGCGCCGTTCGTGGCCGTCGAGATGAGCGTGACGGAGCGTGAGGGCAGACGGGTGCTGACCTTCCGCACCAATGTCGGCGATGTCGTCGAGGCAGGCAGGGATCATCCAATCCGCTTCGTCATCAGCGGTGAGAACGATGAATTGAAGCCTTATCTGCATGTCCGCGGGCGGCTTGAGGCTCTGGTGACGCGTGCGGTCATGTACGATCTCATCGAGCTTGGTGAGCCCGTCGTGATTGCCGGGCGAGAGATCTTCTGCGTGCGTTCCGGCAGCTCCATATTTCCCGTCATGCCGGTTGCCGAACTGGATGCACTGACTCGATGAATGAATTTCCCCTTTATTCCGCGGATGAATTCCGCCGTCGCGCCCTCCATCAGAGTGGCGGACCGGTGGAGCTTGCCTGGCGCGATCACGGCGATCATCTTCTCAATCCCGAGACCATTTCACAGGTCGCGGACCTGAAGCTCAAGGATGCCGCCGTGCTTGTGCCCGTCGTTGACAGCGGCGACGATGCCAAGGTGATCTTCACGCTTAGAACTTCGACGCTGCGCAAGCATTCGGGCCAGATCGCCTTTCCGGGTGGTGCCATCGATCCAGAGGACGCGTCGCCGGAAATGGCGGCGGTGCGCGAAGCGGGCGAGGAAATCGGGCTTGCCGATATCTTCATCGAGCCCGTCGCGCGGCTGCCGCATTATCTGGCAGCGACCGGCTTTCGCATCACGCCCATTCTCGCCGTGGTGAAGCCGGGCTTTCACCTGGCTCTCAATCCGACCGAAGTGGAGGATGTCTTCGAGGTGCCGCTCTCTTTCCTGATGGACCCCGGCCACCACGTGACCGACACGATGCTTTGGCAGGGGACGGAACGCCATTTCTACCGCATGCCCTATGGGCAGCGCATGATCTGGGGCATTACCGCGGGCATCGTCCGCACGCTTTATGAAAGGCTTTATACATGACGTCCGTTGCCGATGAGGCCTGGTTTCGCGATGAGGCATTGCAGCGGGTGCTGGCGCTGCTCGATGCCGATGGCGGCGAGGGGCGCGTGGTCGGTGGTGCCGTCCGCAACAGCCTGATGGGGCTGCCCGTCGCCGATATCGATATAGCCACAACTCTTTTGCCGGAAACGGTTGTGGAACGAGCAGAGGCGGCCGGAATCAGGGCGGTACCAACAGGCATTGCGCATGGTACGGTCACTCTGGTCATCGACGGAAAGCCGTTCGAAATCACCACCTTGCGACGCGATGTGGAGACGGATGGGCGGCGCGCCGTAGTGGCCTTCAGCCAGGATTGGCAGGCCGATGCCGAGCGGCGGGACCTGACGATCAATGCGCTCTATGCATCCGCCGACGGCGAGGTCGCGGATCTCGTCGGCGGGCTTGCCGATCTGGAACGCCGCAATATTCGGTTCATCGGCGATGCTGCGACGCGGATTGCCGAGGATCACTTGCGCATCCTGCGCTTCTTCCGCTTCTTCGCCTATTATGGCAGCGGCCGTCCCGATGCCGATGGCTTGCGCGCCTGTGCCGCCGCAAAGTCGAAGATATCAACACTCTCGGCCGAGCGTGTCTGGTCCGAGATGAAGAAGCTGCTGGCAGCCCCGGACCCGGGCAGGGCGCTGCTCTGGATGCGCCAGATCGGCATTTTGACTGAAGTGCTGCCGGAAACCGAGAAATGGGGCATCGACGCCATTCCTGGGCTGATCGCCGCCGAAGAGGCTCTCGGCTGGCCGTCGGAGGCTCTACTTCGTCTTGCAGCCATTGTGCCGCCCGATGCGGCAAGGCTTGCCAAGCTTGCCGAGCGACTGCGCCTCTCGAAAGCGGAAGGCTCCTATCTGCAGGCCTGGGCGAATGCGCCCATCGTCAAGGACGATATTTCAGAGGCGGCCTTCGATCGCCTGCTTTATCGCCATGATCCGACCGGCGTCGCGGTTCGCCTTAAGTTGGCGCTGGCCGTTGCGCGGAGCAAGGCGGAAGGCGATTTCGAGGAAATGGCCCGCGTGGCGCGGCTCGGGAAATTGTTGGAACGGACGGCAAAATGGAAGAAGCCGGCTTTTCCGCTCAATGGCGCTGATGCGCTTGCCGCGGGCGTCAATGCGGGTCCGCGCGTGGGCGAGCTTCTTGGCAAGATCGAGCAGGAATGGCTCGATGGGAATTTTGCGATGAACCGGGCGAGCCTTCTCGCCCGACTCAAGGACTTAGCCAACGCCTGATAATGAGACCTGCATAGCGGGACTGACTGGCCAGCCTGCCGATCAGGCTGCGTTTGCCTCGTCGCGAATTCGGGCCTTGATATTGTCGACCATGTTTTCGCGGATGATGGTTTCGCCATGCGCTTCGCGCATGTGCTCGACCGCGCGACGAACCACCTCGGCGTCATCCTTGGCGCGAGTATGCCAGGCGCAACCGGGCACGAGCGTACCACATTCGAACAGTCGCATATCTTCCTCCTCATCTTTCAGCGGATTCTCGCCCTACAAAGGACCTGAAGACCTAAACGCAACGAACGAGAAAAGGTTTCTGCCGTCCGGCAAGTCTCCAGCTTGCCGGCGGCTTTCCGGACATTAATCCGGCATCGCCCAGGATTTGAAGCAATCCGACGATTGATAGCGAGTGATAGGCACTTGCTTGGCCGAACGATCGGCCGCGAAGCGGGCGATATCGCTCGGTGATTCGCCCGCCAGCTGCATCCTCACCTGCTCTATGAAGCAGGAAAGGGGCAGATCGGATCCACTGCGGATCCGCATATCCTCCGCCAGTCGGATGATGAACTCCGGACTATCGACTGTGCGCGAAAGTTTCCGTTCTTTCGAAGCTTCCGTGACTTGTTTCTCTGCTGCCATTACAACCTCCTCCGATTGAAACGAGCATTAGATCACTTAGGCACTCCTCCCGCCGATTTCAGGACACCGTCCGATCATTTCATGTTGAACGTCTCAGCGCATCGCGATCTTTCGGATTCGTTCGCTGCGCTTGAAGTTCGAAGCTTTCCCTGCGTCGTTATCGCAAATCGCCGCCTGCTTTTGCGCGACGTGTCTTAGGGCCAGCGCACCACCGGCGGCAGAGACGATAGGATCGACTCCACGTTGCCGCCTGTCTTCAGTCCGAATATTGTACCCCTATCGTACAGCAAATTGAACTCCACATAACGTCCGCGACGAATTAATTGCTCGTCGCGATCCTCTTCCGTCCATGTTTCGTTGAAATTCGAGCGGACAATGCGCGGGTAAACCATCGCGAAGGCGCGGCCGACGTCGCGGGTGAAGGCGAAATCGGCATTCCAGCCGCCGGCGTCTTCCGAAGAATGCAGCCAATCGAAGAAGATGCCGCCGATGCCACGCGGCTCGTTGCGGTGCTTTAGGAAGAAATATTCGTCGCACCAACTCTTGTAGCGTTGGTAGTCGGCGACGGCATGGCGGTCGCAGACGATCTGCATGGCGCGGTGGAAGAGGGCGCTGTCGGGATCTTCCTGGGTGCGTCGGCGATCGAGTACCGGCGTCAGGTCGGCGCCGCCGCCGAACCACTGGCTCGTCGTCACCACCATGCGCGTGTTCATATGCACGGCCGGCACGTTAGGATTGACGGGGTGGGCGATCAGCGAGAGCCCCGAGGCCCAGAAGCGGGGATCTTCCTCGGCGCCCGGAATCTGGCTGCGGAAATCGGGAGAGAATTCGCCATAGACGGTCGAGGTGTGGACGCCGACCTTCTCGAAGACGCGCCCCTCCATCATCGACATGCGGCCGCCGCCGCCCTGGCCCTTGTCCCTCTGCCAGTCCTTGGCGACGAAGCGGCCTGGTTCCTGGTCGGAAAGGGGGCCGGTCAGCTCGTTCTCCAGCTGCTCGAACTCAGCGCAGATCGTGTCGCGCAGGCCCTCGAACCAGTGTCGCGCTGCCTCTTTCTTTTCTTCAATATCCTCGGGTAATCCCTTGGGAAGATTGGGTCGTTCCATTCATGCTCTCCGACGGTGCGAGCAGCCGGCGGCCCGCGATTCGCACCGTATGTATCGTGAGTTGGAATATCAGCAAGATTGCGGCGCAGCCAGTGCAGCAACGTCGCAGGAGAATCGACTCGCAAATTTCACAATGCGGTATTATGTTCCCTCTCTCAAAGGCGAGGTTTTATCATGAAGATACCCGGACCGCCGCCCCTGGATGGGTTGAGAAACAGAATATTCCGTTATCGGCAGGACCATCCCGCCGGTGGAAAGAGTGAATTCGTTCGCGAGACCTTTTGTCTCAGTCGCCCCGAAGCGCGCGAAAAGGCGCGTGAATGGTTCAACGAGTTCCCGAAAGCCGCCTATTGGACCGAGGTCGAAAGCTGGCGTCAGGTCGACGGCGATCGCATCGAATTCACCATGCGGCGCTTGCCGTCGGCGGACTGAACTGAACGATACGGCGCTCGCATCGACGGGTGATGGCTCTCGAAGTGTGTTCCCGTTCCTCCGAGGCTGGCTGGCGATTGGTCGTCAGCTCAATGCGGCATGGTCGGTGACGGATCATCCGACGGGCCGAACGCGGCCGGCTGAGCGCTTGGCATAGGCCTCGCGGAGAAAGCTTTCTTGACCTTCTCGATCGCAGTCGTATTACCGCCGGCCGAAGGCGGCGGAGACTTTGTCTCCTGTATTGCCGCCGGTTCGGCCGCGGCACCGAGCTTTGCAGCTTGGTGTTCTTCAGCTTTCTGATCTTCGGCAATGGGTGATGCCGCGAGAATCTCCATCAGCGTGATGGTCACCGGCAGGTGGCCGCCCAAATCGGTGTTCGTGTGATGCCATGCATGCGCGACGCGCTGATCGGCGTGGATGAACCGTCGGGAATTGATCTCTCCAAACCAGTCCCACTCGCCCATGACATCGATGACATCGTTGAATACCGGAGGCATTGCGATGCGCGCGCCGATCGTCACGATCTTCGTATGCCGCGCCAGCTCAGCAACTCGTCCTTCATCCTGCTTCGAGAGGTTATGCAGGGCGGCAGAAAGGACGAGATTGCCTTTGGAGTGTCCCGCCAGTAGAGGGAAGGAGAGTCGGGGATCGGCGAGAAGCGCCTGTACCGTTCTGGTGTCCAGGCTGGTGCGGGCAGCCGTTTCATTGCGCTGCGCTCCAACCTTGGGCCGGCCGGCAAGATCATCCAGCCTTTCAAGCAACGGCCGCAGCCCCCTCAAATGACCGAAGAAAAACGATCCGCCAAAGGCTTCAGTGATGGCGTCGGCGATGCCGTAGCCTGAGACGACAACGGCGACTGGTGCGTCGATCGCATCGGCCACGTTGCGGGCAAAGGCGGCGGCACCGAGCGCGGAACCGCCGATGCCGGCGACTGCGAGCGCCCGGGCATTGCCGCCGCCGCGCAAGACAAATTCATCGATGGTTTCGCAGAGGGTGAGCGCCCCAAGGCCGCTCGGCGGCACGATCAGGATCGCGCCTTCGGCGGCGAGCGAGTCACTGATGTAGAAAGCTTCCTCGGGTGTAATGACCTTGACGTCGTAGAACAGCGCATCGAGAGCGAGGTTGCGCTGGCGAAGGCCCTCAAGCGCAAGGTTGCGCAAAGGGGAGTG
The DNA here is from genome assembly GCF_057784475.1 of Martinezella sp. CNPSo 3795. Lineage (NCBI taxonomy): Bacteria > Pseudomonadati > Pseudomonadota > Alphaproteobacteria > Hyphomicrobiales > Rhizobiaceae > Martinezella > Martinezella sp. CNPSo 3795. The sequence continues at coordinate 133,909 of NZ_JBXSOQ010000003.1, read as the reverse complement.
CTGGAGCCGTTCGGGGAGGCTCAATGTACGTGCGAACTGCGTCAGGGAAAGCGTGAATGCCGTCTGGAACATGGGTCACCTCGCCAAGGTTGCCTGAGTTAGAGCATTCCAGAGCGAAGCTTCTCACACTTTATCCGGCGTGCCAACGCCTATTCGGGTGCGACATTCAGGCCCGGTGCAGCCCCAGTGCGGTAAGCGGCGGCCATTGCGTTTGCCGCAAGGCTTCCCCCGATATCATGGCGGCCGACATCGCAACATTGATGGAGCGTTGGCCCTCCACCATGGGGATCAGGACGCGGCCATCGGCCTTTTCATGCACATGCTCCGGCACGCCGGCGCTTTCGCGGCCGAAGAGGAGGATATCGTCGTCGCGATAAGCAAAATCCGTGTAGCGCTGGGCCGCCTTCGTTGAAGCCAGCACCAGCCGCCGCCCGCTTTCCTGCCTCCACGTCTCGAAGCGCTCCCAATTGACGTGCCTGGTCAGGGTGACGGCGGCAAGATAATCCATGCCGGCGCGCTTCAGATTGCGGTCCGATATGTCGAAGCCGGCCGGCTCGATAATGTCGACGCCGAGGCCGAGGCAGGCGGCGAGCCGCAGGATCGTGCCGGTGTTGCCGGGAATGTCGGGTTGGTAAAGGGCGATGCGCAGTTTTGTCATATGCTGCAACTAGCGAAATCGCCTGGATTTGTCTCAGATTTTTCGCGCGCCCTTCATTTCCGTGATGTCTCCTATAAAGAGAATTGAAGGATTCAGCCCATTTTTCAGGCATATTTCGCTTTTCAAACAGAAAAAGTCGCGCTAAAAGACGAGCGCTCTACAACTTGCGAAAGAAGGAGGCACAGATGGATATCTTGTTTGTGATAATGCGCCTCCAGGCCGTGAACTCACGGATTTGACTGGCGCTACAAGGCGCGTATTCGCAAGTACCCCCCTTCTTTAAGTCATTGCGCGGCCGGCATGGCCTCGTTGTTTTATCACCCGGCCACCATATGAGTCTGCGATCTTTCAGCGCAGTGGGTGGTCGAAGGGTCGAGTCTTTGGAGCATTTCAATGTTTAGCTGGTTCGAACGCCGACTAAATCCATTTCCGAGCGAGGTGCCGGACACTCCGCCGCGCGGCCTTTTCGCCTTCTGTTGGCATTATTCCAAGCCGGCTCTGCCATGGCTGATCGCTATGAGCATCCTCACCATGTCGATCGCGATCGGTGAGGTGGCGCTGTTCCAGTTCCTCGGCGATATCGTCGACTGGCTGACACATGCGGATAAGGCGACCTTCCTGCAGACGGAATGGCACAAGCTGTTCTGGATGGGCGCGATGGTGCTGATCGGCTTGCCGGCTGCGGCGATCCTCGACAGCTTCATCATGCACCAGGTGCTGCTCGGCAACTATCCGATGATCGCGCGCTGGCAGATGCACCGCTTCCTGCTGCGCCACAGCATGACCTTTTTCGCCAATGAGTTCGCCGGCCGCGTCGCCACCAAGGTGATGCAGACCTCGCTTGCCGTGCGCGAGACGGTCATGAAGATCCTCGACGTCTTCGTCTACGTGTTCACGTACTTCCTGTCGATGATCCTTGTCATCGCGGCGGCTGACTGGCGGCTGATGATTCCGATCCTGGCCTGGCTTGGCGTCTATGTCGCCATTGTCGCCTATTTCGTGCCGGTGCTACGCAAGATCGCTGCGCAGCAGGCCGATGCGCGTTCGATGATGACGGGCCGTGTGGTCGACAGCTATACCAACATCGCCACGGTGAAGCTGTTCTCGCACGCTGGCCGCGAAGAGAAGTATGCGAGGGCCGGCATGGAGGAATTCCTCGATACCGTGCACAAGCAGATGCGCAAGGTGACGCTGTTCCACGCATCGGTCTATTTCAACAACTGCGCGGCGCTGTTCATCGTCTCGTCTCTGTCGATCTGGTTCTGGCTCAGCGGCTCGATCTCCGTCGGCTCCATCGCCATTGCCATCGGCCTTGCCATGCGTGTCAACGGCATGTCGCAATGGGTGATGTGGGAAGTCTCGGCGCTCTTCGAAAATATCGGCACCGTCTATGACGGCATGGAGATGATGACGAAGCCGCACGATATCGTCGACAAGCCGGCAGCATCGCCGATCGTGGCCAAGCAAGGTGCGATCCGCTTCGACCACATTCGCTTCCATTACGGCAAGGCGAAGGGTGTCATGGAGGATCTGACCCTCGATATCCGCGCCGGCGAAAAGGTCGGCCTTGTCGGCCGCTCCGGTGCCGGCAAGACGACACTGATGAACCTGCTGCTGCGCTTCTACGATCTGGAGGGCGGCCGCATCACCATCGACGGCCACGATATCGCGGGCGTCACGCAGGACAGCCTTCGCTCGATGATCGGTGTGGTGACGCAGGACACGTCGCTGCTGCACCGATCCATCCGCGACAACATCGCCTACGGCCGTCCGGACGCGACCGACGAGGAAATCATCCAGGCGGCCAAGCGCGCCAATGCCTGGGACTTCATCGAGGGGCTGGTGGATATGCATGGCCGCACCGGGCTCGACGCGCAGGTCGGCGAGCGGGGTGTCAAACTGTCAGGCGGCCAGCGCCAGCGTATTGCGATCGCCCGCGTCTTCCTGAAGGACGCGCCGATCCTGGTGCTCGACGAGGCAACCTCGGCGCTCGATTCCGAAGTGGAAGCAGCGATCCAGGAAAACCTCTTCGCGCTGATGCACGGCAAGACGGTGATTGCCATTGCCCATCGCCTGTCGACGCTGACCGAGATGGACCGCCTCGTCGTTCTCGACAAGGGTCGGATCATCGAGATGGGCACACATCAGGAACTGGTCGAGGAGGGCGGCATCTATGCCGAACTCTGGAGCCGGCAATCGGGTGGGTTTTTGGCGGATCACGAGGAGGCCGAGGCGGCGGCGGAGTGATGAAGGGAAAATTGGGGTGCTTCGGCACCCCATCATTGTTTCAGCGATCTTCTCGTCCGTGCCATATGCGCAGAATGAAAACAGTCGAGCCTGCAATTTCGTAGCGCATTTCATAAGCGCCTACCAGGATGCGCCTGACGTCGCGAGGCTCGAATTCTTCAAGTCTTTCCCCGATGCGCGGATGCTGAAGGAGCTGCAGCGGAGCGGATGAAAGAGTTTGTGCGGCTCTGATTGCCGCAGGCCTGTTGACCGGTGCCAGAAAGTCGTAGACGCGGATCAAATCGGATTGTGCTTTCGCAGTCCACTTGATTTCGATCAACGGGATTGAGCCTCGTCTTCCGACGTGCCCAAGTCGCGCACCCAATCCCAAATAAGCTGATGGTCGACAACATTCCCGGCATCCACATCGGCCAGTGCTTCAAGTGTCAGCCTGTGACGCTCTTCCTGCAGAGCGACCCAATCATTGAGTGCTTGCTTCACGATCCATCCCCGGGAGCGCTCCAGCCGAGCGGCTATCTGGTCAACTTTTTCCGCCAACGACAGCGGAACATGTGTCGTCAGAACTTTCGTGTCGGCCGTCTTGTTGTTCATTTCGATCGCGTCCTATTCCTTGCTATAAAATAGGCGAATGATGGATTTTGTATAGATTTATCGGATTCAATCTTTCTGATTAAGTTTGATTAAATCACCGATGAAGAACGGAACTTCAAGTGCGCGGCTGAACATGAAGAAAATATAACCTTTTCTGCGGCACGCCGTGAGTTTGCGCGTGTCTCAAAATTCCCTATATCGCTGGCATGTTCATCCGTTCCGTGTTCCGTCTGTTCGAGACCTGGATTGATCCTTACTATCGCAGCGGCGATCTTCGGCCGCCGCGGTCGCTCGGTGCCTTCATCTGGTACTATGTCGGTCAGGCCAAGGGGCCTTTCCTGGCGATGGCGGCACTCGGCGGTGCCGTCGCGATGCTCGAGGCGGCGCTGTTCTGGTTCGTCGGGCATCTCGTCGATATCCTTGACAAGGTGAAGCCGGGCGAGGGGTGGTCGGGGCTGCTTGCCGGCCATGGCGCGGCGCTGCTCGGCATGGTTTTCGTCGTGCTCGTGGTGCGCTTCGTTGTCGTCAGCCTCGGCGCATTGGTCGAGGAACAGGTGGTCGTGCCAGGGTTTCTCAATCTCGTGCGCTGGCAGGCTTATCGCCATGTGGCGAGGCAGTCCGTCGAATTCTTCCAGAACGATTTCTCCGGCCGTGTCGTCACCAAGGTCTGGTCGGCGGGGCAGGCGACGGGCGATCTCGTTGTGTCGCTGCTGCAGGTCGTTTGGTTCATCATCATCTATGCCGCATCGACCATCGCGCTGGTCGGCGGGCTGGACTGGCGGCTGGCGCTGGTCATCGCGGTCTGGATCGGCGTCTTCTCCCTGCTTGCGCGATATTTCGTGCCACGCATCCGCCGGCATGCGCGCAACGCGGCCGAAGCGTCCTCGATGCTGAACGGCCGCATGGTCGATGCCTACGCCAATATTCAGACGTTGAAGCTCTTTGGCCGGGAGGAGCAGAACGACCACTACATCCGCAATGGTTTCGACCGCTTCCAGGCCGCCGTCATGCCGTTCACACGATTGTTGACCGGCGTGCGCTCATCGCTGGCGCTGCTGTCAGGCGTCATGATCACCATGATCGGCGCGCTCGCCGTCCATCTCTGGCTGGCGGGTGAAATCTCGACCGGAGGCGTCGCCTTCACGCTCAGCATGGTGCTGCGCCTGAACATGCTCTTCGGCCGGATGATGTCGCAGTTCAATGCCATCATGCGCAATCTCGGCACCATTCAGAATTCGGCCGAGATGATCTCCGAGCCCGTCGGTCTGGTCGATCGGCCTGATGCCAAGGATCTGGTCGTCACCGGGCCGGAAATTCGTTTCGACGATGTGACGTTTCACTATGGGCGCGGCGGCGGCATCATCGACAATTTCTCTCTCAACGTACGCGCGGGCGAAAAGGTCGGCATCGTCGGCCGCTCGGGAGCGGGCAAGACGACGCTCGTCAATCTGCTGTTGCGTTTCTACGATCTTGAGGGTGGGCGTATCCTGATCGACGGACAGGATATTGCCGCCGTCAGGCAGGAGTCGCTGCGTAGCGCGATCGGCATGGTGACGCAGGACACCGCTCTCCTCAATCGCTCCATCCGCGATAATATCCTCTTCGGTCGGCCTGACGCTACCGACGAGCAGATGGTGGAGGCGGCCCAGCGGGCGGAGGCGGATCGCTTTATCACCGCCCTCGAAGATCAGAAGGGGCGCACCGCTTATGCCGCCCATGTCGGCGAGCGCGGTGTCAAGCTTTCAGGCGGCCAACGCCAGCGCATTGCGATCGCGCGCGTCATGCTGAAGGACGCGCCCATTCTCGTGCTCGACGAGGCGACGTCCGCGCTGGATTCGGAAGCCGAAGCCGTACTGCAGTCCAATCTGGATGGGCTGATGCAGGGCAAGACCGTGCTTGTGATCGCGCATCGGCTGTCGACCATCGCTAAGCTCGACCGGTTGATCGTCATCGACAAGGGCGAGGTCATCGAAGAGGGGACGCATGACGAGCTGATCGCTCGGGGTGGCCTTTATTCCGAACTCTGGGCACGTCAGTCCGGCGGTTTCATTGCGGCGGATGCAGATTGAGCCACTCTGAAACTCGCCGGATCATTTCTGCCGAGGCACGCTGAACTCCGTCATCAGGCCGAAATGGTTCGAGCCCATGGCGTCGCGGATCTGCTTTACGGATATCAGCCGCAACGGCGCGCGAGCGAAGACGTGATCGATGGTGATGCCATAGGCGCCCGCAGCAATCGGCCATGTGGCGGGCTCGGGAAAGGCATGGCGAAGGCCGGTTGCCGCCAGGAAGTCGCGCATATCGGGCGTGATGACCGAGGCGTTGAAATCTCCTGCGAGAATCAACGGCCCTTTCACGTCATTAAGGACCGGAGCGAGGAGGCCAAGCTCGATCTGGTGGAACGCATCGAAATAAGGCTTGCTCAGATGAACGGAGGCGAAGTTCACGGGCTGGCCGTCCATGTCGATGGTGGCGAGAATGAAGCGATTGTCCCAGAGGCTGCCGAGGCTGCGCATGAGTTGGGTTTGGAACGGTCTCTTCGACAGCAGCAGGGAATCGCAATCGGTGGTCATCACGCCGCAGCCGATGCGGTTGGGATAGACTTTCAAGATGCGGTCCATCTCGGAAAAGATCGGTCCTGCCTCGAAGATTTCGACGACGTCGGCTTTCGAGGCGATGATGAGATCGGCGATGCGAGGGCCGTTTTCGAAATTGCTGTCCTCTATGTTGAAGGAGAGCAACCTGAAATGCTCGCCGCTCGCCTCAGCCGAAGCGACGAGCGAAGACGTGGTGTATTGCTGCAGCATGAGGACGGAGTGAACCAGCAGGATGATCCCTGCGGCAGTCAGGAAGAGCGCATACCAGTGACGCTTGAAGGCGAATGCGATCAAGGCGAGCAGGATCGCGAACAGGCTTATATGGGTCTGCAGACTTTCGAAAAAGGCCAGCAGCCAGGAATCGGCGACGTAACGCGCGGCTAGGATGCCGACCGCCAGTGTGGCGAGAACGCATAGGACGCAATAAATCGTGTGTCTCATGAGAAGTTCTCGTGCTTCGTTTTTGCTGCTTCGTATGCGCAAGATAGCAAGTGCAATCCTCCATAAATCCCGGGGGAAATCCATTTGGATTTAAGTGGTAAAGCGCAGGTCACACTGAGTGGCGAAAGTGGTGATACCGCAGTGCCTTCCGCAATGCAGCATTGAAATCATTGTCTATTTTGCCTTGCAATATAAGAAGATACTACAGAAATCCCCAGATTTTTCATGGGTTTAACTTTTCGCATCGGTACAGAAAGAGTTCAGGCTCCAGCCTTGCGACGCAATAGCGCAGTTTTGCCGCGACATTGTGCCCTGACCCCTTGCCAAGACTGGACATAATTTGCGATCAAGCTTAGAACGCAGCGGGTTACGGAGGAATCTATGGCGGAATTATGGTCGCATTGATTCGCCGTTAGTGAGAGGGGTACCGCGGTTTTGCCGTGGTTTGCGGGAAGAGGATGTGCAGCTTTGAGCGAGCATAGTACGACAGTTGAGTCCAGCGGCGAGCCGACTCGTCGCGATTTCCTTTATTTGACGACAGGTATGGCCGGTGCGGTGGGTGCAGTTGCCGTCGCATGGCCGTTTATCGACCAGATGCGTCCGGACGCATCGACACTTGCTCTTGCATCCATCGAAGTCGATGTGTCGAGCCTTGAGCCCGGCATGTCGTTGACGGTGAAGTGGCGCGGTAAACCCGTCTTCATCCGTAACCGCACGCAGAAAGAAATCGACGATGCCAAGGGTGCGCAGCTTTCGGACTTGAAGGATCCAATCGCCCGCAACGCCAATCTTCCGTCCGATGCACAAGCAACCGACGTTGCCCGTTCGGCCGGGGAGGGCAAGGAAAACTGGCTCGTCATGATCGGCGTCTGCACCCATCTGGGTTGCATTCCACTCGGCCAGGCAGGTGAATATGGCGGGTGGTTCTGTCCCTGCCATGGTTCGGTCTACGATACCGCCGGTCGCATCCGTCACGGGCCTGCGCCGCAGAACCTCTTCATCCCGCAATATGCGTTTACGTCGGAAAAGAAGATCAAGGTCGGTTGAGGGGGAGCTGAATCATGAGTGGTCATTCGTCCTACGAGCCATCGACAGGGCTCGAAAAATGGGTAGACGCGCGGCTTCCGCTGCCGCGTATGGTCTACGATAGTTTCATCGCCTATCCGGTTCCCCGCAACTTGAACTATGCCTATACGTTCGGCGCCATGCTGGCGGTCATGCTGGTCCTGCAGATCCTGACCGGCGTCGTGCTGGCGATGCATTACGCGGCCAACACGGCGATTGCGTTCAACTCGGTCGAAAAGATCGTCCGCGACGTCAATCACGGCTGGCTGTTGCGGTACATGCACGCCAATGGCGCATCTTTCTTCTTCGTGGCCGTCTACCTGCACATTGCCCGCGGCCTCTACTACGGCTCCTACAAGGCGCCGCGCGAAATCCTCTGGATTCTCGGCGTGATCATCTACCTCCTGATGATGGCGACCGCCTTCATGGGCTACGTTCTGCCCTGGGGTCAGATGTCTTTCTGGGGTGCGACCGTTATCACCGGTTTCTTCTCGGCCTTCCCATGGGTCGGCGACTGGATCCAGACCTTCCTGCTCGGCGGCTTCGCCGTCGATGATCCGACGCTCAACCGCTTCTTCTCGTTGCACTATCTGCTGCCGTTCATGATTGCAGGTGTCGTCATCCTGCATATCTGGGCGCTGCATGTGACCGGCCAGACGAACCCGACCGGCGTCGAAGTGAAGCTGAAGACCGACACTGTCGCCTTCACGCCCTATGCGACGCTGAAGGATGCGCTTGGTGTCTCCATCTTCCTGCTGGTCTTCGCCTATTTCGTCTTCTACCTGCCGAACTTCCTCGGTCATGCCGATAACTACATCCCGGCCAACCCGCTGAAGACGCCGGCTCATATCGTTCCGGAATGGTACTTCCTGCCGTTCTACGCGATGCTGCGCTCGATCACCTTCAACATCGGCCCGATCGACTCCAAGCTCGGTGGCGTTCTGACGATGTTCGGCGCGATCATCGTGCTGTTCTTCCTGCCCTGGCTCGATACGTCGAAGATCCGCTCGGCCGTCTATCGTCCCTGGTACAAGCTGTTCTTCTGGCTGTTCATCGCCGATGCCATCCTGCTCGGCTGGCTGGGCTCGCAGCCCGCGGAAGGCATCTACACCACGGCTGCGCAGTTTGCGACGCTGTTCTACTTCCTCTTCTTCCTCGTCATCATGCCTGTGCTCGGCATTGTCGAGACACCGAGGCGCATTCCAAATTCGATTACGGAAGCGGTTCTTGAGAAACAGGGCGGTAAAGTTGCCGCTTCGGTTCAAGCATAACCGGCGATAGAGGAAGAAAACGATGAAAAAACTTGTTGTCGGCCTTCTATCCTTGACGCTCATCGGCGGCCTCTCGACCGCTGCCGTGATCGCTGCGGAAACGAAGCCTGCCGCGGAAGCAGAGACGCCGCACTATCCGCTGAAGGAGCCGCGCGAGCAGCATTGGACCTTCTCCGGCCCGTTCGGCTATTATGACAAGGCGCAGCTGCAGCGTGGCCTGAAGGTCTACACGGAAGTCTGTTCCGCCTGCCATTCGATGAAGCTGGTGGCTTACCGCACGCTGGAAGACCTCGGCTATACGGAAGCACAGGTGAAGGCCTTCGCTGCCAATTACGAAGTGCAGGACGGCCCGAACCCTCAGGGTGAAATGTTCAGCCGCAAGGCGCTTCCGTCTGACCATTTCAACTCGCCGTTCCCGAATGACGAGGCTGCTGCGGCCTCCAACAACGGGGCCGTGCCGCCCGATATGTCGCTGCTTGCCAAGGCACGCGAAATCGAGCGCGGCTTCCCGCAGTTCATCTTCGACATCTTCACGCAGTATCAGGAAGGTGGGCCGGACTATATCTACTCGCTGCTGACCGGCTACGAAGAGCCGCCGGCCGGGTTCAAGGTGCCGCAGAACTCGCACTATAATCCGTATTTCGATGCGGCTGCGACCTTTGCGATGCCGAAGCCGCTTTCCGACGGCCAAGTGACCTATGACGATGGCTCGCCGCAGACTGTGGACCAGTATGCGCGCGACGTGGCGGCGTTTCTGATGTGGACCTCCGAACCGCATCTGGAAGATCGCAAGCACCTTGGCTTCATGGTCATGGTATTCCTGCTGATCTTCTCAATCTTGATCTATCTCACCAAGCGTTCCGTCTATGCAAAGGCCGGCGCTCACTGAGCATCGCGACAATGATCGAGAAAAGGCGGCCCGGCGAGGTCGCCTTTTTTGTTGGTATAGCGCCCTGGTATTGATAGGGTGCAACCGGCCCTATCACAGCCTGAGAGACTATATTTGATGAACACTATTGCTTCGGAGCTTGCCGCCAGCATCCGCTCCATTCCGGATTACCCCAAGCCCGGCATCATCTTTCGCGATATCACGACGATGCTTGGCGACGCCAGGGCATTCCGCCGTGCTGTCGATGCGCTGGTGCAGCCTTACGCCGGCACGAAGATCGACAAAGTCGCCGGAATGGAAGCACGCGGCTTCATTCTCGGAGGGGCGGTGGCCCACCAGCTTTCGTCCGGCTTCGTGCCGATCCGCAAGAAGGGCAAGCTGCCGCACGACATCGTCCGCATCGCCTACAGCCTGGAATATGGTGTCGACGAAATGGAGATGCACCGTGATGCGGTCAATCCGGGTGAGAGGGTCATCCTCGTCGACGACCTGATCGCGACGGGCGGAACCGCCGTCGGCGCGACGAAGCTTCTACGCCAGATCGGCGCCGAAGTGGTTGCCGCCTGCTTCGTCGTCGACCTGCCTGAACTTGGTGGCCGCAGGAAGCTCGAGGAGCTTGACGTGCCGGTTCACACACTGGTGGAATTTTCCGGTCACTGACCGCGTTCGGAAGATTGGCGAGGGCCGTTATGAACGGCCCCGCAGCTCGCTATTCAGAGGCAAGCACCGTGCTTTCGAACCGTAGGGCCGGCAAGCCGTCCTGGTTTATTCCGTCACAAGCGAGTGTGTAGAGCGTCCAGCCCAGGCGCGAGGCCAAAGCGCGGCTACCAAGGATCGCAACGCCATAACTGATGGTATCGCCGGCAAAGACGGGCCGCAGCCATTGCAGCTTCGTAAAGCCGGGCGAGGGGCCGAGAACGGGCGGCGTCTTGCCCTCGGCGGTCAGTCTTGCCGTTTCGGATTTCCAGTAATCGACGAAGCTGCGCATCCACATGGAGCAGCTATGCCATCCCGAGGCACAGAGGCCGCCGAACAAGGAATGCTTGGCTGCTTCCGCATCCATATGGAAGATTTGCGGGTCGAAGCGCGAGGCAAAATGGACGATGCCCTCAGGCGTGAAGGTATGGCTGCCGATGTCGATGCGTTCGCCGACAGCGTAGAGGTCGCTCATCTTCATGCCGAAACCTCCGCGACGCTGCGCATGCGGATCATGACCGCATTCTCTCCGAGGCAGACCAGTTCGCCGCGTTGATTTTCGACCTCGTGGCGAAACTTGACGATGCCGATGCCGGGGCGAGAACGCATGGCGCGTATCTCCACGACGATGGACCGGCCAGAGAGTGTATCTCCGGCCAGAACGGGCTTTTTCCACTCCATGAAATCGATGCCGGGCGCGCCTTCGGCATCGGTGGCAAGGAGATAGGAGTCGCACATCATGCGCATGAACATGGACGATGTATGCCAGCCGGAAGCGGCAAGGCCGCCGAGAATGCTGGCACGGCCGGCTTCCTCGTCCAGATGCATCGGTTGTGGGTCGAATTCGCTAGCGAACTCGATGATCTCCGCCGCCGTTACATGCTTTGGGCCGAGCGGAAATTCTCGTCCCGGCAGGAAGTCTTCGTAGACGAATTTCGTCATATCTTCTGTCGTCCTCCACGTCTCGTTTATCGGCAATCGCATGGCCCGCGGTGCTGGCGCAAGCATTTTCACGGTCAATACAAAGAAGGGACGACGATGACTGTCTATTGGCCGCCGACAGCCCTTGATTGTATGCCGGCGATATGTTGAGGCTTGGTCGTGGCAAGATGATGTGAGAGCTGGAATGAGCGAACTCAAAGTCGCATTGGAAGAGGCAGCCGGCGCGGGGATCATTTCCTCCAGTCAGGCCGAGAGATTGCTGCCCTATCTGGCGGACAAGAACATCGGTGCGTTGCCGACCGGACAGGGTCTCTCTGCACCGCGTTTTCCAGATGATCCCAACCCTCTGGAGGATACGGAAGCGCCGCGTTTCGTGCGGGGCTTTCACGATGTGCTCATCACTATCGGTCTCGTCGTTTTGCTCATGGGGCTATGGGGGCTGGCGAACCGTTATGCGCCCTTGCTGGCAATCGTCGTCCTGGCCGAGATCCTGGTGCGCCGACAGCGGTTGGCGCTTCCGGCCGTGGTCTTGACCGTCGCGCTCGTTGTCTGGATTTTTTACATGGTGGTCAGCTATGTGAGTTCCACACCGACGCTGAGCGATAATTTCACGGTCGGCGCAATCGTGCTGGTGGCGCCATTTCCGCTGTCGCTGGCCTTGTTTTACTGGCGCTACCGCGTCCCGCTGTCGCTGGCCTTGTTCCTGTTTTCGCTGTTTGGCCTGTTTCTCGCCGCAGTTTTCTATGTCGCCGGCACGGTAACTGGCTCTTCGAATGTGCCAGCGGATTACCCCATCCAGACGATGATGATCCTGCTGGTGACCGCGCTTGGCAGCTTTGCATTGGCAATGCGCTATGATCTCAGCGATCCGCAGAGAGTTACGCGCCGGTCCGACGTTGCCTTCTGGCTGCATCTCGCAACGGCGCCGGCTCTGCTTTATTCGACGATCCTCTTGGCCTTGCGCCTCGAGCTCGCCAGTAGCGGCATGGTCTTCACCAATCTCACCGATGCCCTCTTCGGGGGCTATCTGCAGGCGGTGACCGTCCTCGTTGCGGTGCTGGTGATGATGCTGATCGGGCTCGTCATCGATCGCCGCGCCTTTGTGACTGCCGGCCTCGTGTCGCTGGGCTTGGCGACGGCAGCCATCCTCAGGCACAATAATGCCGAGCTCGACAAAGTCGGATTCCTGGTGCTGATGATTGTCGGTCTGGTCGTGCTCGTTATCGGCATCGGCTGGGCCGATCTGCGGCGCATCGTCGTGCGACGCCTGCCTGCCGGTCTGCAGGCGAGATTGCCGGCGCTGAGATAGAGCTTTTCCGCTTTTCTTCGAATCGCGAAAACGCTCTATCCTTTTGTTTTAGAGCGGGATGCCGAAAAGTGTGCGCGGTTTTCGGACGACATCCCCCTCTAACTTTTTAATTTAGAGACGGATTCAGATTTCAGGTCGAACAGACCTGAAATCATCCGGCTCTAATGCATTTCCGGACGGAAAACCGCTTCGCACTTTTCCTGAAATTGCTTAGGCGCCGGCAAGATAAAAGCGATCAGGTGTTGAAGCGGAAGTGGATGACGTCGCCGTCCTGGACGACGTATTCTTTGCCTTCGTCGCGTGCCTTGCCGGCTTCCTTGGCACCGGTTTCGCCGTTGTAGGCGATGTAATCGTCATAGGCGATCGTGTTGGCGCGAATGAAGCCGCGCTCGAAATCCGAGTGAATAACGCCGGCGGCCTGCGGAGCCTTCGTGCCCTGTTCGATGGTCCAGGCGCGCGTTTCCTTCGGGCCTACCGTGAAATAGGTGATGAGGTGCAGGAGCTTGTAGCCTGCGCGGATCAGGCGATCGAGGCCGGCTTCGTCAAGGCCGAGCGCGGAGAGGAATTCCTTCGCCTCCTCATCGGGCAACTGCGCCACTTCCGCCTCGATAGCTGCGGAGATGATGACGACCTCCGAATTCTGCTCCTTGGCCATGGTAGCCACGGCCGCCGTATGCTCGTTGCCGGTCGCGGCATCGCCTTCGGCGACGTTGCAGACGTAGAGCACCGGATGCGAGGTCAGCAGGTTCAGGCTCTTGAGGATGCGGATCTCTTCGGCATCGAGCTTCGAGAGCAGCGTGCGAACCGGCTTGCCTTCCTGCAGCAGCTTCAGCGAGGCTTCCATGATCGGCAGCATCGCCATGGATTCCTTGTCCTTCCCGGTGGCGCGCTTGCGCGTCTGCTCGGTGCGGCGCTCAAGGCTCTCGAGATCGGCGAGCATCAGCTCGGTCTCGATCGTCTCGGCATCGGCGACGGGATTGATGCGGCCTTCGACATGGGTGATGTCGCTATCTTCGAAGCAGCGCAGTACATGCACGATGGCATCGACTTCGCGGATGTTGGCGAGGAACTGGTTACCGAGACCTTCACCCTTCGATGCGCCGCGCACGAGGCCGGCGATATCGACGAAGGAGATGCGCGTCGGGATCAGCTCCTTCGACTTGGCGACGTCGGCAAGCTTGCGCATGCGCGGATCCGGCACCGCGACTTCACCCGTGTTCGGCTCGATCGTGCAGAACGGATAGTTGGCCGCCTGTGCCGCCGCCGTCTTGGTCAGCGCATTGAACAGAGTGGACTTGCCGACATTCGGCAGCCCGACGATACCGCATTTGAAACCCATGGCACCTTGTCCATATCTTGAAAATCTTTGCTGTGCCTATGGGGGAAGGGCCGTTGCGGGTCAAGTCTTGTGCGGGCAAGGAGGCTTTTTTCTGCCGAAAGAGAGGCAGAAGTCGCGCGAATACTCCTTTGTATTACCTGAGAGGCGCTGTCGTCCTTGAACCGTGTAGTGCGCTGCACTATAATTTCCCTATTAGCCCAAAGCCTCTTTCCCTGTCGTCAACGGTGATGCCGATGAGTGACAATGATGTTGTCCTGAAACCGAAGACTAAAACGAAGCCGAAGGTCGAACGGCCGAAGCTCTACAAGATTATTCTCGTGAACGACGATTATACGCCGCGGGAATTCGTCATCATGGTGTTGAAGGCTGTCTTCCGCATGAGCGAGGAGACCGGCTATCGGGTGATGATGACGGCACATAAGCTCGGCACTTGCGTCGTCATGGTCTGTGCGCGCGATATTGCCGAGACGAAGGCGCAGTAGGCGGTCGATCTTGCCAAGGGCGCCGGCTTCCCGCTGATGTTTACGACCGAGCCGGAAGAATAGGAACGGCCGCTCTCACTGCGCGGGCCGGCGGATATGGAAGCCGGTCTTGTCCTGCTTGAAGCCGCAATTGGCGTAGAAACGCAGCGTAGCCGGATTTTTCGAGCCGGTCAGCAGCATGACCTTGTAGCAGTTCCTCTCCCAGGCGCTTGCGAACGCCTTATGGATGAGCGTGCCGGCAAGACCGCGCCGACGGTAGTCGGCATGGGTCACCACATTCTCGATCAGGGCATAGGGCGCGCCGCCCCGCGTGAGATTCGGGATAACAGTCAGCGTCACCGAGGAGACGGCCTGGTCTCCGTCAAAGGCGGCGAGGATCGTCATGCCGGGATGGGCGAGGATTTCCGCAAGGCGGCTCTCCGCCAGCCCTAGCTCGAGTATCGGATCTTCCGTGTTCAGGTGGCGATACAGTGCGAGCAACGTGGGGAGGTCCGCCATCGCGACCGAACGGATGGGGAGATTTGCCGCGCCTGCGATTGCTGCTTCCTGCACTTCAATCGTCCTTTTTGCCGAACATCCTCTTCAGCATTTCTGCCATAGGCCCGGTTTCCGGAACTTTCGGCTTGATCTGGTTGCGCGCCTGATGGATGTGGGACTTGGCGGGCGCCTTTTTCTCCGGCTTGGGCGCGTCGTCTTCCGCCTTGCCGCCAAGGGCAAGCGCGATCTTGTTCATTAACTGCGAATCTTCACCGCGCACCAGCATGTCGGCATTGTCGGCGAGCGCGTCGAAGAGCGGCTCCAGCCAGTCCCTGTCCACTTTGGCGAAATCGCCGAGAACGTGATTGTGCACCAGTTCCTTGGCGCCGGGATGACCGATGCCGAGCCGGAGACGACGATAGTCCTTGCCGCAATGGGCGTCGATGGATTTGATACCGTTATGGCCGCCATGGCCGCCGCCGGTCTTCAGCCGCGCCTTGCCGGCTGGCAGATCGAGTTCGTCATAGATGACGACGAGATCGGACGGCTGCAGCTTATAGAAGCGCATGGCTTCGCCGATGGCTTCGCCCGAGAGGTTCATGAAGGTTTGCGGCTTGATGAGCAGCACCTTCTGGCCGCCGAGTTCGCCTTCGGCAATCTCCGCCTTGAATTTCTTCGACCAGGGCGAAAAGCTGTGGCGGCGATGGATCGCATCCACGGCCATGAAGCCGATATTGTGGCGGTTGCCCTGATATTTGGCGCCCGGATTGCCGAGGCCCGCGATGAGAAGCATACGCTTCACCCCTTCGAAAATGCCGATGTCCTTCACCACAGCGATTTGACGGCAAAGTCAAGGCGGGATGCGGTCAGTCGCCGAGGTGCAGGCCGTACTTCAGGAAAATCCGCCTTTGCGTTCCGTCGGCAATCAGCGCATTCAGAGCTACCTGCATCCTGTTCAGGAGATCGGTCGGGAAATCCTTGTGGCAGGCGATCCCCATGGGCTGTTGCGAGAGAAGGGTCACCTTCTCCACGGCGTTGCCCTCTTTCTGCAACTTGTCGAAATAGAATTCCGAGATCGGCATCAGGTCGATACGGTCGCTCATCAGCTTCTTGAGCGCGGCCTTGAAGTCGCTGCCGACGTCGATGCGCGGGAAATCGTTCCGGTGCAAGAGCGCTTCCGTATAATCTTCTCGCCAGGTGCCGACGAGATATTTCCTGGCTTCGGCGATGTTGCCGGCGGTAACGCTGGAGCCGCTATGCTTGATCAAAACATTACGGTCGATCAGCACCGGCTGCACCCATTTGAAGAGCTTGTCGCGTTCTTCGTTGTGAGCTGCGACGAATACGCAGGTCATGGGTTCCATCAGCGCCTGATTGTAGGCTCGCGCCCAAGGCATGATGTCGATCGTATAGTTGACGCCGACATCGGTCATCACCTTCCGCACCTGGTCGGTGGTCGCTCCGACTACGGTCTTACCCTCACGATAGTTGAAGGGCGGATATTCCTCGGTGGTGAAATGGATCGTCTCGGCGTGGACGGAGGAGAAGAGCGTGAGCGAAAACAGGCTGGTAGCAATCATAAGCAGCGGTTTTCGCATGCGGTTCCTCATCGCTATGACGCTTGTGCTACGGGGGAAGGGTGATGTTGGTGCGAGCCGACCAGCGTCCTTACCAGATTGTCCGGATGCAGCGGCCGGTAGAATAGATAGCCCTGGCCATAGTCGATACCCATGGCGCGCAGGGTTGCGCATTCCTCCTCGGTCTCCACGCCCTCGGCAATGACCGTGCAGTTCATCTTGTGCGACAGCGTGGTGATGCTTTCGACCAGCATGCGGCTCTTGGCGCTGACATCGGACGCAGTATCGTTGATCGCGCGGATGAAGGATTGATCGATCTTGATAATGTCGACGGGGAAGCGATTGATATAGCTCAGCGACGAATAACCGGTGCCGAAATCGTCGAGCGCGATGCGGCAGCCGTAGCGGCAGATCTCGTTGATGACCATGCGCGTCTCCGGATTGTCATCCATGAGGACGGCCTCGGTGATTTCCACGACGATGCGCTGGGGTGCGATTTCGTAGCGCGCCAGCAGGGCCGCAATGCGCAGTGGCAATTCCTGCTCGAATTGCAGCGGCGAGAAGTTGATGGCGAGATAGGTGTCCTGCATGCCCTCGATCCGAGAGAGGCGAGCAAAATCGGCGATAGCCTTCTCCATGATGCGGTTGCCGATGCGAATGATGGAACCCGTCTCCTCCGCGACCTCGATGATGCGGCCAGGCGGCAGGATGCCTTTCTGCGGGTGATGCAGGCGCATCAGCGCCTCGAAACCGGCGATCGAGCGGTCGTCTATATTCACGACGGGCTGCAGATAAGCTTCGAACCAGTCTTCGCTGAGGCCGGTTTCGATATGGTTCTCCAGTTCGGCCCGGCGGCGGGAATCGTCCAGCATGCCGTTGTCGAAAATTTGTGCGCCGTTCTTGCCATCGCGTTTCTTGGCATACATGGCGATATCGGATTTCAGCAGCAGTTCGGCCGCGTTTGCGGCCTGACGCGGGTAGATCGCAATGCCGATGCTGGCGCTGAGGCGCGCGTCGCCGATGAAGGGTGCCTCGAAGGCCTCGGCAATAAGGGCCGCCATGTCGATCGCTCTTGCTTCCGCATTCTCGGCCAGCAGCAGCATGGCAAATTCGTCGCCGCCGAGGCGCGCGGCGATATCGCCCGGCGCCAGGCATTTCTGCAGGCGCGATACCAGTTCGCGCAGTGCCGCATCACCGGCAGCATGGCCCATATTGTCGTTGATCCACTTGAAGCGATCGAGATCGATGAAGAGGCAGGCGAGCTCACGCCTGCGCAGGTCGGCTTCATTGATCTTTGCGTCCAGCGCGCTCTCGAAGCCCTGGCGGTTGAGAAGGCCGGTCAGATGGTCGGTAATCGCCTGCCGCAGGTTACGGTCTTCCGACTGCTTGAGTTCGGTGACGTCGGTCATGACGGAGAGCGACAGACCGTCCTGGATCGCAGTTGTTTCGAGGATCAGGACATCCATGATCCGCCCATCCTGGCAAAGGAATTTCACCGTCACGGCGAGGCGGGCGGCACTGTCGGGGTTGCCGCGTTTGCGCTCTATATATTGCATGCGCGAATCCGGCAGAATCAGGCTTGCAAACTCGCGGCCGATCACCTCGGCGCGATCATAGCCTGTCGCCGCGAGCCAGTAGTCGCTGACGGCAGCGATGCAATCATTCTTGTCGAGCGAGAAAAGCATGGCGGGCGTCAGATTATAGGTGTCCGTCGCCCGGCGATGGGCCAGCTTCAGTTCGTTTTCCTCGCGCTGGAGTTTGCTCTGCATATCGTTGAAGCTGCTGGCAAGCCGACCCATTTCGTCGTTCGACTGCCAGTCGACATGATGACGCGAGCCGAGCCGCCGTGTCGCCTCGATGGCATGCGTCAGCCGCATCAGGGGCTGGATGACGAAGATACGATTGCCGATCAGCGCCGCGCCGAAGACCGTCAACACAGCGAAGATGAAGATGGAGATGAAGACGATCTCTTCGCTCTTCAGGCCGTCGAACAGGCCGAGTTGAGGATAATAGACCGTGATGGTGCCAAGCCGCTTCGCACCGTCGACGCCGTTGTAGATGATTGGCCGGTCAACGGACTCCAGATTGCCCTTGTAAGATTTCGGGATGGTCGATTGCGTGACGTCGAGCTGGCCGGAAAGATCGCGGACGTTGACACGGACGATCGCGCCTTCGGCAACGGTGGTCGCGCTGATCTGGGTGACGCTGTCTTCGTCGAGGTCCCATAGCGGCTTTGCGAGGGCCTGGGCATTAGCGACGAGGAGAACCGTTATGTGATCCTTGATTTCCTTTTCGGCGCGTTCGGACGACAGAAAAAGGAAAAGGACGAAGAGCGGCGCTACGAAAACCAGCAGCGCACCGCAAACGATCGCGAAAAACCTGTTTTCGACCGAATGGCTCATAGTTCCGTTAGCTCCCCGGTCATAGACCAGCGGATTTTGGGCGCGCCGCTTTCTACAACTCTTTCGCGTAGATTTTCATGAATCCGTTAAATGTTGCTGAAACTGTGGGGTTAATGGAAATCAACGATAGTATAGATCCAAGACGTTCTTATTTTTACTTTCTCTAATATTTATTCCCGGGCATGAAAAAACCCGCCGTCCCAAAAGGGAGGCGGGTCTCAAATGCTTCAGGTCGAAGATGCCAATCAGGCGCTGGCTTCTTCGCCGCCTTCTGCTTCGTCTTCAGCAAGGCCGGCTGCCGGAGCAACGATCGTTGCGATCGTGAAGTCGCGGTCAGCGATGACCGGGGTCACGTTCTTCGGCAGCTTGACAGCCGAGATGTGGATGCTGTCGCCGCTCTTCAGACCGGAGAGGTCAACGGTGAAGAATTCCGGGATCGCATCGGCCGGGCAATGAACTTCGACTTCGTGGCGAACGATGTTCAGCACGCCGCCAGCCTTGAGGCCCGGGGACTTCTCGTGGTTTTCGAAATGAACCGGGATTTCGACGGTGACCGCCGTGTTGCCGGAAACGCGCAGGAAGTCGACGTGAACCGTGAAGTCACGGACCGGATCGAGCTGGTAGTCCTTCGGCAGAACCTTGATCTTCTTGCCGTCGACGTCGATCGTTGCGATCGTCGTGAGGAAGCCGCCGGCGTGGATGCGCTTCGTCACCTCATTGGTGTTGAGAGCGATAGAAATGGGGGCCTGCTTGTCACCATAGATGACAGCGGGAATGAGACCATTGCGGCGAAGTTCACGGGCGGACCCCTTACCAACCCGTTCGCGCGCCTCGGCCTTGAGCTCGTAGCTTTCGTGGCTCATAGCTATTCCTTTCGAGGTTATTTGGAGAGTTCATTCGCTCGGTCATGCGCCGTATCGATTGAACTGGAGGAGGGCGTACCCTGCCTCATCCGCGTTGCCTCCAAGGGTGTCTACGCGGACGCGTGGCGTATAATACAAAGCGGCCAAAGGTGCAAGCACCCCCGGAATGCGAAGCCTTGTGGTGACATTGCAACTGCCGCGAACAAGCCTGAGGTGGCATGTCTATCAACGCCTTGACATATACCCTCGGCCCCATCAACAGTCGAATCCAATCGATTGGCGTCAGAAGGAGAGGTCGGGCATGCGTTCCAGAGCAATCGCCGCCGCGGTTTTTTCCATGGGTCTTGCTGGCGCATCACAGGCTGCCGACGTCAATGAGCAAGGCGCCAAGGAACTCCGCAACATCCTGACCCATTCGCTTTCGCAGGACCTTGCCCGCAGCGATTTCGTGACCGTCAAGCCGGCCGGCGATCAATATGAGATTACCTACGATCTCGCGAAATTCTTCGACAAGATCAATTCGAATGCGTTTTCGGTCACGGGTTTCAAGCCGCTCTCCCTCTTCGCACAGCCTGTCGAGCAGGGAAGGTGGCATCTGACGGGCGACAACAGCCTCGATGTCGCCCTGCATTCGCCGACCTCGGACATTGCCTATTCGATCGTTTCCAGCTCTTTCGACGGCATTTTTGACCCTACCATCGAAATGATGCGGTCGATGGGTATCAAGAGCAGTGGCGTGAAATTTTCGAGTGCCGGCAGCGGCCCGAAAAGCGGGCGCAAGATCGATGCGACAATCGACAGCGCCTCCTTTGCCCATACGGTTACCGACAGCAGCGAAGCCGGCAAGGTCGACCTGCAATTGCAAGGAACGCTGCAGCGCTTGCGTGAGCAGTTCACTGTGCGTCCGGACGCTTCGCCCATCATTTTTAGCGCCGATAGCGTCGATACCAATGTCACAGCGACAAGCCTGCCAGTGAAGGATCTGCGCGCGCTCATCCGTTTCTTCGTTCAGCACGTAAAGGCTAAGCAGCTGTCGCAAAGCGGCAGCGAGAAGTTCGAGCAGCTGGTCCATCAGGCCCTGCCGGTTTTCGGTTCGCTCGGCAAGACCGTGACCGTGAACAATGCGCTGGTGGCAACGGAGAGGGGCAAGGTCGGCGTCAAGCGCATCGACTATAGTTTCAAGATGGACGGTCTAACCAAGGCTTCGAACGTCAATCTCGAGCTTAGGGCCGAGCAGTTCACCCCCGATGCCGATCTCGTGCCGGCTGCCTTTACGCCCTTCCTGCCTGCGGCGCTGGACGTTCAGCTCGGCGTGCCCAATATCAACTTTGCCGGTCTCATCGATGCCGGGCTCGATTCGATTGCAACACGGGCGACGCCGGTTTCCGGCGAGGCTCTGAAACGCACGATGTTCCCGAGCGGCTACGGAACGCTGGAGTTCCCGAAGATCAGCGCAAAGTCTGACGTCTATGACGTCGAGGTTTCCGGCGCGCTGAAGGGCTCGACCAAGCCGCATTCCGGCATTTCGCTGCAGGCGACGATCCTGGCGCGCGACTTCGACAAGACGGTTGCAGCACTTCAGGAGGCCGCCAAGGCTCAGCCTCGTTTGAATAGCGTTTCTTTCAGCCTGCTGGCCGCCAAGGGTTTTGCCAAGACCGACCCGGACGGCCGTCTCCGCTGGGACATCACGATGGATGAAGACCGGACGGTGACGGTCAACGGACAGGTGATGAAGAAGCCTTGAGGTTTGAGGACAAGCCCATGTATCAGGGCGATGATAAAGTTCCATGCGAAAGGCCGCTCGGATCTTTCCAGATTTCCACGTTTCTTTTCCATCATATTTGGGGGTGAATTATGCGTTTCAAAGCGGTTGCCACGGCGGCTTTTCTCGCTGCCGGCGTGGCCGGCCTTGTGCAGGCGGCTGACGTCAGCGAGCAAGGTGCCAAGGATCTCTACGGCAATCTGACCTATTTCCTGCCTGATGATATCGCCAAGAGCGGTGCGATTTCGGTCAAGCCGGTCAGCACGCACTATGAAGTCACCTATGATGTGCAGAAGCTGCTCGACAAGTTGAACGTGAGCGATTTCGCCATCAGCGGCCTCAAGCCATTGATGATGCTGGCGACGCCGCTCGATAGCGGCCTCTGGAACATCGAAGGCAACAATGCCTTCGATATCACGGCGAAGTCCAAGCCCGGCAGCGGTCCCGACACCGAATTTCGCTATGCCCTGGCGTCATCGACCTTCCAGGGCGTGTTCGACCCTGCGCTTCACTATCTGCGTTCCATGGATATGAAGGGCAACGGCATCACCATCGCGACAAAGACCACCGACGCAGATAAGAGCGTCCAGAAGAATGACGCGACGGCCGACCGTATCGTCTATACCCTGTCATCGGCAGACAGCGGTGAGCCGGGCAGGCTCGATCTCAAGATGAACGGCAGCCTGCAATCGCTCTACGACAAGATTTCGGCCGACGATGCAACGCTCGGAGAAATCAAGATCGCGGCGATCGACTTCAACGCTGGCGCGACCAGGCTGCCGCTGAAGGCGGTGAATTCCCTGTTGCAGTTCGTCTCCGAACACAAGGATGAGAAGACGCTTTCCGATGCCGACAGCAAGGCGGTCAAGGCCCTGCTGATGGATGCGATGCCGATTGTCGGCTCCTTCGAGGAGTCCGTCGCGATCAAGGACATTGCGGTCACGACGCCATTCGGCAACGGCGGCCTGCAGAAGATGGGCTATTTCTTCAAGGTAGCCGGGCCAGCCAATGCCATGAACGCCGATTTCGGCCTGAATGCCGAGAAGCTTGCCCTGGAAACGGGCCTGATCCCTGAAGACTATGTCGCCTTCATTCCCGATACGGCCGATATACAGGTACAGGTGCCGAACCTGAATTTCTCCGCTCTGGCGGATGTGTTCCAGCAAGCCGATTTGAAGAACCCGGAGAGCGATAAAGCCCTGGACGAGAAGCTGCAGAAGGCCATGTTCCCCGACGGGACGATGACCATCAACTTCCCGAAGATCAGCGCCGTCTCAGGTCTTTATGATGTCGAGGCTTCGGGCAGTATGCGCGGCTGGCTGACTGAAAAGGACCGCGTCGCCATGAAGATGACGGTTCTTGCCCGCGATCTCGATAAGACGATCGCCGCCATCCAGGAGGCCGCAAAGACCAAGGAGGATCTGTCTCAGCTCTCCTTCGGCCTGATGATGGCCAAGGGCTTTGCCAAGACGGATGCCGATGGACGCTCGCGCTGGGATATCGATCTTTCCGACGACGGTCACGTGACGGTCAACGGGCAGGTCATGAAGTAAGCCACTCCGAAATCAGAATGCGATCATGTTCGTCCTGAAGCCGCTGAGCCAGCGCTCGATCTCTCTCTTATGGGCCGGCCAGGTGCTGGCGGCTACAGGCTCCGAATTCTACATGGTCGCAGTCGTCTGGATTGCGGCCGACTTCATCGGCCGCGATGCGGGATATGTCTCCGCATTGCAGTCCGGTGCGCTGCTGTTCGGCAGCCTGTTCGGCGGCATCGTCACGGATCGCTGGCGGCACAGCACGACGATGATTACTGCCGATCTGCTGCGTGCGGCTCTATTGCTGATGCTGTCCCTGGCAGGTCTTCTGCATCTGATGAGCCTGCCGCTGTTGATCGTGCTTGCCGGAAGCATCGCGTTGTTGACGTCGACGTTCGATCCGTCGCTGCAGGCGACTCTGCCGGTGATTGCCGTCGATGCCGAAGTCCGGCATGCGACCAACGGCTTGTTCGATGCCACCCGCCGCATGGCGCGTATTCTCGGCCCGAGCCTGATCGCGCTTGTGAATGGGCTCCTGCCGAAATCTCAGTTCTTCACGGTCACGGCTGCTACCTTCATATTGTCGGCGCTTGCCGTGTGGCTGGCGGTGGCGAAACTTCCAACGCCGCCGCGGCGCCGGGATTTCTCCGGAATGGCGGCCGTGGTGGACGGTGTTCTTGGTGGCTGGCGCGCAGCGCGGGGCCATGCGGCAATCCTCTATGGCCTCTTCACCAACCTGATGGGAAATGTTGCCTGGGCGATGGGCATCCTGCTCGGCATGATCCTGCATTTGCGCGAAACCAGCGTCAACCCGTTGACCGACTATAGCCTGATGATGACGGCCTACGGCATCGGCAACCTGACCACCAACCTGATCCTCGGCAGCGTCAAGCCGCGCCGGCCGGTGGTCTGGATCATCGTGGCGAAGCTCATTTTCGGATCTGGCGTTTTCCTGCTGCCGCTGATGCATGATCGGATCGGGTTGATGATCGTTGCCTGCTTTGCGGCGATCAACGGTCCCTTCGAGAACCTTGCCACGCTGCACCTGATGCAGACGCGCTGCGAGCCGCATCGTTTGGCGCAGGTCTATCGTCTATTAATGTGCGCCATATTCACCGGCCTGCTTCTGGCCTACCTGATGTCGCCAACCCTGTTTGCGTGGTTCGGCATCGGGCCTTCGATTATGGGATCGGGCGCGGCCGTCTTCATCTCGGGGCTGTTGGGCATTGGTCTGCTCGCATGGAAACAGGCGCATCCTGCGGGAGCAAAGGCCACCTGAGGCGGGCCTTAGGCTCAGTCGAACAGGCTTGAAACCGATTCTTCCTGGCTGGTGCGGTTGATGGCTTCGCCGATGAGGGTCGCCGTCGTGATAACGCGGATATTCGGCGCCGAAAGTACGGCGGTCGTCGGCTGGATGGAATCGGTAATTACCAGTTCCTTCAATTTCGAGTTTGCCACGCGGGTCACCGCGCCGCCGGAGAGAACGCCATGAGTGATATAGGCGGTAACGCTTGCCGCACCTTGTGCGAGCAGTGCTTCGGCAGCATTGCAAAGCGTGCCGCCGGAATCGACGATATCGTCGATCAGGATGCAATCCTTCCCGGCCACTTCGCCGATGATGTTCATCACTTCGGACTCACCCGGGCGGTCGCGGCGCTTGTCCACGATCGCCAACAGACAGTCAAGACGTTTTGCCAGGGCGCGGGCGCGCACGACACCGCCGACATCGGGCGAGACAACCATCACGTTGCCAATATCGTAATTCGCCTTGATATCGCGCGTCAGGATCGGAACCGCATAGAGATTGTCCGTGGGAATATCGAAGAAACCCTGGATCTGGCCGGCGTGCAGGTCGAGGGTCAGTACGCGGTCAGCGCCGGCCTCGGTGATCAGATTGGCCACCAGCTTGGCCGAGATCGGGGTGCGGCCCGAGGCGCGACGATCCTGGCGAGCATAGCCGAAATAGGGGATAACCGCGGTTATGCGCCGCGCCGACGAGCGGCGCATCGCATCGATCATGATCAGCAGTTCCATAAGATGATCGTTGGTCGGAAACGACGTCGGCTGCACGAGGAACACATCCTCGCCGCGTACATTTTCCTGGATCTCTACGAAAATCTCTTGGTCGGCGAACCGACGGACGCTAGCTCTTCCCAAGGGAACGTTGAGATAATTGCAGATCGCTTCGGCAAGATGCCGGTTCGAATTGCCTGCGAAAACCTTCATTGTGGCCCGCCTATTACCAACCTGATAGCCGCGCTTTTAACCGCCTTGCTCTCGAATGCAAGAGGGAGAGACACGTTAGCTTCATATTTCTGAAAAGCTTTTAGCTATCCACCGTTGGATTCGCGCCAGGAATTGAATTCCGACATGGTTTTGGTGGCAATTTTCTGCATGACCGTTGGAGGAACGGCCGACCAAGGGTCGCCACGCTTCAGAGGCGCGCTTTCTGAACCCTGGATGCGGTGGACACGGTTGCCGTTGCTATCAAGCACATCCCAAACGTAGGTCACGGAAATCTGCGGCCCGTCTTCAAAGGCGGAAAGATAGCCTTTGAGAATATAGGCGGCACTGGAATCGCTTGAGCTCTTGATCGTCAGGCCAAGCGAACGGGCGTCGGCACCAAGCTGGCGCGACAGCGGAGTGACGGCTTCCACGGGAGCGCCGATGATCGGCAGGAAGCGGACGCTGTTGCCGCCGGCCGCGGCCGTGGGCGGCAGCGACGCCTGTTGATCCGGCTGCTGCTGTTCCGGTTGAGGATCGTCTGCACTCTGTTGCTGCTGCTGTGACGGTGGGTCGTCCGACAGGCGCCGGTCGGCCTCGCGCTGTTCGTCGGCCTCCGAAAACTGATTGTTAGACGGAGCGATGGAGGCGGTCCGGGAGCCGTCGAGCGGGCGGGAGGCATATGGATTGCTGCCGCTCGACCTCAGCGCCGAGGCCTGCTCGTCGAGCGTGCCGCTCCCGCCGTAACTTTGCGGCTGATAGGCTTGCTGGGAGGTCTGCTGCCGATAACCGTAACTGTCCTGCGTGTCCTGATAGACCTGGCGGCGCTGGGGCGCTGAAGCCATGCGCTCGACGTCGCGCTGCGTGACCGGGCTGGAGCTGACATCACCGATGGCTTCGGGCGGCGTCAGGGCGTCCGTGGTATTGCAGGCGGAGAGCGCGAGGCAAAAGCCGGCGACAGTCAACGTTATCCTGACCAGTCCCATAGACGCGATCCTTTCTCCCGACGGTCTTACCGTCCAGGATCGCTATCTTACGCCCCTAACGGTTAAGAAATTCGAGAGGGTGGCGAGAAAGGGCTTTTGGCGCCTGTGAGGTCGTCAAATAGGTTTGTCCGAGGGTCATGGCGGTGCCGCTGTCGGAATCCATGATGATCATATGGACGAAGAGCGACATGTTCTCCTGGATCTCCAAGGGATTGCCCATATGAAACATTTCGTGCTCCATCCATGACGGCGAGAAGCGGGCGCCGAGAGAGTAGCCGCAGGCGTTCAGCCGGTGGCGGGCAAGGCCGCGCTCGTCCATGATCTTCGCATGCATGTCGAAGATGTCGCCGAAAGTATGCCCCGGCATCAGGATCGTTTCGATCGCCTGCAGGGTTTCCAGGCAGGCGCTGTAGAGCTCACGATGGCGATGGCTGGGAGTGCCGATGACGACCGTGCGCATCATAGCAGCGTGATAATGCGCATCCACACCGGCCCATTCGAGCGTCAACTGGTCATTGGCGTCGAGCTTGCGGCGGCCGGACTTATAGCGGCAGAGCAGGGCTTCCGCACCCGAGCCGATGATGAATGCGTTGGCGGGATAATCGCCTCCACCCGAAAAGACGGCGCCCTGCATGGCCGCGAGAATATCCGACTCGTCCGCGCCGGCCTTGACCACAGACAGGGCTGCGTCGAGGGCATCGTCGGCCAGTGCGGCGGCCCGTTCGACATGGGCGATTTCCGCCGGGCTCTTGGTCAGACGCAGACGACTGATAAGATAAGAGGCATCGATGATCTGTCCAAAGCTTGCAAGCTGATGATCGAGCAGGCGAGCGATGCGACCCGTCATGCCGTGAGTGTCGTATTCGACGCCGATACGGGCACCGAGCAGATCGAGATCGGACAAGAGCTCCTTGAGATCGAGCGTCGGATCGGCGTTGACGCGGTCGACCCATATGCGGATGTCGCTGATGACGGAGGTCAGCTGCGCCTGACGCAGATCGGCCGAGCGCGTCAGGAGCGTCAGCGACCCATCCGCCTTGACGACCAGCGTCTGGAAAAAGCAAAAGCCGAACGTGTCGTAGCCCGTCAGCCAATACATGCTTTCCTGTGCGAAGAGCAGCATGGCATCGAGCTTTTCTTCCTGCATTCTCGCCAGCAACCGTGCCAGACGAGCATCGAATTCGCTGCGTTCGAAATGCACGGCCATATCAAGCTGCCTTTCCGATGGCGATGGCGGAAATCTGCCGTCCGTAATCCGGCTCCTTCGCATGCGTCGTGCGCCGATAGGAGAAAAAGCGGTCAGGATCCGGATAGGTGCACAGGTTCAGGCTTTCGGCGGTGACTCCCGCCTTGCGCAGCCGATCGACCGTGAGGGACGGCAGATCGAACATGGCATGACCGTCGCGTTCCGAAGGGGCGAAATATTTGGCATAATCGGGATCATGAGTGATGAAGCGCTCGACGAATTCGGGACCTACCTCATAGCTCGCCTGGCTGATCGACGGGCCGAGGCAGGCAAGGATCGCTTCACGTCGCGCGCCAAGCGCTTCCATCGCATCGATGGTATTTTCCAGCACACCGGTCAGTGCGCCCTTCCACCCCGCATGAGCGGCGCCAATCACCCGATTTTCCGGATCGGCAAAAAGGATGGGGCCACAATCGGCGGCGAGGACGCCGATTGCGATGCCCGGTGTCGCCGTGACCATAGCATCGGCCTGCGGCCGGCTGCCATCGTAAGATGTGCCGATTGTCACGACATCGGGTGAATGGATCTGATGCACGGTAGCGAGCCGTTCGACGGGCAGACCGAACCAGCCGGCCACGCGGCGGCGGTTTTCCTGCACGTGCTCGCGATCGTCATGTGAACCCAAGCCCACGTTCAGCCCGCGATAAAGGCCTTCAGAAACGCCGCCGGCGCGGGTGAAATAGCCATGGCGAATGCCGGCAGCCTCGGCGGCGCTCAGCAGCGTGCTTGCAAGTGGTGTCGGCAACTGCAGTGTCCCTTGATGTCTTGGTTCAGCCTGTCGTGCGATGAATAACGCAGCCGCGGCGAAGCAGTTCGATTTGACTGGGATGTTGGCCCAGTCCGGCGCGCACTGTCAATGCGTAGGGATCGATGGTCACGTTTCAGCCGACGGGACGAAAGGGCAGGAGATCGATCGCCGGGCTGGAGACCGCCAGCACCTTGAAGAGCTCTCCCATCTTGCCTTCGCCGGCGCCGGCCAACCTTTCCACTGCGACACGGATATTCTCCTGGGTCGCCGCATCCTGGTCTCTGCCAAGGGCTGCCGCCCGCTCCAGCAGGCCGAGACCGACGAGGAAATCGCCCTGATGACAGCAGCCGTTGATGTGCATGCCGGAGGCGAGGGCGGTTTGCGCCAGATGCTGGAAATCCACATGGCTGGTGAGATCCGCTTCGCCCGGATGTTCCAGCGGCGGATCGTATTCATGCATGCGCACGGCCTGCAGCGTATCGCCGAAGCCTGTCGCCATGTGGCCGTAGTCGATGGCAAGCGCCGTGCCGCCGTGAGCGGCAAGCCTATCGCAGATCGTCGTCATAACGGCCTGACGGGCGGGTGCGATTTCGAAAATCGTACCGATCGGCGGCAGTCCGCCCTCTGGAAGAAGTGCAGGATCGAGCGTGGCGACGCCCGCCGTGAAGCTCAGCTCGTCGTTGGCGTCGAGGCCGACCGTGCGCTCGCGGAAGCCGTTGGCGGTGCGAACAAACTGGCGGATGGGAATGGCGTCGAAGAGTTCGTTGGCGGCGAGCAGGGTGAAACCTTCAGGCACCTCGCCGAAATCCGTATGCCAGGAGATTTTTGCGCCGTAGGCCTCAAGGGTCTGGCGCTGGAAGCCCTGCAGGCGCTCGCTGGTTTCGACGAGATGGACCGTCATGGCATCATAGAGCGGCGGGGCCAGCTTGCCGATGACGCGCAGCATGTCGGACATCATCGTGCCACGGCCCGGACCGATTTCGACAAGACGCACCTCGGCAGGAGTTCCATGTCGCTGCCAGGCATGCACCATGAAGACGCCGATCATCTCACCGAATAGCTGACTGACTTCGGGCGCGGTGACAAAGTCGCCGGATTGGCCGAAAGGTTCGCGCGTCTTGTAGTAACCATGCACCGGATCGGCGAGACACAGCGAAAAATAATCGGTGATGCTCAATGGCCCGTTGGTGCGGATGATGGCTTTGATTTTTTCCCCGAGCGCCGTCGTCATTCTATGCTTTCGCTAATGCGTGGCCCAGACAGACTGGGAGCGTCTGTCGAGAAGACCACGCGATATTGAACTCCACCTCAAGCCATCTGCCTTGCCGCTGCCTGACGGGCGCGGATAACGGCCCAAAGGCCTATCGCCACCATCGGAAGCGAAAGCACCATCCCCATCGTCAGCCAGTTCGTGCCGAGCAGATAACCGAGCTGCTCGTCAGGCTGACGGAAGAATTCGACAAAAATACGCGAGAAAGCGTAGCCGATGACAAAAATGCCGCTGACCGTGCCCGGTTTCTTCAGCGTCAGCGCCCAGCGCGTAAGCACAAAGAGGATAAGGAAGAGGATGATGCCTTCGATGCCGGCTTCATAAAGCTGACTCGGGTGCCGCGGGTCTGGGCCTGCAGGGCACACGCCGTTATGGGCGGCGATCACATGTGGGCTGCAGAAGACCATCGCCCAGGGAACATCCGTGACGCGACCCCAGAGCTCGCCATTGATGAAATTGGCGATACGGCCGAAGAAAAGCCCGATCGGGGCGACGGCGGCGACGATATCGAACAGGCTCCAGACGGGAATCTTGTTTCGCCTTGCGAACAAAATCATAGCGATGGTGGTGCCTATTAATCCGCCGTGGAAAGACATGCCGCCGTTCCAGACTTCGATGGCACGGATCGGATTGGCCAGGACCGGATCGAGATCGTAGAAAAGGATATAGCCGATGCGGCCGCCGAGAACGATGCCGAAGGCGACCCAGAGAATGAAGTCATCCAGATGCTGGCGCGTCATCGGTGCTGTATCGTTCAGCCAGAGCTTGCCATTGTCGACCAGCCGCCTGGCATAGAACCAGCCGAGCAGAATGCCGGCGACATAGGCAAGCCCGTACCAATGGACTGAAACCGGGCCGAGAGAAACGGCGACCGGATCGATATCCGGAAAAGGCAGGATGGCGGCGAGATTGGCGGATGTCAGCAAGATCGTCAGGCCCGTTGCAGCATGTTCCCGAAAGCACCGTGCCATTTCGGGGCAGGATCATGCTAAATATCCAAAATGTGCGCGGAACATGGCGTTCGCTGTCGAAACGGTCAAGTCGATTGTTGATCTCGCCGAGATGGCAGGTCCGGTTGTCCAGTCCTATCTCAATTTGCTTGCATCGGCCCCTTGGAAATCCTACCTCAGCACTATCTGGCCCATATCGATGCCTGACCGTTGAGGGCCGACGGCCGCAAGGAGATTGCCATGAGCACTGGACCGAACCGAATCTTGGATGAATTCGCCAAGCTGATGACCGATGCCGCCGGTGCTGCCCAGGGCGTGCGCCGCGAAATCGAGACCGCCTTCAATGCCCATGCCGAGCGCTGGCTGAACAGCATGGATATCGTCAAGCGCGAGGAATTCGAGGCCGTTCGCGAAATGGCGATCAAGGCGCGCGACGAAAACGAGGCACTGCTGGCAAGAATCGAAGCGCTCGAAGCCAAGCTCGCTTCAAAGGGCAAATAAGCCTGGACTTCTGTTTGCTGATCGGCGCGGCACCCGTTTGCCGTGCCTTTTTCCTCTGAAAATTTCCGCCAGTTTTTCCACCTGTGGACATAGGCAAAAAAGCCAATCGCCAGAGTCGGTTATGACTCCCTTCTGAATAGGCGTCGGAAGAGCTTTCCACAGTGCCGTTTCCAAAATCACCGTTCAGGGGCTGGCATGCCGGGCATGCCGCTATACACTGATTTTAAATGATGATTCGAAACGGACTTGGTAAGCCCCGGGCATGGTGGAAGCGTTAGTCTGGCAGCCGTTCAACATCATCCCGAGGATGTTTCCGGAGTAAAATTGTTTGCGTTCTTTCAGTGTCGAGCCACGGGAAAACTGCAACCGATCCGGTCAAGAAGGTGCTGCATGAGCCTTATGGAAATGGAAGCCGAACGACAATCGAATCCGGTCGACATGATCGAATTCGTTGCTGCCAACAACGACTGGTCGTTCGAACGGTCGGGCGAAGACGAAATCGCCATGACCGTCGAAGGGCGATGGACCGACTATCACGTCTCGTTCTCCTGGATGGAGGAATTCGAGGCGCTGCACATAGCCTGCGCATTCGATGTCAAGGTTCCGGACCCGCGCGTCAACGAGGTGATCAAGCTCTTGTCCTGCATCAACGGGCAGGTGCTGATGGGCCACTTCGATCTGTGGCGTCAGGAAGACATCGTCATCTTCCGTCAATCGCTGCTCTTGTCGGGCGGGGCGGAACCCACGAACAGGCAGGTGGAAGTGCTGCTTTCCAACGCGCTTGACACATGCGAGGCTTACTATCAGGCTTTCCAATTTGTCGTATGGTCCGGGCTCGATGCAAACCGAGCCATGGAAGCCGTACTCTTCGAAACGGTAGGCGAAGCGTGACATGACAGGTGAACAATCCGCCAATGCATTTGCGTCCTCCGGGCCGATCGTTCTGATCGGCGCGGGCAATATGGGGGGCGCATTGCTGACGGGGTGGCTGAAAAACGGCGTGCCGGGCTCTTCGGTCGTTGTCGTCGATCCCAATCCGGCCGAAGCGATGCGGAAAATGATTGCGGATGCGGGCGCAAGCCATGTCACCGAAGTTCCGAAAGGCTTGACGGCGGGCGTTCTCTTCATCGCCGTCAAGCCGCAACTCATGGACGCGGTTCTGCCGCCGTTCAAACCGCTCGTCGGAGAGACGACCGTCGTCGTCTCCATTGCGGCCGGCAAGACGCTCTCTGCGCTTGAGACGCATCTGGGAGACGCGGCCATGGTACGCGCCATGCCGAATACGCCCGCCATGGTCGGGCGCGGCGTGACCGGCGCTTTTGCCAATGCGCGCGTAAGCGATCGCCAGCGGCAGCTGGTCCAGAACCTGTTGAAGGTATCCGGTCCGGTCGAATGGGTGCCTGGCGAAGCCGATATCGATTCGGTGACTGCGGTTTCGGGCAGCGGGCCTGCCTATGTTTTCTATCTCGTGGAGTGCATGGCGGAGGCGGGCCGAAAGCTTGGCCTGCAGGCGGACCTCGCCATGCGGCTCGCACGGGAAACCGTCGCGGGGGCTGGTGAATTGTTGCACCAGTCTCCCGACGACGCTTCGCGTCTGCGCCAGAATGTGACGTCTCCCGGCGGAACGACTGCAGCGGCGCTCGGCGTGCTAATGGCGGAAGACGGCATGCAGCCATTGTTCGATGCGGCTCTGGAAGCAGCGCGCAAGCGGGCGCAAGAGCTGGCAGGCTAACAATTTCAGGAAAAGTGCATAGCGGTTTTCCGCCTGGAATTGCATAAAAGCCAAGAGCTGGAACGGTTTAGCCGTTCTGCGAAGCGCTAAAGCGTTCCAGGTTTTCGATAAAGGACAGGGCATGACGGAAGAGATCACCTATGGCGATTTCGAGCGGGTGGATATCCGCGTCGGAACGATCATTGAAGCGGAGACTTTTCCGGAAGCACGCAAGCCTGCTTACAAGCTCAGAATCGATTTCGGGCCGGAGATCGGCATCAAGCGTTCCTCCGCACAGATCACCGTACATTATACGCCGGAATCTCTTATCGGCCGGCAGGTGTTGGCCGTGGTCAATTTCCCGCCACGCCAGATCGGACCGGTGCGTTCCGAAGTGCTGACGCTCGGTTTCGAGGATGAGTCCGGCGCAATCGTTCTCGCTGCGGTGACCCAGCCGGTGCCGAACGGTAAGAAGATGATGTGAGCTGTATCCCTTTCGCAATCGAAGGGAAGTGCCCTCAGTGGATGTCCCTCGATAGCGGGTCGCTCAGGCTGAAATCGAGAAATTCCGCTTCGAAGCCTTCGCGTTGCGGCGAACAGAAGGCGGGACCGACCGACACTTCCTCCAGCATCGGATCGAACCAGGCGAGCCTCGCCATGCGCCACTCGCTCATGCAGTCGCTGCGGTATTGGATGAAGAGGGCATCGCCGTTGCGCGTGACCCGTGCCGACATGGCATCGAATTCATGATCGAGCCGGAAGGCCGACCAGTCGGAATTGCCATTGGTGACGACGACGCTGAAATGCCTGGCGCCGTCGGTATATTCGATCCCGCATTTCATCCAGTGCCTGGCATCGTGGCGGATCATCAGGCCGGCTTGATCGTAAAGCTCGCGATAGTGGCCGACAAAGGTGACTGCTGCTGTGAAATCGCCACGGCGCGGCGTGCCGAGAAAATGACCGTTGTCGCGATGGAAGCCGTAATAGGTCTCCTGCCAGAAATCGGTCTTGTCGCCGGAACGGACAAACAATCGTCCTTGGTTCACCTCCCACATCGGCGGCGCATTCAGCCAGTGCATGCCATCGATATCGATCGCCATGTGACGCCTCCTCAGGCAGGAATGCGGATAGTGGCGCGCAGGCCGCCGAGCGGGCTGTCGCCAAGCGTGACGTTGCCGCCATGGCTGCGGGCGATGTCGCGCGCGATGGCAAGGCCGAGGCCTGTGCCCGACTTGTCGAGATTGCGGGCCGAATCCAGCCGGAAGAACGGTTTGAAGACGTCATCGCGCGCCGCGGCTGGAATGCCGGGGCCATCATCATCGAAGATGATCGTCAGCCATTTGGCACTGTGCCTTGCCTCGATACGTAGGCTGTTGGCATAGCGCCGGGCGTTCGTGGCAAGGTTCGTCACCAGGCGGGTAAAGGCATTCGGCCGGACGGAGATTTGATCGTCACCGTCGATGGAGAAGCTCATGGATTTACCGTGCAGCGTGAAGTCCTGCTGGATCTTCTCGAAGATATCGCTGAGCTTGAACTGACCGACATCTTCTTCTGCCTCGCCGCGTGCGAAGGCCATATAGCCCTCTAGCATGCTTTGCATGTCCTCCACATCTTCGCTAAGGCCGGCAAGATCCGGATTTTCACCGACAAGGGCAAGCTGCAGCTTGAAGCGGGTCAGAACGGTTCGCAGGTCATGGCTGACGCCGGAGAGCATCGCCGTGCGCTGCTCGATCTGCCGTTCGATGCGCTCGCGCATCAGAATGAAGGCGAGACCGGCGCGGCGTATTTCGTCGGCGCCCCGAGGGGAATAGTTTTCCAGTCGCTGTCCTTTGCCGAAGCTTTCCGCGGCCTGAGCGAGAGCCAGGATCGGACGGATCTGGCCGCGCAGGAACAGGACGGCGATGCCGATCAGCACCAGTGAGGTGCCGACCATCCACAGGATGAAGATATGGGTATTGGAGGCATAAGTCTGGCTGCGCTTGGCGAAGACGCGCAGCACCTTGTCGGGCAGTTTGATGCGGATTTCGACCAGGCTGGAGTTGCCGACCGTATCGATCCAGAAGGGCAGGTTGATCTGATCTCGGATCTCGTCGCTCAGAATGCCGTCGAGGATCGAAAAGAACGGTTTTTCGGCGGGCGGCGGCAGCTCGCCACCCGGTTCGATCGAAATGGCGAGATCGAGCTTCTGGCGTGCCATTTGGGTGATGGCGGAATAGTCGGCATCCTGCGGATAGGTCTGGATGATGGTGATGATGGCGGCGATGTCGCGCGTTGTCGCCATCGACAGGCGCTGGGTCACCATCTGCCAGTGGCGCTCCATGAAGACGACGGTAACCACCGCCTGCAGGATGATCATCGGCAGAATGAAGATCAGCAATGAGCGGGCATAGAGGCCGGTCGGCAGGATATAGCGACGCATCCAGCGCGAAAGCCACCGCAATCCGTTGGACGGCGTGTGATCCTGGTCGCGTCTGATCGAATCGAATGTCACCATCACCTGGTCCCGCGGAGCCGATCTCAGTCTATGCTAAGGCGGTAGCCGATGCCACGCACCGTCTGCAGCCAGATAGGGTTGGCCGGGTCGTCTTCAATCTTTCGGCGCAGCCGGTTGATCTGCACATCGATCGTTCGTTCGCCCACCTCTGCGTCATTGCCGATGAGCTCGTGACGCGGGATCGTCTCTCCGGCACGCTTGGCAAACAACAGCATGATTTCCTGCTCGCGGTCGGTAAGCCGGATGAGTTCCGCCGCCTTCTTCAGCTCCTTGCGGGTGAGCGAAAACGTGTAAGGTCCGAACATCACAAGCTCGATCTTCGGGGAATCGGCGGGCGCGTTGCGGCGAAGGATATTGTTGACGCGCAATACCAGCTCACGCGGGTCGAAGGGCTTTGGCAGATAGTCGTCCGCGCCGGCCTCAAGGCCTGCTATACGGGAATCGGCTTCAGCCAGTGCCGTCAACATGATGATCGGAATGTTCTTGATCGCCCGCAGGCTCGACGTCAGCGCGATGCCGGATTCGCCGGGCATCATCACATCCATGATGATGAGGTCGAAGTCGAGCCCTTCCAGCTTGCGGCGGGCTTCGGCGCCATCGGCGGCAGACGTGACGCGAAAACCTTTCTCCATGAGATAACGGTTGAGGAGGGCACGGATACGTGTGTCGTCGTCCACCACCAAAAGATGTGCTGCGTCATCCGAGATTGCTGCTTTTGTCGTCATTCGGTCTGTCTCGATCCTGTCCTACCCATCGATTGCATTGAGGCACTCCGCACCGGCACCGCGGGCTGAATCGCCGTCATTTCCCCGTCTGCATTCCCCTCAGGAAACGCTTCACGCTTTCGCGCGTCGCTTCCGACGCGCCTTCGAATGCCCTTTCAATGCGGCGCGATTGCGGCTCGGCCAGTGCCAGCGCCAGATCGCGGCCGGCTTGCGTCGGATACAGCTTGCGCTGCCGCCGGTCCTCCGGACCTGCGACCTGGCGAATATAACCCGAATCGATCAATTGTTTGAGAACCCGCGCCAAACTCTGTTTGGTGATCTGCAATGTTTCCAGAAGGTCCGCAACCGTCATGCCTGGTTCGCGGTTAACGAAATGGACGACACGATGATGGGCCCGGCCGAAACCGCTCTTGACGAGGATCTGGTCCGGATCGGAGACAAAATCACGGTAGGCGAAGAAAAGCAGCTCGATAATCTCGAAATCGATGCTTCCCGCGTTCTGCATCGGTGTGCCCAGCAGCTCCGTTTTTGCCGCATTCTGGCTCATCTGTCGTGGCACCGTGACATTTCCTTTCCTATTATGGAGCATCCGGGAAACTTCCGCAAAAATATGTCAGCTCTGTTGACGCATTTCTACGTCGTTGCCCGCTTTCGCACAATGCCGTGCGGCCCGAACGGGCTGCCCTATCGGGAAATTAAGCGCGGTCCCGCAAAAACTCCAACATATCCTGTATATTAATCCGTCGCCACAGGGGCAGAATATGGCCGATAGCGATCATGCCTTGAGGTGGCGAGATTGTTAGAGAACAATGGAGCGAGAAGCAGGCGCCCTTGCTGAAGGTCGCGCATGTCCGGCCGTCGAACGGCAACCATCGTGAAAGCGGGTATCTTTTCCGCGCCATCCGCTTCAAGGCAGGGGCGAGATGCGCCTGTTGCCAAACGGAATTGATGTTGATCCGCACAAGCCGGGTGTTTGTCGGCCCGGCTTGTGCGATCCGATCTAGTTACGACTTACGGCCGAGAACGGCACCGACGATCGCGGAGAGCACGCCGCCGGCGACCAATGAGGATATGCCTTGCGCGATGAGGCCGGTGAGAGCTTCGCTGCCGATCAGGTTCAGGATCAGGCCGCCGCCAAGGCCACCCACGGCACCGGCGATCGTTCTCGCAATGAGATTGATCCCATCCTGCTTCAAAACGGCGCTCGCGGCGTTGCCACCGATCGCACCGGCAATCAATTGCGTAATGATAGGCCCTAGACTTTCCATGACTGCCCTTCTCCCATAGTTCCGGAGACGCTTCCGGATGCCCTCTCGCGGCGTCCCGGATCGATGCCAGGGAGCGGCGATAATCCTTCATCGATATTAGGATTACATCATGCACGGATCGCTGGAAATAGAAGAGCAACTCAAACGGGAGAATTCCCTAATAATTTCAGGGGAAATCCTCGGTTTGGACATGCGGCCGACCCGCCGCATGTCAATTTCGCCATCTTATGTGGTCCTGCGAGGCGAATCAGCGGTAGACGTAGACGATGCGGCGTGTACCCGGATCGACCAATACGGGTTGGTGGTTTACCTCGACGTAGCTGTATTGGTAGTCTGGAATACGGTGTACTTCCACGCTTTGCGGAATGGTGGCGCCAACCACCAGATCTCCACGCAACTGAACGGTATCGACTGGATTGTCGTCGATATAGGTGCGGACTTCCTCAGGCGGGGTGATTGCGACTACATCGCCACCGCTCTGATCGACGGGCCCCAGCAATTCGTCGCTCGGATCGGGCTGAACGCGCTGGACGCTGCCGGTCTGGATCGGATCGGTCTGTTCATAGGTGATGGTGGGAATGCCCAGGTCATCCCGGTGGTCCTGAACGACGACCGAGGTGCCATTCTGTTCGACGCTCAGATATTGCGCATAGACCCAGCCGCGCATGCCATTGACGTCGACCCGGCACCAGCGGCTACCTTCGACGCAGCCGTCGAGTGTTGCTTCGGACCCGCGAGTGGCGACACCAACGGTCGGGAATTCCGCACCGGGCCCGGAACGAACTTCTATATCCGTGGCGGTGGTTGCGGCCATCTCGGCCTGGGCGAGACCCGCACTGCCGAGAAGGACAAAGCCGGTCAGCAACAGATTTCTCTTCAAGGACATTGGTTTTCTCCTTCTGTCTTGAAAGACCTACCTTCAACGTTTCGAGTGCCTGAGTGTTCCGGTTTGCCGGGCACCAATAGGTCATCGTTCGATGGGAGGATCAAATAAGCACTTGAAAACATGGGTATTATCGAATCTTGAGGTTCGGTTGTCGCGTTTGGACCACTTTGAAGCTTCGGGGGCTGCTTTGTCTGATGTTTGCCGTTATACCGGCAGTACGACGATCAAACAGACGAGGCGCTCCATGGGCATGCTCCAGGCCGGCATCATTCCGGTGACCCCTTTCGAACAGAACTGCACTATCCTGTTCGATCCGGAGACCAAGGAAGGCGTGGTGGTCGACCCGGGCGGCGATGTCGATATCATCCTGCAGACGGTGCGCGAGAACGGCATTACCCTTAAGGCCGTCTGGCTGACACACGGCCATATCGATCATGCCGGCGGTGCCGACGAGGTGCGTGAGGCACTCGGCATCGAGGTGATCGGCCCGCATGAGGACGATCGCTTCCTGCTGGAGGATATCGAAGCCAAAGGCAAGATGTTCAACATCAGCGGCGTGCGCAACGTCACGCCGGACCGCTTCCTGAAGGAGGGCGACAAGGTTTCCTTCGGCGAGCATGAATTCGAGGTTTTCCATTGCCCCGGCCATGCGCCCGGCCATGTCATCTATGTCAACAGGAAGCAGGGCTTTGCACATCTCGGCGACGTGCTGTTCAACGGCTCGATCGGCAGAACCGATCTGCCCGGCGGCAATCATCAGCAGCTTTTGGAATCGATCCGCGACAAGGTTTTCCCGCTTGGCGATGAAGTCGGCTTCATCTGTGGTCACGGGCCGGGGAGCAAGATCGGCGACGAGCGCCGCACCAATCCCTTCCTGCGTGGGCTGTAGGCAAAGCGTTATCAGCGGGCCTTTTGCCCCGCATTCCCGTGGCATCTGGAAAGAATATCGTCGACAACATTGGCGAGCGGCACTGTTGCGTCGCTGCTTATCGCGTTCTTCGGAATGTCCTCCTGCGTCGCGTGTAATCGCACGATGATGTCTCGCTCGGCGGGCTTGCCGCCAAACTCATCTTCCGGTCTGGCGGCAAGCCGGCGGTTTAGTGTGTCCAGATCGACGTTGACCACGAAGACCTCATCGAACAGATCGATAAAGCAATGAAAATTCCTTGAGCCGCCGCAGAAGAAGGTGGTCGGATTGCTTCGATCGGCGACGAGGGATTTGACCTTGCCGACATCCCAAAGGTGATGTCTGTGCCCGAAGGCCACATCGCCAATGTGCTCCCGAAGGACAGAGGCATCCAGCGGTTCACCCGTTTCCGGATCGCCCTTATAGGCCAACTCCCGATCGCCATGGATGACATGGTAGCCGCGCCGCTGCAGTTCGGTGGCGACAGAGGTCTTGCCAGCTCCAGAAACGCCGTCGATCAAGTAATTCCTGACGCCCATTCTCCAACCTCTGAAAAGCTTCTTCGCGCAGCCAGAAATGATGGCAACACGCATAAAATGCCAGTGTGACCATGGCAGGACATTATCACAGAGTGTCTGGATGAGAGTTTTGGGCGCAATGGGGCCGGCGTTCTTATCAGAGACGTTGTTTCAGAGAAGGCGTGGAGCGTTCAGTGTGCGAGAGACGGCAATGCGGGGACGCTGCCGCAAATCCAGGCGGAAAGACGAACGCTTCCCGATAGGAGCTATTCCGCATCAATCAGGCGCCGCTCGGAAGCGGCGCCTTGGTTCCTCGCATTGTCATTAGGGGCACGTCTGAAATCAGTCGGCCGTGCAGAAATGGCGCATGCCGTCAAAGCCGACATAGGTACCGGTGCGGCCATCGAAGCTTCTGTAGCGGTCGTAGCAATAGCGCATCCATGCGGACGACCAGGGACGCAGACCGTATGCCGGCGCTGGCGCATAATAGCTGACGTCGCGTTCGACATAGACGCGGCGCGGTGCTGGGCGATAGTAGTAGCCAGGGGGAGGAGCGTCGTAGCCTGGGTCGACATAGGCCGGGGCCGGTTCGACGTAGCGCGGCTGGCTGGCAATGGCGGAGCCGACGATCAGGCCGGTTGCGAGCCCGGCGGCCCCGAATGCCCAGCCATCTCGGTTATGATGGCGCCAGTATTCGTCGGCGGAAGCGGCACTCACGGAAGTGATCGTCAATGCCGCCGCGACGGCGGACATGACAAGCGTTTTGCCGAGTATGGTCATTGGCCTATCCTCTAACGGAAGCGGGACAAAAGTCATTCCCGCCCTTTCATGGGAGGCAAATTATACGTGGCAAACTGAATGCAGACTGAATGACAAAACCCGGCATTGCTGCCGGGCCTCAACTCGAATTTGAAAGCCGTAAGGTGTCTTAGCCAGCAATCTGCAGATTGACGGCCTTCGGTCCCTTGCCGCGGCGATCCGGTTCCGTGTCGAAGCTTACCTTCTGGTTTTCCGACAATCCTGCCAGACCAGAAGCCTGAACTGCAGAAATGTGTACAAAGATGTCCGCGCCACCCTTGTCCGGTTTGATGAAACCGAAGCCCTTATCGGTATTGAAAAACTTTACAGTGCCAGTCTCGGCCATGCCTCAGGTCCTTTTCTCTCTGCCCACCATCCACACGGGCAGCATTACTTCAGTTGCCCTTGCGGGCGCTTGCAGGCAGTTCTCGAAATTTGAAGGAAAAGGTCCCCGTAACTCGGCATGATCTCGATGCGATGTTTGCCACCCCGCTTCTCGACCAAGCTGACCGGAATATTAGCGTTTCCGGCTCGCAATTCTATTAGGACTTCCCATGCTCTAAAAATGCCCGAACACTGTTGAGAGTGCTGTGTTTATGGGAAATTGGCAAGCAAAAGTTTTTTAACGTGGCACAACAGGCACAATACCGTAACGCGAATATGTTAAGGCGATTCGCAAATTTTCCCACTTTGAAACAACTTTCTAAGGGTTTTACATCGCTCGCGATATAGTTTTGACGAAATTTCCCCAAATCCGCTGGTGTGAACAGCCGTTTTCGATTGTTCGAAAAATTTTGGCGTGCCATGCCGTCAAGCGCCTAAAAGTGCGCATTTCCGGCGTTTTTTATGCTGTGGCGTCGCGCCGCCGAGTCAATTCCGGCACCAATTCCACGGCCAGCATCGCCGTAAACATCAAGGCGCAGCCGGCATAGCCGAGAGGGCCGATGGTTTCGCCGAGCAGCAAGGCTCCCAGCGAAGCCCCGAACAGTGCCTCCGAAGACAGGAAGATCGCGGCTTGGGGAGCAGTCGTATAACGCTGCCCGATGATCTGCAGCGCGAAAGCCAGGCCCGAGGAAAAGATGCCGACATAGAGGATCTCGCCGAGTGCGGCGCTAATATCGGCGATGCTGATTGGTTCGATGGCGGCGGCAACCGCGAGGGCGAGAACGGCGGTGACGGCAAACTGGGTGGCGGAAATACCGAGCGGCCGGCCGGTGTCGTTAACGGCGGAGCCGGCGAGCGTGATTTGCGCTGCCCAGAAGAGTGCGCAGATCACGGTCAGGAAGTCGCCGACGGTGAGGCGCGAGAAGGAGCTACCCGACAGCAGGTAGATGCCGCAAAGCGCCATCAATGCCGCGGGCCAGATGACCCAATGCGGCGAGCGGCGCAGAAAGAT
The DNA here is from genome assembly GCF_057784475.1 of Martinezella sp. CNPSo 3795. Taxonomy (NCBI): domain Bacteria; kingdom Pseudomonadati; phylum Pseudomonadota; class Alphaproteobacteria; order Hyphomicrobiales; family Rhizobiaceae; genus Martinezella; species Martinezella sp. CNPSo 3795. The sequence continues at coordinate 92,139 of NZ_JBXSOQ010000003.1, read as the reverse complement.
AACGGCGATCAGCGGCACGAAGACCACGTAGAGACCGGTGATGAAGCTGGAATTCGTGACCGTCGTTGTCAGTAGGCCGAGCTGCTGCGTTGCCGCTCCGCCGAAGAGAGCGAGGCCAATCAGCAGAAAGAAGAGCCAGTTGCGAGGCGTCAGCGGCTTGGCGGCCTTCCTGTTTTCCATCCACACGAAAGGCAGGACGACCATGGTGGCCACGGCGAATCTGAGGCCGATGAACCAGAAGGGCCCGATCGCCTTCATCGCTGTCGATTGCGCAACGAAACCGCCGCCCCAGATCGCGGCGGCAAGCAACAACAACAAATTCGCCTGTATGCGAGACATCTGCATCCTGCGGGAAGGGGAGGAAAGAATGAGGCCGACCGTTAGCAGCTGCTTTTGCTTGCGGCAAGGCCGAAAGATGCCCAAGCGGCGCGTTGAGCCTAGCTTGCTGCTCTCGAAATCCTCAGAAGCGCACCGTCGCTTTCATCCGTCGTGATCAGCAGCGCACCGTCGGGCGCGACCGTTATGTCGCGTAAGCGGCCGAATTTTCCCCCAAACATGCGTTCCCGCTCGGTGATTTTGCCTTTGCCGTCCTGGCTTAGCCGTGAGAGCAGTTCGAACTTCAGCGCCGTGACGAGGAAATCGCCGTTCCATTCGGGAAACATCTTGCCGCGATAGACTGCAATGGCGCCGGGGGCGATCGAAGGATCCCAATAGAAGCGCGGCTGCTCCATACCTGCCTTTGCGGTGCCGATGCCGATTTTCGTGCCGTTATAATTGACGCCATAGGAGATGACCGGCCAGCCGTAGTTCTTGCCGGCTTCGGGCGTGTTGATCTCATCGCCGCCCCGGGCGCCGTGCTCTGCCGTATAGAGTTTGTTCGTCTGGCTGTCGAAGGTGATGCCCTGAGGATTGCGATGGCCCTTCGTCCAGATTTCGGGAAGGGCACGCTTTCCGTCTCTGAACGGATTATAGGCAGGAATGCTGCCATCGGCGCCGATATGGATGATGGAGCCGGCATCGTCGTGAAAATCCTGTGCGCGATCCTGTTGGAAGCGATCGCCAAGGCTGACGAAAAGGCTACCATCGCGGGCGATCGCGATGCGCGAGCCGTATTGGAGATTTCCGCGCGACAGCTTGTTCATCACGAAAATGCGCTTCACATCGGTCAGCTGCTTTTCGTCAGGAGATAGTGTGGCGCGGAATACGGCCGTACCGCTTCCGCCGTCGCCTGCCACCGAGGCGGTGAAATAAAGGGTGCGGTTGCTGGAGAATTTCGGATCGAGTTCCACATCCAGCAAGCCCCCCTGACCATGGGCATAAACCTTGGGGACGCCTGAGATTGGAGCGGAAATCTTGCCATCACGGATGAGCCGCATGCGGCCTGGCCGTTCGGTCACGAGATAGGCACCATCGGGCAGTACGGCAACCGCCCAGGGATGTTCCAGCCCGGCCGCGATCGTCTCGACCTTGACGTCGACCTTTTGCGTCTGGATGGTCTGTATAGGTTCGGCAAACACCGATGTTGCCGTCAGCAGGGCACAGACCATCAAGGCGATCGCAAATCGGTTTCCGCCTGAATCCGCTTTTGCCTCACGCATCTGTCTGACCTCCCAATAGCCTCGCTTTTGCAAGGTGGGGCCGTTCAGTTGCCATTCAAGGCTGGTTGCGGAGCCGATAACGTCTTTGTGTTCTCGCTTTTGACTGATGGATGCTTTTCGGCTCATTCACGCCTGCTTGCGAGGGAGGCGTTTTGCACGCGAGAGGCATCCGGCCGGCCTCGTGGGAAGCTGATACCGAGGGAAGTATTTGATCTCTATTAGAAATTCCCAGCGTCCTCAGAATCCGATTCAGGCGCTTCGCGTAATGATTCAAGTTTGGATCGAGCGGCGATGCCTGGCTACGATCCATGCGGTCGGGGCAAAACCGGCAAGCGCGCTCGCGGCCTGGCTTCTAGCCGGGTAAGGAAAGCTTATGCACATGGCCCGGAAACCCATGAAATAAAGCCACTGTGACGCCTTTGTGCTTGAAACGTCGGCCCATATTCGACATAGAGCTTAGCGCAGAAATCTGGTCCACAGGCTTTCTGCCATTTTCAACCGAATAGGACCGATCACCATGGCCTTTCTTGCCGACGCTCTTTCCCGTGTAAAGCCTTCTGCCACCATCGCCGTTTCCCAGAAAGCGCGCGAGCTGAAAGCAAAAGGACGCGACGTGATCGGCCTCGGCGCCGGTGAGCCGGATTTCGATACGCCCGATAATATCAAGACGGCGGCCATCGACGCGATCAATCGCGGCGAGACGAAGTACACGCCGGTCGCCGGCATTCCGGAACTGCGCAAGGCGATCGCCGCCAAGTTCAAGCGCGAGAACAATCTGGAATACGCTCCCGAGCAGACCATCGTCGGCACGGGCGGCAAGCAGATCCTGTTCAACGCCTTCATGGCGACGCTGAACCCCGGCGATGAAGTCATCATCCCGACGCCGTACTGGGTTTCCTACCCGGAAATGGTGTCGCTGTGCGGTGGCACGCCGGTTTTCGTTGCCACGACACAGGCCAACAACTTCAAGCTTCAGCCGGCCGATCTTGAGAAGGCGATCACGCCGAAGACCAAGTGGTTCATGTTCAACTCGCCGTCCAACCCGTCGGGCGCGGCCTATTCGCATGCTGAGCTGAAGGCGTTGACGGACGTGCTGGTCAAGCATCCGCATGTCTGGATCCTGACCGACGACATGTACGAGCACCTGACCTATGGCGAGTTCAAGTTTGCCACTCCGGTCGAGGTCGAGCCGAGCCTCTACGACCGCACGCTGACGATGAACGGCGTGTCGAAGGCCTATGCGATGACCGGCTGGCGTATCGGCTATGCTGCCGGCCCGCTGCAGCTCATCAAGGCGATGGACATGATCCAGGGTCAGCAGACCTCGGGTGCGACCTCGATCGCCCAGTGGGCTGCCGTCGAAGCGCTGAACGGTCCGCAGGACTTCATTCCGCGCAACAAGAAGATCTTCGAAGGTCGCCGCGATCTCGTAGTCTCGATGCTGAACCAGGCGAAGGGCATTTCCTGCCCGGTTCCGGAAGGTGCCTTCTACGTCTATCCGTCCTGCGCCGGCCTGATCGGCAAGACGGCTCCGACCGGCAAGGTCATTGAGACGGACGAGGATTTCGTCTCCGAACTGCTGGAATCGGAAGGTGTGGCGGTCGTCCACGGTTCCGCTTTCGGCCTCGGCCCGAACTTCCGCATCTCCTACGCGACTTCGGAGGAGCTGCTCGAGGAAGCTTGCCGCCGCATCCAGCGCTTCTGCGCCGCCTGCAAGTAAGCGACCCATAATCGTTCAATTGAAAAGCCCGCCAGAGATGGTGGGCTTTTTGCATTCAGGTTGATGGTTTCATCTTCATCAACTGATCCAAGCGTTTCGCAATTTGAATCCGCCAGTCGGCGCAAGTCTTTGAAATCGGAATCAAAGACCGAGCGCTGTCAGCATGATGAAAGTGGCGAAGAGAATGAAATGGGTCATACCCTCAATGGCGTTGGTTTCGCCGTCGTTGAGGTTGATGGCGGCGACGATCAGGGTGATCATTACCATGACCGTCTGCACTGGCGACATGGCCATCATGAAGGGCTGGCCGGTATAGAGCGCAATCGCCTCCATGACCGGCACCGTCAGGATGACGGTCGAAAGAGAGGCGCCTAAAGCGATATTCACTGTCGCCTGCATGCGATTTCTGAGCGCCGCCCGCAGAGCAGTCAGAATTTCCGGTGCGGCGGAGATGGCGGCAACGACGATCGCGGCGATGGCGGGCGGAGCGCCCGTGCCCTTGAGGCCGGTATCCATGAAGGCCGACATGAATTCCGCCAGCACGCCGATCAGCACGACGCCGATCAAGATCGTGACGATCGAAGTTGTCGTGGATTCTTCTTCATGATGCTCTTCAGCCTCTCCGGCAGCGAGTTTCTTCTCCGAGCGCGGATAGCTGTAGCTGAAGAAATAGCTGTGCCGGCCGACCTGCATGCGCAGGAACAGCGCATAGAGGGCGATCATCGCGACGATGGTGAAGGCCGAATAGTAGTGCCATTTCGCATCCGGGATGAACTCGGGCACGATCATCGAAATGCCCATAGCGGTCAAGATCATAACGCCATAGGTCCGGCTGGAATCGTCATTATAGGGCTGTTCGCCATGTTTCAGACCGCCGAGAAGAGCAGCAAGACCGAGGATGCCGTTGATATCGAGCATGACGGCGGCATAGATGGTATCGCGCACCAGCGTCGGCGAACTCTCGCCGCTCATCATGATGGCGAGGATGATGACTTCGACCGCAACGGCCGAAAGAGTGAGGATCATCGTGCCGTAGGGATCGCCGACCTTGACGGCGAGGGTCTCTGCGTGGTGGGCGACGCGCATGGATGCTAATACAATCGTCGCGATCAATGCCACGGCGGCGACCATCGCAGTGCCTTGGCCCATTTCCAGTATGGAATGCTCGCCGACATAGGCGACGACAGCAATCGCCAGTGCCACTAGCAGGTTTTTCTCCTGCTTAAACCATTTCGTTATGATCACTTTCCCCACCTTTGCGCCGATTCACGGTTGCACTCTAAAGCAAGGATTTCGCACATCAAGCTTGCGGGGAGGAGGGCGAAATTTGCAGTTAACGCGGTTTAATGGAATACTATGCGGACAGGTCTGCCCAATCACAATGTCGCGGCATCCTCGAACCCGTCTCAGATGCACGCGATTCTGCCGGCAACGTCCGGTTCGAAGGTCTTGGCAGATGAGAAGGAGGGTCTGAATGGTCAAGGTCGTTTACGAAATCGTGCCGCATGACGGTGGGTGGGCTTATCGCTTCCGCGACGTTTATTCGGAAGCGTTTCCAACACATTCCGAGGCGGTGGAGGCCGCGAGGATCGTGGCGGCGGAACAGCAAATCGGGGGAGATTCAGCCGAAATCAGCTGGCAGGACGAGAGCGGCAAATGGCATGAGGAATATGCCGATGGCGGTGACCGACCGGAAACGGAAGTCATCGACGGCCAGATGCATTTTCCGCCGGTGGATACCGCTCCAGGCGCCTAGATCTGCCGCTGGCCGACTGCCTTTTCGATAACCGCGTCGACGAAATGACGTTTCTCGGCAGTGTAGCGATCGCCATCATGTCGATGCATTCCGGCGAGCTCCAATTTCAGCGCGGCATAGGCTGCCGCTTCTGCAGGATGCGCTCGAAGATAATCGCGAAAGATCACCCGGCGCTCGTGGGTCCGGTTGTTCGGCGGGCAGAGATAGACGCGCTCCGGCGGCCTGCCGTCGCGCCGCATGAAGGCCCAGACATCGTCGTCGTAGCGATTGCCACGCGGTTCGTAATTCTCCTGCAGAAGAATCTGGGTCGCCGCAGGCACATCGGCTGAGCTGCGGAAGATGATATCGATGTCGATAAGCGGTTTTGCGGCGATCCCGGGAATGGATGTGCTGCCGATATGTTCGATCGTCACGACATAGGGCGCCAGCAATCGTTCGAGCTTTTCGCGGATGCGTTCGAAATCCCCTGGCCAGCATGGGTCGTACGGCACAAGTTCCACCGCTGTTCCCATGGTCAAAATCCATTCTCCACGTTGTTTTCCTTGATGTAATCAAGCAAACCCGCAACGAGGGCATCGAACGTCACGCGGCAGCGTGGCGACGTCTTCAGATTTTCATGCATGACGATCCAGGTGTCGATCTCCACCTTTATCTCGGACAATATCTGCACGAGGTTCGGATCGCGGCTTGCCAAGGGGATCTGATAGAAACCGATGCCGATGCCGGCGCGCAGCGCATTGTGGAGCGCGATGCTGTGATCGGAACGAAAGCTGAAGGAAGCGCCTTCGAGCATCGGATAACGCTTCAGCATCATGCGTATATAGGCAGTCTGGCGATCGAAGCCGATGAGCTTGTGCCGACGCAGTTCCTCGAGGGTTTCGGGCTTGCCGTACCGCTCGATATAATCGCGATGGGCGAAGAGGCCGAGAGAGATGATGCCGATATGCCGGGCGAGCAGTGCTTCTTGCGCCGGCGCGACCATGCGCACGGCGATATCGGCCTCACGTTGCAGCAGATCTTCCACCGTATCGGAGGCTGAAAGCTCGACGATCAGGTCGGGATAGATTGCCTGCAACTTGGCAAGGATCGGCGGCAGCACTTCCGTGCCGATGACTTCGCTCGCGCTGACGCGCACTGTTCCGCTGACTTTGTCCTTCGAGCCGGAGGCTGCGCGCAACAGTGCGGCGGTCGTGCTCGCCAAAGTCTCGGCATAAGGTCTCAGAACGAGGGCGGTGTCGGTCGGCAACAGCCCTTGTTGCGAACGCGTGAACAGCTCTGCACCGACCGATTGCTCCAATGCGAGGATATGACGCCCCACAGTCGGCTGTGTCAGGCCGAGTTCGCGGGCAGCGGCCGACAGCGAGCCGTGCTCCAGCACGGCAAGAAAGGTGCGATAGAAATCCCAGCTTGGTTCAGATAGCGACGCCATACATTTATATATATCATCTGCAGATTTTTCAGCAATTTCGTTTATCGCCGATACCAAGCATAGTCAGCCCATCGAAACCGATGGAGATGACGATGAGCAACAATAAGGAAAGCACGAAGACGGCCCTGATACTCGGCGCGACCGGCGGCATTGGCGGTGCTGTCGCGCAAGGGCTTACCCTTCGCGGCTGGCGCATTCGGGCGCTGAACCGCAATGCGGCCGAGGCGGCCCGCCGCCAGCCGGAGTTCGACTGGTTCCAGGGCGATGCCATGCAGGCGGATGATGTTCTGAAGGCGGCGCAGGGTGTCGATGTCATCGTGCATGCCGTCAACCCGCCCGGTTATCGCAATTGGGGTAAGGTCGTCCTGCCGATGCTCGATAATACGATTGCCGCCGCGAAGGTGGTCGGTGCGCGGATCGTGCTGCCCGGTACGGTTTACAATTTCGGTCCCGATGTTTTCCCGAATGTCACGGAAGATAGCGCGCAACGGCCGAAGACCCGCAAAGGCGCTATCCGCGTGCAGATGGAACGGCGCCTGCGGGCGGCGGCAGAGCAGGGCGGTACGCCTGTTATCATCGTTCGCGCCGGAGACTTCTTCGGTGGTGCGCGCGCCAACAGCTGGTTCTCGCAGGCGATGGTGACGCCGGGCAAGGCGATTACTTCAATGACCTATCCAGGCAAGCGCGGTGTCGGCCATCAATGGGCCTATCTGCCCGATGTTGCCGAGACCATGATCCGGCTGATCGAGAAGGGCGACGAGCTGCCGGCTTTCGCCGTCTATCATATGCGCGGTCATTGGGATGGAGACGGCAGACAGATGATTGAAGCCGTGCAGCGCGTCGTTGGACACAAGGTGAAGGTGAAATCGTTTCCCTGGTGGATAGTACCGCTGGCTTCTCCCTTCGTGACATTCATGCGGGAACTGCGCGAGATGAGCTATCTCTGGGATGTGCCGCTGCAGATGCGAAACGACAGGCTGGTGGCTGTTCTTGGCGAGGAACCGCATACGCCGATCGATGAGGCGGTGAGGGCAAGTCTTGCATCGATCGGCTGTCTTCCGGCAGCTTGAGCCGCCGGTCAGGCATTCTGTCCAAGGGCACTGGTTACAACAGCGAGTGGAAAAGCCCCGCAACATCTTGGTGCGGGGCTCATCGTTAGCTTTATGCCGGCCTTGCCACTGGGGAAGAGGCCGGTCCGTCAGAGATGTTATGCCGCTTCGTCCAGGGTCGGATAGTCGTCGTAGCCCTTCGCGCCGCCGCCGTAGAGCGTTGCCTGGTCCCATTGGGCGAGCGGTGCGTTTTCCTTCAGGCGGCGGACGAGATCCGGATTGGAGATGAACGGCTTGCCGAAGGCAACGACATCGGCCTTGCCGCTGTCGACGGCTTCGATCGCCATCTCGCGGGTATAGGCATTGTTGACCATCCAGCCGGCCTTGCCGCCTGCAGCCTTGTAGGCCGAGTGGAGAGCGTCATAGTCGAAGGGCAGGAAGTCGCGCTTACCGCCGGTCTGGCCTTCGATGACGTGGATATAGGCGAGGTCATATTTTGCCAGACCTTCGACGACGTAGGTGAAGAGCTGTTGCGGCGCCGGATCGCTGGCATCGCCGGATGGCGTGACAGGCGAGATGCGGATCGCCGTGCGGCCGGCACCGACTTCCTTGGTGACGGCATCGACCACTTCGAACAGGAAACGCGCGCGGTTCTCGATTGCGCCGCCATACTGGTCGGTGCGGTCGTTGACGTTGCCGCGCAGGAACTGGTCGATCAGGTAGCCGTTGGCGCCATGAATCTCGACACCGTCAAAGCCGGCATCGATCGCAGCGCGGGCCGCCTTGCGGTAATCCTCGATGATGCCCGGGATTTCCGAGGTTTCTAGCGCACGCGGTTCGGAAACATCGGCAAAGCCGCCGGTGCCGTCGCTGTTGACCAGATAGGTCTTCGAATTCTCAGCGCGCTTGGAGGTCGACGAGACCGGCTTGCCACCATTCGGCTGCAGGGTCGTATGGGAGATACGACCGACATGCCACATCTGCACGACGATCTTGCCGCCGTTGGCATGCACGGCATCCGTCACCTTCTTCCAGCCATCGAGCGCTTCCTTGCTGTAGAGGCCGGGAACGTTGGCGTAGCCCTGACCCTGATGGGTAATCGCCGTTGCTTCGGTGATGATCAGGCCGGCAGTGGCGCGCTGGGCGTAGTATTTTACGTTCAGTTCATTCGGCACTGCATTCGGCGAGCGATTGCGCGTCAGAGGTGCCATGACGATGCGGTTGGCGATGGAAATATCACCCAGCTTCGTCGGTTCGAATAATTTGGTCATGGATCGTCCTTTCTATAGGGGGCGGGGAAATCAGGACGAGGCGATCGCCAGGTCCGAAGAACTATGGTGGTTAAGGCAGCAGCTTCTCGGGGAAGATTGCGTCGGTGACGGGGGGCATGGGCGCAAATACAGGGAGCGCAGCAGACATTTTCAGAGTTCCTTCTGCATGGCCGCGAGGAATTCGGCGATCGTTTCCTCGTTGCGCTTGTAGAAAATCCACTGGCCAAGGCGCCGCGTCGTCACCAGGCCGGCGCGATGCAGCGTGCCGAGATGCGCTGAGACGGTCGATTGCGACAGGCCACAGCGCTCGAACTGGCTAGCGCAGACGCCGAGCTCCAACGGGTGCTCCTGGGTCGGGAAATGGGTGTGCGGATCTTTGAGGTGATTGAGGATTTCGAGCCGGGCCGGGTGGGCCAGAGCCTTCAATATCTCGTTCTTGTCCATGGCGTTCACCATATGAATATCGAATAATTGCGATTTATGTATCGACGATTTTCGATATATCAAGGGCGACGCTGAAGATTATTTTCGGCAAGGCCGTCGACGTGCGTGCTTAGAAATTAGGCAAAAAAAGAGGGCCACCGGAATGAACCAGGGCCCTTATAGGTGTGAAGGTCAAAACCTCCAGAGGGGAACAGCCAATGCGGTGGAACTGGGAGGAAAAGCCACCGTGTGCATCAGCTGAGTGCGTTATGATGCTAATTTGTGCAGTGCGCAATGCTTTTTTGTGCATGGCAGTTATGCGTTTGCTACGTCGGCGGCAAAAGGGCAAAAAAAAGGGCCTCCGGAGTGAACCAGGGCCCTATAGGTATGAAGGTCAAAAACCTCCAGAGGGGAACAGCCAATGCGGTGGAACTGGGAGGAAAAGCCACCGTGTGCATCAGCTATGTGCGATATGGTAGTTAAATGGGCAGGCTTCAACTCTCATTTGTGCATATCAGCTATGCATCATATGCGTGGCTGATATACTAGCCGTAAAAAGAGTTCGTTATCAGTGACTTACCTTCGTCAGAAGTTCCAGTTACGAGCCTTCGCGACAATAAAATCACGAAAAACCTTGAGCTTGGCCGCGTTCTTCATCTCGTCGGGATAGCAGAAATAAGTGTCGAAGGACGGCACGTCGGCATTGATGGCAAGCTGAATGAGGCCGGGGTCGCGGCCGACGATATAGTCAGGCAATACCGCGATGCCGATACCAAGCAGGCAGGCGCGCTTGATCGACGTCTGGCTGTTGATCTGCAGGTGCGGCACGCGCTTGTTGTCGGAAGACCGGCCGGCGATCTCCAGCCAGTTGACGTCGAGCAGGTAGTTTGGTGCCGGCTCGCCGAAGCTGATGATGCGATGTTCGTCTAGATCCTCCACCGACTGCGGCTCGCCGTAGCGGTTGATATAGGAGGGGGCCGCATAGACGTGCATGTGCACGGTAAAGAGCTTGCGCTGGATGAGATCCGATTGCTGCGGCTGGCGCAGACGGATGGCGCAGTCCGCATGGCGCATGTTCACATCCAGCTCCTCGTTGTCGAGGATCAGCTGAATCTGCATGTCCGGATAGAGCTGCAGGAATTCCTGGATCTTGTCTGTGAGCCAGCCCTGGCCGAGACCGACTGTGGTCGTCACGCGCAGCTTGCCGCTCGGCTTGTCGGTCGTTTCGGTCAATTGCATCTTGACCGTTTCGAGCTTCAGCAAAACGTCATGGGCCGTGCGATAGAGCAGCTCACCCTGTTCGGTCAGGATGAGGCCGCGCGCATGGCGGTGGAAAAGCTTAATGCCAACGTCTTGCTCGAGAGCGCTGACCTGCCGGCTAATGGCGGATTGAGACAAGTGCAACTTGTCGGCCGCATGCGTGAATGAACCCGCTTCGGCAGCCGCGTGAAAGATACGCAGCTTATCCCAATCCAATGGCATGCCGTTTCCCCTCATCGGCTGCATCACTCCGCAGCCACGGCGACGGGCATGTGCCCGGTCAAATAGCGTTCCGCCTCAAGCGCGGCCATGCAGCCCATCCCGGCTGCCGTGATCGCCTGGCGGAATGTATCATCGGTCACATCACCCGCGGCATAGATGCCTTCGACGCTGGTCGCGGTCGAATCAGGAGCGGTCCAGAGATAGCCATTGTCCTTGAGTTTCAATTTGCCCTTGAAGAGCTCGGTCGCCGGCGCATGGCCGATGGCAACGAAGACACCGTCGATCGGCATTTCCGTGATGGCGCCGGTACGCGCATCGCGCAGGCGTGCGCCCGTGACCGATGGCGGCATCGGCGGCTTGGCGGGCGTGCCGGTGATTTCGGCAACCTCAGTATTCCAGAGGATCTTGACGTTTGCCTTGGCGAACAGGCGCTCCTGCAGGATCTTTTCCGAACGGAAAGTATCGCGGCGATGCACCACGGTCACCGATTTGGCGATGTTGGAGAGATAGAGCGCCTCTTCAACGGCGCTGTTACCGCCGCCGACCACGATCACGTCCTTGTTGCGGTAGAAGAAGCCATCGCAGGTGGCGCAGGCGGAGACGCCGAAGCCCTGGAAATGCTGTTCGCTCTCGATACCCAGCCATTTCGCCTTGGCGCCGGTGGCAATGATGAGCGTGTCGGCGGTCCAGACCTGGCCGCTATCTGTATGGGCAACGAAAGGACGCTTGCTGGTATCGACTTCGGTCACGAGGTCGTTGACGATTTCGGCGCCGACATGCTGTGCCTGCTGAAGCATCTGCTCCATCAGCCATGGTCCCTGGATAGGATCGGCAAAGCCCGGATAGTTCTCGACATCGGTCGTGATCATCAGCTGGCCGCCCTGTTCGAGACCAGCGATCAGAACCGGCTGCAGCATCGCGCGCGCGGCGTAAACCGCGGCGGTGTAGCCGGCTGGGCCGGAACCGATGATGAGCACCTTTGTGTGGCGGGCAGGCATAGTCAGTCCTTTCAATTTCGGCGATTGGGAAACCGCGGCTTCAAGCGCGCAAAGCAGGCGATTTCGCGATCCGCGGCTTCATTTATGATTGCCTTATGCATTTATTCAAGGGCAGCCTTGCATTACACACAGAGCAAATCTGCTTTGTGTAAGAATCAACTACGCGAGAGAAACTTTCTTGCGTATTTTCCTGCCTTATATAGAAGCTGGCGAGGGGGAATTAAAGAAAGGCAAGAAAGTGCTTCGCGCTGAGCTCGATGCCATCGATATCAAGATTCTGCGGGAACTCCAGCGGGACGGACGCATGACCAACGTCGAGCTCGCAGACAGGGTCGGCATTTCGGCGCCGCCATGTCTGCGCCGCGTGCGCAAATTGGAAGAAGCCGGCGTTATCGAAGGCTATCACGCCATGTTGAACAGCCCGAAATTGGGCTTCGATCTCGTGGCTTTTTGCATGGTCGGCCTCAAGCATCAGTCGGAAGCGAACCTCAAGGCTTTTGCCAGCGCAACCTCGGCATGGCCGCTGGTTCGGCAGGCATGGATGGTGTCCGGCGACAGTGATTTCCTGCTGCACTGCGTTGCGGAAAATCTCACTCGTTTCCAGGATTTCGTCATCGAAGTTCTGACGGCGAATGAACATGTCGACACCGTGCGCACCATGTTGACCATTCGGCAAGTCAAAAAGCTCGGCCTGGTGGAGCTCTAGGCGAATGGCGGATCGCCCCTGGCATCGGTCGGTGATTAAGTCTGGCGTGCGCCTCTTTCTAGGCGGCTCCCGGGCTCATGTGCAGGACTGGTTCCCGGGGCTCACCATCGTTCGCAGCCAGAATGTCAGCGAGGTGCTTTACCGCGGCGCCAAGGTTGCAAGCCTTGCCGGCATGGATCGTCTGCGCGAACGTTGCGGCGATGCGGTCTACATCGTCGGCTCGGGTCCATCAATTCGCGATTGCGATCTGAGTGGTCTGGAATTCCGCAGTGCCATTCTTTTGAACGGTGCCATCGGCTTGTCTGGCGACCGGATCGGCGAGCCTTTAGCAATTGCCGTCGAGGATGAGCGTTTTGTCTGGCGACATCTCGACATGCTCCGCGAGAAGGTGGCTCCCGGTTCTCTTTGCCTGTTTTCCGTGGCGGTGCTGCGTGCGCTGTGCGAAATCGACAAAAGCTGGCTGGCGGACAAGACCATCATCTTGATCGACGATATCCGCAAGCCCTATGGTGCGCGCCGCCGTTCGGTCGACGACCTCAAGAAACTGCAATATGTGCGATTGAATACCGAGGGGTCGGCGGGTTTTTCGCTCTCACCGGACCGCGGGGTGTTTCTGGGGGGATCCGTCGCGGTATCGGCCCTCCAATTTGCCCTTTACTGTGCAAAGCAGCAGGTCGGCTTTCTGGGGATCGATATATCCAATGCCGGCGAGCCGCGCTTTTATGAGACTCCCAGCGACATGGCGTTCTCCGGCATTGCGCGGGCAGAGAGTCGCATCATCGAGCATCTGGTGCTTGCGCGGCAGATCGCAGCCGAGCGCGGCGTCTCTTTCGTCAACTACTCCCGCATTTCGGCATTGCTCAAATATGATTTTGGTTACGACGACAGGTTTGCATTGAAGCCGCGGGCGTGATGTTCGCCGGCGTTGGCGAGGCTGCTGTGAAATTAGGGTCGATGGAATGAAGCTTATGCGCTGGCTGAAACCCAAGGCGTCCGACGCCAAGAAGCTGTGCATCGAACCGCCTGAGCCGAGGGCAGGGCGCCACGGCATTGCCATTGCCGCCTGCGTGAAGAACGAGGCCCGTTATATCGAAGAATGGGTGCGCTTCCATCAGGCAGTCGGCATTCGCCACTTCTATATCTATGATAATGACTCGACGGACGAGACCTGCTTGCTTCTTCGAAGCCTGCTCTCTGAAGATGCTTTGACGATTATTCCCTGGGCTGGGCGCATGCGCGATGCGGCCACATCGGCAGTACTGAACGGCCAGGTCATCACCTTCGCGCATGCCATTTTGAATTTCGGTGGCGATTACCGCTGGATGGCGTTCATCGATGTCGACGAATTCCTCCTGCCGAAGGAGGCTGCGACGGTCGAGCAGGCGCTGGAGGCCGTCGGCGATTTCCCGAATGTCTCGCTGCCCTGGCATATGTTTGCGACCAGCGGCCATGAGACGCCGCCGGACGGACCTTTGACGTTGAATTATACGATGCGCGGCGCCGATCCGATGACGACGAAGGAAAATGTCAGCAATTTCAAATGCATCGTTGATCCATGCGAAGTCACCGAAGTCAGTGTGCACCAGTTCCAGACGCGTGCCTATGGCGATCTGACAGCCAATGACGCCGGCAAGCGGTTTACTCGGCGCGCACGCAAATCCCCTGAGTTTTATTCAAACCAGTTCCTGCAGCTGAACCACTACTATACGAAATCCCGGCAGGAGCTGATGGAGAAGCTGGCGCGGGGTTGGACCTATGACAGCAGTGCGACCAAATATCGGGACAAGGTCTTGTCCATCGTCAAAAGCATCGAGGAAGACATGATGGAGGATCGTTCGATGATCGAATTCATCGAGCGCAACCATATTGATCTTAGCCGCTGATCGGTCCGTTCACTTGTTGGCGCCAAGCAGCCGCTTGTAGACCTCGCCGATAGCGGTCGCTTCCTTTTCCAAAGCGAACTCGCTGCGCACATGGCGCACGGCATTTTCGCCCTGGCGAAGGGTTTCCTCTGGATTGGCAAGATAGAAGGCGATCGCTCTAGTCAGGGCCTCGCCATCGCCCGCCGGCACCACGGCGCCTGTTTCGCCCGGTACGATCATTTCGGCATAGGCGCCGGCATCAGAGGCGACGACAGCGGTGCGGGAGGCCATGGCTTCCAACGGTGTCAGGCCAAAACCCTCGTTGCGGGAAGGGGCGACATAGAGGGTGGCGCGGCGATACCAGGGTTTGATATCGTCGACTTCGCCCATGAAGCGGATACGATCGGTGAGACCTGCATCGGCCACCATCTTTTCCAGCTGCTCGCCAAAACTGCGGTGCTCAGCTGTCACGCGGCCGCAGACGACGGCGGTCCAGTCCGGATGGCGCGGCAACAGCTCGATCATCGCCTTGACGAAGAGATCCGTGCCCTTCTGATGGCGGACGCGGCCGAAGCAGCCGATCAGATAGGTGCCGGGCAGGCCGGTTGCGGCCATGCGGTCGTCAGGCTTTTCCGGCGGATGGAAGCTGTTGAGGTCGACGCCGTGCTGGATGACGGTGTGCGGCACTTCGAGAAAGCTGCCCGAGCGCGTGCTGGTGGCGATCACGGCATCCATGCGGCGGATCAACCAGCGTGTGTAGCCAGTGTGGCGGCGCTGGGCTGCGGAGGTGAAGACAAGTTTCAGGCGCATGCGCAGAACGGAGCGCAGCAGCAAACCCACAAGCATTTCGTTGTTGCGGCGGGCATGCCAAACGCGGAGGCGATAGCGGCGCGGCTTCATCCAGAGACCGGGCAGGCGGAGCCAACCGAGCCTTGGCAGGTTTTCCGGCAGGCCAGGGCCGAGTGTGGCGATATGATAGCCGAGCTCGACCTGCTTGGGGATGAGCTGCACGATCGTAGACGTAACGCCGGAAAGCCGGCGTTTGAAATTCGTTGCTATGATTTCGATCTCACGGAGATCGCTCGCATGCGCTGTCTCGCGATCGCGCACGGGCGATCAGCCCCAGGAGACGGAGAGGATTTCGTAAGCCTTGGCGCCACCGGGTGCATTGACCTCGATGGAATCGCCGACTTCCTTACCGATCAGGGCGCGGGCGATCGGGGAGGAGATGGAGATGCGGCCGGCCTTCACATCGGCTTCCTGATCGCCGACGATCTGGTAGATCTTTTCTTCCTCGGTGTCTTCGTCGACGAGCTTGACCTTGGCGCCGAACTTGATCTTCGAGCCGGACATCTTGGTGAGATCGATGACTTCGGCACGCGCCGTGAGATCTTCCAGCTCTGTGATGCGGCCTTCATTGTGGCTTTGAGCTTCCTTGGCGGCATGGTACTCGGCATTTTCAGAGAGATCGCCGTGGGCGCGCGCTTCTGCAATTGCCTCGATGATTCGCGGGCGCTCTTCCTGCTGACGCCAGCGCAGCTCTTCCTGCAGCTTGACGAACCCGTTCTGTGTCATCGGTACCTTTTCAACCATTTTTCTTGTCCTTCACTCCCTGTGTTGCTCTGCTGCAGACACAAAAGAAAACAGGTCCCGAAGGGGTACTTCGGAACCATCCAGAGCCGTTATTCTGTCATCTATAGCAGATTGCGACAGACGAATGCCAGAAAATTCGAAGGTTTAAGGAAAAGCTCCTGTTGAAGCTCCCTCACCATTCGATCGGCTGTCGGGGCCGCAACGAACGTGAGCCGGCTATCTTGCTCACGCTCCCCACGGTCGAATTAGCTGCGTCAGAAATAGCTCTGCAGCGGCTGTACCTCGAGGTTTCCGGCCTTCAGCGCCTTGATTGCCATGGCGGCTGCTTCGGCGCCGGCCATGGTCGTGTAGTAGGGCACCTTCTGCATCAGCGTCGCCCGGCGCAGCGACTTCGAATCCGAGATCGCCTTGTTGCTGTCGGTCGTATTGATGACAAGCTGGACCTGGCGGTTGCGGATCGCGTCCTCGATATGCGGCCGTCCCTCAAGGACCTTGTTGATCTTGGTCGCTTCGATGCCGTTTTCAGCAAGGAAACGCTGCGTTCCGCCGGTTGCGAGCACCTTGAAGCCCTGTTCGGCCAGCATGCGGATGGCCGGCAGCACGCGCGGTTTGTCGTCGTCGCGAACCGAGACGAAAACCGTTCCGTCACGCGGCAGTTCCACGCCGGCGCCGAGCTGGGACTTGGCGAAGGCGAGCGCGAAATCCGTATCGAGGCCGATGACTTCGCCGGTCGAGCGCATTTCCGGCCCGAGGAGAGTGTCGACGCCGGGGAAACGCGCGAAGGGGAAGACGGCTTCCTTGACGGCGATATGCTTCAGCTTGCGCGGATCGGGCTTTTCGCCATAGGCGGCAAAGGTCGCATCCAGCTTCTCGCCGGCCATGACGCGCGCGGCGATCTTGGCGATCGGCGCGCCGATGGTCTTGGCGACGAAGGGCACCGTGCGCGAGGCGCGCGGGTTGACTTCGAGCACGTAGACCGTGTCGTCCTTGATGGCGAACTGAACGTTCATCAAGCCGCCGACATTGAGAGCCTTGGCCATTGCTTTCGCCTGGCGCTCGAGTTCGTCGATCATGGCTGCGGAGAGCGTGCGAGGGGGCAGCGAGCAGGCGGAGTCGCCCGAATGGATGCCGGCCTCTTCGATATGTTCCATGATGCCGGCGACATAGACGTCGGTACCGTCGGAGAGGCAGTCGACGTCGACTTCGATGGCGTTGGTCAGATAGCTGTCGAAGAGCAGCGGGTTCTTGCCGAGCAGCGTGTTGATCTGGCCGGTCTTGTCATTTGGGTAGCGCTGCTTGATGTCTTCCGGCACCAGTTCCGGAACGGTATCGAGCAGGTAACCCTGTAGCTGGCCTTCCGAATGGATGATCTGCATAGCGCGGCCGCCGAGAACGTAGGACGGGCGCACGACCAGCGGGAAGCCGATTTCGGAGGCAATGAGGCGTGCCTGCTCGACGGAGTAGGCAATGCCGTTGTTCGGCTGGTTGAGATCGAGCTTCATCAGGAGCTTTTGGAAGCGGTCGCGGTCTTCGGCAAGGTCGATCGCGTCAGGAGCGGTGCCGAGGATCGGGATACCATTCTTTTCCAGGGCTTCGGCGAGCTTCAGCGGGGTCTGGCCGCCGAACTGGACGATGACGCCGACGACTTCGCCCTTTTCCTGCTCCGCGCGCAAGATTTCGATAACATCTTCCGCGGTCAGCGGCTCGAAATAGAGACGGTCCGACGTATCGTAATCGGTCGAAACCGTTTCCGGGTTGCAGTTGATCATGATCGCTTCATAGCCGGCATCCTTCAGCGCGAAGGCGGCATGGCAGCAGCAATAATCGAACTCGATACCCTGTCCGATACGGTTCGGGCCGCCGCCGAGGATGACGACCTTCTTGCGGTCGGAAACCTGCGCTTCGGAACGAGCGGCGCCGACGAAGGGCGTCTCATAGGTCGAGTACATATAGGCCGTCGGTGAGGCGAATTCGGCGGCGCAGGTATCGATGCGCTTGAAGACCGGGCGGACGTTCAGCGAATTGCGGAGTTCGGCTACTTCCTTCGGGCGCTTGCCGGTCAGCGTCGCAAGACGTGCGTCGGAGAAGCCCATGGCCTTCAGCATGCGCAGATTGGCGGCATCCTGCGGCAGGCCGTGCTCGCGGATGCGCTCTTCCATATCGACGATGTTCTTCAGCTGCTCGAGGAACCATGGGTCGATCTTGCAACCTTCATGCACCTCTTCGATGCTCATGCCCTGGCGCAGCGCCTGGGCGACCATACGCAGACGGTCCGGCGTCGGCGTGCCGATGGCGGCGCGAATGGCGTTCTGGCTGCCTTCGCCTTCCTCGATGCCGGGGATCTCGATCTCGTCCAGACCGGTCAGGCCGGTTTCGAGGCCGCGTAGCGCCTTCTGCAGCGATTCCGCGAAGGTACGGCCGATTGCCATGACTTCGCCGACCGACTTCATCGCCGTGGTCAGAACCGGGGAGGCGCCGGGGAATTTTTCAAAGGCGAAGCGCGGGATCTTGGTGACAACGTAGTCGATCGACGGCTCGAAGGATGCCGGGGTTGCACCGCCGGTGATATCGTTTTCGAGTTCGTCCAGCGTGTAGCCGACAGCGAGCTTGGCGGCGACCTTGGCGATCGGGAAGCCGGTTGCCTTCGAGGCAAGCGCAGAGGAGCGCGACACGCGCGGATTCATTTCGATGACGACGAGGCGACCGTCCTTCGGATTGACCGCGAACTGTACGTTCGAGCCGCCGGTTTCGACGCCGATCTCGCGCAGAACCGCGATCGAGGCGTTGCGCATGATCTGGTATTCTTTGTCCGTCAGCGTCAGCGCGGGAGCGACCGTGATCGAGTCGCCGGTGTGAACGCCCATCGGGTCGATGTTTTCGATCGAGCAGATGATGATGCAGTTGTCCGCCTTGTCGCGGACGACTTCCATCTCATACTCTTTCCAGCCGAGGACCGATTCTTCGATCAGCACCTCCGTAGTCGGCGAGGCGTCGAGGCCACCGCCGACGATCTCGAAGAATTCCGAGCGGTTGTATGCAATACCGCCGCCGGTGCCGCCGAGTGTGAAGGACGGACGGATAATGGCGGGCAAGCCGACATGATCGAGCGCCTGCGCGGCAATTGCCATTGCGTGGCTCATATAGCGCTGCTTGCGATCGCTTTCGCCGAGGTTCCACTGGTTTTCCAGTTCGTCGAGCGCCTTGTCGAGCTCAGGACCAGAAAGAGATGCCTTCAGCTTGCTCCGCTCGGCCTCATGCGTCTTGCGGTCGGCGTCCTTGATATCGGTGGCATTTGCCAACATGGAACGCGGCGTTTCGAGGCCGATGCGGGCCATGGCTTCGCGGAAGAGAGCGCGGTCTTCGGCCATGTCGATGGCGGCTGGCTTGGCGCCGATCATCTCGACATTGTAACGGTCGAGCACGCCCATGCGCTTCAGTGACAGCGCGGTATTGAGTGCAGTCTGGCCGCCCATGGTCGGCAGCAGCGCGTCCGGGCGCTCCTTGGCAATGATCTTGGCGACGACCTCGGGCGTAATCGGCTCGACATAGGTCGCATCCGCCAGACCCGGATCGGTCATGATCGTTGCCGGGTTGGAGTTGACGAGGATGACGCGGTAACCTTCCTCTCGCAGCGCCTTGCAGGCCTGCGTGCCCGAATAGTCGAATTCGCAAGCCTGTCCGATAACAATCGGTCCTGCACCGATAATGAGGATCGATTTGATATCTTGGCGCTTCGGCATGGGCTCACATCCGTTTTTTTCGTTGCGCCAAAAACCGGCCAGGGTGGGAGGTCACCGGCCGGGGGCGCTATGGGCAATATTTTCAGGCTAGAAGCGGCTTATAGGCAAATGTATTTGCAAACGGAACCCCATAAATGGCGGAATCGACATGAATTCTGCCGAGATCGTCATGGAGCGGCCAAACGCCGGGTAAGGGCAACCCATACTGATGCTATCGATCAACTAGCTCTCGATATAATGGGGTACGAAGCGTGAGGTGTCGCGCGTGACGGGAGTATCGTCCTCGCGGATGCCGATACCCGCCGGCTGACCGGCAACGATCCAGGATCCGATGACGGTCCAATCATCGCCAAAGCGGGAAGAAGGTGTAATGCCTGTCTGATATATCCTTCTTCACCATAGGGTCCCTCGACGTGATATGTACCGACGCCGGCTTCGTGATTGACGAGCGTCACATTCGCGCCTTCGCGCGAAAGCAACGGTTTACGGACATAACGATCGCCGAGATTGGCGATACGCGGATCGTCCTCGAAATAGGCAGGCAATAGATTTTCATGGCCGGGAAACATTGCCCACAATACCGGCAGCAATCCTTTGTTGGACAGTGTCAGTTTCCATAGCGGTTCGATGACCCGCGTGGGAGTTGAGGGCAGATGGCGGCCGAAGGGCTCGCGCACCATATCTTCGAGCGGATAGAGCTTGAACAGGCAGTCGATGGGCTCGTCTTGAAGATCGATCAGCCGGTGGCCGTCGTCGACGCCGATATCGGGCATGGCGATCAGCTTCGTCTCGCAGCCGGCCTGTGCGGCGCAATCGACAAGATAGTTCAGCGTCACAAGGTCTTCTTCCGATTCCAGCATACCGGCAAAGTGCATGCGACCCGACGGCGCAGCGAGAAGGCGCAGCGCGTCGATCAGGCGTTCATGAATGGAATTGAACTGGTCTGCCGAGGAGGGAAGTTCGCCGCGCCGCTTCATGTCTTCCAGCCATCGCCACTGGAAAACAGCGCTTTCGAACAGGCTGGTCGGCGTGTCGGCGTTGAACTCAAGAAGCTTTGCCGGACCGTTCCCATCATAGGCGAGGTCGAAACGGCCGTAGAGGTCACGTTCCCGATTGTGCCAGGAACGCAGTACGGCGTCATGATAGGCCGGCGGAATGGCCAGCCGGCGCATCAATTCATCGTCCGAAGCGATCCGTTCGACCGCCGCATAGCACATGTCCAGCAACTCGGCGGAGGGTTCTTCGAGTTTCGTCTCTACTTCCTCAAGGGTAAAACTTCCTCAAGGGTAAACGCGTAGGCGTGTCTCTCATCCCAATAGCGTTGACCGTACATGGAATGGATGGTGAAGCCACAGGCTTCGGCGTCGGCCTTCCAATCCGGCCGCTCATTCATGATAATACGTTTCATCCGTTCACCCGTCAGCTCGAAAGGTGGAAGCCGCGAGAGCCCCAGCCGCCGCGTTCCACCGTGCTGGCTGAGCGCGTCGATCGTTCGGAAGACTTCCCCCAGGAACCACCGCCACCACCGCCGCCACTGGAGGAAGACGATTACGTATTGTCGTCCTTTCTTTCCGCATAGACTGTTTTTCCAAGCAACATGCCATTCGCAAGGCTTCGTCCGGCGGCCGTTCGGAAGTCGCTGCTCCCACGCGGTTGGTAAAGTGCTTTGGCGTCAAACGATCTGGCGGCGCTGCCGACGAGATAGCCGGCCAACAAGGGAATAAAGTGACCCGTTCCGGCCTGATGAGCGCTGGTTGCCGGCTGACATCTGCCAACGCCGTAATCCTTTTCGCAATTAGCCGCTGTTTCGTAGGCGGGCGCATTTCGCTGGCGCTCCTCTTCGGCTGCGGCAAATTGGGTTCGGCATTCGTCGGCGGAAAAGACATCCCCCGCGATGCACGCGTCGACGTCCTTATATATCTGGACGGTGTCTTGCTTTTGCCCGCAGCCCGCCAATGCCGCTGTTCCCATGAGCAGCAGAGACACACTCATCGATCGCTTCATAAAACCCCCTGCGCATTGCGCGTTCATGCGCCCGCATATTCAAGGATACCACCGGTCTAGGTCGATCAGCCGCAAACACGCAGGCGCGGTATCGCGGTTGTCCACATATGTAAGGGATACAACGTAAAGAATATAGGCGCGAAGAAAGAGTTAGGTGCCGATCGGCCGCATTTAAAGAACGTAGACGTGCGCTCGGTTGATTTTTTTAAGGCCAACGGTTGTGCTCGTAAAGAATGGCTTTACGGCTTTCGTAAGCCGTGGGGGCATTTGAAAAAAAGCGTCTCTCTTCCTGGGCCTGAATTACCGGGAGGCGCACTACGGGTTGGAATGGGCCTGTCGGCCGCGGTGCCGTCTTCAGCCGAAACGGTGCCGGACGGCTTCGGTATAAGAGCGGCTGACAGGCACTTCCACGCCGTCGCGCGTGATGACGAAAAGCTTGCCGTTGTCGCGTTTCAGCCGGTCGACGTGGTCCGTCGCGATCCAATGGGATCGGTGGAGGCGTATGCCCTCCGTATTGCCGAGTTCCGTAAGCGCATCGCCAAAGCGCAGCAGGATGAGTTCGCGCCCACGGCTTGTGACGACCTCGGTGTAGTGATCGCGAACGGTAAGCCTTATCAGGGCTCCCCGATTTTCCGGCTTTAGGCGCAGGAGAATCGGCGGCTGCGATGCCAGCGGTTGATGCTCAGCCGCGACGGATCGTGTTTTTGTCTCCTCGAGCTCTGCTCCTCCAGCTGCGATCGCTATCTGCCGATGCATGGTCATATAGGCGAGAATACAGAAGAGGGCGCAGAGGGGTATCGATCCGAGGGACTGGTGCAGGCCGCCGACTACCGTGGGCATGGTGCCGAAGAATGCGAAATCGACGAGTGTGATGCCGAAGCCGATCGGCAATGCGGCGGCGATGGAACCGATCATCATTCTTGCGAACATGCTTGCTATTTGCCCGCGCAGCAGAATTTCGGCGACGATGGAGAAGACGATCGCGATCGACCACGCCATGGCATGCAACGCAAGCCAGTAACACAGTCTGGCTCCCGGCATCAGCCTTTCAAGGGTGCCATACGGTCCGGTCAAGGCAAAGATCAGGACGATCGTAACGAAGGTCGCCCAGAAGCGCGGTGAACGCTGGATGACCTGCAATTCGCGAAGCGTGGATTGCAGAAGGGTGTGATCCACGAAGATTTCCCGTTCTTTCGCGCAATTTCGGTTGAGAGAACAGCACTATCGCGGAAAGGCTCGATAAACTCAACCGGATAGAGATCATGACGTTCGAGCCGCTTTTTGATGCCCCAATCGCGATCCAGATCCATGTCGCGGCGGTCGTTCCGGCCGCCTTGCTTGGAGCCTATCTTTTTGTCAGGCCCAAGGGAACGCCAAGACATCGCCTGCTGGGCAAGATTTGGCTGGTCCTGATGGTGGTGACCGCGCTATCGAGCTTTTTCATCCATCAGATCAACATGTTCTACGGCTTCAGTCCCATCCACCTGCTCTCCATATTCGTTCTCTTCGGTTGCTGGGGAGCGATCGCCAATGCCCGCAAGCACAATATTGACGCGCATAAGCGCATCGTCAGAGGCCTTTACTTCGGCGGCATCGTGGGTGCCGGAGCTTTTACCTTTCTTCCGGGGCGGATAATCAACAAGGTGGCCTTCGATGGAGATGAAACAGCGCCATTTCTGGTCGCGGCAGGTATAGCCATCGCGCTTTTATGGCCCATGTCCAAAGAAATATGGCGGCGACGGCGTTTAAGCTGATGTTCTGTCGATAGCCAACTGGCTTTGTTACACATCCTGGATATATAAATGCCTCAAGGGACTTTGATTTTAGGCATCGCCAGGAGGTGCACTATGGATTGGAAGGGGCGTCGGCAATCCGACAATATCGAAGACGAACGCGGCTCATCGCCGATGGGCGGCGGGATGGGTGGCGGCGGCTTCCGGTTTCCGGGCGGAGGGATCGGTGGCGGTGGCTTGAGCTTCCGCACCATTATCGTGCTTATCGTGATCTTCCTGATCCTGAGGGCCATGGGCGTCGATGTCATCGGCCTGCTGCAGCAGAGCGGCATGCTGGAAGGTGGCGGCTCCGGATATCAGCAGAGCACCTCCAACAGCGGTGGAGGCGGGCAGCCGGCCAACGACGAGATGAAGCAGTTCGTCGCGACCGTTCTTGCCGATACGGAAGACACCTGGACCGGCATCTTCAAATCAATGGGTCAGACCTATACCGATCCGAAGCTCGTGCTGTTTTCCGGCAGCTTCCCTTCGGCCTGCGGTCAGGCTTCCGCGGCTACCGGTCCGTTCTATTGCCCGAGCGATCAGAAGGTCTATCTCGACATGGCTTTCTTTCAGCAGATGAAGGATCAGTTCGGCGCGTCCGGCGATTTCGCGCAGGCCTATGTGATCGCACATGAGGTCGGCCACCATGTGCAGGACCTGCTCGGAATTCTGCCGAAATTCAATCAGGCCCGCCGCAACATGAGCGAAGTGGATGCCAACAAGATGTCGGTGCGCATCGAGCTGCAGGCCGACTGCTTCGCCGGCATCTGGGGCAAGTTCACCCAGCAGAAGGGCATCCTGCAGGCCGGCGATCTCGAAGAGGCGCTGAATGCGGCGCAGCAGATCGGCGACGACACACTGCAGAAGCGCACGCAGGGCTATGTCGTTCCCGACAGCTTCAACCACGGCACGTCGGCGCAACGCGTGAAGTGGTTCAAACAGGGCTTTGATTCCGGCAAGCTCTCGGATTGCGATACACTGAATAATCCGGTCTGATCTTGCTTGCCCGCTCCCGTGATACCGGCGAGCGGGCAAGCCTTTGGCGCATTATTTCTCGCTGTCGAGATGCGTCAGCTGTGCTTCCGGATAACGGCCGCCGGCTGCAGCGTCTTTAGGGATCGCGCGTTCGATTGCGGCCATATCGGCTTGTGACAATTCAACCGAGCGCGCGCCCAAGGCTTCCGTCAGGCGATCGCGGCGACGGGCGCCGATGACCGGGACGATGTCTTTGCCCTGAGCTGCGACCCAGGCGATTGCGATCTGTGCAACGCTGGCGCCTTTCGCCTCGGCGATCCCGCGCAAAGCTTCGACCAGTTCCAGGTTCTTTTCGACGTTTCCGGCCTGAAAGCGCGGACTTATCGTGCGGAAATCGCCCTTTTGGACATTATCTTTCTGCCAGTGGCCACTGATGAGACCGCGCGAAAGCACGCCGTAAGCGGTGATGCCGATCCCTAATTCACGGCAGGTCGGCAAGATCTTGTCTTCTATGCCGCGCGATATCAGCGAGTATTCGATCTGCAGGTCAACGATCGGATGGATGGCAGCGGCGCGGCGGATGGTGTCAGCGCCGACTTCCGACAGGCCGATATGCCTGATGTAGCCTGCCTTGATGAGATCCGATATCGCGCCGATCTGATCTTCGATCGGCACGTTCGGGTCGAGACGGGCAGGGCGGTAGATATCGATGTGATCGACCCCGAGCCGCTGCAGCGAATAGGCGACGAAATTCCGGATCGCCGCCGGCCGGGCATCGTAACCGAGCCATGCGCCGGAGGGATCGCGGAGTGCGCCGAACTTGACGCTCAGCAGGAAATCGTCCCGCTTCAATCCTTTGATGGCTTCGCCGATCAGCATCTCATTGTGGCCCATGCCGTAGAAATCACCCGTATCCAGCAGGTTGATCCCGGCGTCGAGCGCGGCATGGATGGTGGCTATGCTTTCTGTGCGCTCGGACGGGCCATACATGCCGGACATGCCCATGCAGCCGAGGCCCAGAGCCGATACCTGCGGGCCGGCCCTACCCAGTTGAGTTTTTTCCATCCTGCTTCTCCTTGGCTAAGGCGTGCGCCATCTCACGATGGCTTCTATTGTCATATTTACTCCATCGATGCCTGTGCGATAATCCAGGTAAATCGAAACGGGTTGTTTGGAATTTCGTACAATGGATGATTTGCCGCTGGCCGATCTGGTCGCCTTTACCGCCGTCGCCCGCGAGCGCAGCTTTCGTGAGGCAGCGCGCAGGCGCGGCGTTTCCGCCTCCTCGTTGAGCGAAGCGGTTCGCCGGCTGGAGGAGCGGCTGGCGGTCCGCCTGCTCAATCGTACGACGAGAAGCGTCACGCCGACGGAGGCGGGAGAGCGGCTGATGGAGCGCCTGACGCCGGCCATGAGCGAGATCGCCGTCGCGCTCGATGACATCAACAGCTTTCGCGACAGCGTCGGCGGAACGTTGCGGCTGAATGTTCCGACGGTTGCTGCCATGGTCGTCATGCCCGATATCATCAGCCGTTTCCTGAGGGAATATCCGGCGATCTCGGTCGAAATCGTTGCCGAGGATAGTTTCATCGACGTCGTGGCGGCTGGCTATGATGCCGGTATTCGCTATGATGAGCGGCTGGAAAAGGACATGATCGCCGTGCCGATCGGGCCGCGGCAACAGTATTATGTTACGGCTGCGGCACCGGCCTACCTCGCGGCAAATGGCACGCCGAGGCATCCGCGCGATATATTGGAGCATCGCTGCATCCGTCATCGCTTCCTGAGCGGATCCGTCGTTCCCTGGGAGTTCGAAAGAAACGGCGAGACGATCTTCATCGCCCCGCCGATGGTCGTTGCGACGAATTCGATCGATATCGAACGCAGCGTGGCCGCGGCCGGCTTGGGTATCATCCGAACCTTCAAGGAATTTCTTGAGCCGCAAATTGCCCGCGGGGAGCTGGTGCCGATCCTCGAAGAATGGGATACCGTCTTTTCCGGTCCGTTTCTCTATTACGCCAGCAGGCGGCACATGCCGACGCCACTCAGAGCCTTCGTCGATTTCCTGAATCGCGAGCAGAAACGCAGTCGCGACAGATAGTCGCTTTGCGCCGAAGATCAAAAAAACCGGTCAATAAATCAATAAGATTGAAGCGTTCACGGATTGTTTCCGCCAAAATCTTTATGTATGGGGGACGCTCCGGTTTTTCGTTCACGTTCTGTCTCTTTCATCGAGACGGAGCCGCCAGAAGGCACCTCCATGATCGATCAGAAATTCGCCCGTCGGGGCCTGTTCCTCGTCTTCCTCATTCTCTTCCTCGACGTCATCGGCATCGCGATCATCATGCCGGTCATGCCGAAATATCTTGAGGAATTGACGGGTGCCTCGGTCAGCACGGCGGCGACCGAGGGTGGCTGGCTGCTGCTGGCCTATGCCGCCATGCAGTTCCTGTTTTCGCCGTTAATCGGTAATCTGAGCGATCGTTTCGGCCGCCGCCCGCTTCTGCTTGCTTCGGTACTGACATTCGCCATCGACAATTTCATCTGCGCGATTGCCGGCTCCTACTGGATGCTGTTCGTTGGCCGCATTCTTGCCGGCATCAGCGGCGCAAGCTTCTCGACCTGCTCGGCCTATATCGCCGATATCAGCAATGACGAAAACCGCGCGAAGAATTTCGGCCTGATCGGCATGGCTTTCGGCGTCGGCTTCGTGCTCGGGCCTGTTATCGGCGGCTTCCTCGGCGAGTTCGGGCCGCGCGTGCCTTTCTACGGCGCGGCGGCTCTGGCCTTCCTGAATTTCGTCGGCGCCTATTTCCTCTTGCCGGAAACGCTGGATGCCAAGCATCGCCGGCCCTTCGAGATCACACGCGCCAATCCGTTCGGCGCGCTCAGACAGATGCGCCGCTACCAGGGCATCGGCTGGGTCTGCGTCGTGATGTTCCTGAACTGGCTGGCGCACGGCGTCTATCCGGCCGTATGGGCTTTCGTCACCTCCTATCGCTATGACTGGAGCGAAGGGCAGATCGGCTTCTCGCTCGCCGTCTATGGAATCGGTGCCGCCATCGCCATGGGTCTGGTACTGCCGCGGCTCGTGCCTGTGCTCGGGGAGTGGAAGACCGCAGTGCTCGGGATGGTGTTTTCCTGTCTTGGTCTGATCGGTTACGCCTTTTCATGGCAAGGATGGATGGTTTACGCGGTTATCGTCCTGACTGTCATCGAAAACGTGGCGGATGCGCCTTTGCGATCGATTGCAGCCAGCAAGGTTCCGCCTTCCGCACAGGGTGAATTGCAGGGGGCGCTCGGTAGCCTGACGAGTATTACTGCCATCATCGGGCCGGTGCTGTTTCCCTATCTGTTTCAGTATTATACCGCGCCGACCGCCCCCGTCGTTTTTGCCGGTGCTCCCTTCATCATGAGCGCAATTCTGGTGGTCGGCGGGCTTGTCGTGCTTGTGATGAAGGTTCGCAAGACGGAACCGAAGGCGGTCGCACAATCACAGGCGGGCGAGGCAGCCTAAAAAATCATCAGATATTTTGATGCTCCGATGAATTCTTTAGCATCATGGGCTTGTCTGCTGGCTTTTTAAGCTAAGTTGCGTTAATGCGGCAGGCTCGCGCACGCATGGGTAGGGCGGTCCGCGCGATTCTAAAGATCGAGTCTTCGCTATGGATATGCCGGTACCTGCGCGCCCTTACGCGCATGACAATGATAATTCGTGGTCTGCACATGTTCGCGCAACGCTTGCGCTGGGCATTCCGCTGATCGGCGCGCAATTGGCGCAGCTCGGCATCAACACCACTGACGTGATGATCGTCGGCCGGCTCGGCGCCGAGCAGCTGGCTGCAATGGTGCTTTCCGCGCAGTTCCTGTTCACGATCCTGGTTTTCGGTTCGGGCTTTTCCATCGCGGTCATGCCGCTGGTGGCACAGGCCTATGGCAGAGGCGACGTTACCTCGGTGCGCCGTGCGCTGCGTATGGGCCTGTGGGTCGTAACGGCCTATTGGTTGTCGGTGCAGCCGGCATTTTTCTATTCCGAACAGATTCTGCTGGCGGCCGGACAAAAGCCTGACGTCGCGAAATTGGCGAGCGGCTATATCGACATCGGCCACTTCGCCGTGTTGCCGGGGCTGCTCTACAATGTCATCCGGGCGTTGGTCAGCGCCATCGGCCGTGCCGGCATCATCCTCAAGGTCACCATCGCCATGTTGGTCATGAATGCCGTGCTGGCCTATATCCTGGTGCTCGGACATTTCGGCTTGCCGGCGATGGGGCTGCATGGCGCGGCCATTGTCTCCGTCGCCGTGCAGACGGCCGGATTTCTCTTCATCGTCGGTTACGTGCAGGCCCACCAGGAAACGCGGCGCTACGAGATCTTCGCTCGATTCTGGCGGCCCGACTGGCATGCTTTGTGGGATGTCATCCGGCTTGGTTTTCCGATCGGTGTGACGGTTCTGGCTGAGGTCAGCCTGTTCACCGCGGCATCGCTGCTGATGGGGCAGATCGGCACGATCGAGCTTGCTGCCCACGGTATCGCGCTGCAGTGGGCTTCGATCGCCTTCATGATCCCGCTCGGCCTCAGCCAGGCGGCGACCGTGCGCGTCGGCGTCGCGCACGGCCAGGGCGATCATTTCGGCCTGAAGCGCGCGGCCATCGTGGTGCTCATCGTTTCGAGCTGCATTGCGGTTTGCGGCAGCATCCTGTTTGCAACCGTGCCATCCTGGTTGGCAAGCTGGTTCCTGGACGTCCATTCGGCCGAGGCCTCGCAGGTGCTTGCCTTTGCCGCGCCGCTGATTGTCGTCGCCGGCTTCTTCCAGCTCGTCGATGGGCTGCAGGCGATTGCGAGCGGCCTGCTGCGTGGTCTGAAGGATGCGCGCGTGCCTATGATCCTGGCGCTGATCGCCTATTGGCCGATCGGCTTCTTCCTCGCCTGGCTGCTGGCGTTTCCGCTCGGCTTCGGCGGCATCGGCATCTGGTTCGGCTTCCTGCTCGGCCTTGCTTCTGCGGCGGCGATGCTTTGTGCCCGGTTCTACATTCTCGTGCGGGCTGAGAAGGCTGCCGCCTGATAGCGACGGTCTTCGTTGCGTTGCGAGACTACTGACAAAACTTGACAGCATGGTCGTCTATATTGGTGACATACCAAAGACGGGAGACGACCATGTTATTCAAGGCAAGCAATCGTAACGATGCCGCGCTTTTCCCGCGGGACGACCAGATCAATCGGGGGGCGGCTGTACGCCTCCTGCCGCACGCCAACACGTCGTCCCGGCGACCGGAGCCCGAGCAGAAGTCCTATTGGTTGGCTGTGGCCAGTGCTGAGCATGTACGCATTGGGCGCGCACATGGCTTCATGCAAGTGAATCATGGCAAGCGGGCTCCCTTGAAGCGCATCAAGCCGGGCGACGGCATCGTCTACTACTCCCCATCCGTCAAGATGGGCGAGAGGGACGGTTTTCAGAGTTTCACTGCTATCGGCTTTGTCCGTGAAGGCGAGCCCTATATGGCTGAAATGGGCTGCGGAAAAGCCTATCGCAAGGATGTGGATTGGCTTGATGCGCCCGAACAGCCGCTCCGTCCTCTCCTGGGCTGGCTTGATTTCACCCAGGACAAGAATTGGGGTTACAAGCTGAGATTCGGCTTCGTTGAATTCGGACAATCGGATTTCGAGTTCCTCGAAGAAATCCTGATGAGCGAGCTCGAAGTGGTCAAGCAGCGCCGCCTGCAAGCCTGAGCTCGGGCAAGCATGAACATATGTGACGAAAGACCTCCCAAGTTGACGCACAAAAAGAAAGCCTCGGATTGGTACCAATCCGAGGCTTTCTCATGCGATTGGATGGTCGGCTTTATCAGGCGCGTTCGGCCAGGGCTTCTTCGCCCTTCTTCTCGCGCACCAGGTTGATGAAGCGGCGGAAAAGATAGTGGCTATCCTGCGGGCCGGGTGACGCTTCAGGGTGATGCTGCACCGAGAAGACCGGCTTGCCCGATACGCGCAGGCCGCAATTGCTGCCGTCGAAGAGCGAAATATGAGTCTCCTCAACACCTTCCGGCAGCGAGTTGGAGTCGACTGCGAAGCCGTGGTTCATCGAAACGATTTCGACCTTACCCGTCGTGTGGTCCTTCACCGGATGGTTGGCGCCGTGATGGCCCTGATGCATTTTCGCAGTCCTGGCGCCGAGCGCCAGACCAAGCATCTGATGGCCGAGGCAGATGCCGAAGAGCGGGATTTCGGTCTTCAGCAGGTCCTTGATGACCGGTACGGCATATTCGCCCGTCGCAGCCGGGTCGCCAGGACCGTTGGACAGGAAGATGCCGTCCGGTTTGAGACCAAGCACGTCATCCGTCGAAGCCGTCGCCGGCAGGACGGTGACCTTGCAATCGAGGCCGGCAAACAGGCGCAGGATGTTGCGCTTGACCCCGTAATCCAGGCAGACGACATGGTATTTGGCATCGTCGGCGCCGAGTTCGCCATAGCCTTCGTTCCAGACCCAGGGCGTCTGCGACCATTGCGAGGACTGACCCGAGGAGGCGACCTTGGCGAGATCGAGACCTTCGAGACCGCTCCACGCCTTGGCGTCCGCCTTCAGCTGCTCGATGTCGAAGACGCCGTTCGGATCGTGAGCGATCACGCCATTCGGCATGCCGTTCTCGCGGATCCAGGCGGTCAGCGCACGGGTGTCGATGCCGCAGAGACCGATGATACCGCGCGCCTTCAGCCACTGGTCGAGGTGCTTGGCGGCACGGTAGTTCGAGGGATCGGTGATATCAGCCTTGAAGATGACGCCGACAGCGCCGTGACGGGCGGCTGGTGTCAAGTCTTCGATATCTTCATCGTTGGTGCCGACATTGCCGATATGAGGGAAGGTGAAGGTGACGATCTGGCCGAGATAGGAGGGGTCGGTGAGGATCTCTTCATAACCCGTCAGCGCCGTGTTGAAGCAGACTTCGGCCTGGACCTTGCCGGTCGCGCCGATACCCTTGCCTTCGATCACGGTGCCATCCGCGAGAACGAGGAGGGCGGTCGGCTTTTCAGTGGTCCATGGGGCTGTGGCGGTCATAGTCATCCCGTTTCCGGCGTCGGGCGCGGCCTTGAAGAGACCGGCGGTTCCGCCATGTTTGTAGCAAGGTGCAGCCGTCGACCGAGGTCGCGGCTTGAGATCTTCCTATCGATCTAATGTGCAGGTGATGGACATAGCTAAACAAGGCGAGCCGGTCAATGCGCGCTTTCGCTTTCCTGATAGGGAATTCGGGCTTCCGGGCGCAATTGCGTTGATCGGCACTGTTGGTTTAAGAGACAGCAACATGACATAAGTGGCCGGGGCGATCGTCGCCGGCCTGCTTCAAGGAGTTTAGAGACATGATCCGCGAAACCCTTTCCAATGCCCAGAAGGACGCCATGAAGGCAAAGGATACGGCGAGGCTTTCGACCGTCCGTCTCATCCTTGCTGCGATCAAGGACAAGGACATTGCCAATCGCGGTCTCGGCAAGGAACAGGCGAGCGAGGATGAGATCCTGCAGTTGCTCGCCAAGATGATCAAGCAGCGCGAGGAATCGGTGAAGATCTACATCGACGGCGGCCGCCCGGAGCTCGCCGACAAGGAGCGCGAAGAGATCGCCGTCATCCAGGGCTTCATGCCCGAGCAGCTTTCCGAAGAAAAGGTGCGTGAGATCTGCGTTGCGATTGTCGCAGAACTCGGCGCGCAGAGCCTGAAGGATATGGGCAAGTGTGTGGCCGCCCTGCGCGAGCGCTATGCCGGCCAGATGGATTTCGCAAAAGCCTCGGCCATCCTTAAGGAACTGCTGAAGTAAAACTCTGTTTCACCCTCGGCATGCGGACCGGCCGCGTGCCGAGGACAGTTTGCCAGGCGGCGTCTATGATGGCGAGCTTCCCCGCCTGATAATTCCGATATTCCTCAATGAAAGCGGTGGAGAGCCAAAGCTGGCTCCGCCCCGGCGATCCCGTCCATCCGACGCTTTGCATCTTTATGGCCTTGTTCATGAGTCGCTTTGCATTGGTCCTGGAGATGAGAAACCGGTTGCAGATATCCGTAAAGGCCACCGGCCCGATGACCGCTTTCTGAGTCGTCGTGTTGATCGTGACGATGCGAGAGATCAGATAATCCATGATGATGCCGCCTGAATTTGCCCAGGTGAACAGATCGAACGTTTCTCCCGGATTGCGCAGGTCGTCATTTTCTATGATGCCGACCGAGATCGGGGGCTGTAGCAGACCAATGAGCTCCGGTTTTTTGCTGAACAGGGCGTTGCGCTTGCCGCCATCCAATCGATCCAGCACGGAAAGATGGATGCTCATCCATTTCGCAAGCTGCATTGCTGCCTCTTCCGTGGGCTGCATCGGCCGCGCGCGCCTGTCGCTCGTGACCGGCAGATAGCGCAGAAAACCGAGAGCCAGCATCTCCTGAATGAAGCTGAGCGCGGTGTTGTGGCTGGCGATTTCATGTTCGACGATATAGTTGGCGAAGCGATTGGCATGAATGCCGGGCGGTTCTCCATCGATGCCGCCGCAATAAAGGGCGAAGCCGGCGAGCGCCATCAGCCAGCGTTGCTGCGAAGCAAAGACAGAGCATACGCGCTGATTCTCATCATAAGTGGATATAATCTCTCGTGTATAATCGAGGATTTCCGTGAAAAATTTGGGGTCTTGAACAAGTTCCTTCGCGGATAAAGACATGCAACCGTCTCCGATCAGCTGAACAAAGTTTCAAATTGTCTGACGAGATAATTACTAAGATCGCATATACGTAGATAATAAAAGATATCGATCGAGGTCGTTGCGTCAAGATACTTGCGCCGACGAACCAAAGATGGTCCGCAGCCTATGTTCAATGCTCGTGTTGTCGCGAAATTGAGATGGCCCAAAATTAGAGAAGGCAGGAGCTGGGGGAGCTCCTGCCTTCTTGCGCTTTGCTGACGTTCGATGACGCAGGGTGGGGCCCAAAAATCAAACGTCTTTTGCAAAGGCACTCAGGTGGGGCGGCGCCGGGGGTAGGGATGGTGCCCCACCTGAGTATCTGCTGAACTTATCTGAAGATCCTAATCTGCTGGGGCAAAGCCAATGCCTGCGGCGGCAGTTCGGACATTTGAACCTTTACGCCTGCCGTAAGGGCAGGAACTTTCATATTCGCCGGCAACTGATATCCCGCACCGGCATAGAGCACATTCTTTTCGCTGGCGCCGCTGTCCATCGTGGCCGAGCTGTAGGTCGCTGTGGCGAAGATGGCCGCTGCTGCCAAGGGTACGATCAGAATGCGCATTTCCCTCTCCTAAACTGAAAGCCCGTACCTGGTGGCTTCCGGTTCGTCAGGGCGTCTCGGCATGTCGCGTCGCAAAGAAGTTTCTTCGCCGGCTTGTCTCGCCCTGTGAGAAGAACGCTATTGCGGCGCACACGAACAATCAAATTACAAAAAAATAATGTTTGGCTTACAAACCTTGCCGCAAATGCGCCGTCAGAGAGTGTCCCACGGGCGGCATTGCTTTGCACCCATTGATTGTCCATTGCAGTGCTCTTGTTCGCGTTTGTCTGCAATAGGCTGCGCAAGCCTTTGCTTTTTGGCGGATTTTCGCGGACGAAATAGTTACTCCTATGGACATAACCTACCAGTTTCGGTCACGCCGAGGCGATTTTTGAGCGTTTCAGGCCTGTCGAACGCAGCCGTGGATTTCGACACGAATGCGGATAAATGTGTCGCCGTGTTCACGGAGTTGTGATCGAATGGCGACGATGCAATCGCCGACAAAGGGCTGTGAATAGCGTGGGAGGCGGTCGGGGTCATCGTGGCAATGCCTGGTATTCCTGTTTATATGGGATGAGCCAGAGGTAGCCATGCGATTTTCCAATACGTTTCTCGACGAGATTCGCGACCGCGTCTTGATTTCGGACGTGATCGGTCGTCGTGTGACCTGGGACAGGCGCAAGACGAATGTGCCGCGCGGCGATTACTGGGCTTGCTGCCCCTTCCACGGCGAGAAGTCGCCGAGCTTCCACTGCGAGGACCGCAAGGGGCGTTATCATTGCTTCGGCTGCGGCGTAACGGGCGATCATTTTCGCTTTCTCACCGAATTGGAAGGCTTGAGCTTTCCGGAAGCGGTGCAGCAGATCGCCGATATGGCCGGCGTTCCCATGCCTGTTGCGGATCCGATGGAGGCGAAGCGCGAGAAGGAACGCACGTCGCTACTCGATGTTATGGAGATGGCGACTCAGTTTTTCCAAGATCAGCTGCAGACCGCCAATGGTGCACGGGCGAGGGCTTATCTGCGTGATCGCGGCCTCAGCGGCCGCACCATCGAAACCTTCCGCCTAGGATATTCGCCCGATAGCCGCAACGCGCTGAAAGAGCATCTTGCCAGCAAGGGTGTGCTGAAGGAACAGATGGAGGCCTGTGGCCTTGTCGTGCACGAGAATGTGCCGGTTTCCTATGACCGGTTTCGTGACCGCATCATGTTTCCGATTCTCTCTTCCAGGGAAAAGGTGATTGCCTTTGGCGGCCGCGCCATGTCGCCGGATGCACCAGCGAAATATCTGAATTCCAACGAGACAGAGCTCTTTCACAAGGGCAACGTGCTCTACAATTTCACGCGTGCGCGCCGCGCTGCTCAGGGTGCCGACGGCGCTGGCACGATTATAGCAGTCGAAGGTTATATGGATGTCATCGCGCTGCATCAGGCCGGCGTCGAGAATGCGGTTGCGCCGCTCGGCACGGCACTGACGG
The DNA here is from genome assembly GCF_057784475.1 of Martinezella sp. CNPSo 3795. Taxonomy (NCBI): domain Bacteria; kingdom Pseudomonadati; phylum Pseudomonadota; class Alphaproteobacteria; order Hyphomicrobiales; family Rhizobiaceae; genus Martinezella; species Martinezella sp. CNPSo 3795. The sequence goes on along the minus strand of NZ_JBXSOQ010000003.1, from coordinate 57,036 downwards.
AGAGCCAGCTCGATCTCCTGTGGAAGATGACGCCGGAGCCGGTGCTCTGCTTCGATGGCGATGGTGCCGGCATCCGTGCCGCCAATCGTGCTGCCGATCTGGCGCTGCCGCACATCAAACCGAACCGCACCGTGCGCTTTGCGCTATTGCCCGATGGCAAGGACCCTGACGATCTCGTGCGGCAGGATGGGCGTGCGCCGTTCGACAAGGTGCTGGCGCAGGCAAAGCCGCTTGCTGAGCTCATCTGGACGAGGGAAGCCGGCAGCGGCACCTTCGAGACGCCGGAGGCGCGTGCGGAGCTGGAAGCGCGATTGCGGCGCATTGTTTCGGTCATCGGCGATGAAGATGTGCGCCGTCATTATCAGCAGAATATGCGCGAGCGGCTGAACGGGCTGTTCCAGCCGCAGTTCCAGCGGGGCGGCCAGCGGGGACGTGGTTTTTCCCGTGACGGCAATGGCCGCAACTTCGCAGGTCGAGGCGGGCAGGCACGTGTTGGGGCCGCAATGATAACGACGGCATCCGACCGCCTGCAGCGCTCGGCCATGATTAAGGGACATCAGGATATCCCGAGCCTTCGCGAAAGCGTGCTCGCTTTGACCATCGTCAACCATCCGGCACTCCTGCAGGACGAATATGACGAGATTGCCGCGATCGATTATGACAGTCGTGAGTTGCAGCGGCTCTGGTCCGCGGTTCTCGGGGCAGCCGCAACTCTGGTCGGGCCTCAGCTCGTCCGCGAGCGGCTGGTCGAGCAATTGGAAGAACAGGATTTCGGCGCCTTGCTGAAGGGTCTGGAGCAGCAGATTCGCAATGCCCGTCTGTGGACGGCGACCGAGGAGGCCGCCATGGAGGATGCGCGCGAGGGGTATCGCCAGGCGCTCGCGCTCCACAAGCGTTCGAAAGCATTGCGCTGGCATAAGATCGAGCTGGAGGGTGCTATTGCCGAGGCGACGGAAGAAGGCGACGGTGAAGCGATCGAGCCATTGATTCGCGCCTTGCAGGAAGTGCAGCTCGAGGCGCTGCGGCTGGAAAACCAGGAAGCGATCATCGATGGCTTCGGCGTGCTCTCCGGTCGCGTCAAAGGTGCCGCTGGAAAATAGGGAATAGATGCCTCAGCCTGAAAGACAAGAGCCGCGATTTTCCGCAGACGACGCGTTGTTCGCCGAGCATACCGGTGCGCCAGCGCCGCTCGATGTCCTGAAGCGCGTTTATGGCTATTCCGCCTTTCGCGGCAAGCAGCAGCAAGTGGTCGAGCATGTCGTTTCCGGCGGCGATGCGGTCGTGCTGTTTCCGACCGGTGCCGGCAAATCGCTGTGTTTCCAGATTCCCGCGCTCTGCCGCAATGGTATCGGCATCGTCGTCTCGCCGCTGATTGCGCTGATGCGGGATCAGGTGGAGGCGATGAAGCAGCTCGGCATTCGGGCGGTCGCCTTGAATTCGTCACTGTCGCGCGAGGAGGCCAGTGATGTTTATCGCGCTATTTCCGCCGGCAAGCTCGATCTGCTCTATGTGACGCCGGAACGCATCGCGACGGAAGGCTTCTGCCAGATGCTCGGCAGAGCGAAGATCGCGCTTTTCGCCATCGACGAGGCGCATTGCGTCTCGCAATGGGGGCATGATTTCAGGCCGGAATATCGCGATCTCGGCAGGCTTGCCGAGCTCTTTCCCGGCGTCCCGCGCATCGCCCTGACGGCAACGGCCGATCCGCACACGCGCGACGACATTATCGAGCGGCTGGCTCTCGACAATGCCAAGGTTTTCACCACCAGCTTCGATCGTCCGAATATCACTTACGAGATTGTCGAGCGCGATCAGCCGCGTCAGCAATTGCTGCGTTTTCTCGAAAGGCACCGTGGCGATAGCGGCATTGTTTATTGCCTCTCGCGTGCCAAGGTCGAGGATACGGCAGAATGGCTGAACGGGCAGGGCATCCGCGCACTTCCCTATCATGCCGGCATGGATCGAGCGCTTCGCGATGCCAATCAGGATGCTTTCTTGAAAGAGGAAGACCTGTGCCTCGTGGCGACGGTTGCCTTCGGCATGGGCATCGACAAGCCGAATGTGCGCTATGTCGCCCATCTCGATCTGCCGGGTTCAGTGGAAGCCTATTATCAGGAGACGGGACGAGCCGGGCGTGATGGCCTCTCCTCGAATGTCTGGATGGCCTATGGCATGGCCGATGTCATCCAGCGCGGCCGGATGATCGATGAAGGCGGCGCGTCCGAGGAAATCAAGCGCGTCGAGCGGGCGAAGCTCAATGCGCTGCTTGCGATCTGCGAGACGGCCGGCTGCCGGCGGCAGTCCATCCTTTCGCATTTCGGCGAGGCACATGGCGGTGGTTGCGGCAATTGCGATACCTGCTTGAAGCCCGTGGAAACCTGGGATGGAACGGAAGCGGCGATCAAGGCGCTCGCTGCCGTCTATCGCACCGGCGAGCGTTTCGGCACCGGCCATGTCATCGATGTACTGATGGGAACGGTCAACGAGAAGACCGAGCGTTTCGGCCACATCGATATGCCGGTTTTCGGCGCAGGCAAGGATATTCCCTCTCGCACATGGCAATCGATCTTCCGGCAATTATTGGCGAACGGCTTTATCAGCATCGACCACACGGCCTTCGGTGCCATGAAGCTCCAGGAACAGGCGAGGGCCGTTTTCAAGCGCGAGCGGCAGGTGTTTTTCCGCAAGGATCGGCCCGAAACGGGCCGTCGCGGCAAGAAGGCGGGACGACCGGAGAAGCAGGCACACGGGCTTTCCGGCGAGGCACAGGCGCTGTTCGATGCGCTGCGGGCCGAGCGCACCCGGATCGCCAAGGAGTTGGGCGTGCCGCCTTACGTCGTTTTTCCGGATACGACGCTGATTGCCTTTGCGACAGAGCGGCCGAAAAACCATAAGGCGCTTCTCGATATTTCCGGTGTCGGTCAGTCAAAACTCGAACGCTACGGCGATGCGTTCCTTGCTGTCATCTCGGATTTCATCAGTCGTTGATCTCTGGCAGCGGAGCGTGCCGGCCAGACGATTTGACAACTACATGCGCACGGTCATGCCGCCATCGACGGTCAGGACGTGGCCATTGACGAAAGAAGCAGCGTCGCTGGCGAGGAACAGCGCGGCGCCAGCAATCTCGTCCGGACGTCCCCAGCGCTGAACGGGGATGCGTTGGCGCACGATGGGGATCAGATCTTCGTTCGCGACCATGGCCGCATTGGTTTCCGTTGCGAACCAGCCTGGCGCGATGGCATTGCTGGTGATGCCGTGAGGGCCAAATTCCACAGCCATGCTGCGCATGAGGCCCGTCAGTCCCTGCTTGGCGGCGGGATAGACACAGTCACCCGGCATGACGACCTGTCCGCTGATCGAAGTGACCGAGATCAGCCGCCCATGATTATTTCGTTTCATCAGGCGCGCGGCGTCGCGGGAGAGCATGATCGAGGCGGCGAGATCCGTGTTGAGCAGGGCGAGGATCGCCTCGTCGTCGAAGTCGGCCAGTGGGCGCCTGTCGCGGGCACCGACGTTGTTAATCAGTATGTCGAGCCGGCCGTGACTTTTCTCGATGGTGTAGATCGCCGTGCGCCGTGCTTCGCGGTCGGCAATATCGAAGGCTGCGGCTTCCGCCGAGCCGTCTCTTGCTCGGATCGCTTCCACGGCTACGTTGAGTGTGGCTGCGGTTCGTCCGTTGATGATGACGTGAGCGCCAGCATCGGCGAGAGCCTGGGCCATCTCGAATCCCAAGCCACGTCCGCCTCCGGTGACGAAGGCAACCCGTCCTGCGAGGGAGAATCTATGGAATATGCTCATGGCTCTCCCTTATTTTCAGAGTAATGCCAATCTGCTGTAAAATATTGGACTGAGTCAAGTAATTTTTGTTATAGGCACCCATGAGGTCTGCCTGGAAAGTTGCGTGATTTCCCTCTGTTTCGACAGATCCTGTCGAAACTGTCGCCTATCGTGCGGACGTCACGGCGTTGCGTATTTTTGCCGCTGTCGGATGCAGCAACAGGCCGGATCCTATGTTATTCCTTGATGAATTAGGCCCTTTGACCAGCATCGGAATGCGACCATGACTTCAGCGTTCATATCCCATTTGCGTAACGAGCTTCTCGGCCTGAAAGAAGCCGGCCTCTATAAGGCCGAGCGCGTTATCACCTCCAAACAGGCTGGCGAAATCGCCGTGCTTGGTGGTGCGCGCGTTCTCAATTTCTGCGCCAACAACTATCTCGGCCTTGCTGACAACGAGGAGCTTGCCGAGGCCGCGAAGGCAGCGCTCGATCGCTATGGCTACGGCATGGCCTCGGTTCGCTTCATCTGCGGCACGCAGGAAGAGCACAAGCAGCTCGAGGCGCGGATTTCGGCTTTCCTCGGCATGGAGGCGACGATCCTCTATTCCTCTTGCTTCGATGCCAATGGTGGATTGTTCGAGACGCTGCTGTCGGAAGAGGATGCCATCATCTCGGATGCCCTGAATCATGCCTCGATCATCGACGGCGTCCGGCTCTCCAAGGCGAAGCGTTTCCGCTATGCCAACAACGATATGGCTGCCTTGGAAGAGGAGTTGAAGAAGGCCGAGGGCAGCCGCTTCAAGCTGATCGCGACCGACGGCGTCTTCTCGATGGACGGTATCATCGCCAATCTCAGCGGCGTTTGCGATCTGGCGGAAAAATACGGTGCCATGGTTATGGTCGATGACAGCCATGCGGTTGGCTTCGTCGGCGAGCATGGCCGGGGATCGGCCGAATATTGCGGCGTCGAAGGCCGGGTGGATATCATCACAGGCACGCTCGGCAAGGCGCTCGGCGGTGCCTCCGGCGGTTATACTTCCGCCAGGGGCGAGATCGTTGAGTGGCTTCGGCAGCGTTCGCGTCCCTATCTCTTCTCGAACACCTTGGCGCCTGTCATCGCCGCAGCCTCCTTGAAAGTCTTCGATTTGATCGAGAACGGCGCCGAACTGCGCGCGCGCCTTCAAGGCAACGCCGAACTCTTCCGCCGAGAGATGACTAAGCTCGGCTTCACGCTTGCCGGCGCCGATCATCCGATCATTCCCGTCATGCTCGGCGACGCAAAGCTCGCGCAGGACATGGCGGCACTCATGCTGCAGAAGGGCGTCTACGTCATCGGCTTTTCCTTCCCCGTGGTGCCGAAGGGCCAGGCGCGCATCCGCACGCAGATGTCGGCCGCCCATTCGAAGGCCGATGTCGAAAAGGCGATCGCAGCCTTTGCCGAAGCCGGAAAAGAACTTGGAATCATTTGAATTGGTTGGAGAGAACCGATCATGTCGAACATGATGAAAGCGTTGGTCAAATCCAAGCCGGAGGTCGGGCTGTGGATGGAACATGTGCCGGTTCCGGAGGTCGGGCCGAACGATGTCCTGATACGGGTCAGAAAGTCGGCGATCTGCGGCACGGATGTCCATATTTGGAACTGGGATCAATGGGCACAGAAAACCATTCCCGTGCCGATGGTCGTTGGCCATGAATTTTGTGGTGAGATCGCTGAGATCGGTTCCGCCGTGACGAAATATCATGTCGGTGAGCGCGTCTCGGGCGAAGGTCATATCGTTTGCGGCAAATGCCGCAACTGCCGAGCGGGCAGGGGCCATCTCTGCCGTAACACGCTCGGCGTCGGCGTCAACCGCCCCGGTTCCTTCGGCGAATTCGTCTGCATTCCCGAATCCAACGTCGTGCCGATTCCCGATGACATTCCGGATGAGATCGCGGCAATTTTCGACCCGTTCGGCAATGCGGTCCACACCGCGCTCTCCTTCGATCTGGTCGGCGAGGATGTGCTGGTGACCGGCGCGGGGCCGATCGGCATCATGGGGGCGATGGTCGCCAAGCGTTGCGGCGCGCGCAAGGTCGTCATCACCGATATCAATCCCACCAGGCTGGAGCTTGCCCGCAAGGTCGGCATTGACCATGTCGTCGACGCATCCAAGGAAAACCTTGCCGATGTGATGAAGTCCATTGGCATGACGGAGGGTTTCGACGTCGGGCTGGAAATGTCGGGCGCGGCTCCCGCCTTTCGCGACATGATCGACAAGATGAACAATGGCGGCAAGATCGCCATTCTCGGCATCGCCCCGGCAGGCTTCGAGATCGACTGGAATAAGGTCATCTTCAAGATGCTGAACCTGAAGGGCATATACGGCCGCGAGATGTTCGAGACCTGGTACAAGATGATCGCCTTCGTGCAAGGTGGTCTCGATGTATCGCCGGTCATCACTCACCGTATCGGCATCGATGATTTCCGCGATGGTTTCGAAGCAATGCGCTCGGGCAATTCCGGCAAGGTCGTCATGGACTGGAATTGATGCCATTCGGACACACTTCCGGCCTCGGTAATACCTGCCGATGCTGGAAATGTGAGGCTTTGCTCAGAATGCTCTTGTCATCGCGTGGGGACTTCCTAAATACGGGAAACATTAAATCGCTGCGTGCGGAGCCTGTGGATAAGGCTTTTTCGCGCATTTAACGGGCTTTTTTGCTGGAAAAGCTTGACGAGAACTAAAATTCTGGGAATCACCGTTTGACTTCGGAAAGAACGGTAAAACTGGATCAAGCGGATCACCTGATATCATGGCCGGAAATCCAAACGCAATCCAGCTTTGCAACTCCGGTGGCGGTGATCGTGGTTAATTGGGCATTAAAGGTCATTCCGTTAGGTGTTCGTCGGTGAGTCGCGGCTGGTGCAGGGCGCGCCAGTCAGTGTGATTGTTTCACCGCGTGTAAGTTTGCAGCGTCAGGGAAAGCGACGATATAAAGATGGCAACAAAGGTCAAAGAGAACGAAGAAGCTGAAGTCGAGCGCGACGGCACCTCCGACGGCCCACTTCTCGATCTTTCCGACGACGCGGTCAAGAAGATGATCAAGGCCGCGAAGAAGCGCGGCTATGTGACGATGGACGAGCTCAACGCCGTTCTTCCGTCCGAGGAAGTGACGTCCGAACAGATCGAAGATACGATGGCCATGCTTTCGGACATGGGCATCAACGTCATTGAGGACGAAGACGTCGAAGAGGCTGGCGCTGCGGCCAGCGACGACGACGATGCCGGCGGCGATGACGATAGCGAGGGCGGCGAACTCGCTCCCTCCACGGGTTCTGCGCTCGCCACCACCAAGAAGAAAGAGCCGACCGACCGCACGGACGACCCGGTGCGCATGTATCTGCGCGAAATGGGCTCCGTCGAGCTTCTGTCGCGCGAAGGCGAAATCGCGATTGCCAAGCGCATCGAAGCCGGTCGCGAAACCATGATCGGTGGCCTCTGTGAGAGCCCGTTGACGTTCCAGGCGCTGATTATTTGGCGCGACGAACTCAACGAAGGCACGACGCTGCTGCGCGAGATCATCGATCTCGAAACCACCTATTCCGGTCCGGAGGCCAAGGCTGCGCCGCAGTTCCAGAGCCCCGAGAAGATCGAGGCTGACCGCAAGGCTGCCGAAGAAAAGGAAAAGGCACGCCGCGGCCGCGCGCCCTCCGGCGACGACGACATCACCAATGTCGGCGGCGAAGGCCTTCCGATCGAGGAGGAGGAAGAGGACGAGGACGAATCCAACCTCTCCCTCGCCGCGATGGAAGCCGAGCTTCGCCCGCAGGTCATGACGACGCTCGACATCATCGCTGAAACCTACAAGAAGCTGCGCAAGCTGCAGGACCAGCAGGTTGAGCAGCGCCTGTCGGCTTCCGGCACGCTGTCCTCCGCCCAGGAACGCCGCTACAAGGAACTCAAGGATGAGCTGGTCAAGTCGGTCAAGTCTCTGTCGCTGAACCAGAACCGCATCGACGCCCTCGTCGAGCAGCTCTACGACATCAACAAGCGTCTCGTTCAGAACGAAGGTCGCTTGCTGCGTCTGGCCGAATCCTATGGCGTCAAGCGCGACTCGTTCCTGGAGCAGTATCAGGGTGCCGAGCTCGATCCGAACTGGATGAAGTCGATCGGCAATCTGGCCGCGCGCGGCTGGAAGGAATTCGCCAAGAGCGAAAACACGACGATCCGCGACATTCGTCAGGAAATCCAGAACCTTGCGACCGAAACCGGTATCTCGATCTCGGAATTCCGCCGTATCGTTCACATGGTGCAGAAGGGCGAGCGCGAAGCGCGCATCGCCAAGAAGGAAATGGTCGAAGCCAACCTGCGCCTCGTCATCTCCATCGCCAAGAAGTACACGAACCGCGGTCTGCAGTTCCTCGACCTCATTCAGGAAGGCAATATCGGCCTGATGAAGGCGGTCGACAAGTTCGAATATCGCCGCGGCTACAAGTTCTCGACCTACGCCACCTGGTGGATTCGCCAGGCGATCACCCGCTCGATCGCCGACCAGGCGCGCACGATCCGCATTCCGGTGCACATGATCGAAACGATCAACAAGATCGTCCGCACGTCGCGCCAGATGCTGCACGAAATCGGCCGCGAGCCGACGCCGGAAGAATTGGCCGAAAAGCTTGCCATGCCGCTCGAAAAGGTGCGCAAGGTTCTGAAGATCGCCAAGGAGCCGATCTCGCTCGAAACCCCGGTGGGTGACGAAGAAGATTCGCATCTCGGCGATTTCATCGAGGACAAGAACGCGCTTCTGCCGATCGACGCCGCCATTCAGGCGAACCTGCGCGAAACGACGACCCGCGTTCTGGCATCGCTGACGCCGCGCGAAGAGCGCGTACTGCGCATGCGCTTTGGCATCGGCATGAACACCGACCACACGCTCGAAGAAGTCGGCCAGCAGTTCTCGGTCACGCGCGAACGTATCCGCCAGATCGAAGCCAAGGCTTTGCGCAAGCTCAAGCATCCGAGCCGCAGCCGCAAGCTCAGAAGCTTCCTCGACAGTTGAGGTCTGGCGCAAGCCGACATCGGCAGTTTACAAAGCCAGGCCCGGTTCGCGAGAGCGAGCCGGGCTTTTCATTGGTGATATCGGGCTCAAAGAGGGTGATCATGGCGAGCAAGCCGCAATTCATGGAAACAGCCATCCCAGTGCGGCTACGCGATGCGTTGGCTGGATATGAATGGCGGCAGGATGCGCTCGGGCGTTCTTCGGCCCATGTCTTCCGGCTTGAGGCCGATGGACGCGCGCCTGTTTATCTCAAGACTGAGGTGACCGACCCCTTGGGTGAATTGGCCGGCGAGGTTGCCAGGCTGCGATGGCTGGCCTCGCGGGGCTTTGCGTGCCCTGATATCATTGCCCATGAGAAGGACGGCGAACGCGAATGGCTTTTGATGAGTGCTCTTCCCGGCAGCGATTTCGTCAGCGCCGAGTGGTTACAGCCGCTTGAGCGGGTGCGGCTTTTTGCGGGTGCCTTGCGGCGATTGCACTCAGTCGATATCGCGGCCTGCCCGTTCGATCATCGGCTGGAGAACAGGATCGGCACGGCATGGGCACACTTGCTTGCCGGCCGCGTCGATGAGGACGACTTTGATGAGGCCCGGCTCGGAAGGTCGGCGGCGGATCTTTTCCGCGAACTTCAGGCCAAGAGACCGTCGACGGAGGATCTTGTCGTCACCCATGGCGATGCCTGCCTTCCGAATTTCGTAGTCGATGGCGATAGATTCAGCGGTTATATCGATTGCGGCCGCCTCGGCGCGGCTGATCGCCATCAGGATATCGCGCTGGCCTGCGGTAGCGTCGAGCACAATTTCGGACAGGAATTGGTTGGCGAGTTTTTGAAAGCCTATGGCGATTTTGAACCGCAGGCCGAAAAGATGGCCTATTATCGGCTACTGGATGAGTTCTTCTAGCGGGAGATGCGACTATCCCGCGCTGCGCGATCACGCAGGTTTGTTTTTGCGCCATTGCGGATCGCGCAGATGCCTGACAAGTTCGATTTCGGCCGATACCTCTTTCCCGGCGTGTGGTCGGGTACCATATGTCAGCGACCGAAAAGTCTTCTGATCTGTTTGCCAGCAAGGATCGAATGAATCGATGCGCAATTTCCTCTTGATTGCTTTCTCTGCGCGAGTCCTCGGCTGAACGATGGAAAAGGGCGCGGAAAAACGGGATAGGGAGATAAGGCCGGGCTTTGTCCTGTCGATCCTTCTGCACGTCCTGTTTGTCGCGCTCTTTTTGCTGCCGCTGTTTCCCGCGCCGCCAGAGGCGAAGCCCGAGCAGAGCGTCAATGTCGAGCTGGTGCCGCAGCAGGAGGAAAAACAGGAACTGGCGACGAAGGCGAATGAGAAGCCCGACCAGCCTCCCAAACCGACGCCAAGACCTGACGAGAAGCCGGCAGAACAGACGGCGGACGCTCAACAGGAGCCGCAGCAGCCGGAGGGAAAGAAGGCGGACGAACAGCCGCCAAAGCAATCCAACCCTGAGGGCAAGAAGCAGGCAGAGAAGCCTGCATCCAAGCCTGACGAGGCCAAGGCTGATAAGCCGGTAGAGCAGGCGAAGTCTGAGCCCAAACCTGATGATCCCGGCGCTGAGAAGCCTGTTGAGAAAGCGGAACAGCAGCCTTCTGCGACCGAAACGCCGCTTCCGGACATGAAGGGCGATCAGAAGGATCCGACGACCACGCAGCAGGCGGATGCTTCAGAACAGTCGAAAGACGATACACCCCCGACGCGGCCAAACAACAATGCAGCTGAGCAACAGGCTGCTGCAGCTGCGCAAGCCGAAGCTCAAGCCAAGGCTGAAGCCCAGGCCGCCCAACAGGCCCAGCCGCAAGTTGACGCCAAGGATCAGCAAGCAAACGCGGCGCAGCCGCCGGCGAGCGATTCGAACGCCCCGGCTTCGTCTACCGCACCCAATATCCTGGCGACCAACGAGCCTTCGGATTCGCAGGTGCAACAACCGCAGGTGCCAGCGGTAGATCAGAATAATCCGCAGGCACAAGCGCCGTCATCCGATCCGCAGCAGCAGGCTCCGGCCGGGCAGGCCAAGGATGAGGCGAAAGACTCGCTGCAGATTGTCGTTCCGGCGGTCAGGCCATCGCCGGCACAGCAGAGTGCTCAAGGCCAGTCTGTTTCCAGTCAAGGCGATCCGACGAGTGGCACCGCGTTGGTCACCGAGCCACCGCGGCCTAAATCACTTGTGCCGAAGCGAGCCGTTCAGGCGAAGAAGCTTTATTCGGGTGCGGAGATGGCCCGTCTGTCGAAGAGTGAATATGACGCTTGGAAGAAACTGCCACGGCGTGATCGGGTACGATATCTCTGCAATTCTGAGGAGCTGTTGCAGTTTCGTCATGATCTCGGTGCGGTAGGGTATAATAACTCCGCGCTGTCCTCGGCGATGCTCTCTGATGTTAGCTTGTTTGGCGATGGGGTCGCGGTTCAGACGCCCAATGGCTGGCGGAGAGTTGCATTCACCTGTGAAGTGGATGACGATGCGCTAAAGGTTATCGCTTTTTCCTACACGGACAGGGGACGCATTTCCCCGAGCCAAATGGATCAAGCACGCTTTCTAAGCAATTGAACCCAGAGAAGCGTACTCGCTCCCCACGTCCGGCTGAAACAATAGTTTATCCCCACCCCAATCGAAATCCACTCCATTTCATCATACAATTGCCTGCATCCCACTGATTCAGTGTTCTTCCATCGCCCTTTTCTCAAGATTCCAATGTCCTCGATTACAGCCGATTCCAGTTCTGCGGCAGCGGGCCGCTCCGCCCTGCGTGGTGTCCTCGTGGCATTCGCGTCCTATGCAGTCTTCGCCTTCAGCGATGCGTCGATCAAGATCCTTCACGGGACGATCCCTTCCTATCAGGTCGCGTTCATCGGTGCGCTGTTCGGCTTTGCCGCCATACCTTTCCTGAAGAAGCGGGAAGACGAGTGGCTCGATATGGTGCGGACGTCAAACCGTCCCTTGTGGCTGCTGCGCTTCGTCTGCGGCGCGGCGGGCGCCATCTGCTCCGTCGTTGCCTTCACCAAACTGCCAATGGCGGAAGCCTTTGCGCTGCTGTTTCTGCTGCCGTCCTTTGTCACCATTCTCTCTGTGATTTTTCTCAAGGAGGATGTGCGCTGGCAGCGCTGGACGGCGGTCATTCTCGGTTTCGTCGGCGTGTTGATCGTCCTGCGTCCGGGTTTTCGCGAGCTCTCGGTCGGGCACCTTTGCGCGGCAATCGGTGGCCTTGCGGCGGCCATCTCCATCGTCATCAACCGCGCGCTCGGTTCAAAGGAGAAGCGCATCTCGCTCTATGGGGCAGGCCTTTTCGGAACGCTTATCGTCAGCGGCCTCCTCATGCTCTCCGAAGTCACCATGCCCACGCCGACGCAATGGATATTCCTCGCGAGCTACGGCCTGCTTGGCGCGTGCGGCAGTGTCCTGCTCTTGACGGCTGCGCAGATGGCGCCTGCCAATCTGGTTGCGCCGCCGCAATATAGTCAGATGCTCTGGGCGATCGCCTTTGGCTACCTGTTGTTCAACGACAGCATCGATATGCCGATGGCCGTCGGCATCGTCCTCATCATCTTTTCCGGCCTGCTGACATTGGCGCGGGAGCGCAAGCGCGGCACGCCGCTGCCGACGGCGGTTGCCGGCAATACGCAGGCCGCATTGGTGACGGCGGAGGAAGACAAGGCTGCAGGCGGCGTTTAAGTCTTGTGTCCCGATTGCGGGTACGCGACATTGTCGCTCATATGGGACGCCTTAGCTGATAGAGCGAATAGGCGGGATGAGAGGCACCAGCGATGAAGTCCGGTCAATTCAGGATATACCGCTCTCGCCTTGCCGGCATCGAGGCAGTCCGAGCCGAAACCGGCCATAGCTTCCCAAAGCACACGCATGACCAATTCGGCATCGGTGTCATCGAGGCCGGTGCGCAGAGGTCGCTTAGCGGGCGAGGGGTGGTGCAGGCAGAGGCCGGCGACGTCATCAGCGTCAACCCGAACGAGGTGCATGACGGCATGCCCATCGGCCAAAGCCGCGCGTGGTCCATGCTCTATTTCGATCCCCGGCTGATCGGCGATCTGTTGCGCGATGTCGGCGAGGGTAGGTTCGGTGTGGTGGAATTCCCGTCGCCTGTCATCCGCGACGGGGAGATGGCTGGGCATTTCAGAAGCCTGTTTTCGCTTCTGGTCAAGGATGCGGCTGAAAATGTTCTCCTGCGGGATGGCCTGCTGCTGTCGCTCATCGCCGCTGTGATGCGTGAGGGATCCGGTGCCTTGCGTGAAGATGCCATTTCCACTGATATCAAAAAGGCGCGCGAGCTGATCGATGACGATCCAGCCGCTCCCCTGACCCTTGCCGAGCTTGCGGAGTTGTGCGGTCTAAGCCAATTTCGTTTCCTGCGGGCCTTCACCAAGGCGACGGGGCTGACGCCGCATGCTTACCTCATGCAGCGCCGGATTCATAAAGCGCGCCGACTGATTGCGGTGGGCATGTCCTTAGCCGAAGCGACCTTTGCCAGCGGTTTTTCCGATCAGAGCCATATGACGCGCCTCTTCGTCCGCAATTTCGGCGTCTCGCCCGGCGCCTATGCGGCGGCGATCGGCTGAAGCTTCTGCAATTTTATTCAAGACCGGAGGACAGCGGCGAGGTTTCCTGCTGCGCCAAGCAGATGCCTATCAGGAGGTGCCATGTTTTTCCGCCATTCGAACGAGATTTGGAGTGAGTTTCCCGAGCTGGTTCCCGGCGTGTTGTTTGCCGAAGGGATCACCTCGACCGTTGATGTCGAAGATCGGATGGCCAAATATCATGCGATTGCCGCAGACCGGCTAAAACAAGGTCCCGAAGGCGAGATGGCTGAAATCCAGGTGTGGCGTCGTGCTTTCTCCAAAATGGGCTTGAAGCCGACACAATATCGGTGCGCATCCGAAGCGCTGCTGCGCCGATTTCGCCAGGAAGGGTCGTTGCCGCGGCTGCACCCGCTCGTCGATCTTTGCAATGCCATCTCGATCGCTTTCGCAATTCCCGTTGCTGTGTTTGATCTTGCGAAAATCTCTGGCGATCTCGAAGTGCGGCATGCGAGCGGCAGCGAAACCTATTTGACCTTTTCCGGCGAAATAGAGCATCCGGCAGTCAGAGAAGTGATCTTTGCCGATGGAGCAGGACGGGCGCATGCCCGGCGCTGGACCAATCGCCAGAGTGGTTTGTCCGCCGTGCGCAATGATACACATGCGGTGTTGATTGTCGCGGAGGCGCTGCACGAATCGGCAGGCAGCGATGTTCCGAAGCTGATCGATGCGATTGCGTCGGAGTTGACCGCCATCTGGTCGATCGAGGCCACGCAGGGCCTCCTCAGCCTGTCATCACCGCGATTTGATCTATCGGCCGCGATGAATTTGCAACTGCAGCAAAAACGAGATTGACAGAAGGCGCGTTCAGGCAGAGCAGGGACTGTAGAATTTCCGACTGTCGAGAAGCATGTCTGCAAGCGTCCGTGGCGGCAGACTAAGAAGGCTCATGGATACCCTGCAGACTCAAGACCGGCCAAGCGTGCTCGGTCACCCCGGCTATCGTTCATTCGCTGCGTCGCGTGTCTTTTCCTCGATAGGCTTTCAGTCTGTCACGGTCGCCATGGGCTGGATGATCTACGATCAGACCCATAGCGCTTTTTTCCTCGGCCTCGTCGGCTTCTGCCAGTTTCTGCCGATGGTCATCCTGACCTTCGTCGTCGGGCATGTCGCCGATCGGTTCGACCGCCGCCGCATCGGCCTTGCCTGCCAGATCATCGAGGCGCTGACCGCAATGGTTCTTGCCATAGCTGTCTGGTTTCATTGGATAGGACCTGCCGGTATTCTAGCCGCCGTTGCCATCATGGGTGCGGCGACGGCCTTCGAACGCCCGACCATGGCGGCGCTTTTGCCCAATATTGTGCCGTCGTCGCTGCTGCAGGTTGCCATCGCGACCTCCACCTCGATGATGCAGACCGCCTTTATCATCGGGCCGTCGCTCGGCGGTCTGCTTTATGGCGTCAGCCCCGTTGCGCCGTTTGCCGTTTCGGCTGCGCTGTATGTCATCGCCAGCATCAACGTTATCTCGATCCGGGTCGAACGCGAGCAGCCGTCGTCGCGCGAGCCGGTGACGCTGAGCTCCGTCTTTGCCGGCGTCTCCTTCATCAAGAGCCGGCCGGTCATGCTGGGGACGATCTCGCTCGATCTCTTCGCGGTGCTGCTTGGGGGCGCGACGGCGCTGCTGCCGATGTTTGCGCGGGATATTCTGCATGCCGGGCCATGGGGACTTGGCCTGCTGCGCGCCGCGCCGGCCATCGGTGCGCTCATTATGTCGATCTGGCTGGCACGCCGGCCGCTGCAGAGCGATGTCGGCAAGAAGATGCTGTTTGCCGTGCTCGTCTTTGGGGTCGCCACCATCGTCTTTTCGCTGTCGAGCAATATCATCCTTTCGGTCGCAGCGCTCTTCGTCGTCGGCGCTTCGGATACGGTCAGCGTCGTCGTGCGCAGCTCGCTCGTGCAGCTCCTGACGCCGGATGCCATGCGCGGCCGCGTCAATGCCGTGAATTCGCTTTTTATCGGCACCTCCAATCAGCTCGGTGAATTCGAGTCCGGCATGCTTGCCACTGCGCTTGGGCCTGTCCTCACCGGCATCGTCGGTGGCGTCGGGACCATTGTGGTGGTTGTGCTCTGGATGCGCCTCTTTCCGGACCTGACCAGAGTGAAGACGCTCAAAGGCTAGCGACGTCCATCATTGGATTGCTTTTCCGCAAGGTCGCTTAGCCCGATATCCCGCAATAGATGTTGGTTTGCCTGAGGTAGCATATCTCGCTTCCGGGCATTTTCCTTATACGATCGCCATTCCATGCCCCCTCGTCGGGTCAGGAGTTGGACGGCGCATACTCTCCAGCTTATAATATGAAGAATGTTCATATATCTACGACCTCGAAGTGCCTAGCCAATAGATAGATGCGCTTAGAATATAGTGATGTATAATGAATCCTCAGGCTGTAAAGCATGAGGAATTTTCATGGGAAAGAGGCCGCTGCCACCGCTGTCGGTACTCCAGACATTCTGTGCCATTGCCGAGACCGGCGGCTTCGGCCGAGCCGCGGAGCGTATAGGGCAGACACAGACCGCCGTCAGCCATCAGCTTGCACAGCTGGAAGGATGGATCGGCGGGCGCCTGTTCGACCGAGGCCGAAATGGGGCGCGGCTGACGCCGTTGGGTGCGCGCCTGCACGCCGCAATTTCAAGCGTGATCGTCGAGCTGGAAACCGCCTTGTACCAGGCGCGCGCAAGTATTTCGGTTCGCAGCGTCGCGATATCCGTCTCGCCGGAGTTTTCCAGCCAGTGGCTGGCGGCGCGGCTGCCGGATTTCTGCCAGCGCTATCCGGACATCGAGGTGAAGCTGGCCGTCGGCTACCAGCGCCCGGATTTTCAGCCTGATGGCACCGATCTTGCCGTCTGGCTCGGCCGTGCCGATGCCGGTCTTACGCATGAAGAACTGTTGACTGACGAGGAGTTCGTCGTCAGTTCGCCGGAACTGTCCAAACGACTGCCGCCGCGCTGGGCTATAAGGGCCGCTCCGCTTTTGCGTTACTCCGGCATGCGGCACACAATTCTGGATTGGCAGCGTTGGCACGAGCAAATTACCAGCGGGTTGGATGATGAGGCAAAACCGCATTTCGACATCGCTCGGGCGGTCGAGGAGGCTCTCCTGTTCGATTCTTTCGCCGAAATGCTGGAGGCCTGCCGGCGGGGCCGCGGCTTCGCCCTGGTGCGAAGCTCGCTGGTGGCACGCGACCTCGCCGAAAAAAAGCTAGTCAGATGCTTCGTCGAGGTGCAGCCGGCTGCTGTCAGCTATAGTCTGGTCTATCCGCCGAATGCCCTGGTGAATCCGGCTGCGGCCCTGTTTCGCAACTGGCTGCTCTCGCAAGCTCATTCGCCGGGCTAGCGGGTGATGGTCTGTTAATCGCGCAGCCGAATGAGGCCGGCCTCAGTGGGAACAAAACCGAGCCCTCGATAAAAGCCGGTGAGATGCGGTTCGAAATCGACATGCAGCCATTCCGCGCCACGTTCGCCGGCCAGGGTTTTCGCCCGCTCGACCAGAGCGCTTGCGATACCTCTTCGCCGAAATTCCGGATCGACGCAGGTGTCGAGAATGAAGGCATGAATGCCGCCATCCCACGCGACATTGACGAAGCCCACCAGTCTTGCAGCCGCGAATGCGCCTACATGCGCGAGGTTTCTGGCGAGAATGGGCTGGAAATCCCGAGGGGAGGAGCTGCCCCATGCGGTTGCCCATAGGGCATTGAGCACCTCATTTTTGAGCTTGGGATCATTCTGGTATTCTATCGTCATAGGCGTCCCTCCGCGGGATCGTTCAGCGAATTCGCGGCCGTTTCCGACCAACCGGCAGGCGTGCGAAAAATATCTGCCGCCAATGTCGGATCTGATTGCCGTCAACCGTCTTTCAAAGGTGAACATAGAACAGAGGAGGCAGAAATGTCCTATGTCGATGGCTTCATCCTTGCCGTGCCGAAAGACAAGATTGAAGCATACAAGGCGCAGGCGGGCAGGGCCGGCGATGTCTGGCGGGAGCATGGCGCGCTCAGCTATGTCGAGGCCATAGGCGACGACGTACCGTATGGCGAACTTACTTCTTTCCCGCGTGCCGTGCAGGCGAAGGAAGACGAGGTCGTTGTGTTCTCATGGATCACCTACGAATCGCGAGAGAGCCGCGACACAGTATTGGCGAAGGTCATGGCCGACCCGCGTTTGAAGGATGACATGCAAAACATGCCCTTTGACGGCAAACGCCTGATCTATGGTGGTTTCAACATCATCATCTCGCTATAGGCTCAACGCGGTGGCCGGGCTTGACATTCCGGCCACTCGCCCGACCTGATGCGGATCGCTATCGCCATGCCCGGAGGATGCCATGCCGCAAACAGTGATCACGCTTTCGACTCATGGCCAGGGGCTCTATGAATTTACCGATCAGGTGGCGGAATTCGTCCGCACCGCTGCAGGCGGCGGTGAGGGGCTTCTGACCGTCTTCGTCCGCCACACCTCCTGTTCCCTCCTGATCCAGGAAAATGCCGATCCCGATGTGAAGACCGATCTCAAGGCCTTCTTCAGCCGGCTCGTGCCGCCATCCTCGGATCCTTCGATGCGCTGGATCGTGCACACGATGGAGGGGCCGGACGATATGCCGGCGCATATCAAAGCCGCACTGATGCAGGTCTCGATCGGCATTCCGGTGACGCACGGTCGGCTGGCGCTCGGCACCTGGCAGGGCATCTACCTTTTCGAGCATCGCGACCGGCCGCATCGGCGCGAAATCGTGCTGCATTTTTCCGCCTGAGCCGCGCTCCTTATTGCGTCAATAGATTGTTAACCGTCGTGAATACAATCTGAACGGCCAATTCGTGTTCGGTTCAGCTTGGCTGACCTAACGTGGCCCCAATCCCGAGGCATTGCCGATGGCGAGGCCAATAATGGGATTGCAACGATCCGCAGCAAGGATTTGAAGGAGAAACACCATGACCAATCTTTTCGCCAAGGCAGGTATTGCAGCTCTCATCGCGCTCGGCGCCATGTCCGCAACGGTCGTCACGGCCTCCGCCAACGACTTCCATCCCGGTATTCAGCAGGCTCGCTATGACCACCCGCGCGGTCGCATGTGCTCGCCGCGCCTCGCCGTCGAGAAAGCACGGGACATGGGTCTGCGCCGCGCCCGCATCGACAATGTCACGCCGCGCCGCGTCGTTGTTGAAGGTTTCGGCCGCCGTGGTCCGGATCGGGTTGTCTTCGCCAACGCACCGGGTTGCCCGCTGATCCGTCGCTAATCGCAGCGCTCTCAAGTTTTCCACATCTATTCGATGGATTCGAAGTCGCCTCCGAAGGGGAGGCGGCTTTATTTTTTATGTTGTGCTATTATCGGCCATCTGGTTTCCCTTTAGCGTTCAATGTAGCTGAATAATGGATGAATGGCTGATTCTGAGCTCATTCAGCATAGCGCCGTTACCTCTTGGGCACTCGCTCAGCAAATATTGCAGGCGTGAGAAAGAAGCCCTCTGCTTCATGGAGAATATAATGAAACAAATGCTGGCAAAATTGGGAGTCGCCGCCTGCGTCGCAGTGACCGCCCTGTCGGGCACGGCGGATTTTGCCTCCGCACAGGGTGTGGATATCTATGTCAATCCGGGCCGTCATCGCCCGCCACCGCCGGATTATGACCGTCCGCCGCCGCCGCGTTTTGACCGCCGTGGCTGCGATCCTCGCCAGGCCGTGGACGTTGCCCGCAGCTATGGCCTGCGTCGCGCCCGTGTCGTGGATGTGACGCCGCGTCGCGTCGTCGTCGACGGTTTCGGCCGCCGCGGTCCGGATACGATGATGTTTGCCAATGTTCGCGGCTGCCCGCTCCTGGGCCGCTGACAAGCAAAACGGGCGCACGAGGCGCCCGTTTTCACTCTCTAACCTTTTCGCCTTTTTGGCGGGGGCCGCGGAACCGCCCTTTGCTCGCTCCGATCGGATCTGAGCGAAGGGCGGTTTTGTTTTGATTACTGCTGGATCGCGTAGGTGATGCTCACCGATGCGTTGTATTCGTTTTCTCCGGTGGCGACGGGAACTGCCTTGTCCATCGGAGCCGCCGCGGCCATGCTGCGCATATAGGGCTGCGGCGGGGCTGCAATGTCGCCTTCGTGGATCGCGATAACGCGGCCGAGCTTGACACCGGCGGCATCCGTCAAGGTCTTTGCTTTGGCGGCAGCGTCGGCGACTGCCTTCTTGCGGGCCTCTTCGATCGTGGCGTCGGGCTTGTCGTTGGTGAACTGGATATCGCCGCCCTGATTGATGCCGAGCTTGACCGCCTGGTCGAGCAGCCCGCCGAGCTTGGAGAGATCGCGCACGCGAACGGTCAAGCCGTTCGTCACCTGATAGCCGTTCAGAACCGGCGGCTGGTTGTGGCCGTCCTTGTCGTTCGGATAGGTATATTGCGGCTGAATGGAAAAGCCGGAGGTCTGCAGATCACGCTCTGCAATGCCGCTTTCCTTCAGCGTTGCCAGCACGGCGCCCATGGCCTTGTTGTTCTGATCGAGTGCATCCTGGGCCGCCTTGGCCTGCTGAACGACTGCGAGCGTTACGACAGCCATATCCGGCGCGACGGAAGCATGTCCCTCACCGGTGACGGTGATGACAGCCTCGCGCGGCTTGGCATCTTCGGCAAAGGCTGCAGCCGCAGGCACGAAGAAAGTGGCGCTGACAAGAGCGGCAAGAGCAAAATCTCTGGTTTTCGTCAGAAGCATGATTCGTTCCTTGGTTGATGATCCCTCGAGATCCGCTTTTGCGGATTGATTGTGAAGGTATTACGGCAGTCCCTTGTCGGAAAACAGAAATTGGGTTAGAGCCAAGTCGTCTTCGGGGAACCATTGCTCCGGAGTCGCGAGCGCGGAGTCTCAATCTTGCGCTGGGCCTGTAGCTCAATGGTTAGAGCCGGCGGCTCATAACCGCTTGGTTGGGGGTTCGAGTCCCTCCGGGCCCACCATTTGTTCCAGCTTGCAAAACTACGATGATCTCTCCGATGCGACTGTCCAAGCGATGCAAGATCGCTTCAACAACCTGTCAACACTATTCCGGCTAGTCCCTGGTCGCGTTAGGTCTTCCCCGCTTCCGTGCCTGCGGCGGTTGCCAATAGACTGCCGAATCCGGAGCCGCATCTCTTCTGAAGGCTCGGTTCTCCTACGCTACGTCGAAGCCCGCGTGGAACACAACCGTCCCTTTTGGGGTTGGTCCCTTGAACATGATCCGCTGAAAATACTCGACCGGTACGTCAGCGTAATGAAGGGTTCCGTCGCTCGTGAAGCCGAAACGGCTGTAGTAGCGGGGATTACCCAGAACCACGCAGCCATTGGCGCCGCGCTCTCTCAGCCGCGCCAGTCCGTTTTCAATCAGAGCCTTTCCGATGCCTTTGCCCTGTCGGTCGGGGCGGACGGATACCGGGCCAAGGCCGAACCACTCTTCGGCTCCGGATTCGATTGTCACGGGCGAGAAGGCCACGTGACCGACGATCTCATCGTTCTCCACGGCGACGATGGAAAGGGTCAGCGCACCGGCCGTTCGCAGCGCATCGATGATTGCCGCCTCGGTGCCGGAACTATAGTTCTTTCCTTCAAAGGCAGCAGAGGTGATTGCATGAATAGTGTCGATATCTTTGGCTTCTTCTGCGCGAATGTGGGTCAACGATATTGCCATTCAAACCCCCGACTTTTTCAGACCTTCGCGATATGGATCCCTGTGTCGTTGCTCTTTGCTCGGGATGAGTGACGGCCATCTATCTACATCGAAATTGGGATTGGCCTCGCGCACGCATTGTGCGAGCGTGCGCGCCTCGTCCTGATGTCTCAGCATCGCCAAGCTTGCCGCGGCGAGCCTGTCTGCGAGGCTGGGATCGATCATCCGGCTGATATAGTCGAGCGCACCGACGAGATATTGATGGTCGGCGTCGGGGTTGTCCTCAAAATAGGCACGCGCCGTCTCGTGCCGCTCGACTTCCGCGGCGGCGGCGAGCACGATCTGCCTTGAGATTTCGCGCTTATTGCGCGCAAGATCAAGCGTGCCGAAATTGAAGCGCTCTGCCCACAGGATCTCGCTACCCGGCAGGGAGACGAGTTGTGTGAGGAGCGAAAGGTCGTCATCCGGCCCGCTCAATCGGGTTTCCAGGACATAGTTGATGTCATATCGCTCGAAAAGCGCGCCTTTATCCTCGGCTTGGCGGCCGATCTGGATAGCGGAGTAGGGGGCAACCACTCGCAGGCTGTGCAAGGCGCAAAAGCCGAGAGTGATGTCTTCTATGAGCGAGGAGGCGATCATGGTCGCGATACCATCGGAGCCGTCGTTGTCTGGCGGCAGCAAGGCGAGGCGAGGGATGGGCAAGACAGGCTGCGTGGCAGTATCCTGCTCGGATATGGCCGGCGAATGCGCCGGAGCAACTGGTGTCGGAGAGCGGGGCGATGCCGCCAGGGTTGCCAGCCAAGGCGAGACAAGATCCTTGCGACGCGCGAATATGCGCTTTAGCTGGTCGACGCCGCCTTCGGCGTCAAACGCCTTCAGCAATATACGGCGTGTGGTCTCGTCTTGCGGTTCGGCTTCAAAAAGAAGGAGGGCGGCCTCCTTGATAAGCGCGATATCGCCGGACGACGCGATTGAAGTCGTCACCGCAGCATCCAGCGCTTCCTTTAACATGGCGAGGTGTCGCCTTCTTTCGCTCTCTCGCCAATCGATGAACGCTCGGGTTTGGCAGTTGGCTCTCTCCAGGAATTTTAACTGCGAGCGCTCCATCAAGGTGCGGAGATGCTCGGCTGGATTCCCAGTCGTGCTTACCCGCGTCAAGACAATATCGCTCGTGAACGAGCCATTTGCGATGTGAATGTCGGTATCATCAAAGGTCAGAAGTTCGACGTTCAAGTCCCATTGCCGGCTCTTGATACGGGAAACGAGCTTGCGAAGGTTTGTCAGCGAATTCGCCAAGTCACCTTCACCCCAAAGAAATCGCGCCATGTTTGTTCTGCTGACGGACTTGCTGTCACTCGCGAGCAAATAGGCAATAATCAGAAGCGCCTTCTTCGGAAACGCTATTTGGTGTTCGTCGCTATCCAGAAGAGCGATTTCACCAAAAGTTCTGAGTAAAAATTTCATCGCGCCTTCTATATTGTCTCAGATATATAATGGCCGTCGTCCTTCGGCGACCCGACCGGATAAACGCCGAAACGACAGTGGAGTCGCTTATATATTTCTGATGCAAGGCATGAATATTTGCAAATTAACTATTCTCTTGCCTCTATTTTGAAAGTTATTGTTGCACAAAAGCTTGGTTTTCGGCTCCATTTCCGTGGAGCGCCGTAAGGCCGTTTCACATCGGGCCTGCGGAGAGACGCTTCAGCTCGGTTGAGCGATATCTTCCTCGGTGAGGGCTGGGCGATCGGAGAATGGATCGCTGCTGCAAGGCTCGGAGATTTGCGGATTTTCACGTGCTCGCTCGCGGCAGGACCGTTGAATACAGGCTTGCATTGTTGCCGCCGTGCTGTCCGTCATCGAGATCGTGCGCCATATACTTTGGTATAATGGCGGTGCACCATCGCCTGATTGACCGCTCTCGGTGGCTGTGACAATACGGCCATGTCTTCGCAACGCAATGCGAAGGCTAACGAAACCAACAGATCAAGAAACCAATGGACAGCTACCCTAGTCGCTGTCCGGTTGCGGCGTCATGCTGCACCCGGACGGTCATCGCAACAACCTGGACCGCTGCCGGCATTCGCCGGGCGAGCGTCGGTCGGGCCTAGCCTGTCCGGCTCGCCCTTCGGATCTGCCGTCAGGTGGGCCGAAGAGGTAAGCCATGAACAACATCGTTCTTTTCCGCGAACGCAGGTTCGCAGCCAAGTTTTCCGCCCCGAACACTTTCGCGATTTCGGCCGGCAGCCGTCCGGCTGAGCGCTCCGTGCCGCCGCAGCGTCCGCGCCTGATTGCCATCTGGCACATCAATTCCCTTACGGGAAAGCTCGAGTGCTTCTGGACGACAGAAGGCGAGCCGGTCCTCGACGAGGATGGCAGCCGTCACGCGGCCTAAGTGTCCTTTCTTAAACAAGCGCACCGGTGGCGTCGCGAATGCGGCGCCATACCGACCGCGCCCTGGCCGATGACATCCTGTTTCAAAGGGTTATGACATGGTTTTTCTTGCAAACGACCGACGCGAGCGTAGCGCCGTTGCTGCGTTGGCCGGTTCGCGTATTCTGCCGAATGGCTATGATCTCGCCGCATTCGCCTTCATTGCCGCTGCCGCCTATCTCACACTTCACGGTGTAGCCGAGATGCGCGCACCGCTGGCGAGCCTGTCCACGGCACCGCTGTCGCTCGACCCGGCCTATCTGCCTGAATATGCGTTGCGGACGACCTTGCGGATGATGGCGGCAATCGTTGCCTCCCTCATCTTCACCTTCGTCGTCGCAACGCTAGCCGCAAAGAGCCGCCGCGCCGAGAAGATCATCATTCCGGCTCTCGACATTCTGCAATCCGTCCCAGTGCTCGGCTTTCTGACCTTCACCGTCACCTTCTTCATGGGACTTTTCCCCGGAAGCCAGCTTGGTGCGGAATGTGCTTCGATCTTTGCGATCTTTACCAGCCAGGCGTGGAACATGGCCTTCTCCTTTTATCAGTCGCTGCGGACGGTTCCGCGCGATCTCGATGAGGTCAGCCGCGGTTTCGGCCTGTCGAGCTGGCAGCGCTTCTGGCGGCTGGAGGCTCCCTTTGCTGCGCCCGGCCTCGTCTGGAACACGATGATGTCGATGTCCGGCGGCTGGTTCTTCGTGGTTGCTTCCGAAGCGATCACGGTCGGCGATACTACCGTGCAGCTTCCCGGGCTCGGCTCATGGCTGGCGGTTGCCATCGACAAGCAGGATTTCGCCGCCGTAAGCTGGGCTGTATTTGCCATGGCGGTCGTCATCCTTCTTTACGATCAGCTGCTTTTCCGCCCGATCGTCGCCTGGGCAGACAAGTTTCGCTTCGAGCAGACAGCCGGGCAGCAGAAGCCGCGCTCCTGGGTCTATTCGCTGATCCGCCGCACGCGTCTCCTGAAGTACGTGATCACACCTTTGGCCGCTGCATGGGGTAGGCTGATGCTCGTGCGGCTGCTGCCGACGTCGCGTACGGTTGCAAAAGAGCGAGGCGGGCAGCAAGCCGTCGGCTGGGCCATCGATATCGCCTGGTATGCGCTGATCGCCGTCGTCGGTGCCTGGAGTATCTGGGATGCGGTTTCCTATCTCAGCCAGACGCTCTCCTGGGGCGATGTCTGGATTGCTTTTGCCGGCGGGTTTGTAACGCTCGTTCGCGTTGTCGTTCTTATTGCGGTCGCCAGTGTCATCTGGGTTCCGATCGGAGTCTGGATCGGCCTGCGGCCTGCGGTTGCTGAGCGTGTTCAGCCTCTGGCACAGTTCCTGGCGGCGTTTCCGGCAAATGTGCTCTTTCCTGTGGCGGTGGTTGCGATCGTTGCGACGGGTGCTAGCCCGAACGTCTGGCTGTCGCCGCTGATGGTCCTCGGCACACAATGGTACATCCTATTCAACGTGATTGCCGGCGCGAGTGCATTTCCCACCGATCTGCGGGAGGCATCCTCGGTCTATCGGCTGCGCTCATGGACATGGTGGCGGCGCGTGATGCTGCCGGGAATATTCCCTTACTACGTAACGGGAGCGCTGACGGCGTCCGGCGGTTCATGGAACGCCAGCATCGTCGCTGAACTAGCAAGCTGGGGCAACACGAAACTCGAAGCCTTCGGACTTGGATCATACATCGCGAAGGCGACAGAAGCAGGCGATTTTCCGCGGGTCATCCTCGGCATCGTTGTCATGTCGATCTTTGTGACACTCTTCAACAGAACGCTCTGGCGGCCGCTCTACGTTTTCGCCGAACGCCGCATGCGCCTCGATTAATTCAAGATCGGAGAACCGAATATGGAAAACGCTGTCATCTCCAGGAAGACCGATATTGCAAGGAATGCGCCGTTGGTTTTCGCCAAGCAGGTGTGCCAGGCCTACGACAAGGGAGCGTCCGGCTCGCTCGTCGTACTCGAAAATGTCGATCTTCAGCTTTATCCCAATGAAATCGTTGGATTGCTCGGCCGTTCCGGCTCCGGCAAGTCCACGCTGCTGCGTGCGATTGCCGGCCTGATCCGCCCGAGCAGAGGGGACATTACCTTCGAAGGCCGGCCGGTCGTCGGCCCCAACTCCGATGTTGCCGTGGTCTTCCAGAGCTTCGCGCTCTTTCCCTGGCTGACCGTGCTGCAAAACGTTGAGCTAGGTCTGGAAGCGCAAGGTGTTGCGTCGTCCGAGCGGCGCAAGCGAGCGCTCGCTGCCATCGATCTCATCGGCCTCGACGGTTTCGAAAGCGCCTATCCGAAGGAGCTGTCGGGCGGCATGCGCCAGCGTGTCGGTCTTGCGCGGGCACTCGTCGTCCGGCCAAAGGTTCTGCTGATGGACGAACCCTTTTCGGCGCTCGACGTGCTGACGGCGGAAACGCTTCGCACGGATCTGCTCGATCTGTGGTGCGAGGGTCGGATGCCGATCGAGTCGGTTCTGATGGTGACCCACAATATCGAAGAAGCGGTGCTGATGTGCGACCGCATCCTGATCTTCGGATCGAATCCCGGCCGTGTGATTGCGGAGATCCATGTCGATCTGCCGCAGCCGCGCAACCGTCTCGATCCTGCCTTCCGCATGCTGGTCGAAGACATTTATGCGCGGATGACGGTGAAGACCGGTGCACCGACGCGCGAGGGCCTTTTTCCCGGCACCGGCATTGCCATGGCTCTGCCGCGCGTGTCGACCAACCTTATGTCCGGTCTGATCGAAACGGTCGCCGCTGAGCCCTATCGAGGGCAGGCCGATCTGCCGCCGCTGGCCACCCATCTGCATCTCGGCATCGATGACCTCTTTCCGGTCGCGGAAACGCTTCAACTGCTGCGTTTTGCCGATCTGGAAGGGGGCGACATCAAGCTGACGGCGCCGGGCTTACGCTTCTCCGATAGCGATGTCGACGAACGCAAGAAGCTTTTCGAGCAGCATCTGGCGACCTATGTGCCGCTGGCTGCTCACATTCGCCGCGTGCTCGACGAGCGGCCGACCCACCGCGCGCCTGCCCGGCGCTTCCGCGATGAGCTGGAGGATTACATGTCCGAGGATTATGCCGACACCACCCTCAAGGCTGTTACGAACTGGGCCCGCTATGCGGAATATTTCGCCTATGACGAAAATGCCGATCTGTTCACGCTGGAAAACCCAAGTTGAAACCTTCAGCCGAAGCGAATGTGAAAGGGTTGCCGCCGGCTGAGGCGGTGGCCGGTCCCCTTATATTTCTGGATTTGATAGGCCGCCACGGCAGAGCTTAGCGCATGAGATCCGGCAGATCGCCGCTTTGGCGGTCTGAGGTCGCGCGGCCTGTCTGGCTGCGGGACGGATTGACGTGCGCAGAGACAACGAAGAACTCGGCCGTTTCCTGGAAGCGCTCAACAGGAACAAGCCAAATAGGCCGGGCAAGGAAAAGCGCCGCCTATCCCACATTGTCAAGCGCTTCGGCGGGCGGGTAGCACGGCTGAAGGATTTTATCGGTCTCCTATATATGATGGCGCTTCTCTGGGGTGCGCATTGGCTTATGCGGATGGCTACACGCTTGTTCTTCAATGGATTTTTGTCTGCCAGCAGGACGCGCACGCTTCTCCGCTGGGCCGCAGGTCTCAACAGGGCGAGCCTTGTCGTTCTCCGGCGCAGCCAGCGCCGGCGTCTCGTCGGCCGCTATGCCGGAAACAATAACAATGACCGTCGTGCTTGATCAGGCCGCCGTCTCCTCGAGTGTGGCACCGGTATCTGACGCTGTTTGCAATGGGCGGGCATATGCGAGCCTGAGCGCTCGTCAGCTGCGGGGAATGTCATGCGAGACGAAAGTCAAAGAGTGCGGCTGTTGTCTTGACGCTTCGGGTCAGGCAGTTTGCAGCTTCCGCACGCAATGCTGCGGAAATGGTGATGCAGGGATGCAAGGGATGAGGCGCGAATTTCTGAAGTATCTTTTCGAGATGCCCTTTCTTTGGCTCGGCATTATGATCCTCGCCGGTCTCATTTTCATCGGCGATACCATCACCGATCTGGAGATCGCCTTCGCCGTTTTGTATGTCTCAGTCATCCTGCTGGCGGTCTATTCCGGTCGAACCGGAGCTATCGCGATGGTCGGGATTGCATGTGCCGCCCTGACCGTCATCAGCTATTTTTTGACGAGCCATGGCGCCTCTCAGGCCGGCCTGATCAACAGTACGCTTAGTCTGGTCGCGATCGGTGCGACCACTTACCTGGCAATCAGGATCGAAATGCTCGATGCCAGGGCGAGGCAGGCACAATCGGAGCTCGCGCGCATGTCGCGTCTCATGATCGTCGGTGAGTTGGGTACGTCGATAGCCCATGAGGTCAGCCAGCCGATCACTGCAATTGCCGCCAACGGCAATGCCGCGCTTCGATGGCTTTCTGCAACACCGGCCGATCACGACGAAGCCCTCCGCGCCATCGAGCGAATTGTCGCGGATGCTGGGCGAGCAGGCGATGTCATTGGCCGTGTCCGTGGACTGGTGGCGCGCTCGTCGCCGTCTAGCGACACGATCGATCTGGCCGAAGCCATCAATGATGTGCTGGAACTCGTCCGCAGCGAAATCCGTCGGAATCAGATCCTGTTCCGTTCGGAATTGGCGGGCGATCTGCCGTTGATGGTTGGCGATCGTGTCCAGCTTCAGCAGGTGCTTCTCAATCTCGTCATGAATGCGATCGAAGCTCTGGCTGAGGTCGATGCGGGAACGCGCGAGTTGCTCGTCAGCGCCGCCGCGGATGAACGGAAGGTGACCGTCAGCGTACGCGATACCGGTGGCGGCATGCCGGCCGAAATGCTCGACAGGATATTCGAAGCCTTCTACACGACGAAGCCGAAAGGCATGGGGATGGGGCTTGCTATCAGCCGGTCCATCATCGAGGCGCATGGCGGGGCTATCTATGCCGCGCCGAATTTTCCACGCGGAGCTGTCTTCGGTTTCACTTTGCCGGTCCGCGAAAAGGCGAAGGGGTAGGGAATGCAGGGACGGCAGCCTACCGTTTACGTCATCGACGATGATCCATCCGTACGCGAGGGGCTGGACAGTCTGTTGCGCTCTGTCGGTTACGATACGCATGGCTTTGCGTCGCCGCGGGACTTCTTGGCGTCTTCGCGGTCCGAGGGGCCTGCCTGCATCGTCCTGGATGTCAGGATGCCGGATGCGAGTGGGCTTGACTTTCAGGATGAACTTGCCCGGAGGGGTTATGCTATCCCGATCATTTTCCTCACCGGGCACGGCGATGTGCCGATGTCTGTCAGGGCGATGAAAGCGGGCGCGGTTGAGTTTCTTCTAAAGCCGTTCCGGGAACAGGATCTGCTCGACGCCATCAGGCAAGCGCTCGAAATCGATCGCGCCCGCCTGCGCAAGCGGGCGGCGGAGGTTGATCTTCACGAGCGGTTTTCAACGCTCACGTCGCGCGAACGAGAGGTGATGGCGCTTGTTGCGCGAGGCCTCCTGAACAAGCAGATCGCCGCCGAGATCGGCCTCAGCGAAATCACCGTAAAGGTCCATCGCGGTCAGGTCATGCGCAAGATGCGGGCCGACTCCGTTGCCGATCTCATTCGGATGGCAGACAACCTCGGCCTCACAGACGGTAAAGCCAACGATACAGCGCCTGGGCTCCGCTAAACTCAGCGCATTTACCCCAGTCGCAAGGATTTCATGGCTTGCAAATGCGGTGGCACCGGGTTGTGGATTCAATCCTGCGAAACCGTGGGCGTTCCCTGGTGAAAGATCATCTGCCATCGCCCATCGATGCGCTGCCAGATCGAGCTCCGTAAAGTATGCCGCTCCTGGCCATTCTCTCGAGCCTCTCGGATGCTTCGATAAGTGACGAGGACGGCATCCGGTGAGATCGATCGAAAGACATAGTCGCGGGAAATAATGGGCGGAGCGGCTTCTTCCGATTTTTCTGCGGCCAGACAGGCGATTAGTTCATCTCTATCGTCATAGACCGTTCCGGAGCTGCCGAATTCAACGAAGCCTTCCGCCAATAGTTCCGCCACGATCGCCGGCGATTGCCGGATTTGAGGGAGATGCAGCTTCTGCTCCAGTAGGCGGATCTCTTCAAGCTCGTGTTGGGAGATGTCCATGGTCTCGGCAACCTCCATTGGGTGTTGATGCTCGGCTGCAATGGGCCTCAATGTGTTGGTGCAAGCATCTGCAGGTTTCTTTCCCGTCTGATCTTATGGTTTTGATCATAGTCGGTTTGCCGGGATTGCTCCAATTCGATGGCAAAAAGTTCGGCGGCGTGACGGCCTGCCTGTGTTCTGTCGTCTTCGATGACGGCAGCTATCCGCCGAAACAATTCGGACTCGAAGCCGCCTGCATTGTTCAAGGCATTCGGCCGCGCAAGCCTTGCACCGCCATCCAATCTGATTGCCGAAACGTAGAACTCATCCTCGTAATCGGCACCTGCCGACGTCAATTCAGCGCACCCATATAATAGCAATCCGGTTTCCCAGCGATCGCATAGGCGGATGTTGAGCTCATCAAACGAATATTCGCAGGAAAATTCCCGAGCGTACACCGTCATTCTCCCGTCTTGGCGATCGGCGATATCCCGGCAATACCGGTTCCCCTCAACGCATCGGTCGGTGCGATGATGAAAGCATTCGGCCTTTTCGGCATGAATGGCACTCTCCTTCGATGGCCTTGTAGCCTTTTCAATCGTAGCGCTTGGTACGTCCGGTTTCGCTGACTTCGGGCTAGATCCTACGCTTGCCCGGGCTCATTCCATTCAGGACCAATGGCTCTTATCGGTGAAGTTGCCATTCAACATGATGTATGTCAACATATTTTATGTTTATTGTGTAGCTCAAACAAAAAATGGCTGTAGCTAAATTGATTTTATTTGCGTGCGATATGACCGCAGATGCGGCCGATGATCGTCAAGCGGTCCAATTCGACGGTGAAAGTTTCCAGTGCCGGATTGTCGGAAATGATCTTGACTTCGCTTGGCCGGCTAAAGGGAACTCGCTGGAGGCGCTTGATCTGGGGTTCCGTATAGCCGTCGCTGATCGCGTAGACCGTATCGGTGGTCATTTGGTTCTGCGAGAGATCGACGATCACGCGATCGCCAGGCATATAGGTCGGCTGCATGGAATCGCCGACAACTTCCATGATAATTGTGTGGTTCGGTGAGGCCTTTGCCTCGTTTCGCAGATATCCGGTGGGGATAAGCCATTCCGCGACGATCTTATGCCCGGCAACATTGCCCGAACCGACGGGAAGGTTGATGACTTCGCCGACGATGCCGCTGCCGGCGCCGAGCTTGACGTCCACCTCAGGGGTTGCGCCTTCGATCTGTGGCTTCCAGTGTTCCCGGCTGTAGCTGAGCTCGTCGCTGCTTTCGGCAAATCCATCGTGATCCTGCTCGTCGGGATCGAAGGACATGACGATGTTCGGTGCCAGGCGTGCGGCTTTGCGCGAGCCTTCGCCAGTCAGCAGGTAGGCCGCGGTCGTGCCGAATTTCTTGGCATAGCGATTGGCGACTTCGGCGCTGAATTCGTTCTGGCCGTTTTCATGTGCGCGATAGGTGGACAGGCTGACGCCCAGCGCTTCTGCCGCCTTCGTCGCTGAAGGATAATTCGCGGCTTCGCGCGCCGCTCTCAGTCGTTCGCCCATGGATTTCTGCATCTTTCGACCCTTGCAAAATTTCCGACATAAATCATGTTGACATCTCCATTATTATCAACATAATTTGTGTTTATCAAGATGCCCGTGGTGCAAAACGCTAATTGGCACGTGAGTAGCCTGACGCGGCACGCGGCAGATAATATTTTAGAGGTGAAGTGATGATCATGGGCAGTGGGAGCAGGAGGGCAGCGCCGCGGGCTGGATATTTCGATCGTTTCTGGGGGTGCCCCGGATGCCTTCGAATTTTGTCGATCGCGGAGATCATCGAGCTGCATTGTGAGAGTTGTGATGAAGCTGTCCAGCCTGCGGAGATGACGGAGGCCAAGTCTTTTTCCGAGGCAGTGGGCCAGGAGGTGCTGCCATGATCGAAATGCTTCAGGGCCTTCTCGCTTGCATCGGCGCGGCGTTGTTTTTCGCCGCTATGGTGATTGCGATGAAGTCGGCCATTTGGAATTCGCCAATGCCATCCCTCAAGGATGAAGACTCCGGTGCCCCGGAAGGAGACCAAATTCACTTCCGCATTGTCGAAGACTCCACGCTTGAGCCCAGAAAGCCGGCGCAGGCAGCAAAGCTGCGCAGGCGGTAGACGGGCACCAGAACGTTAAAACTCAATCGGAAACCCTAGAGATAGACCTGGCCAAGCGAGCCGGGGGAGGTTGCTATGAACGAATTTCAAATCGGAACAGAGGCCGTTGCCGGTGGCCACCTCGGCTGGATTCGCAAGGTTCACCGAGCCACAAATGAGATTCTTCGAGATAGTCGGGGCGAACCGATCGTCTTCGAAACGCAGGATGCCGCCAAGGCTGCAGCCGGCGAGGCGATGGTCGCTTATCTCAACACGCCTATGCTGCGTGATGGGGCGAGGGTGGAGGCAATTTCCAAGGCGGAGGCCTTCTTCAAACCCAAATCGCACAGCCCTATCGCCGTCGCTGGAAGCGCTTCATGAGCGGTCCATGGATAAAAAAAGGATCAAATTCACCGACGAAAGGAGTTGAACTGTCATGACCAAAGGCAGGCTGGATCTTCTTCTCGATGGACTCGGCATCAAGCTGGTTCCTGTCCATCGGCGCCGTGCGCCTGCGGAGAGCCATGCGCGCGGTACGATGCAGGAAATCCGAGGCCGCTACGGCGATGGCCATCTGGTCTTCGTTCTACGATGCATCCGGCAAACCGGGAGCAATCGCGATGAACTCTGGTCGGACACGATCGGCGCCGTATCCGATGTTCTAGCGCAACGGCAGGATTGGGCGCTGCAGCGACCCGGCGATCTTCTGGGCGCCTTTGATGATATCGCGCTTGCCACATTGCGCACGGATGCGGTGGCGCGGCGGCCGTGGCCAGTTCGGGCGACATTGCGAACGCTGATTTATCAGGAATTGGAGAAACGACTTGATGCACCGGTCCGCCTTGCAGTTTGATGACCTGTCCCTTCGCGCGGCCGAGATCGCCGATCTGAGCCTGATCATCCGTGCACGTTTCGTCGAAGCTGCCGATACGATGGTTCATCTCGACGTACGCGGCATCCGGCCCGACAGGATGCGGACGCTCTGGCCGGAGGTTTTGCCCGAACCGATGGATCAGGCCGATATCCGCGTTCGCTATCGTCCGAGCGCGGCGGCAATCAGCCGGGCAGAAGAGGTCTTGCAGGAATGGCTGCGCGTTCATGTCGGGGACGAGGAGCGGCGCATCCTGCTTTCGCGATGGTCCATTTGCCTTGCCGCCCCCTATATCGCCGGTTCATTTCGGGATTTTTGTGCGCGGACAGGGCGCGTACGGCGCACGGCCGAACGACGTATTCAAAGCGAATTTCAGAGTCTTGCAGGTGCGCTCCTTGTCATCTCTCCGATCTTGCAAGAGCCTGATTGGTCGCGCATTGCACCGATGATGCCCAACTCGCCGGGCGGTATCGAACGAGTGAAACCAGCGGCACCCAGGCATGAGACGCACTGGTTGCCGGATGATGCGCGGCCTGTCTTCGATGCGGCAAGTCCCGAACTTGCCGAACTGGCCAAGCGATTGGAGCGGGAAAACCGCAGGCGTGCCAAGATGAAAGCCTGAGCCGTCGCAATGATGCGGTCCGAACCCGCAATCATTGTGATGCGCTAATGTCTCCGATCGGTGACTCTGCTTAGCTGAAGACAAAGACGCCGGCTGGACGGGTCTTTGTGGTCACCTCGCCGAAATCTGGGACCGTGTATTCTGCCAGGAGCCGAAGACGCGATGTCGGCAAATGAGCTCGCCATGGATCACCGATCAGAACCATAATTTCCCGAGCCAGGCAGCGATCCAGAAATGCGATGACGTTTCCCGCAAGCGCTGCTTCATAGAAAAGATCTCCGACGCATATGATGTCGACGTCAGGCGGCTCGCTTTGCGTCAAGTCGGCGAGTACCGTATCGATCATCACGTCATTGAGTGCGGCATTGAGCTCGATAGCTGCAATTGCATAGGGATCGACATCGGCGGCATAGACTTTTGCTGCGCCTGCCTTTGCAGCGGCAATCCCGACAATTCCCGAGCCGGCACCGAGATCTAATACGCGGTGACCAGCCACGCTTTCGGGCCTGTCGAGAAGATGACGAGCCAGAACCAGACCTCCTCCCCAATAATGCGCCCAGTAAGGTGAGCCGAATTGCGGATCGCGCTCGGCGAGGCGCCGCAGTCCGCTTTGTGGGCCTGCTTTATGCAGGCGAATTTCGGGCATGCCGGGAACAGGCAGCACCGGGAGATTAGTAGCAATGAACTGCCGAACCGAATCCAGGTTCACGGAACCATCCGGATCGTCATCTGGTGGAGATCTGCTCAAGAGCTTCCCTTGACTGAATTTGATTGCACATGTCTCGGATATTTCGATGCCAACGGGTAAGCGTTGACGGGTATATCGTTCAATTTGTCGGACCGCAAAGTCTAATATTCCCCTGAAATTTCAATAGGTTATTTTCTGCCTCCGTCAAAGTCCTCATTCCTTGCGCGGCGATCGGCCTTCAAGGGTGTCGCCAACTGCGCCGAAATGCGGTATCTATTTTGGCATGATGAGAACAGTTGCAGCGACGCACTGTCGACCGCAAGCGTTGTTTTGAACCGCTTGTTTTCTTTCAAAATCCCATCGGAAATCTGAAGCATGACCAATGCCGACAAGCCGGTCGCGCCGCGCAAACCGCGTGCGCGCCGTCGCAAGGCCGTTTCCGCCGACGACACGCCGCTTGATTACATGCTGAAAGTAATGCGCGACGACGAGGCGGATCAGAAGCGGCGCGATGAAATGGCAAAGATAGCAGCCTCCTATGTTCATCAGAAACCTAGCGAGCGCTCTGGCGCCGGGACCAAAGGAGGCCGCGGCGTCACCATCGACCTAACCAATGCCACGGATGAGCAGCTTGCGATACTCGAATCCCTCTTCAGTCCGCTTGCCGGATCCGGCGACGATGATGGCGGCGATCCAGGAGGAGAGGGCAAAACGGAGAACTGAGCGCGAACAGGCCGAGGTCGCCACCCGGCTTGCCTTGGATGCTGAACGAATTCGAGCCAACTGCCAATCGCTGACGGGGTTCGTTCGGGAGGCCTGGCACGTCGTCGAGCCCTCCTTTGACTATGTTCATGGCTGGCATATCGATGCCATCTGCCAACATCTCGAAGCAGTAACTTCGGGCGAGATTACCCGGCTGCTGATCAACGTGCCGCCAGGTACGATGAAGTCGCTTCTTTGCGGCGTCTTCTGGCCGGCATGGGAATGGGGGCCGAAAGGCAAGCCGCAGCTGCGCTATCTCGGCGCCTCCTATTCGGAACATTACGCCAAGCGCGACAATAGGCGCATGCGCGACCTCGTTGCCTCCGAATGGTATCAGGCGCTTTGGGGTGATGTCGTCAAGCTGACGAGAACAGGCGAGATGGCTTTCGCCAACACCCGTACTGGTTCGCGTCAGGGGGTGCCGTTTTCGAGGTTGACCGGTGGTCGCGGCGATCGTGTCATCATCGACGATCCACATTCGGTCGATGGTGCGGAATCCGAAGCAGAACGTTTGTCCACGGTTCGCACATTTCGCGAATCCGTGCCGACGCGGCTCAACGATCCTCAACGCTCGGCGATCGTCGTTGTGATGCAGCGGCTGCATGAGGCGGATGTCTCCGGCACTATCCTAGCGCTCGGGCTCGGTTACGAACATCTCATGCTGCCGATGGAATTCGAGCCGGAGCGCCGATGCCGGACCTCGATCGGATTTGTCGATCCCAGGACTGAGGAGGGCGAACTGCTTTTTCCGCAGCGCTTTCCTCGTTCGGTGGTCGAGCGGGACAAGGTCCCGCTTGGCTCCTATGCGGTGGCAGGCCAGTTTCAGCAGCGGCCTGCGCCTCGCTCGGGCGGTTTATTTCAGCGCAACGATTTCGAGATCGTCGAAGCGCTGCCTGCAGGCGCAAAGCGTTGCCGCGCCTGGGATTTCGCGGCTTCGAAAGCGCGTCCTGGTCGCAAGCCGGACTGGACAGTCGGTCTGCGCATGGCTTTGATCGGCGGTGTTTTCTATGTCGAAACCATCGCGCGCGGACGCTGGTCACCCGCCGAGGTGGAGCGCAATCTCAAGAATACTGCATCGCAGGACGGGCCGACGGTGACGATCCGCATGCCGCAAGATCCCGGTGCGGCCGGCAAGGCCGATGCGGAAACCAAGATCAAGCTGCTCGCCGGCTTTCCTGTAAAAACCATATCGCCAACCGGTGACAAGGCGACGCGCGCCAAGCCGGCCTCGGCGCAGGCTGAAGCAGGAAATGTCAAGCTTTTGCGCGGGGACTGGAACGAAGCATTTCTGGATGAGGTCTGCGCCTTTCCGAATGGGCAGTTTGACGATCAGGTCGATGCCTTCGCCGACGCTTTGAACGAACTCGCGCTGAGTTCGTCCTTCAGCTTCAGCAACTTCTAGGCTCGCCTCGTGCGTGCCTCTTCATCCATCATATCAAAGGACAATCCATGGGGCAGGTATTCTCGATGGTTCGCGACGGATTGGTGAGCCTTGCATCCCGCATGGGCACCGAACGCGACAAGGCGGCATCTGTTTTCTATACGCAGCCGATCCTGACGGACGAGCAGATCATTGCTGCCTATCGCGGCTCCTGGCTGCCGCGCAAGATCGTCGACATTCCGGCGCTGGATAGCTGCCGGAAATGGCGAAACTGGCAGGCGGCGAGCGATCAGATCGGCTTGCTCGATGCGGAGGAACGACGTCTCAATCTACGCGGCAAAGTGCTGGAAGCAGCGACGAAAGCACGGCTTTTCGGTGGCGCTGCCCTGTTCATTGGCGCGGAAGATGCCGATCCAGCGTTGCCGCTTGAGGCGGAGCGAATCGGGAAGGGCGGCCTTAAACACCTGACGGTGCTGACGCGCCGTCAGGTGGCTGCCGGGGACATCGAGAGCGATCCGACCTCGGAATGGTATGGTACGCCGAAATTCTACACGCTGACCGGTGCTAACGGCATTCAGGTGACCATCCATCCGTCTCGGCTCGTCATCTTCAAGGGGGTGATGGCGACCAATGAGGATTTTGGCGGCATGGGTAATCATGCTTGGGGCGAAAGCGTGCTGGCCGCGATCTTCGACGCGATCAAGAATGCCGACAGTACGGCGGCCAACATCGCCAGCCTCGTCTTCGAGGCGAAGATCGACATTATCAAGGTTCCGCAGTTCTCGGCGAATATCGGCAATCAGGCCTATGAGGATGCGGTGCTGCGTCGCTACGCGCTCGCCAACACCATCAAGGGGGTCAACGGCACCCTGATCCTCGATGCCGAAGAGGAATACGACAGCAAGAGCGCACCGCTCTCTGGTCTTACGGATATTCTGATGGCCTTCCTGCAGATCGTTGCCGGCGCGGCCGATATTCCGGTCACCCGATTGCTCGGCCAATCGCCTGCCGGCATGAATGCTACGGGCATGGCCGACATGAAGAATTATCACGATCGGATTCAAGCGATCCAGGAGCTCGATTATACGCCGGCGATGTCCCGGCTCGACGAATGCCTTATTCGCTCCGCCACAGGAGCGCGCGATCCAGCCATCTATTCGACATGGGCGCCGCTGGAGCAGATGAGCGAGAAGGAGCGGGCCGATATCTTCAAGACGAAAGCCGAAGCGGCACGAGCTTTGTTTGGTTCGTCCCCCGGCCAAGAAATCATCCCTCGGCTAGCGTTGTCGGAGGCACTGGTGAACACCCTTGTCGAGGATGGGGTGTTGTCGGGGTTGGAGGCGGCAGTTCGGGCATGAATGATCTCACTTGCTCCGAAAAACCGATCAGTTCTACAGCCGATAGAGAGACCTAAACTCGCTGTCTCTCCTACCTGGGATGATGGTGAAAGAAGGTAAGTATCGTCGAGCTCATCAATGTATCACGCTGCAACATCTTTATTGCACAGCTTTTGCACGCATATACTTAATCGCAGCGATACAATCGTTTGCAATCGTTACGATTAATTCTTAAATCTGTGCTGGTGATGCTGTTCGGGAGGATGGAGTTGGCAAAGCTTGCGTGAAGCTAACCACTTCGACTGAATCTCAGGGCGGGTATTGATTCACTTGTTGTCAAGAATTAAGTTTTAACTTAATGGTGCGGCTGAGCGCAGTATGGAAGATCTAATCGAAGTGTGCGTCGGCAAGCGCTATAGAGTTATGATGACGCCGCAAGTAGCTAAAAAGTTCGAAAAATCGGATGCGCGCCAGCGCAGCCGGTGTCTGCAGTGGATGAAACGGTTCGCCGAGGACGGCGATGAATATCTCGACGATGAGAAGTTCAAATTCGAAGGCCGCTTCTCCACCGGCCAGAAAGCCGGAACAAAGGTTGCGATTTCTGCATTCAAGGCATGGCAACTCCGCGTGTACGGAGGTGTTGCAGTCGAGGGAGTGTTTATTGCGACCGAGATCGATACTGCAAAAAAGCAAAATGCTGCGGATCGTGCGACGCTTGAAGCTGCGGCGCGCAAATTAGCAACGTACATGTGACAGGAGGACAATATGAGATTTGGTCCCGCTGATGAAAATGAAGCCGTCATCTTCGCCACTGAGGAGCTTCGAGCTGATATTCAGTATGACATTTTGCGTGCAATGAAGGATGCAAACGTCTCGAAGGCAGAATTGGCGCGACGCCTCAAGGTTAGCCCCGCATGGGTTTCTCAGATTTTGGGCGACGAGGCCAACCTGACGATCGAGACTATTGCTAGGATCTATTGCGCGCTTGGCTCACGTTGCGAGTGGCATAGCATGCCTGCAAAAGAGGCAGCTCTTCGCCAAGGTTACTGGAGCACGTCTGCACCAGTAGCGAAGTCTGTTGGCTGGGCCATGGCTGATGAAGTTTCGATGCAATCAAACTTTGTTGAAGTCGAAGCGGTCAGCATGGTGGTGTCGACCACCACGAATATGTTGATGAAGCTTATTGAGAAGCAATCTCGCAAATCGCCACCTATGGTTGTGAATGATAATCTCTCAGAAAAGCTCTTTGAGCAAGCAGTTGTCGCATGAGTGAAGTTAGCGTTACTAAGATTGATTCCGAAGTCACGAAGGCTGAGGCGCTTGAAGCCTACAATCTGATCGTTGAGCATGCCGATCTTCTTGATATCCGTTTGATGGATCTCAAGTTTTCGGTAAAGCCTGAATACTTTGCGGCATTGCGAGAAGATGAAGAAGGCGGAAGGCCGCTTTCGCGTTCATTTGATGGCGAGCTCACGGCAATCAATTACGACTCGGAGTCTAAGACGCTGGGAGGCCATTTTACTTGGCTAACCACCGTAACGATCTCTAAGAAGAAGCTTCTTAAAGTTGAAGCTCAGTATTTTGTCGTCTATAGCGGCGTTCCTGAGGTCGCGAAGGCGCACCTCGAAGCTTATTTGCAGAGAGTGGGGCGTTTCGCGTCTTATCCATATTTTCGCGGATTGGTTGCGCATCTCTCTTGGGAATCCAATGCTGAATTGCCAGTGATGCCGGTAATTAAGAGCTCACGGTCGCGTGGGTAATCGCAGTCTTCTCGATCCGTCTACCTCACCAACTTTCTTGAAAAAATATACTGGATCCCGACCGTCTTCATAAGCGCTTGTCGGGATTGCCCGCGGTCCAATGCCGACCGCTATCAGCCAATTTCGGGCTGGACGCTTTCCAAAGCCAAATGCTTCCAAGAAGCACCGAAGATCTGAGAACATTGAATGAGGCAATCTGGCCTCTAGCCTGAGAAGACGCCCTCGGCTGCTTCCCTCATAGGTTGCCAAGGCCACTTTCAGCCAGAGTCGATTCCGACCAAGGGAAATCCCAACATGAATTTCACAGACACTGTCACCGTCGCGGGGACGCGGCGGACGGGAGACGGCTATCTTGTCGCTGACGCCCGCATCGCTCGCACCGGCATTCAAACCTATGCCGGCGCCGAGATCGGCAAGCCCGAGATGCCCACCGTACGCATCTACCGGCCAGGAGGCGAGGTCTTTTCCGAGGACACGCTGAAGAGCGCCGCTCACCGTCCGGTGACAAATGAGCATCCGCCGGAAATGGTCACCTCGGAAAACTGGAAGAAATACGCTGTCGGTGAACCTCTCCGCGCAACGGCTGGCCGAAGCGATCGTCGAGGCAACGCCTGTAGCCTCCGGCGAACTTGTCAATTCCTTCCGGGTCTCCGCCCCGCCACGGCAAATTGCTGACACGGAGGGATCTGACGAAGGCCAGCCGATTAATCTGGCCGGCCTCGGCGTGCCGCTGGGCGGCATGATCCATATGGGTTTCACCGCGCCGCATGCCGCCGCCGTCGAATATGGCAAGGATGGGCAGGCGGGGCAGGGCATGGTGCGGCTTGCGGCGCGCCAATGGCCTGACATCGTCGAGCGCGCCGCGCGCGACCCGGCGGACTGATCCCTCGAAATTTCAACATCATAGACAAGGTGACGCATGGCGACGGCAACGGACGCTCTCATTCTGGCTGCGCTGCTGGACCATCTGGCCGCACTCCAATTCCAGCCGCCGTTGCCGGTGGCGCAGCCGGGTATTGTCTTTCCTCCGGCGGGAGAAGATAAGCCGGATAATTATCTGGCCGTCAGCTTCCTGCCCAACCGCCCCCGGCAGGTGACGCTCGGCGACGATCCGCAGCAGAAGCTCGGGCTGCTGCAGGTTTCCGTCTATTGGAAGGCCGGCGGCGGGCTGATCAAGCCACTCGATGCCGCCGGCCAGGTCATCGACCATTTCAACAACAAGACGCTCTTCGCCTCTGGCGTGAAGATCACGATCAGTGGCGAGCCGTGGGCCGCAGGCCCGATCCAAGAGGATGACCGGGTGCAGATACCGGTCACCATTCCCTACACCGCCTTTGAACCGGAGACATGATCCATGGCGAACAAAAGCACGAAGAAGGGCTCGAAAGTCTACGTATGCGAGACGCCCCAGAATACCGACCTGACGGCCACCGCCTACGCTGCGCTGACCTGGGTGCAGGTGGGCAAGGTCGGCAAGGTCGGCGATTTCGGCTCGGACTCCACCATCAACCACTACGATACGCTGGATGAGCCGGTGCAGCAGAAGCAGAAGGGCGTTTCCAACGCCGGCGACCCGGAGCTCGAAGTCGCCTCCATCGCCGACGATCCCGGCCAGGACATCCTGCGCACCTTCGGCGATCCGCTTAACGTCAACAATATGGCGATCAAGGTCGAGCGCAATGACGCGCCGCAGGGCAAGACCAACACGGTGTTCTATTCGCGCGGCGTCGTTTCCGGCCCGCTCTATCCCGGCGGCGGCTCCGACGATTTCGATCTGGAGAAGTTCAAGATCGGCCTTAACCAGCTGCCGATCCGCGTCGATCCCGTCACCACGCCGTAAGCGCGATCTTTCGGAACCTTACGCGCGTCGCTCTCCTGCGGCGCGCGGCCACTTTCACATGTCCCAACCGATAAGGTGTTTCCTTGGATATCTCCAGTCTTGTCAATTCCGAAGATCTCTTCGAGCTGCAGCTCCTGCATCCGGCCACCGAGGAGCCGCTCGGCATCTCCTTCATGATCCGCTCGGCCGAGAGCAACGAGGTGAAGAAGATCGTTCGCCAGCATAGCGACCGCTTCCTCGCCAGCCGCAAGAAGAAGCTGACCACCAGCAAGGTCGAGGCCGAATATCTCGACAAGGCAGCCGCCGCCATCGCTTCCTGGAGCTGGGGCGAGCAGCAGTGGAAGGGCGAGCAGCCGGTGCTCTCCTTCGAGAAGGCCCGCGAAGTCGTCGAGGAAGCCGGCTGGATCTACGATCAGGTGGCCGGCGCCTCGGAGGACCGCGCAAATTTTATGAAGAGCTTGCCGAAGGGCTTTCAGAAGCCGTAAGGATCGTCGCGCGCTATGATTGCGTGCGCGATACAAACGGCGAGACTC
The DNA here is from genome assembly GCF_057784475.1 of Martinezella sp. CNPSo 3795. Classification (NCBI taxonomy): domain Bacteria; kingdom Pseudomonadati; phylum Pseudomonadota; class Alphaproteobacteria; order Hyphomicrobiales; family Rhizobiaceae; genus Martinezella; species Martinezella sp. CNPSo 3795. The sequence continues at coordinate 15,550 of NZ_JBXSOQ010000003.1, read as the reverse complement.
GGCGCGAACGCAACGAGACCTTCGAGCTTTTAAGCCCGGAGGCCGAGGTGCCGGAGGCCGGTCATGCGCTCTGGGACTGGTTCTGGGACTTGCGCTCGGCGCAAACCCCCGGCTTTTCCGGCCCGGCGCCGCTCTCCCACCAGGAAATGCTTGCCTGGCTGCAGCTGACCGGCAACCTCCTGCGCCGTGAGGACATCGCCGTGCTAAAGGCGATGGATGGGCGCTATTGCCAGGCGGTGGAGGAGGAGACGGAGGCGATCAGGGCGCGGGAGGCGGGGTAGGGGAGCTTGCCATAGAATTTCAGTAGGTAAGTCTCACATTGTCTACGGCAGCGCCGGCGTCAGTACCTTGTATGCCGACGTAGCTGCAGGCCGCTTCAATCCGCTGATATCGGCTTTGGACGATGGCGTTTGTGCTCAAGTAGACATAAAATTCTACCGGCTTCAGAATGCCTTGATCGAACTGTTTCAGCTTCTCTTCTCGCATCGAAGGGCTGTCGTCGGTCTTTTCAAGGTAGCTTGCGAACGCACTGCGACCCATTGGAAATTGGGATTTTGAATGGTCAACTTGCGTATAGGTAGCTGATGAACCAAGGCGGCATTTCAGTGCGGCTTCGCACGTTGCCACCATTGTTAGCGCCGCCGCAGGTTTTGATGGTGTGGTCGCTTTCCACTCACTCGTGTTTTGAGGAAGAGGTTTCTTTTCTGGCTCAGCATAGCCCAACTCTTGGTTGCGCGCGTCAACCTCTTTGACCGCTGCAGAGGTCATTTTGTCGAAGAAGTCGGTAGTTTCTCCTGCATTGAATCGCTTTACGTCTTTCCAGAGACGAAAGCAAAACGAGGCCCGAATGTCAGGAAATTCCGCTCGGCAATCATCCGCTTCGGCAACCATGAGAGCTAACGAACCATACGTCTTTTCGCCTGCTTTCGCACGGACTTCTTCTCTCAATGCATCGGTGCATTTGAATTTTCGTTCGGCAAGCTTGGCAGCCTTCTCCTCCTGCCATGCCTGGTAGTATTGCCAACAACGCCGCCGACAATCGCGGCGCTCGCGATTACCACTATGCATGCAGTTGCGATCAAAGCCTTTAGCCAAACGTCCATAAGTGTCTCTCAGAAATTCTAAGGAATGCCAATGCGGATGCCGTTACTTCAGCTGAACGGCCGTCTGAATGTGTCGCGAACTCATCCCGTATAGGGGGCACACGGAGAATGCAGTCAGAAGTAGCTGAAACCTCATAGTCGCCCGCTTTTGTTAGCGCTGCGTCTCTAACCACTCCGCGTTCGTTTTGCCGTCGATCATTACGTAGAGACGGTCCGCTCTGGAGGTGTCTTCATTGTCAGTTGGATATTGACATCTGGAGGTGCCGCGAATTGGTGTGCCATAAGCGTTAGGAGCATCGTAAGTTATAAGAACCTCAAACATCAGAGGTTTTACCCGACTTTGGTCAAAATCCTTCATCCTGGCTCCCTGGATGAGCGGCCCATATTCGTCTCCCGCCAAATAGCGTTTGTAGTCGGCGCGGTTGAGAGGCTCGTTGGATTCTTTGATTTCGACCCGCTTGTATCCTGCCGGTGCTAAAAGTCTCAATTTCAAAACTTCTTCGCACACGGTTACCAATTTCGATTCAGAAGAGCTACAGCCGCCAATGGCTGGCAGCAAAAGAGCCACGCTGACCAATCTCCACAATCTAATCACGAAATCCCCCATTCAAAGCGCATGGTTTTGAAACGGATTCCAGTGGCAGATATTGCAACTCTGGGCATCAGTATCCTGGCCGGCGATATCAGAGCCCTAATGGATCGCTTCAAGGCCTACCGGAAATGACCGGTCCGGCGCAGTCTTGCACGTAAATGGCCGGCATAGGTGCGATGAACGCGAGGTGCTGCGCGGCGAATACTGCCGTACGGGGATAAGGTGAACATAATTGGCCAGACTACTGTAGGCCTTCCGCCGCCTTTCGAAGGTTCTCTTCGGCGATACCCTTAAGCGATTTTGACGTTAATCGCGAAAATTCGGAAATATCCAAGGGTTTTAACCCTGTTACGAACGGAACAACGCTGGACTGTTTGCCGTCAAAAGAGAAATACTCACAGGTGAGCTTTGTGGTCACAGTTTCGGCGTTTTCGTTGTCAGCGGTAAATTGTAAATTTAGCATATAGCGCACCGGTCGCTCAGTTCCGTCGTCAAAACGCTCAAGAGCCTCTTTGCGCAATGTCTTTAATGGCGTGCCTTCAAAATAATTATCCAATTCGGATCGTGTGACTGGTATTGAAGTGATGTTGAAATCACCGCGCCGATAGCTTGAGGGTTTTACTAGCACGCCTTTTAGATTTTCTTCGCATGCGGTAACGAGTGGTGGATCAAAAAAGTTGCAGCCGCTCAAGGCCGACGTAGCAAGTAAAGCGCTCGCGATGATTGAAGCCCGCTTCAAATAGCTGAGGTGTGGGCACACAAGAGCTGCGTCACCAGCCGTAGATAAAAGATACAGCACGAAATTTTCCCAATGAGACAACCTAGAGACGATACTCTGCTATTCAGGGGAGGGCAAGCGTATGTTAGACGTTGCAAGACTTGGTATTGTCATTGATGCATCCCAAGTACGCTCCGCAGCAAACGATCTTAGCGTATGGAATGCGGAGGCCACGCGGGCAGAAAAGAAAACAAGCGCAGCAGCGCGAGCCATCGACGATATGAATGGCAAGGTTCGGGTCGCCGGCGGAGCGATCAGCAAAGCAAACACGGAAGTTATAAAACTTGCCGCAGCGAACGGCAAAGTGGCAGCAAATGCCACGACTACTTTTGCAGTTGCGCAACTCATTAATAGCGCGCCGGCAATCACACAAACACCAGCCAGCAGTGCTAATAGAAGCATGTTAGATTTTAATCATCCTACGGGATATTCTAATTTCGATTTTATTCGTGAACGCGCCTCGGGGGCAGGTGAACCCCTTCGCAAGAGCGAAATCCAGGAAGTTGGTGAAGCAATACATTGGTTTCTGCAGCTTGCTGGGCCGTTTGTTAGTGATGCGAAAGCAAAACTTGCTGCCACTCAAGGCGATAACCTATTGACTCGGCTGTTGCGTGAGACCGATCTCAATAAACAAGCCACGGCATTTGAGGAAATAAAAAAAGACCGGGATGAAAAGAAAGATAGAAGCACGCTAAGCGGCGATTCTATGCCGCAATTTAGGAAAGACGCCGAAGACGCTGAGAAAATGCTTAGTGTAGCAAATACTATATATAAAAGTAGAATATCTATAAACGAAAAATACCAAGAATCGGAAAAAATTCTAGATAACTTTATGAAGGAAAACTATAATATTGTTGCTGATGCAAGAATTCAGCGGAATACTCCTGGTGCGAGTTATTATGAGTTTGCGGCGCCGCTGGAAAAGTTGATCAACGGATTGCAGCACATGGACGCCGTTCCGGAGGATGTGAAAAAAGTTATCGAGGGTATTGCAGCAGCCCGAGCAAAGCCGGAAAATCTGGACGTGGCGCCCGACTTAGAGGCGTTACAAAACTCTTGGGAAAATAATTACGCCAGCTTGATTTCGCAGAGATTGGAAAAGATTCAAGAGACGAGTACGGAAGCTAAAGCTGCGGTTGCAAGTTACATGACTAACGGAGGCGCACCGGGAACTTCGGTTGGTGCGACAAACATTAACAACGTTGGGGCACCGAATGCTACGACGCAAATAGTCGCTTCAAAGTTAGTTGAATGGGCAAATAGTTCCTCAGGACTTGTTAATGGAATGGCCGCTATCTCGCGATTGCTTATTCCAGGATTGGCAAGTTTGTCCAGTTCGGCTGCGACAACGAATTCTGTCGCAAAAATTGGCGATCAATCTACCGTTAGCGTAGAGGCGAATCGAGTTGCAGGACGGATCGATAATGACGTTGCTATTGGGAGATCAGCAAAAGCCATTGATAACGCGACAAAATCCTCGGCAGCTTACGCTGGACAAACAAAGCTCACTACACAGGCTTCCGCTCAATCCGCTGCGGCGACGGATAATGTGAGGTCGAAGGTTGTCACGCTGAAGCAAAGTCAGGACGATCTTCAGAAAAGCGGTGCAGCGCAGCTGGTGCAAATGCCGCAATTGACAAAGGCGGCCAACGATCAGGCGGATGCCTATCGGCGTGTTGCCGACGCGCAGGCGCTGCAGAAGCTTTCGGGCGATATCCAGTTCCAGCAGGATCAAATGGGCCGCTCGACCATCGATCAGACTGTTGCCTCGACACAGAAGCAATATGGCCTGCCGGTCGACATGAATTCGGCCTCGGCCAATATCATTCGCTACAATGAACAACTGAAATATGCCCGCGAGCTTGCCGGCGATTTCGCCTCGACGCTGGTCAGCGGCTTGCGCAATGGTGAGGGCCTCTGGAAATCCCTGGGGAAGGCGGCGATTTCCGTGCTTACCAAGATTTCCGACAGGTTGCTGAACGATGTGCTCAACAGCCTGTTCAAGGTTAACAGTGCAGCCGCGGGCGGTGGACTGTTCGGTGGCGGCGGCATCTTTGGCGGGCTTTTCGGCGGAGGCGGCGGGCTGGATCTCGGCATTCTGGCGCGATCGCCGCAGGCGGCGGCAGCCGTCGCGAGCGGTATTCCCGGCCTTTGGGCCGATGGCGGCTATACCGGCCCCGGCGGCAAGAATGATCCAGCCGGCATCGTTCATGCCGGCGAGGTCGTCTGGAGCCAGAGGGATATTGCCCGAGCTGGCGGCGTCGGCATCGTCGAGGCGATGCGGCTTGGCCGGCGTGGCTATGCCGATGGCGGCGTGGTCGGCGAGGGCGGGCCGCAATTGGTGCGGGCGCAGCCGGATGCCGCCGTTCCCGTCCGTCGCATCAGGGCCGATAACCAGAACGATGCCTCCGGCTCCGCTTCCGGCGTCCATGTCACGGTCGGCGTTTCTGTCGATGAGGACGGCAATCTCAAGGCCTATGTGAAGAATGTCGCACAATCGGAAGCGCAGAGTTCGACGCGGCAGGGGCTGAATGATTTCAATCAGCAGCTTCCCGATCGCGTCGCGCAAATCAACCGCAATCCCCGGAGGCGCTGATGGCCGTTTCCTATCCCTACAGTCTGCCGGCCTTTGCCGATCTTCTGAAGATTTCCAGCATCGTCTGGGACATTCAGCGCAATGACGAGCTTTCCGGCTCCGGCGATGGCCGGGTATGGCAGGCGGAGCTCGCGCCGCCGCTCTGGACCGGCACGGTGACGCTCTCCGACATGTACAATGCGGAGGCGAAACAGATCGCCGCCCGCATCCGCAAGTTACACGGCGCCCAGGAGGCGCTTTTTCTTTATGATCCGCTGTCGAAATATCCGCAGGCCGATCCCGACGGGACGAAGCTCGGGAGTGCTGCAGTCAGTGTCGCAGCGCTCGGGGCCGACAATGCTTCGCTCAGCCTCAAGGGCCTGCCGGTGGGATATAGGCTGACCGTCGGCGACAAGATGCAGGTCGGCTATGGCGGCCGCAATGCTTTTCTCGAAATCTCGGAGACGGTGAGCGCTGATGGGCAGGGGATTACGCCCGTCTTCGGCGTCTTCCCGCATCTGCCGGCTGGCTTTGCCGCCGGTCTCGGCGTGACCCTTCTGCTGCCGGCCTGCAAATGCCTGGTCATGCCGGGCAGCCACAATCCCGGCACCGCGAGCGGCCCGATCACCTCGGGCGCCACCTTCAAGATCATCCAAAAGAAATAGACGATGAAGAATATCACCTCCGCCTTCTTCGCGGCGCTGACCGGCGCGCGAGACAAGGGGCTCGTGCCCCGTCGTTTCGTCTGGATTACCGGCAAGGATCTCGCCAGCGGCGCGCCCGCCGCGATCGGCCTCTGGACCGGCGATGACGACATCAACATCACCGTTACCTCCGGCGTCACCGGTCTGCCGGAGGCGCGGACCTATTATGGTGGTCTCAATCTGCAGGTGAGCCCGATCCCGCGCACGGCGGATCTAACGATCCAGACCGTGACCATCACCATCGGCCAGATCGCGCCCGCCGTGCAACAGCTCGTGCGCGGCTACGATCTGCGGCTGGCGCCGATCGAAATCCACGACATGTCGTTCGATACCGGCACGCGCCTGCCGAGTGCGGCGGCGGAAATCGCCTTTCTCGGTATTGCCGATGGCGCGCCGGTGAAGACGCCGGCCGTGGGGCAGGATGGCGATATCGAAATCTCCGCCATCTCCGCCGCCATTGCCATGCTGGAGCGCACCAATCCGGCCAAATCCTCCTATGAAGGCCAGAAGCGCCGCAGCGGCGATGAATTCGGCCTTTATTCCAGCACCGTCGCCAATTGGCAGATCCCCTGGGGGCAGAAATGAACAGCGATCTCGTCAGGGTCAAGAACTGGCGCGCCTGCTTCGTCGCCGAAATCGACCGGCTGAAGCGCACGCCATTTGCCTGGGGCAGCCATGATTGCGGGCCGGGGCTTGCCGGCAATCTGGTGCTGGCGATAACCGGCGTCGATTGCGCCGCCCAGTTTCGTGGCGAATATTCGACCGCCGCCGGTGCGCTGAAGACGATGAAGGCGGCGGGCTTCGACAATCTCGCCGATCTCGTCGCCAGCATGCTGCCCGAGATCCACCCGAGCGAAGCCGGCATCGGCGATATCGCCGCGGTCCCGCATGAAGGCCCCTTCGGCTACGCGCTCGGCGTCGTCAATGGCGAGCGCATCTTCGTGCTGCGCGAGAGCGGGCTCGGCACCGTCGATCTGCTCGACGCCAAGCGGGCCTTCAAGGTCGGCTAACCAGGCTCTCGACACGAAATTTATCCCTGACCGGTGACAAGTCGGCGCAGCTTTGGTTGCGACGGCCTTTTCCCATGCGCCAACCGAGGTCGTCCGATCCATGAAATATCTCATTCTGCTTCTGAATGTCCTCAGCTTCTGGCTGATGGCGGATGTTGCGCATGCCGATCCGATCTCAGCGGCGATCGCCGCGATCGGTAACTTTCTCGGCTCGATCAGTATCGGCAAACTGGTGCTGACTGTCGCCATCAATATCGGCCTGTCTCTGGTCGAGAAGGCACTGGCGAAGAAGGAACAGCCGCAGCCGGCCGGGACGAAGCTCGAGATCAGCATGGGGGACGATCATGCGATGTCCTTCATCATCGGCAGCTACGCGACCGCCGGCAAACGCAAGTATGCCGGCACCTGGGGCGAGGACGGCAAGACGCCGAATGCCTATTTCACCGATGTCATCGAAATCGGCAGCCTTCCCAACCGCGCGGGCGAGCGCGGCCTGACCAGCGTCTGGATCGACGACCAGAAGGTCGGCGTTCTCTGGGATGAGCCGCATCCTGATGGCCGCGGCTTCCCCGTGCAGCAATATCGCGTCAAGAACAAGGACTATCTCTGGATCAAGTTCCTCGACGGCACGCAGACGAGCCCCGATCCCTTCCTGACGGCCAAATTCGGCAGCCATGCCGAGCGCCCATGGAGGCCGACCATGATCGGCCGCGGCTGCCAGGTCGTCATCCTCACCTCGCGCTACAACACCGAACTCTTCAGGGGTGTTCCTGCCGGCCTTTTTGAGCCGCATCCGCTGCCGCTCTACGACGTCCGCAAAGATTCCTCGGTCGGCGGCAATGGCGGGCATCGCTGGACAGACCCATCGACCTGGGAGCCCAGCAGCAACCCGGCTGTGATGACCTACAACCTTGCCCGTGGTGTGTATTACGGCTCGGAATGGGTCTATGGCGGCCAGAATATCGGTGCCTTCTGCCTGCCGGCGGCGAACTGGATGGCAGCGGCGAATGCCTGCGACGCGTCCGTCCAGCTCGACGGCGGTGGCAGCGAACCGGCTTTCCGTGCCGGTTACGATATCCAATGTGATCAGGAGCCACTCGATGCCATTTCCGAGCTGCTGAAGGGCTGCAATGGCCGCATCGCCGAAGTCGGTGGCATCTTCAAGATGCTGGTGGGAACGCCGGGCGCGGCGGTCTACTCCTTCACGGATGACGATATCATCGTCACGGAGGAACAGGATTTTCAGCCGTTCCCATCGCTGTCTGCGACCTACAATGCCATCGAGGCCACCTATCCGGAGCCCGCGGAAAAATGGGCGACGAAGGATGCACCGGGTCGTTACAACGCCGATCTTGAGGCGCAGGATGGGAATCGCCGCCTGCCGGCGCAGGTTCAGCTGCTCGCCGTTCCCTTTGCCAACCAGGTACAGCGCATTGGCCTGGCGATGATCCAGGATTACCGGCGCTTCCGCGTGCACCAGATCTCGCTGCCGCCGGATGCATATCCTTTGGAGCCGAACGACGTCGTTTCCTGGTCTTCGGCTCGCAATGGCTATGACGAGAAGAAGTTTCTCGTCGTCAAAATCGAGCCGCAGCCCAATTTCCTGATCGTCGTCACGCTGAAGGAAGTCGATCCAGCTGACTACGACTGGCATCCAGGTCTGCAATTGCCAACGGCGGTCGGCTGGCTCGGGCCTATCACGCCGCCGTCGCAGCCGATGATCGGCTGGACCGTTGAACCCTCTACGATCAAGGATGCCGGCGGCATCGATCGCCGCCCGGCGATCAAGATCAGCTGTGCGCCGGATCTCGACGATGTCGCGGGCGTATGGGTGCAGGTGCGTCTGAAGGAAACCGGCGATGTCGTGTTCGACAGCGACAGTAACCCTTATGCCGCTCCATATTCTTGGTTGATTTCCGGCCAATGGACGCTCGCCAACACTGACTACGAGGCGCGCGGCCGATATCTTCCGCAGTCGAGCCGGGCAACGGACTGGTCGGCCTGGCTGACCGTCAAGACGCCGAACGTCCTCATTCAGACCGCTGACGTTCTCGATGGCGCAATCGTCCAATCCAAGATTGCTGATGCCGCCGTATCGGCTGCGAAGATCATGGACGAGGCGGTCTCCAATCTGAAGCTCGCCGACCAGGCGGTTTCGACGGCAAAGCTTGAGGTAGCCGCTGTTACCGCTGACGTGCTGGCCAGCGGCGCTGTGATCTCCGCTAAGCTTGCGGATGGAGCGGTCACGGCTCGCGCGCTCGCTCGGGGCGCGGTGGATACCACCAGCCTTGCAAGTGGTATCAAGGCCGTTGAAGTCGTTTCCGCGCTGCCGACGACCGGCAACGACGAAGGCCGGCAGGTCTATCTCACAACTGATGGGAAGCTCTATCGCTATCACAATAGCGCATGGACGGCGGCGATTGCTGCCGTCGATGTCAACGGGACCTTAAATAGCTCCCAAATTGCCGATAACGCCATCACGAACGGCAAGCTGGCGCCACTCGCCGTTGATGCAAGCAAACTTGCCGATGGTTCTGTCAGTGCCGCAAAGCTTGCGGCCAATGCGGTCGATGCAACCAAGTTCGCCTCCGGCATCCGGCCGGTCGAAATTGTCTCCAGCCTTCCGACCACGGGCAATGTCGAGGGTCGCACGGTCTATCTGACGACCGATGACAAGCTGTACCGATACACCGGTAACGCCTGGACGGCTGCGACGGCGGCGGGCGATATCGCCGGCAGATGACGGACGCCCAGATCTCGGCAGTAGCCGCCGCCAAGGTCACCGGGACACTGGTTTCCTCACAGATCGCGGATGCGGCGATCACCAACCAGAAGCTTGCCGCGTTAGCGGTTGATGCCACGAAGCTTGTGGACAATGCCATCACGACCACCAAGATCGCAGACAATGCGATCTCGACGCCGAAGCTGCAGGCCAACACGATCACCGCCGACAAGGTCGCGGCGAACGCGATCACCGCCAAGCAGCTCGTTCTCACCGACTTTTCAAATATGGCCGATAACGGCTGGCAAAGGGGGAGCTTGGATGGTTGGCGAGTATGGCAACAGCAAGCCTTCTACGCAGGCACGACGAATGAAGGTGAGGCATCGGGCGGCTATATCCTGCAATCGCTTGGACGGGTCTGCGCGGCATCCAATCAGATAGCAGTCACGGTCGGTGAAACATATTTCTTCGATGTATGGGTCTATAACACCGATCCAAATCGGGCACTCCTGCAGGTGCAGATCACGAGCAATACGGGAGTCACTTCTTGGCCGACTGTAGCTTTCACAGACACTAAGAATGGGTGGGTGCGGCTTCAGGGGCAATATACAATCCCCGCCGGCTGGACCAAGGCTCTTATGGCGCTTGTCGTCGAAAAGGCCGATGGAGCCGGCTCGTCCTGCTATTGGTCGAAACCTGTCATGCGCCGCGCCTCCAGCGCCGAACTCATCGTTGATGGCTCGGTGACCGCGTCGAAGGTAGCAGCAAACGCCATCACGGTCGGTAAGCTCGCGGCGAATGCCGTCATCGCCGGCACCATTGCCGCCAATGCGGTGACGGCCGGTACGATCGCGGCGGGTGCTGTTTCGGCAGCACAGATCGCGGCTGACGCCATTACGGCCGACAAGCTCGCCTCCAACTCGGTGACCACGGATGCTCTGGCGGTTGGTTCAGGCAAGAACCTGCTTCAAAACACCAGCTTCACGATGGGCTTGGACTGCTGGAGCGTCACCTATACCAGCGGCACCATTCCGGGGCTAGCCATGCGTATCCGCCAAGCGGGTGAGGCATGGTCTGGCCGCAACAATCCTGTACTGGAATTGAGGCAGGGCAGCGGACCTACCGGCTTCTTTGCCGATGTCCGATGGAGGCGGCCTGACGGGGCTGGTCTGGCCAACTCGCTGCCAATGTCGGTGCCTTGTGCGCCGGGCGAATGGTTGGAGGCAACGGCCTATATCTCGGCACATCGCTGCACCGTGGAACTGCGTATCGAATGGGTAGCGGCTGATGGTAGCGCGCTCAGCTATACCGCCGCCTCGGCCAATGCCAACATCCCTTCGGATCAGAACAATCCCGATCTTTGGCCGGGTCTGCGCACAGCTGGTGCGGCACCCGCCAACGCGGTTGCTGCTTCCTTCCATCTGCGCAAGCTGGACACCAACAGCGGTCAGACTGACAGCTATATGTTCGTGAACAAGCCCATGCTGTGCCGTATCCCGGCCAGCGCGACCGAACCGACGCCGTGGAGCGATGGCGGCGTGGTCATGATCACGAACGGCGGCATCGTCGCCAGCGCCGTTACGACCGACAAGATCGCCGCCAACGCCGTCACTGCCGGGAAGATTGCCGCCAATGCTGTTACGGCCGGCACGATCGCGGCCGGTGCGGTCACTGCCACAACGATCGCGGGCGGCACCATTACCGGTGACAAGCTTGCCGCCAACACGATCGGCGCGGGGCAGATCGCGGCAAATGCCATTACCGCAAAACAGCTTGTCCTGACCGATTTCAGCAATATGGCCGATAATGGCTGGCAAACAGGGACTTTGGATGGTTGGACCGTTCAGAACCAGCAAGCCTTCTATCTCGATACAACCTCTGGCGATGCGGCTGGCTGGGTGCTGCAGTCGCTTGGCCGCGATTGCGCACGGTCTAATTTCATCACGGTGACGGCGGGCGAGGTCTATGCCTTCGATGTCTGGGTGTACAACACCGACGCTAACGGCGCGAACATCTTTGCCGCAGTCCAGACACCTACCGGCACGTGGGGTTTTAACGCCTTGACGGGCACCACCGTTAAGAACGGATGGGTGCGCCTGCAGGGCCGCTACACAGTGCCAAGCGGCTATACCAAGCTCGCGATGCTGCTTCAGGTGGAGCGGACGGCGGGCACCGGCAGCTCCTGCTACTGGTCGAAACCGGTCATGCGCCGCGCCGTCTCGGCCGAGCTGATCGTGGATGGTGCGATCACCGCGAATAAGATCGCCGTCAATAGCCTCGATGCCATCACCGCCAACCTCGGTGCAGTGAACATCAGCTCGGCCGTCATCGGTACGCTGCAAGTTGGAACCAGCAATATTCAGGGCGGCGCGGTCACAGCCGTGTCAGCCGGCCGCAACGGTGCCGGCCAGACAATCGGCGCAGGCCAGACGGTCAATCTAGCCGCCTGCGGCATTACGATCGCAGGCGACGGCCGCGTGGTGATCAGCGCCATGACTCTCGGGCAGTTCAATCAGAACGGCGGCAGCCAGAACTCCCAGCCAATCGGGTGCAACATTTTCCGCGACGGCACCGCGATCTTTAGCCAGACCTATTATCTCGGCGTCGTTCAAACCGTCGTCAGCGGTACAGGCGGCCAAAACGGAAGCTCCTCTCAGACGACCTACACTGCCGGTCTGGTTGCCGTTCCGGCCCTCTATGACGCTCCCGGCGCGGGCTATCACACCTACACGCTGCAGATCTACTGCCCAGGTAACACCATCGTCTGGAACGAAAGCAATATCATCGCGACAGCGTTCAAGAGGTAACGCCATGACGTCTTCAGTCGTCCATTACATTCTGTTCGCCACCGATGGCCGCATCCGCCAAAGCGGTCATTGTGACCGGGAAACGCTTCCCAAACTCGCCACTTTGTTTGGTGAGTGCTATGCGGTCATGGAGGTGCCCGCAGCCGATTATCGGCTTGATATCGACGCCACGTCCTATGTGCGGGACGGCGCGATCGTTCCGAAGCGGTCGGCCCTTGAGGTCAACGAATACACGGTTCGGGCCGATGGCATTGAGAAGGTTCGCTTCGACGTGCCGGCTGGAACTTCGGTCGTTCATGCCAACGCGATCGTCGCGATCGAGGACGGTATTTTCGAGTTCACGACGGACGTTCGCGGCGACCACCGCTTTCCCTTCATCGCCGCAGCCGGCTTTCACGATTTCGAGGTGACCATCCATGCTGTTTAACGTGCCCGCAGATCTCGCCCTGGAACGCGTCCAGACGCAAACGGACATTGACCGGCAGGTGAGGCTGGCGCGGATGCTCTTCATCACCGTCATTCCCGGTCAGGAAGCCGTCTATTCGCTGAAGCTTGCCGAGGCGCAGCGGATCGCGGCCAACTGGCAGAATGTGCCCCAAGGCGAGACACCGCATATCACGGCCGAGGCTGCCGAGGATGGCGTTAGCCGCTTCGAAAAGGCCGTCGAAATTCTAACGCGAGACCAGCACTGGAAGGTTGGCTCGCAGATGATCGAGGCCTTGCGCCGGTCGGCGAACGTCGCTCTTGCCGCCGCCAAAACCGCTCCCGAGATCCGCGCCGCTGCCGAAATCGATTGGCGGGCCGTGCGCGCCTTTGCCCAAGCCTAAACAGAAGGAAGGACTGCCATGTATCGCATAGACAGCATGTATGAACCGATGGTCGAGGCGCTGCTTTCGGCCCGTTCCGAAAACAAGGCCGATCGCTGGATGGCCTGCGCCGCCTTCTGGCTCGGTCGGCAGCAGATCTATAATGTGCCGGATTTCTGGCTGGCGCTTGCCGCCAAAATCACCTCCGGACTGGGTACGGCCGACAAGGACGCGATCCTTGATCAGTTGAGCAACAAGGAAGCAACCCTCGTCAGCTCGGCCATAGAATGGCCGGAGACGCCGGAAAGCCTTCTTTCCATCGTTGCCGGCTGGTCGCCAGAACCGGAGCCGGTCGATCTTTACGTCTATGCTGCCTCCAAACGCTACGCTGTCGAAACGGGCAGCATCGCTGTCGATGGTATGCGCATCATGACCGATCGAGCGAGCCAATCGTTGATCACCGGAGCCTACAACTATGTGCAGGCAAATCCAGAGGTGACGGTTAGGTTCAAGACGGTAAGTGGTTTTGTTGAACTGACGGCGACACAGATGACGGCGATCGCAAACGCAGTCGGTGCTCATGTCCAGGCGGCTTTCGCGGCCGAAGGCGAGGTGAACGCCCAAATCATCGCTGGCTCGATCTCGACGAAAGTGGAGATCGATGCCTTTGCTTGGCCGTCTAATGCGATCACATCGCCCGATATCTGATAGCGGGAGGCGAATAGGGGCTCGTCGCAAGAGCCAGCTTTTGCTTGGCGGCATCATCGCCAAGCGTCTCATTCATATTTGCTATTCGAATTTATATTTTCGAGTTTGGAATGAAGCTTATGGATCACGAAAAATTCTTCTCGGCAGTGCGCATGCCATTATTTGGCGGTCGGCTGTCGACAAATCAGGTCAATGGTACGGAGGCGATCCTGGATGCGTGGGTGGCCGAGCCTTTCGATCCCCGCTGGCTGGCTTACATGCTGGCGACGGTCTATCACGAGACAGGTAAAACCATGTGTGCAATTTCGGAAAATCTGAGCTATTCCGCCGCCGGGTTGCGGGCGACATTTCCGAAGTATTTCAATATAGAGCAGGCAGCGGCCTATTCTCGTCAGCCGCGCCGGATTGCCAACCATGCTTATGCTAATCGTATGGGAAACGGCGATGAAGCGAGTGATGACGGTTGGCGCTATCGTGGCCGCGGTCTCGTGCAAATCACCGGGCGGGACAACTATGCCAAGTATGGCATCATCGATGATCCGGATAGAGCTCTAGATCCAGGTAAAGCGATCGAAATCCTGTTCGACGGCATGATCAACGGCCGTTTCACGGGCAGGAAGCTTGATGATTACTTCAGTGCCACTGGTTCAGATTGGATCGGTGCACGCCGGATTATCAACGGCACGGATCGGGCAATCGATATCGCCGGCTTTGCCAAGAAGTTCGCGGCAGCGATTGAGCGCGCTCGGTAGATTTATCCGAAGTCGATTACGAACGGTTAGACGCTGGCGATACAGGGGTATCGACTTTTCGCACATGCCTTTCATGGCAGCTTCAACGAATTCAAAATTTGGGCGGCATCCTATCGATGAGCCGCTCCAATCCATTTAAGAGGAAAACACATGCTCAATACGAATGCGTTCCATAATGTTCTGAACGTTTTGATAGCATTATCTGCATCCATGATTGCGGTCCTTCTGGCAACAGGCTGCACGCAATTTCCAGACGGCACCTTGGAATGTTCGCAATCCTTTATCGGCCCAGGTGTTGCCGCTGTCGCGGTCACGGCTTTGAGTACGTTGAAAATCATTATCAATATCATGCGTGATGGTGTTGCGGGTTTGATGAAGCCGCAGCCGCCTGTCGATAAATGAAATGATTTGCCTGCCGTATCCCCGATGAATAGGTGGTGGCAAGCAATCGGCCGTTCCAAAATCTGATTGAGAAAAGCGATGACGTTACACGAATTTCTGGATGCTTTGGGCATCAAAGCCGGTGTTGTCATCGCTGGCCTTTCCGGTGGCATTTTACGTGGCCTCTCCCGGCGCCGATATACGACACGAGAGATCGTTGCGTCGCCGATCTGTGGCGCACTTGCCGCCGCCTATCTGACGGAGCCGGCGCTCTTCTATCTGCGCGCTATCAACTGGCCTTTGCCGCAGAAGGATGTCGCAGCCATGAATGCCACGGCTTTCGTCGTCGGCATATGCGCCATGTGGATCGCCGATCTGGTTTTTGACGCCATTTCCAGATGGGTTAAAGGAGGCCGTGAAACGCCTTAACAGTATCATGCTTTCATGTGACAAACATGGCATATAGGAGTGGGCGGCTATTGCATATTCTCGATTGATATCCGCCCAATCCAACCTATTTCTTGGTTACTTTATAGAGCAATAAGAGATGGGGCGTCTCGTGGTTGATTTGTCAGATCGTTTTGCGGTTTCAAGTTGGTCCCTGCATCGGGC